>JBMFXB010000001.1:0-170850 GCA_049964715.1 Candidatus Dormibacteria bacterium
TTGTCTGATGTCGCATGCGGTTACACAATGTATGTAAGCATTTCGTGTCACGATGCATCAGCCTGCAAATCACCAGTTGTAGCGTGCGGCACGCTTCCTGTTCATGTGCGCGGTACCAGCTGCTCCTCCGGCATACGCAGCCCACAGCACGCCCACAATTCCGCACACAACCCATCACACAATGGGTTGGCCACGAGGGACTGAGGTATTTGATAACTGTGCAGCGGCATAGAGCTCACACATGACGAGGTCACAACAACCAATCATTACAAACGGCAATGGCTAGCTGAACCTGATGCTTAAACAGGTGCTGATCACTGTGCGACCTTGCCAAGCCATCATTTTGCAAGCACGGGCACTCCTGTCAGTCAGCAAACGCTCAGAAGCAGTACAGGTCTCGATGGTTCTTGAAAAACAATATATGCTATGTCATATGAAATCACCTACATCACATGTCAAATGCACGGCAGTAGAAACTCTCCCCACTCTTGTCCTCGTCCCATGCTTTAGCGGTGCACCATGGAGCACTAACCAGCAGCAAGCATTCTCGCCACTGCCAGTTATCGCTACAACCATGCCAGAGAAGTTGGATGATGTCGAACGCTACGCCGATGCCCTTGCCGAGAGTATCGATAGCCTTGAGCGATATGTAGTCGTTGGTGACAGCTTTGGTGCTGCAGTTGCGCTAGCCCTGGCGGTACGTCGCCCACCAGGGCTTATGGGCCTGGTCCTTTCAGGGGGCTTTGCGAGCGACCCGCTGGCCTCAAGATTCGCACGCGTGGGCTCCCACATATCAGCATTCATGCCGGGAGTCTTGTACAAGCAGTTGACACTACGGATTCACGCCCACATGCTGTCTTCTCCCTTTGACTGCAATCCGGACACTGAGATCAGCTGGTCAGAAAGGTCTAGTCGAGAGCTCTTTTTGCGTTCCACAAGCTGGTCTAGTTACGTCGCTCGAGTGAGAGCTGCTCGACAGTTCGATATTCGCCAATCTCTTCACAAAATAGACGTGCCCACACTGGTACTTTCGCCATCTTGTGACCGTCTGGTTGCGAAAGAAGCAACAGATCCGCTCATTAACGAAATTCCTGACGTGACACATGTGGTCCTTGAAGGTACAGGACACATGTTCCGGTTTTCTCATACCAGTCGATATGCACATGCAATACGAGACTTTCTTGAAGACCACGGCATGGTGGTCGGGAATGCCCTTCTATCATGAGACCCGGTGAAGAGCTCCGCTATCTAATACTTGCTGCACAGCGAGAGGGCAATCGTTCCCTGGCACATGCCCTAAGGCGTTTCAACCTGACTCCAGCATGGGCTGAAGTTCTCATGATCTTGGCAGAGCGAAGCCCTCTTAGCGTCAAACAACTTGGCAATCTTCTTGTGTGTGAGAGCGACCACCCAAGCCGTTTGGCAGAACGCATGGTGCGCGCTGGTCTTTTGGAACGAAGAGTGATGGCACAGGACAAACGTGCTGTCTTTCTTTCGATGTCACCTCGCGCCAAGTCAGTGCTAAAGGAGATCAAAGCAATCGATGACGACATGTATCACATGCTTGAGGAAGCACTCAGCAAGATAGAGATGGCTACGACTGTTGAGGCACTACGAACGCTCGTAGAGGATAGCCCAACAGGACATGCTCTCGAACGACGAAAACACCATCAAGAGAACCAAGCTCTTCCTCTTCCGAACGAGTTTAGGGTTTGACATTGTTGATGGAGATGGCGATCAGGCTTCTGCTGCATAGGCTAAATTGTGCCAGCGTTACCTGTCCTCAGCTTTGTTGGTTCCCTGATTGCAGTTTGTGAAATACACACGTACTGCGCGGATATTGCCTTCATTCATGGCTTCAAGCGTTGCACTATCTTCTAGCGCTCAGAGTGACTGAATCTCGCAGTGAATTGGTTGTAAGGAGTTCCTAGTGACTCACTTTAGGTATTCACCGTATCCACTATCATGCCTCCAGGTATCGTATCCCAGGCTTTCCCATGTATAGACAATCAGCCTCCAATGAAAATGCACTGGAGGCTGATTGTTTTAGTACTTTGCTGTGGATCTTCCACATGAACCTACCGTACTAGGAGCAACCTGAAGTTCCTCCGCAGTTGTAGCACTTGTAGCAGGCTCCGTTACGAACCATGATGCTTCCGCATTCTGTGCATGCAGGTGCATCCTCCTGATTGCGGAATGTGAGCTTCAGCTGTTCTCCAAGGTCCACTACAGGAAGTGACTCAGTGACTACGGGAGCTGATTCACTGTCTCCATTGCTCTCGGGAACGTGGATTCCCAATGCAAGCTGGTCTTCCTGCGGAAGGAACCGCGATGCCAGCCAACGGAAGATGTAGTCAGAGATCGACTTTGCAATCGGGATTTCCGGATTCTTTGTAAAGCCCTGTGGCTCAAACCGCATATGGGAGAACTTGCTCACAAGAACCTGAAGGGGAACACCATACTGGAGGGCCATCGAGACTGCTGTTGCGAATGAGTCGATAAGTCCACTCACTGTCGAACCTTCCTTTGCCATGCGAAGGAAGATTTCTCCTGGAGTTCCATCCTCATACAATCCAACTGTGAGGTATCCTTCCTGCCCTCCGACCTCAAACCGGTGAGTAATCGCCTGACGCTCCTGTGGAAGACGCTTCCGCAGTGGCCGCTCGACAATCTGGACCTGTGGCTTCAGATCACCAGTAGTCTTCTCGACAGTTGTTCCCAGTGGCTGGCTCCGCTTGCTACCGTCACGATAGATTGCAATGGCTTTAAGTCCAAGTTTCCATGCCTCAAGATATGCCTTCTCAATCTCATCAACTGTTGTCGTTTCGGGCATGTTCACTGTCTTGCTTATTGCACCACTCAGGAACGGCTGGGCAGCAGCCATCATGCGCACATGGCCTCGCCAAGCAATGCTTCGTCCACCCTGTGGAGGGGGGAAAGCACAATCAAAGACAGGAAGGTGCTCTTCCTTGAGATGAGGAGCACCTTCAATGGTGTCGTGCTCATCAATGAACTCGATGATTGCCTGGATTTCTTCCCGTGTGTAGCCAAGTGTGGCAAGTGCCTGAGGAACAGTCCTGTTGACGATCTTCAGCATTCCTCCACCAACAAGCTTCTTGTACTTCACTAGAGCTATGTCTGGCTCAATGCCTGTCGTATCGCAGTCCATGAGGAAGCCAATAGTGCCGGTCGGTGCGAGTACTGTGGCCTGGGCATTGCGATATCCATACTGTTCACCCAGCACTACTGCATCTTCCCAAACATCCTTCGCTGCTTCGACAAGAGCTGTTCCAGCACGATCTGCATCAAGATGGGATGCTGCTTCCTGATGCTTCCGCATGACTGCAAGCATTGGATCGCGGTTGATTGCATATCCCTCAAAAGGACCTGTCTCTGCAGCAATCCTTGCTGACTGGGCGTAAGCCTCGCCCGTCATGATGGCTGTAATGGCACCTGCACATGCACGTCCACTGTCGGAGTCATAGGGAAGTCCGCGAGCCATGAGAAGTGCACCGAGATTTGCATAGCCAAGTCCAAGCGGGCGGAACTTGACACTGTTTTCTGCAATCTTTTCCGTTGGATACACTGCAGCTCCAACAATGATCTCCTGTGCAGTGATGGTGATGTCAACTGCATGGCGGAAGGTCTCGATATCAAACGATCCATCATCGTGGAGGAACTTCAGAAGGTTGAGTGAAGCGAGATTGCACGCACTGTCATCAAGGAACATGTACTCGGAACAGGGATTGCTTGCATTGATCCGTCCAGTATTTGCTGACGTGTGCCACGAATTGATTGTTGTGTCGTACTGGATTCCAGGATCACCGCACACATACGTCGACTCTGCCATGAGACGAAGGAGATCCCGGGCACGTACAGTCTTTGCTACGACTTCTGGCTTGTGCACATAGTGGAGATCCCACTGACCATCATTCTCAACTGCCTGCATGAACTCATCTGTGACACGGACAGAGTTGTTGCTGTTCTGGAAGAACACTGATGCATATGCCTCGCCCGTGAATGAGCCATCATAGCCTGCATCAATGAGTGCCCATGCCTTGCGCTCTTCCTTCACTTTGCATGTAATGAACTCCTCAACATCCGGATGATCCACATTAAGGATGACCATCTTGGCTGCCCGTCTCGTGGTACCTCCGCTCTTGATGACACCTGCGAATGCATCAAAGCCTTTCATGAACGAGACAGGACCACTTGCGACTCCTCCACCTCCAAGCGACTCGTTTGAGCTGCGAATGGTTGAGAAGTTCGTTCCAGTACCACTTCCATACTTGAAGAGCATGCCTTCTGTTTTGGCAAGGGTGAGAATTGCATCCATAGTGTCTTCAACACTGTTGATGAAGCATGCCGATGCCTGTGGCTTGCTCCCCGGAACACCTAGGTTGAACCACACAGGACTGTTGAAGGCCATCATCTGGTGCACGAGAAGGTAGGTAAGTTCATCCCTGAATGACAGCGCATCCTCGTTCGAGGCAAAATACGCTCCGTCACGTCCCCATTCAGTGATAGTCTCAACAACTCGTCCAATGATCTGCTTCACGCTTGTTTCCCGTTCAGGCGATCCCACCTGGCCACGGAAGTACTTGCTCACAACAACATTGGTAGCCATCTGTGACCAGAACTCTGGAATCTCACAGTCCTTCTGCTCAAAAACGACTTCACCTTTCTCGTTCGTGATAGAGGCAGTTCTGAATTCCCATACCACATCATCAAACGGATGGTGTCCCTGCACAGTAAACCGGCGCTGGACATGCAGACCTGTCGAGTTCAGCTCCACTGTTGCCCCTCGCTGACGAGTCTTTGTCGCTTTTGCCTGGGAAGCCTTGCTGGGACGAACGGGCTGAGACGACGACGACGGAGACGACAAAGCATTGTCCATAGGTAAACCCTCAACTACGGCACCTGGTGCCGCGATGGCTGATATGACTGTCAACGATCAGACGGGATCGTTTTCATAGCAAGAGTAGGTTTCTTATTGTACACGCTCCTCAACCCCTAGATGTTGGGGTCTTTGGCCCGCTGCACTACTACATATTGATATGGGGCAAGGGTTTCGTCAACCCATTTTGCCCGGTTTCCCCCCATCACGGTGACACTCATTCATGCTACACCCCGGGTACGGGACATGCAAAGGAGGGCAGGGCTGTGAACGTTCAGAACAGTCATGTTCAAAGTTCACATTCCCCGTTCTTGCACTATCACAACAGGAGAACACCATGAGCAACCCATGCAAAACACAATCCCATGAACCCTTCGGGCAAGAAGGTCGCTGTGTGCGTTCTTGCCTCAGGCGGAACAGTTCCAGGTTCCCCAATCGATCTCGTCAACTTTTGTCACGAACCAGTAGCACACTTCCCGTGTCTCCCAACACATGGGCTGATGGACCACGTCACCGCCACATAATGTGCACAACTGCATGGGCTCAACGTGTCAGAACCGCAATTACGGTATTTTCACACCAGTGCAGAAGTCGCAAGTTATGGCGTACCGGGAATGACCTCCGCGTGTCCACGAAGGACTTTTCTCCCTGTACACAGTTCCAGACTCATGTTTCCGCACTGCAACGTTGCAGTCACAACGGATCTACGGGAAAGTGAGCTTTTCGTCAGTATAGTGTGCATGACCGTGTCGCAGTCCACTGCTCCTGATGCACGCGTACAAAATCTCTACCTCGAACACAGGACTCATCTCATGCGTGTTGCAATTGCCATGTGCAGAAATCCTGAGCTAGCAGAGGAGTGTTTGCATGATGTGTTTGTTGCAGCTCTGCGTCGTGAGCGAGAAGAGCCAGGCTACATACAGGATCCTGCCTGGCCATGGCTCCGGAAGACTCTGATCCGTACTGTCATCGCACGACATAAGCGGGAACGCAGGGGAAAAGACCTTCTCCACTTCCTTGTTTCCCGATTAGCTGGATCAGAAGATATTGAACGGCTCGATGTTCTCCACGCTCTCCACGACCTCCCACTGCGCATGCGACAGAGTGCCACCCTCTTTTACCTTGAGGATCTTGATACAGCAACCATTGCATCCCTCATGCACTGCTCCCCGAGAACTGTTGAGACGCAGCTGCGAAATGCACGAAAACGTCTCCAGCACTCACTTGGCAGTGCATATTCCGACCACCTGAAGGAGGAGCCATGAGATGAATCTCGATGACCGAATAGCTTACAAGCTTAAATCACAGGTAGAGGAAAGGGTACAAGAGATCAGCCTCCCTCCATTCAACGCATTTATGCAGGTATCCAGGAGTGGTCCAGAACAGCATGCTCCCCGTTCACAATTCCGTGCTGTTCTTACTGTCCTCGCAATGACGTTTCTCGTAGCACTCTTTGCCATCCCGGGCATTGCTGTTGTACATCCCCAGCTTGTGAACTTCCGACCAAATGTACTTCCCAATCACCACGGCCTGAGTCAGGGAGAGGCTTCTCCCCCCAACACAAAAGGCATATTGTCTGTTGGTCCGTATTCCCTCCCACCGCTGCAGCCTTGTGGAAGTACAAACACCATAATTGCGTATCTGGTTGAACTAAAAAAGGGCATTTCTCCTGGCACATTCCATCCTGCAAGCTTTGCTGCTGTTCCTCTTTCTCCATATGGTTCACATGGATTGCAAGGCCTCATATACGTTATTCCACGTACATCACATCCCAACTGGAAAAGTGTTTTCACGGAAAATTCTTCCGTTATGAAAGCTGGACCCATTTATCAACTTCCTCGAGAGAAAAAGTATCGATCTTGCTACTACCTCCTTACTGACCGACCGCTCGATGCACCATTTGTTGCTGCAGCACAAGCTTCGTTCATCAGGCTGGGGTATATTTCCTCACAGCTTGTCAACAGGGCTATTGCTGACGAAATACATGACGATCCACTTCTCCCGGGCGGAATCATTGTCCAGATCGACTACAGTGGACCTCCTCTCTCACGACCTCCTCGTGTTCCGGCAACTGTCACAATCCATGGCACTCTTGCATATCTCAGTATTGAAACCAGTGCACATGTCGTTCTCGCGACTGCACTGATTCCGCAGAATCCTGCCTAGTCACTTCCCCAACGTCAATGTGGATTCTGAGCTACTATCAGGGGTGCACCACTTCTTGGCACTCCCGGGTGCACACAACCTTTCCACTGGAGACACCAATGCTTGCTACTGAACAATTCATTCCAGATCAGCACTACATCGATGGTACCTGGGGCCAAGCTTCCTCAGGGAAGACATTTGATGTTGTGAATCCAGCCACACTGGAGGTTGTTACAACTCTCCCTGAAGATGATGCCCAGGATGTCGATGCTGCAGCACATGCTGCACGGCGTTCCTTCAATGCTGGGGATTGGAGTACGACTTCGCAGGAACGACGATGTGACATCCTCCTTGAGATCCTCAAGCACTGTGAGGAGGTCAGTGGTGACTGGGCAATGCTTGATGCCATGAGTGGTGGCTCCACACTCCGAAAGACGACCCTCATTGATATTCCCCTAGCACTCGAGCATTTCCGGCAGATGGTACAGCAGTCACGCTCTGTGTCATGGTACGAGCCGCTTGCATGGACCGATATGCCTCATGTGTCATGGAACTTCGTCCAACGGTCTCCAATTGGCGTATGTGGACTCATCGTTCCCTGGAACTTTCCCCTTCCTATTGCCATGTGGAAGATTGCACCCGCCCTTGCGATGGGAAATTCCGTCATTGTGAAACCCTCCCCATTTGCTCCACTATCGATTCTTGCGTTTGCGAAGGCAGTCGATGAAACAGGACTTCTCCCAAAAGGAGTGTTCAATGTACTCACTGGTGGAAGTGCAGCCCTTGGTGAAGCACTCGTTGTGCATCCAGAAGTGGACAAGATCTCCTTCACTGGATCGACTGCAACTGGAAAGAAAATCCTTCACCAGGCTGCTGATGGCATCAAGAAGGTGACCCTTGAGTTGGGAGGGAAGTCCGCGAACATTGTTTGTGATGATGCAGATCTTGATATTGCTGTTGATGGCACCTTATTTGGGGTCTTCCTCCATCAGGGTCAACTCTGTGAATCCGGAACACGATGTTTCGTCCATGAGTCCATCTACGACGAGTTCATGGAGAGACTTGTGGCAAAAGCTTCATCCCTCATTGTCGGAGACCCACTTGACCCTGTGTCGAACATCGGGCCACTTATCAATGAGGCTGCGTACACGAGAATCATGACCACTCTCAGCGCAGCAACAGCACAAGGTGCCCGGATTCGATGTGGTGGAAGCCGACCGGATGGAATTGCCCTACCGGGAGCGTTTCTCGCACCAACCATCATTGATGGTGTCACCCAGGACAATACCATTTGCCGGGAAGAGCTTTTTGGTCCGGTCCTCGTCGTCGAAAAATGGTCGTCCCAGAGTGAAGTCATCCGCATGGCTAATGACAGTCTCTATGGACTTGCTGGAGGAGTGTGGTCACGCAACACTGTTCGTGCAATTGAGATCGCTCGACAACTGCAAACCGGAACGGTGTGGATCAATGACTGGCATCTCATCAATGGCCTCGCACCTTTTGGTGGATTCAAGCAAAGTGGCATCGGTCGAGAACTCGGCCCATATGGACTCCTCGAATACACAGAAGTGAAGCACATCCATGTAGACCAGGGAATTCCCCGGGAGGACCGCTTCATCTATGATGTCCTCCTCGGGTAGGGATTCCCCTAGCCGAGCCCTCCTCCGCTGCGTGACTGAACTGCAGCACGCTGCTGTATCCGGGAAGCCCCTCCAGCTGCAATCATCATGCGACCATCCTGAAGATCATGGTCAATGGTTGTTCTGGGAGAGAGGTATTCTGCACGGACAGAATGTTCACGGGCATGGCGTCCTATTGTGCCAAGGACAGCATGGTCTATCCCTGCATACCCAGACCCTGCAGTAATCTTCACTCCTGCTGCCAAACCGGACTGTGCATACATTCGTGGCTCTGCCTCAAACCCAAGTTCCTTCAGGGCATCAACGACTATGTCGTCAAGTGTTGTCAAAGCAGTTGCTGGATTGCTGAGGAGATGTTCGACACCATTGAGAGCTGTAAAGCGAAACGAGGGTGCATTTGTATCTCGCTGAACAATCTGTTCAATTTCTCCCCGGTGTGCGAGAAGATCCCGCAGAACAGCTTTGGAGGCAGATGAGCCCTCTGCTGTACGAAGCCGAATACCCCAGTTCTCATATGGATTGAGAGAAGGAACAATGGGTGCTTCCTTGCCTGCACTGTTGTATAGATCCCCATACTCCTTGAGGGTCACATCCTTACCGGGGTCTGAAGACAGTTCAAACCTCCAGCTCACACCATTTTTCATATATGAATCGCCACTAATGGCTGCATCGTGGTGATATCCCTCCATGGCCTGCACTATGGCACGTGCATCCTGCTGCGCTGTTTCCCGATGGGGAAAATACACAGTAACTCCCTTGTGCCGCTGCCGCTCACTTGCAGTTGTAAGGTGATGATTTGTTGCAAGTTTTGCATATAGTTTCCGTTCCCGAACTATGGGGCTGAGTCTTTTCCATGCATCCATCACGTCCTCGAGCGTGTCGCAATACACATGCACCTTGTAGCCACTCATCGTGTCAGAAGCACCAGGCGAATCCATGCCCAAGAAATTGTCCCTTGCTGTTTCCAACATGGAACGTACTGGATCACGAGTAACGTTATTGAACGATGCACTCACTGGTTCAGATTTCTGTGCAGCACGCCAATTTTCGAGAAACATGAATACATCGTAGATCTGCATGGAGAAACGGAATCTCACCGTGACAAGTATGCTGCACTCGCGTCACACCTACACAATGCGTGTAGTCACACGATTTGACAAGCGTGGAAACGCTGTCACAGAAGTTGTGCACCTGCTCCTTCTCATGCATCATGCTTACAAAGATCCGGAATGGAGCGAGCATTCATGTCATCTACCAAGAAAACCACTATCCTTCGGCATGTTGTTGTTGCCTCGATGTGGTTTGGTATCTCGTTCCTCTGGGGTTCGTTCCTCGCAATAGTACTTCCTTTCCTGCTTGTGCCCCAGCACATCACTGCAGGGAATCCTGCTCTCGTCTCCCCTGACTTCAAGAATTCAGCCCTTGCAATTCTTGAGGGATTTGGCCTTGTATTTGCACTTGTCGTACAACCAGCTGCCGGTGCCTTTTCCGACACCCTGCGCACGCGGTGGGGAAGACGTCGTCCCCTCATTGTCATCGGTGTTCTTGTTGGCGTGCTTGGACTCATCTCCATGGAGTTCACTTTTAATTTCGTCCTCATGATTGTCCTGTACTGCATCCTCCAATGCGGCATGAATGTTGCACAAGGGGCATACCAGGGACTCCTTCCTGATGCTATACCACCCTCGGAACGAAGCCGTGGATCTGGATTCATCGGAATATTTCAGCTACTTGGACAGGCTGCAGGAACAGTGAGTGCTGGCTTCATTGATCCACGACCCATGTGTGCAGTTGTGGGTGCAGTACTTCTTGTCATCCTTGCCATTACTGCATTTGGTGTTCATGAGGAACCATTACCCAGGCATGTGAACGACAATCCGGAGAACCTCCATCGCCCTCCTCTTTCCGAACGCATCTTGGGATACTTTGCAGACTTCCGTGGACACAGGGATTTTCTTTGGGTAGTGCTCAGCAGGTTTTCTGCATACACAGGACTCGCTGGCATCGAACGCTTTGCTGCAAACTATCTACGAGATACGTATCATGGACATTTCAATCTCTTTGGCTACACCTTCACTTCGGATGCTGAAGCCACATCGCTCGTCGTCCTCACTGTGCTCATCCTTTCCCTTGTAACGACATATCCTGCAGTGTCTCTCAGCAAACGCATAGGGCGTCGAAAGGTCCTTATTGTCGGATCAGTTTCAGGAGGAATTGGATCCCTGCTTCTCATAACGGCTGGGTCTCTCTCACAGGCAGTCCTTGATGCAACATTTCTCGGTATATGCACAGGTTGCATGTTTTCTGTTGACTGGGCGTACATGGTTGACCTTTCTCCAAAGGAGAAAGCAGGAAAGTTCCTTGGATTCTCCAACATTGCAACTGCAGGATCCCAGGCTGCAGTACCAACGATCATGGGACCCATCATTGATGCAGTCAACAAGCACACAGCTGCCGGGGGATATATCGTCCTCTTTGCAGTTTCAGCTCTCTTCTTCTTTCTTGGTGCTGCAATCCTTTCCCAGGTACAACACCAGGCAATTGGAGAGACAGATGTTGCAACCTGAGGGTTCTCACAAAAGATTCGTGAGTTCCTTCGTGAAGAGGTGAATTCCTTTCCATCTCCGTTTTCTCAACAGGTGAAGCACACTCTCTCGCCCTTTCTCTACTGTCTCCTCGATGCTACCTTCAGGCATGAATGGTTCACCAATCGTGACATTCACTGTCTTCCAAAGCCAGAGTGTCTTCGTTCCAGTGAGTCCAACTGGAATGATGGGGACTCCAGCATGGTGGGCGAAGTGTGCAAAGCCACTCTTGAAGGGAAGAAGTTCCCCTTCCCTCAAGCCAAATCTCCCCTCCGGAAAGAGTGCAACGATTCCCCCTGCATCAAGACAGCGATATACCGCCTTGTAAAGCTCAGGTCCATTTCCTCCTCCTGGAATGACAGGCAGGTATCCCCCAACATGTCTGAGCACCCACCACTGAAATGGATTCTGGCTTGCTCCCTCGGGATTTCCCAGAAAATGGATCCGCGGTGTCGAAGGAAAGGAGAGGAGGAGTGCGAAGGCATCGAGCCAGCCAAGATGATTTGCAATGAGGACGCATGATCCAGCGATCCTGTTCTTCCTTCCTGCAACATCAAACCTGAAGAGAAAGCGCACAACAGGACCAAAGATCCCCCTTGCAAGGAGAAACCAAACAGTTGGACGTCGCTGGATGGGGAAAATATCTGGAGGATAGACGGAGAGAGCCATACTTACCTCATTGGTCCATAGGAAGAACATCCCTGCCTGTGCGAGGATACCACCAGTCCTGTCCCTTATAGGCATCCCGTGAAGTAAATGATAGTGCCCCGGTAGACATTCCTAGCACATACGACCCATGGGCGTATCATGTGCCTAAGGACAGGCTCCAGGTGCGGAGGAACGACATGCCTACCATAGGGCCATATATACGTCGTCTCATACAGCACGTACAGCCAATCATCGTCTCGAACAGGGCACCGTTGTCACTTGTAGCAGCGGATCCCATTCGGGGAGTGCCGGAGCAACTTGTCAGGGGTAGTGGTGGCCTTGTATCTGCAATGCTCACCCTTGCGAATGCAACCCATGCAATCTGGATTGCTGCAGCCCGAAATGAACGTGACCGCATCCTTGCCTCACGTGCAGAGCCAGGAGGAACAGCAACACTTCGTGCTGATGATGGGACACAGTACCGTGTGGGCTTTGTCGACATTGAGCACGATGCATATGACATGTATTACAACGTCATCAGCAACCCGCTTCTCTGGTTCATTCACCACTATCTGTGGGATCTCGCACGGGAACCCCTCATCGATTCTGCAATTCACCGGGCATGGAATGATGGATATGAATATGTGAACCGGAAGTTTGCAGAACGGGTCATTCTTGAGGCAAAACGCTCAGATTACCCACCACTCATTCTTTTCCAGGATTATCAACTGTACTGTGCGCCACGCATTGTGAGGCAAGCCTTGCCCAATGCAACAATGCAGCATTTCATCCATGTCCCTTGGCCCACTCCCCAGTACTGGAAGATCCTTCCTTCATCAATGCGAAACAGCATCCTCCATGGACTTCTCGGAAACGACATCATCGGCTTCCAGACACGACGGGATGTCCGAAATTTTCTCCTTACCTGCGAAGAGAATCTCGCTCTTGAGGTGGATCATCGTGACCAGACTGTTTTCTACGAGGGCAGGGCTGTATGGGCAAGATCGTACCCCATAAGTGTTGACCCTCGAGAGTTCCAACTCATGGCAGAACAACCATCAGTTTCCTCCCAGGAGCAGGAAATCTTGAGCTGGAGACCAAAGCACCTCATCCTCAGGGTGGATCGAACGGATCTCAGCAAGAACATCATTCGGGGATTCCTCGCGTATGAACGAATGCTTGAACAGCATCCTGAATACATTGGAAATACCATATTCTGGGCCTTTCTCCAGGAAAGTCGCCAGGACATTGGTGACTACCGGGCATATCTGGGAAATGTTGTCGGACTTGCAGCACGTATCAACCATCGATTCAGGGAACGCAACTGGATGCCCATTAAGCTCGAAATTGACAATGACATCTACCGGGCCATTGCTGGCTACAAGCAGTTCGATGTCCTTCTCGTCAATCCCATTTATGATGGAATGAACCTCGTTGCAAAGGAAGGCATGCTTTGCAATGAGCCAAATGGAGTGCTTGTCCTCAGCGAGAATGCAGGCTCCCATGATGAACTGGGCCAATATGCACTCTCCATCAATCCCTTCGATATTGATGAAACCGCTGATGCCCTCTTTCGTGCACTTACCATGGAACGAGCAGAAAGGAAACGACGTGCCGACGGTATTCGGATAACTGTACATGCAAATGACATCACACGGTGGATTGCCAGACAGCTCCAGGACATCCGTGAACTCACACCACAGTGAACCGCTTTTCCGCAAAGGCTCCTTGTTATGCTCTTAGTGATATGGAAGAGAATCACGGGAGCATGTAGCACGAGATGACTGACTCGACGCCATCCCTCGAACACCTTGCACGTGATGTCCTCACAGCATCGCAGGAACTTGTTCATGCAGAGATTCGTGTGGTCAAGGCACGAGGGGTTCAGGCCCTGCTCGAACTCCGGCATGGCATCTTCCTCGCACTCATTGCACTGGTTCTTACAGCACTTGCAGTCGTTGTGCTCGTGGGCCTCCTTGCAACAGTACTCGGAAGTCTCTTCCATATGATGTGGCTTGGTTGGTGCATCATGTTCGTCATCCTGCTTGCTGCAGCTGCACTCACTGGATACCGGGGGTACCGGACGTTCCGTGCCACTGCAACGTCCGCATCCGATACGATGACATCTGTGAAGGAGGAAATCGAATGGCTGAAGAAGTTCGCGAAGCAGAGCGTGAAAGGGACGAACAGCGGAACAGACTCGCAAAATCAGTAGGTGAGCTTGAAAAGCAGGTTCGCCAGGAACTGGATTGGAAGAAACGGCTCCCAACTGATGGAGCTCGCATTGCAGTCGTGACTGTTACTTCGATCTCTGTCGTTCTCTCCCTTGTTGCACTGAGAAGGATGTTCCGTTCATCACCTCGCACACTCTCCAATGAAGACAACACGTATCCTGAATACGCATCCCTCGAAGAGCTTTCCAGCGAGATCCATGCAATGCGAAACCAACTCAACAAGCTCTCCGTTAAGAAGTCAGGTGGGTTGGGACGTGCACTGGTCCTGCGTCTCGTGACTGCAGCTGGTACTGCAGCTGGAACACTCATTGCAAAACGCGTGATCGAACGCATGGGAACTGATACAGACGATCTGTACGGAGGATGATCCTCCGTATCACAGGAGGAGCAAAGGTATGACTGCCAGATCACGACGACGTGCAGATGCACGACGACGTGAACTCCAGGGTGGATTCTGGGCACGGCTCGCTTCATGGAAACGAGTAGCTGCCATCATGATCACTGCATTCGTTATCGGCTCGATTGGAGCTGGCTCTCTTGTCGCGTACGCAGAGGTGACGATGCCCCCAATTGCAACGCTTGGCACCCAGACTGGTTCAATCACTATCGAGGATTCCACGGGTCATGTCATCGCAACAGTTGGAAGAAGCGGTGTCGTGAGTACGCCTGTTGCGCTCTCTGAGATCTCCCCACTCCTGATCAAGGCAACAATTGACACAGAAGACCGGTACTTCTACTCCGAGGGAGCACTTGATCCCGTCCGTATCGTCAAGGCTGCATTTGTGGATGCTGCCTCTGGATCAGCAGCACAGGGGGCAAGTACCATCACCCAGGAACTTGCAAAAATGGTGTACTTCGGCTACGAAGCACCCAAATCTCCCATGCGCAAAATTCGCGAGGCACTCCTCGCGAATGAAATTTCCCATACGTACACAAAGAATGAGATTCTCGATAAATACCTCAACATTGTCTTTTATGGCGAAAACTCGTACGGCATACAGGCTGCAGCAGAACGTTTTTTCGGAGTCAATGCGTCCCAACTCACCCTCCAGGAGGCAAGCCTTCTTGCTGGACTCCCGCAGGCTCCTTCATATTACGATCCCTTCGTCAATCCACAGGCTGCGTGGGAACGTCAGCATGTCGTTCTGGAAGGAATGGTTCGGGCAGGTGATATTACCCAGCAGCAAGCAGACGCCATAGATCCCCTTGTAGGTGGCTATACTCCCACAGCTGAAGACAAGGCTCTCCAGGCTGCACACCAGCAGGCAATGCTCGAACTACTTCGAAATGGTCATCCACCAACAGTGGATCCTGGTCCTGCACCGCATTTCGTGCAGTTCGTCGAAAACGAGCTCAGCCAGTACTTTGCGAACGATCCCTCCGCTCTCCAGGGAAATCTCACAGTCATTACAACACTCAACCTTGCACTCCAGGAACGGGCAGATGCAATTATCCACAAGGAGGTGTACGGGCCGTATCCCATAGGACACGGCATTAACAATGCTGCAATGCTCATGATGAATCCGAAGAATGGTGCGATCGAAGTCATGGTGGGATCCGCAAATTATGCAGATACATCAATTGATGGAGAGTTCAATGTCACAACTGGACTACGCCAACCAGGTTCGACTTTTAAACCCTTCGTCTATGAAACTGGATTCATGAATGGCTCCCTAACACCAAATACTATCCTCAATGACACGTATCAACAGTCTCTTCTTGAGGGTGGCGTGAAGGATTGGGACAGGAAATTCGAGGGAAATATTCCTGCGTGGCAGTGTCTTGTACACTCACGAAATGTCTGTACAGAGCAGGCCATGGGAATTGCCGGAATCGACAATGTCATTGCTTTTGCCCACAGTGCTGGTATCAACACACCTATTGCCCACAATTTGAGCAGCGCCATTGGCACCTCAGCAGTGCACATGCTCAACATGACTGCTGCATATGCTCCATTTGCAAATGGTGGCTATGTCGTGAAGCCTTTTGCCATCCTCAAGGTGATTGCACAAAATGGAACTGTACTCATCAACAACAGCGTCAGTCCTGACTACGGCTCGATCATGACCCCATACCAGGCATGGACCATTGACAACATCCTCATCAAGTACCCTGCGTACTGGGGACTGCACCTCCGCTACCAGACTGCTGGCAAGTCTGGTACGACTGACAACTACGCTGATTCCTGGTACTACTCCTTCACTCCGAGCTGGATTATCAGCACGTGGGCAGGCCATACGTCTGCAACAGATCCAGGGGAACTTCCCACAAACGGAATATACGGTTCAACCCAGGCACAGTACACAATTGTTCCCTTCGTGAATTCACTCCCGAAGCCAGCAGAATTCTCCCCGACACCTCCAAGTGGCACCCTCTGCCCGAGCTGCACACCTGCACCATCCCCTTCAGGTACTCCTTCTTCCAGCACAACTCCAACGCCATCAACAACGCCGTACATCCAGCCGACACCTTCTTCCTCACCATCTGGTGGCATCCAGCCGACACCTATTACCTCACCATCTGATGGCATCCTTCCAACACCAACACCTTCCCCTTCTCAGCCCAGTGGTATCATCATCCCGCCAGGAGGATGAGCGAAGTCATGCTGCATGAGCCAGCAGCGTGTTCAACTACCGAATTGAAGTGCGGCCAAGAAATGCTGCGAACCTGTCAGGAAGTGGGGCATTATCATCGATGGGAACTGCCTCGTGAAATGGCTTTCCTTCACCGCGAGGCACATCTGCAAGACGGACCTTTGCAAAAGTAAATACGTTCTCAAGCACTGCCATATCCCAATCCGAAGTCGGTTTACCCAACGCGTCCGCAATATCCCATGCATGGGAGAAATATTCCATCGTGCGCATCCGGACAAACACCCAGCCCGGAAGTTCTCCCATGGGAAGACTGTAGGTTTTTTCCTCCTCAAGGCGGTCTGGAAGGACAAGAGCCTGATTATGGATCGCTTCAGCTGCTGCTCGCCAATCATCCCCGAGATAGTCATTGCCACGAGTAGGCATGGGTCCCTCGCCACACAGTGCAAGTGTCATGAGTTCCCCAGTCACTACATGATTGATGAGATCGCGAACAGTCCAGCCTTCACAGGGAGTTGGAACAAGAAGCGTGTCATCAGTAACGAGTTGGACATACTGCCACCAGCATTTGGCAGCAGAGGCAAATGCCCGATGGAGTTCCCCGGTTGTCGGGCGCAACGAAGTAAGGAGATCTGTCATACACTCCAGTCTACGCCGAAGGCAACGACCCCTTACTGCTCAGTGTCTGTTGTCGGAGTGGAGGTATTTCCTGGGGGGGGTGCAAAGAGGTCAGTAATACCTGTATTGAGCTGGGCAAGAGCTCTATGCACCTCAAGGAGCTCATCAGCAGAGATTGGCGGCGTATCTGGTGGAACGGGGCCATCCATCTCAGGATGCATTGGGAGTGGTGCTCCAAGCCCTTCTCCTGCCTCATCCTCTGTCTGGAAGATGATCTGGAGGAGGTTCTCGTCCGAGCAGGATGCACACGTCACACGAACAAGAGCCCTGTTTCCCTGCTGTGCGAGAATATGGATACCACAGTCGGCCATATTGTGTCCGCAGACACCGCACCGGTAGCGCTTTGCCTGAGAGCGAAGAATCGCTGAGAGATCCATACACTGAGTATAAGCAAAACGTGCTATTTTCAAACGTAGACCGTTTCCGGTGGGGAGTAGCCAAGTGGTAAGGCAACTGACTCTGGATCAGTGTATCAGAGGTTCGAATCCTCTCTCCCCAGCCAGGGCACACTGTACTGTTCTTGGCCTGTATTCTCCGGGCTGAAGGAACTGTCAGTTACTGGCGGACGCTGCGGACACATGGCCGCTCCAACAGTCACTCAACCGAGGCCCTGCTGCAACTTCTGGTCAACTTTCTCGGCAATGGTCTTGACATGGAGTCGTGCTGCTGCAACAGATTCCATCGGTACTACATCGCGTTTGGGCTCTCCACACTTCTCACTGCTCAGTCCTGTGAGATTGGACTTCCGGTAGAGGAGGATTCCTCCCTTGCCATCGAAAAACCGAGAAGTACTAGTCATCCGGGCTGACGCAACTACTTCTGTAGTCAACCCATACGAACCCAGTGTTGCAACATCAAACGAGATTCCTGCCTCCCGGAGAAGTCCTGTGAGCTGACCCAGGTGTTTCCCTGATGAAATGAACTCTGTGACTACCAGTGCACGCTGTCCTGCTAGCCCTTTCCAGATACCTGACCTGCGAGCCCATGCTGCCCTTTGGAGGTATTTCTTGCTTTGAAATTCCGAGTACGTCTGGATGAACGTGATTGGCACCTTTTGGCGTCCATTCCTGGCATTCACCTGGTTGATTACCTTCCACAATATCAGTGCTGGGAGCCTGCCACTTGTATCATCACCTACCACGAGAGCATAGGAACCAAGTTTCTTCTCTCCAATTTCTGCAGCAATAGTCCGGACTGCATCGAATACTGCTGCAAACTCAAACCTTTGTGCCTCGAATTCCTGAGCCACCCTATGGGCAAATGAACGTTCCGTGCTCGATGAATCAGTAGTGACATGTTTAAGTATTCCAAACATGCCACTACTGTACGGGACGACAAGGGACAGAACCAGGACAATGCCTCCTAGTCCGCTGCAACTCCCTGGAGGGATGAATCCTCCTCACTTTCAGGTTCTGTAACTACACCTATCTCGAGTGACTCCTCAATGGAGCCAATATGTGCATGCTCTCGAAGGGGAACTTCTCTCAGGAAAACGGTAACAACAATGCTGAGTGCAGCAATGGGTATTGCCCAAATGAACACTGTGTCAAGCGCCTGTGAAAAAGCAAGTTCAATGGCTGCGCGAAGCGGAGCAGGGAATTTGGCGAGTGCTGCTGGAGAGGTAAGGAGAGAGGATGTCGAAGATCCTTGGGGCAGTGCGCGTTGGAATGCAGGTGGAATATCGTGGGCAAGATGTGTGAGGAGTTGATTCGTGAGAATGGCACCAAACACTGCAGTCCCGATTGTCCCTCCAATGGAGCGGAAGAAGCTGATTCCTGCAGTTGTAACGCCAAGATCCCGCTGTGTGACAGCATTCTGGGCAGCAATCACGAGAACCTGCATGATGCACCCAATGCCTATCCCCAGCACGAACATCATGCCATACAGTGCGAGAAATGAAGTGTGGACATGAAGCTGTGCGAAGAGAAGGAACCCGACTGTTGCAACAATACTCCCGGCAACAGGAAAGAACTTGTATTTGCCTGTGTGGGAAATGACCTGTCCCGAGACAATGGACATCCCCATGAGACCAATGATGAGGGGGATGAGCTGGAGCCCTGAGACGGTTGGCGTTGAGCCCTTCACGAGCTGGAGATATATCGGAAGGTAGATGATAGCCCCAAACATCGACATGCCAATGATGAAGCTCGATGCACTCGTGAGGGAAAAAGTGTGATTGCGAAACAGTCGAAGGGGAAGGATCGGCTCTTTTGCACGGTGTTCCCACACGAGGAAAGCTGCCACAAGAACTAGTGAAACACCACTTGTGACAAGGATATGCCAGTCACCCCAGGGATATGTCACACCACCCCACGTGGTGACAAGAATGATGCCAGTTATTGCAGCCGTAAGGAGCACAGTCCCAGTGATATCAATTGCCGCCTTATGCCGAATGAACTGCACCTTCAGTACAAGCTGCGTGACCACCAGAGCAACAATGGCAACAGGGACATTGATGTAGAACACCCATCTCCAGCTGTAGTGCTCAACAATAAATCCTCCAAGGAGTGGTCCAGCAATCGTGGCAAGTCCAAAGATTGCTCCAAGATACCCCTGGTATCGCCCTCTCTCCCGAGGGGAAACAACATCGCCAATGATTGCCATTGCCACAACCATCAGGCCACCAGCTCCAAGACCCTGAATTGCCCGGAAGATGATGAGTTCATTCATCGACTGGGAAAGGCCTGAAAGCATCGAGCCGACGATGAAGATAATGATGGCAATCTGGAAGACTACCTTCCGACCGAAGAGGTCACTCACCTTTCCGTACACCATTGTTGATGTTGTCGATGTAAGTAGATATGCAGTCACGACCCATGAATAGTGTTCCAGGCCATGAAGATCTCCAACAATTGTCGGCAGTGCTGAGGCAATGATTGTCTGGTCAAGTGCTGCAAGGAGCATTCCGGCAGCAAGTGCCATGAAAATGATGATGATGCGCCTCGATGATGGTTGCACTGCACTGCTTTCTGCGTTCATACGGTCTGCTCCTTTTCCCGAATGATACTTTGAACGAATTTTCTGAAGAGTCGAACGAGATCCTCCTGATCCTTCTGGTTCCAGCTCGCAAGTAGGCGTCGAAGGAATGCAAGACGTGCTTCATGGATACGTGCAAACACATCCTCACCCCGAAGAGTAAGCTCCATCATTGATGCCCGACCATCTGTTGGATCTGGAACCTGATTAATGAGTCCACGTTCTCCAAGATGCTGGACATGCCTGCTGGTCGTTGAGATATCGAGCTCGAGCATTCGAGCAAGATCACTCACTCGCTGACTGCCGCTACGATGCAGGGACACCAGCACCATGAACATCGGAAGACTCATCTCGATCCCTGCAAGCTTCTGTATTTGCGCTGTCCAGTGCGATGTTCCTGTGTGGTGTCGAAGCTGTGCAAGGAGTTCGACTATTTCGTCAACAGATTGCTTCGTATATGCTGGAGTATTCTCGCTATCAACCACAGGAGATAGTATAACTTATTTGCTTGCAGCATGCAACTAAATACCTGTAAATATACAGTTTGCTATGCTCGAACGAGATCAGCAGCATCACCGGTGAATCATGCGGAAGAACATTGTGTATTGGCTTCTTGCTGGAAGCTTGTGTGCAGGCATCCTCAGCTCATGCTCAAGCACTGGTCCGAAAGCTGCAGGACAGGTTTTTAGCTCCATGATCCTATCGCACGGATCTCCAACACTTCATGTGACAGATGCTAAACTCTCCCTCTCAACTGCAGGCCACACGTCGGTTGCTCTTGCACCTTTCCCTGCACTGAACCTCCTTCCTGCAACGCTGAACACAACACCTCCACCACCTGTTGCAACTACTGGTGTGCCTTCTGGAACGTATGTCTCTGCCTCGGTCAGTCTGAATGCGAATGGCACAACAATCCATTACACCTCTCCAATACTTCTCACCATAGGTTCTGGCCCAGCAGCAGAAATCCTTGTCTACCTCGTCACCCACCAGGTAAGGACTGCAACTGTTCCAGTTGTGGCAACAATTGCTGCAGGTACACATGCAGTGAACTTCGTCACACACATCGCTCAGGGATCCGTGCAAAAAATTCCCGGCATTCCCCTGGTAAACCAGTATGGAAAAACTATTTCCAGCTCGTTCTTCCAGGGTCACATCACCATCCTCGCGACCTTTCTCACAGATTGTACGGATGTCTGCCTGCTCACTGCTTCTGGACTCTGGGATGTTGCCAAACAGCTTGATGCAATGGGCCTTGGTAGACGTGTGCAGATTGTCGAGGTAACAGTCAATCCTGCCGAGGACACACCGCCTGTCCTCCTCAACTACGCAAGGGCCTTTGGCATCCCTTGGACACTCCTCACAGGAAGCACGACTTCAGTCAATGCATTCTGGCATTCGCTTGGCTTCTCAACTTCCTGCGCTGGCTCTACCACCCCAGTCCTCGTGTGTCCTGAACCATGGGGAGACTCCCAGAAACATGTGAATCCGTACTCACACCAGATTGAGCCATACAATCTCTCTCACGGACTCTACGTTGGCATAGCGGATCCGACAGGTACGATCTTCACAACGTACGCAAATCCCCCATATGTCAAGGGTGCTATCGAGTCGCAATTCTACAACGCCCTCTCAAAGGGTGGCAGGCAGATATATCAGACAGAACTTACAAACTCCACCTGGCGTCCATCAGCCATCACAAATGATGTCCTTTCCCTCATGGCCACTGAAGACATTGCTGCTCCACAAGCAACTGCTGCACCAATCGGTGTTAGAAAAGGGGATGTTCCCCCTGCTTTCACGCTCTCCTCAACTGCAGGAGGCTCCTACATCTCTTCACACGATGCACACTCCCCCCGTGTCATCAACTTTTTTGCCACCTGGTGTGTAAGCTGCAGGGACGAACTCCCCCTTCTTGTTTCCACTGTGGGTCATGGCGAGTTTGCTACGGACAAGCTTGTCCTCATTGATGAACGTGAGTCCTCCACAACTGTTACTGCATATCTGAAGGAACTCCATCTGAAAACTCCCGTACTCCTGGACACAAACGGCAACGTATATGGGAAATATGGCTTTGAGGGACTTCCGGTCTCCCTCTTCGTATCAAGTACCAATGTCATCAATGCCATTGTCATTGGTCAGCTTACGAAGCCAACGCTCACAAAGGTACTTCATGAACTTCATTAGTGTTGTCCGCTCTGTCTCCCTCTCCTTATCGGATTGGAGCTGGGAGAACGACATCATGATCCCGCTTTTTGCCATTGCAGCTGCCCTGATCGTGCTGCTTTTCCAGGAGTCCCGATCCCGGGCAGCCCATCCACGGGACGATGCTCCACCAATGAGGAACACCGTACTGTGGACAGTTCTGGGTGTCCTCTTTCTCTATCTTCCTTCACAGTCTCCAATTGACTACGCAGGAGACCGGTACTCACTCACATTCCACATGTTTCAGCACATTTTCTTTTCCGACCTTGCAGCACCATGCTTCCTCTTTGCACTTCGCGGAAGTGATCTTGCCCGCACACTGCGATCCAACAGGATCGTCCGGGCACTTGAAACAGCACTCTGCAACAGGTGGTCCGCCATCCTGCTTATGGGACTTGCCTTTTTCTATTGGCACTTCCCGGGGCCATTCAACCTTGCCCTTGAAAACGATGGCATCCACTTTCTGGAGCACACCTCATTTTTCGCTGCCGGCATCCTCATGTGGTGGCCACTTGTCCTTCCGTTAAGTCCCAAAGGAGAGATACCGCTGACTGATGGCCGAATTCTTGGCAACATCGCATATGTCACCCTAACCTGCCTTCCATTCACAATCCTCGGGTTCATCATTACGATGTCCCCCCATGTCCTGTATACCTTCTACCTCCATGAACCACTGCTTTTCGGCATGTCGCATATCGTTGACCAGCAAATTGCTGGTGTTGTCATGCTCGGATTTGCAAACCTCGTGGGATTTAGCGTTGTGACGTACTACTTCATGCACTTGAGCTCAACAGAGCATGATGCCCCAAAGGAGCAGGCTCTCGACCAATCACTTTCTACTCCGTCATGACGGGAGCCCTTACAAGCTAGCTTGGCTCCATGAGAAGGCTGTACTCTTCCTCTTCCTGCATTGTATGGAGGGCAAGGATGGCATGTATTGCATACAGTGAGCGACGGACTTCAGCGAGATCCACCAGATCTGGCGCTGCAGGATCTACTGAAGCAACTAGTCGCTCCAGACGCCTGCTCTGGTGCATGATCTCACCATGTGTGCGCTGAAAACTCCAAAGCCCCTCTGGACCTCCATAGAGCTTTCCCAGCTCCGGATATAGCTCCCGTTCCTCCTCAAACTCATGCGGAAGAATCTTTGTACGAAGTGTCTCTTCAGCATCTTTTGCTCGCTGAAAGGCGAGTACGGGTGCATCCGAAACAAGAGCATCTGCACTATTTCTCATGTCATCAAGATATCCCTTGATTGCAACATGCTCTTCGGAGAAACGTGCAGCACGGGCTGCAGTCTCGGGACTCACATGGCGACGGAGGAGTGGCACAGAAAGAGCACGAAGTGCATTGAGGATTGCAATGACATCAATGACCTCTTGTGCAATCGCTCCTACAAGTGGTGGCAGATACCCAAGTGCTGCAGCAATCATGCCAAGGAGCGAAAGTCCCATGCCAACAAGAACACTCTGCCGTGCAATACGCTGTGAGCGCTGGCTGATGACAACAGCCTCATACAGTCTCTCAAGGGAATCGACAAGAAGTACAACATCTGCAGTCTCTGTTGATGCAGTTGTCCCCCGTGCTCCCATGGCTACCCCGACATCTGCAAGGGCAAGGGCTGGTGCATCGTTGATCCCGTCGCCAACCATCATGGTGTGGTGCTGTTCCTGCTCGACTCGAAGTGCAGTGACCTTCTCCTCAGGTGTCCGCTCTGCAAGAACCTCATCAAGACCGAGTACTGCACCAATGGTGAGTGCAACCTCTTCTCGATCTCCTGTGACCATGACAAGACGCTCAAACCCGACATTCCGCAGGAGACGTAGCGTGTGTGCAGAGTCCGGACGAACATGGTCATCAAGGAGAATGGCACCCTCTGGCGTACCATCGAGAGCAACATACACAACAAGAGCCCCATCCGCTTCTGCACGTCTCCTGGCAGCCCTCACCCATGGTGCGTACGACGATGCATATGCAAATGCTGCATTTCCCACTCGAACCTGGATACCATCCACCAGTCCCTCTATGCCTGCTCCCTGCTGTTCCACGACCTGTTCGGGCAGTGAGAGTATCAAGTGTCGTGAGCGTGCATACTTCACAAGGCTGGAAGCGAGAACATGCTGCGACAGTTGATCGAGGGAAGCAGCATACTTCATGCATCTGTCCACCTGCCCTCCAGGTGCAGGAATGATGTCTGAGACAACAGGATGTCCTGAGGTAAGTGTCCCAGTCTTGTCGATGAGAAGAGCTGGACACGTTGTGAGGGCCTCAAGTACAGCACCTCCCTTGATAATGATTCCCCTCTGGGCAGCACGAGAAAGACCGGAGACGACAGCAATGGGTACAGCGAGGATAAGGGGACATGGTGTTGCCACGACAAGTACTGCAACTGCCCGTTCAAGGAGTCCGCTCGCTCCCCATGCAATTCCTGCAAGGATGAATGTCACTCCAACAAAGGCAATTGCAAACTTGTCCGCAAATCGAACAGCACGTGCTGGGTGAGAATCTGCTTCCTGTACAAGTCGAACGATGCGTGCATATGTACTGTCCGAAGCACGAGTAAGGGCATGGAGTTCAAAAGGGCTCCCTGCATTGACGACCCCACTGCGCACTGTGTCGCCCTTGAAATGTGCAACTGGCAGGGATTCTCCTGTAAGTGCAGACTCATCGAGCGTTATTTCATCTGTGAGCACTGCACCATCCACGGGAATGACTTCACCACTCCCCACAAGCACTGTATCGCCAATTTCCACCTCTTCTAGACTTACTGTCCGAATCTCACTACCCTGCCGGATACGAGCATGTTGTGGAGTGCGGGACACGAGCGCATCGAGCTCCCGTTCTGCCCGCCTTGCTGCATAGGACTCAAGTGACTGCCCGCTTGTAAGCATGAGTGTAATGACAGCTCCAGCAAGCGGCTCACTGATTACAAGCGTTCCAATGAGTGCGAGAAGGGCAATAATGTCCACACCGAGTCGGTGGTGCAGGAGACTCACTACAACGACATAGGCTGAAAGTACAGCACCATAGAGCGTTGTAATCCATAGTGCCCATGTAGCAACTACGCTTGCTCCAACCAGGTATGCAATGCCAGCAATACATAGACCCGCTACTGCAAGTACCAGCGACCGGTACTCCCATAGCGTGCGTAGTCGATGCACTGAGTCACTCCCAACATGTCCTGTCCCCTCTATATCGCTATATCGTACCATGCAACATATATCGCAGAGATACACCTTTAGTGCATGGGTATTACGTCCTGGAACGGAGAAGGTGAGCGTTGTGAATTGCTAGCCGTGGATGCAGTTGGGGCGGAGGCGCTCCAAGGAGATGCTCGTAAAAGGAATACTCTGCATCGAGAGAGTAGGAAATAGCATGCTCCTTCCGAAATCCATGGTGTTCATCGTCATAGATGACGGAGGCAACGACCTGGCCAGCTTCAACAAGGGAACGAACCATCGCTTCTGTCTGGGTAACAGGTACGACTGAATCCCTTCGTCCATGAAAGAAGATCACAGGGACATGCAGTTCCTTGAGGTGGTTAATTGGGGAGCGTTCACGGTATGCAGCAAGATCCTCACGTGGAGCAATGAGGGTTTCAAGATACTTGTCTTCGAACTTGTGGAAGTCATGCAAAAGCAGGGTGAGGTCTGCAACCCCATAGTAGCATGCGCCTCCACTGAACACCCCATCCCGCATGAGTGCTGAGAGGACGGTAAATCCTCCAGCACTTCCCCCTGAGATGAATACTGGCGCCTGCAGTTCTTTTGCATATACATGTGCAGCAGTGATGCAGTCTTCCACATCAATCACTCCCCATGCACCGAGCAATGCCCTCCGGTAGTCCGAACCAAAACCTGTACTGCCACGGTAGTTCACCTGAACAACGGTATACCCTCGACTGGTCCAATACACCATCCGAAGATCCAGTTCTGGCTCTGCCTGGGAGGTTGGACCTCCATGTGCCCGAATAAGAACCCGAGGTGTTGGGGATTCGAATGGAGGTCGATACACGACCACATGGATCTCATCTCCTTCAGCATTGTGGATGACTTCTGTTGTTGCCAAAGGTACTTCCACCTCCCCTGGAAGGGGCAAATCAAATGACTTGGCAAGTGGAGTGATGTCAGCAGTATTGGTATCCACACAGTAAATGCCATGCGGTAGGAGAGGACTTCCCCCCTCAAGAATGACCACTCCCTCATGCACAGCAAGGGAGCGACCTCCTGTCGTGAGCGGAGTTGGGAGTTCATGCCATGTCCCGGGAACAATCCCAGAGACAGCAAGATGCATCGAACCATCTTTCTCATACGCTGTGATGAACTCATCCTTCTCCAAGACTGCAATTGAATGGTTTCCAATATTCCACTGCGGAAATGCATGCTCCTCATGTGCTTCCCGTAGCAGTCGTATACCGTCATGTTCGCTCCACACATGAAGATTCCAGAAGCCATTCCTGTCAGCCGTGTACACAAGCTCTTCATTTGGCATCCAGAGATGCGCCATTGCAGCATGTCCTGGCTCCCCAGCAATGTGTCTTGTCTTTCCTTCAGAACAAGGATCCTCACTGATGCAGTCCATGACATGGAGCTCTGCCCCTTCCCACGGCATTTCCGGATTGTTCCACGCAAGGTACGCAAGCTTGGTACCCGATGGTGAGATTCGGGGATTGAGGTAGAAGTCGTTTCCACTGATCACAGGTGTGATCAAACCTGAATCAAGGTGAATCGCAACGATACTGTTTACGACATCCTTCCCGGCGTGATCTTCCTGTATCGCATACACAACTTTTCGACGTTCATCCCACGAGAAATCCCCAAACCACCTGTTCTGTCCTCCAGGAACACAACACTTCAGACTCTTTGCTCCCAAGAGCGAGATGAGCCAAAGACTGCCATCGCTGATTGAGGAATACAACAGCCTGTCGCCACAAAGAACGTAAGAACCACCACCATACTCGTGGATGCGATTTCCTACAGAAGCAGTTGATGGGAGAAGATCCTCAGTACTCCCTTGTTGAGTCCATCGGATGATAGTCTGTCGTCCCTGTTCCCACGGGCGGGATGTGCACCAGAAAATGCCATGAGCATTAGCGCTCACCTCACCAAACGTCGCTCCTCCCCTAGCAACGACTGCAGCAGGAAGGGATGACCGGGTTGTAATTGGTGTTACTCCTCTTCCAACGCTTCTGCAGCAATACATGCTCCAAGAAGTGCTGTTCCAGCAGCTACAACAGGACCCACGGTACGTACTGAAACGAGATGCTGCTTAGCATGGGCAGCAAGCAGTGCCCCGCTTGCAAGAGTCGTGGTGAGTGCAAGGGAA
This sequence comes from Candidatus Dormibacteria bacterium, assembly GCA_049964715.1. Lineage (GTDB taxonomy): Bacteria > Chloroflexota > Dormibacteria > Aeolococcales > Aeolococcaceae > JAJZLL01. The sequence goes on from JBMFXB010000001.1 coordinate 27,925, forward strand.
CGGGTTAGGTTCGTATTTTGCCCCTTCCTGCACACAGAGCTTGCAAGCAAGCCTCCCCAGAGAGCTGTGTATGCAATCGTGCCATAGAATCGTCCAGGTGCCTTCTTGAGATCCTCATACCGTGTGGCAAGGAACTGTGCTGCATCAATTGTGCCGTAAAGGGCTGCTGCCCGTACGAGCGTTCGTCCCATCATTCCCTCCTCATTGGGTGTTGATCCTGCGAAAGGTCTCAGCTTTGCAACCTTCTCCAAGTCCCATCTCTTCTGCAGTCTTGGCTCCCATGGCAGTAATACGTGCAAGGAGTGCCTCAACATCATCGATCTGTGAGGCATGCTGTTGCAATGCTTCACACTTCTTGTCGAACGCATCAGTGATGTCGATTGCATGATTCGGATTGGACGTTCCTGTGAGCCACACTTCGGTTACGACATGTGCCTCCAGCCCTTCCTCAAGGAGCTCTGGATATGAATATGGATTTCGTGCATCCGGGTAGACAGCACACAGTGTTGCCTCTCCGGCTGCGAGATGGTCAGGGTGGCTTGCATGAATCCGTTCCCAGTTACGTTCCGGGGATTGGCATACGACAAGATCTGGACGAACACGACGAATTACTCGTGTAACTTCCTTTCTGAGCTCGAGAGTTGCAAAGAGCTCTCCATCGGGATATCCAAGGAAGGTAATGTCCGTCACACCAATGACTGCCCCAGCAGCACGCTGCTCCTTTTCACGGAGCGTGCGAAGTTCCTCTCTCGACCGGCCAGTCGACCGTCCTCCTGCTGCACCATCGGTAATGATGCAATACGCGACACTGACTCCTGAAGAAGTCCACGTTGCAGTTGTTCCTGCACAGCCAAAGTCAACATCATCCGGATGAGCACCGACAATGAGTACCCGTGATGGAGAAAAACCGTGATCTGTCACCTTTCCATGGTATTCCATCAGTGAATTCTCTTGGGCATCTCCTCAATCTGCCAGGTGCCTCTGGATCCCTACCCGGGCTCCCTCCATCGCAAGGAGCTGTGCCTTCACTTCAGGACTTCCGAATGAGAATCCCCCAAGGGAACGGTCTTTTCTCACTACCCGATGACACGGAATGACAAGTGGTACAGGATTTGCAGCAACAGCATTACCCACTGCACGGAAAGCACGTGGACGTCCAACTCGTACTGCAATCTCCTGGTATGACATCACATTTCCCCGGGGAATCTCACGGAGTACATCGAGAACATCACGCTGAAATGGTGTACAGTCCTCAAGAATAACGGGAACGGTGAACGTGAGTGAGGAGCATTCAGCGAGAAAGGTATCCACATGTGCGCGAAACTCCCTGCTTACTGGAGTTGTCGTGACTGGCTCATTTGTGAGGCTAATCCCTGTAAGTCCCTCGGACTTTCCCTCAATACGAACATTACCCCATGAAGTCTCTGCAATGATGCTCTCGACTGGTGTTCGTCGGGAAGAAGGAACACAGCTGTGCTTTCGTGATGGTGCCATTTCCTTTCTCCCCGTGTGCACATTGCGGTAGTCTTTCCAGTATGCCTGAACACTCATCATCACTTCCTCTCCTCCTTTTTGGGACCCCACTCACCCACCCGAATATTGTGTATGCAACGAGATTTCTCGCTCCGGATCCTGTTGTCGTTCTTGACTATGGGGACCATGTTTCCCTCTGGGTAAGTCCACTTGAAGCACATCGTGCAGCAATTGAGGCAACAGGATGCACGGTACATTCCACTGAGGAGATCCAAATCAGTTCACTTCTCGGTGCTGCAGGAAGCGAGACAGAGATGTGGCCACGCCTTGTGCATGCTGTCCTCATTGCTGAATGTTGCACTGCAGTCAGAGTTGACAGCACCTTTCCACTGGGAATAGCTGACACACTGCGAGATCACGATATACATGTAACTGTTGACTGGACTGTGTACCTCCGTGAGCGTCGTATCAAGACACCTGAAGAGATCTCTGCTCTTCGTGAAGTTGAGCGTATCGGACTTGGTGGACTAGAAGCAGCTCTCAGTCTCCTTCGTGCAACCAGCACGAAGGACGGTCTTCTGTACCATGAGGGAGCTCCGCTCACCGGATCCGACCTTGTGCATGCTGTCGAATCGTACTATCTCGCACATGACTGCATCACTGTGGACTCAATATGCTGTGGAAGTCCTGAATGCGCAGATCCACACCGAACGACAAGTCCTGTCATCCGAGCCAACCTTCCCATCGTCCTCGATCTCTACCCCTACCACCGTACCTCCCGGTACTGGGCTGACCTTACGCGCACAGTTGTCGTTGGGGACCCGCCAGAAGCCATCTGGAAAATGTGGGAAGCAGTAAAACAGGCGCAGCGAGAAGCCCTCGACATGGTTCGACCAGGTGTCAATGCAAGGGACATACACCGACACTGTTGTGATGTATTTCGGGATCACGGGTATGGCTCCCTCACACCCCCATACAATGAGATTTCTTCCCAAGCCCGATTCATCCATGGCACCGGGCATGGAGTGGGGCTCGAGATACATGAGTTTCCACGTGTCAGTGACCCGGATGTCATTCTTGAGGCAGGGGACGTCATCACGATCGAGCCTGGCCTGTATGACCCACATCTGGGTGGCATTCGCATTGAGGATCTCGTCACCGTTACAGATCAGGGCATGGAAAACCTCACACCATTTCCCAAGGATCTTGTTCTGGTCCGTTCGTGACCCTTGCACATCGTACTGTGGACAATCCCATGGGATGACTCCTGCTGTATTTCTCAAGTACTACAGCGTTTTGGATGTACACACAAATCACTGTGTACATTCATTTGCAAAACATTCGTGTCACTCCCAGCGAAAGACACGGAAGGCAATGATATAAATAACGACACACCACAGTGCCATGAGCCCAACATCAGGCAGCACAGCTGCAGGCGAAGAATTTTGCGTGATGATCCTACGAGCTCCATCTATCACGGGAGAAAGGGGAAGATACTGCGCTATTGATTGGAGCCACTGGGGCATCAGATACGTGGGAAAAAATGTACCACTCAGGAACATCATCGGGAACACGATGATATTGGTGAGTGGAGCTGCCTCCTGCTGGGAGCGCGCCCAACCGCCAATTGCCATGCCAAAACCAAACAGTTCGAGCACACCGAGAACAAGGAACGGGACAAGAAGTACATAGCTTCCCCGCATATTGAGGTGGAAAACGAGAAGTCCAGTTGCCATCATGATGCCAAGTGAGACAACACCAATGCACATGTACGATATGGCGTTTGCACTGATGAACATTGCAGATGACAGTGGCGTTGTCCTGAGGCGCCGGAGGATCCCCTGTTTCCTCAGTTCCGGGAAGGCATTTGTGGGACCAAAAATGCCAAGACCAAGAATGGAAAAACCTAATAGGCCAGAAAAAATGTAATCGAATGGGGAAACTACATACCCTTGGATTGTTGCCTTAGTGACGACAGTAAATGGTGGTGTATATGGTTTGAGTGTGGTGTTGATCTGTCCGAAGATCGACTGGAGAACTGAGGTAAGAACAGGGCTTTCCTGTGTATTGCTCGCATTCTCATACACTTCGAGCGTGCCTGTTGGAATGTGATCAGCAGGGGATAGTGCGCCAAATGTATCTGGGAGAACAAGAATTGCATCCATCTGCCCCTCGTCAATAAGCGTTGTTCCCTCCTGGATTGTATGTACAGAAGCCTTGATGTTGAACACTTTGCTTTTCCTGAGTTGAGAAACAAATGTCGATGCAAACGGTGTATCCGAATGGTTGATGATTGCAACGTTAAAACTCACGTTGCTCGACTTGCCGAAGAGTCCCCCAAAGATGAAAAGAAAAATGAGCGGGAATATGACAGTGAAGAATAGGGCTGTACGATCACGAAAAAACCGTCGCAGTACCACTCGTATAAGAGCCATGACAGGCACGAAGACTGTTCGCATCATTCCCGAAGCTCCTTTCCTGTGAGCTGGATGAAAACATCATCAAGACTTGCCTGCTGTACACGTACTTCCTTCCTGAAACCAGAGTCTAGGAGAGATTGTATGAGCGCTGAAGGCGTATCGAGAGCTATGATCCTCCCTGAATCCATGATTGCAACCCGGTCACAGAGAAGTTCAGCCTCATCCATGTAGTGTGTCGTGATGACAATCGTGATCCCTTTCTTTCTGATATTGCGCACAAGATCCCACAGATTGCGTCTCGCTTGGGGATCAAGACCTGTTGTCGGTTCATCAAGAAAGAGAATGACAGGATTATGGACAAGAGCTGCAATGATGCTGAACCGCTGCTTCTGGCCACCGGAAAGCTGCTCGAAGAAGCTGGTACTCTTCTCCTCAAGATTCACTTCCCGAAGGAGCCCATCGGGATCCACCCTCTCTCCATAAAGGGCACCAAAGAGCACGAGAAGCTCACGGAGGGTCACTTTGTCGTAGAATGCTGCTGCCTGTGGTTGTACCCCAATCTTTCGTTTTACGACTGCAGGATGCTTCCTTACATCAGTCCCATCCACCACCACATGACCGGAGGTCATGGGAGTGATTGCCTCTATCATCTCGAGAGTCGTCGTTTTTCCAGCCCCGTTTGGACCGAGAATGCCGAAGATCTCACCCTTTAAAACCTCGAACGATATGGCATTCACGACAGGAACAGTGTTGTATACCTTCGTAAGCGAATCGACTACAAGCACTGGAGTGGACATGATTGGTCCATTGTCCCAAAAGGAGAAGGTGCATGGGTCACCTTGTCAGTGCGAACTGACTCTACAGCAGTCCCTTGTCCCGCTCAACAAGTGATGTGGCAGCATGAAGGAGAGCTGTGCCTTCCTCATCCAGCGTTCTCCCAAGTGCATTCTTTCCTGAGGCAGGATCCACCTGGTGAACAAATGTGAGCCGAGCATCCTTGAGGCCCGTCATGAGTCGTGCTGCAATGCGCTGGATATCCCTGGAAGTAATCTTCTCGTACTCTGCAGCGAGTTCTGAAGGTGAACATATTGGCTCTTCATTTCCCCACCGTGTTGCATAGAACTCAGCAAGATCATTCGTGTGCTCTGTAGATCCAAGGAGATCCGCACTTGCAAGTGTTGTGATTCGCTTGAGCTCCTCCCTGGATACAGGTGTGCGTGCAAGCTTGTCCAGTTCCTTGACGATCTCCCCGATTGCCTTTTCAGCCTGTGGAAGATCTGCACGAACTCCAAGGATAAACTGGCCCGTATCTGAATACTGCCTGTTGTACACGAACATCTCATGTGCAAGCTTTGGATTCTTGCGATGAAGAACCTCGAGACGAGCAGAATTCCCGCCTGAAAGCAGCATCGTTAGCACGTGAGCTGCAATAGTGTCTGGATCATTGAAAGGAATACCGGGAAGTGCAACGAGTGCATCGACGACTGGGCGCTGTCCTGCAGGTACAGGTAGGGACTTTCCAATGAACAACTTCCCCTGTCCCCATTTCGCTGGTGTCCTTGCTCCTCGCTTCCCCTTCGGATAACTTTGCAGGAGTTTCTCTGCTGTGTCCTTGTCGAGCACCCTACTTCCACAGACTATGAGGGCTGTCTGCCTGGGATCGTAGAATCGATCATGATACTCATTCATTTCCTTCGGTGTTACAGACTTGACATTGTCCTCAAAGCCAATGGCACTCCAGGACATTGACTGTTTCCCACCAAAGGCAACCTGCTGAAGGGTATCGAAACACCACGTGAATGTATCCTGTTGCCGATTCCCAAGCTCCTCAAGTACTGCTCCACGTTCACGATCCATATGTTCCTTGTCATTGAGCGGATTGCTCACCATGTCACATAGTGTGTCTGCAATCAATTCCAGATCCTGCTCAGGTCCTATTGCGAAATACGAGACAAGTTCCTCACTCGTAAACGCATTGGTGAACCCGCCTCCTGACGAGAGTCTGTCGACAATTTCATCAGGGTCTGGTGTCTTTTTCGTTCCATTGAAGAGCATGTGCTCCTCAAAGTGGGCAAGGCCTGCAGTTGCAGGAACCTCATCCCGTGAACCAGCACGTACAACAAGCTGGACAGTCACTGTCGTCGTATCAGGCGTGTATACGTTGATAAGCGTAATGCCATTCGACAGGGTAATGACCTGAGGAGCATATGGAGCTGGAGTTGGTGTACTCATAAGACCCCCCGATCATCGTGTTGATGTGATGCAGATTTCTGCAGTGATGCAGCCAAGTCCTTACCAACATCGTGCGTTGCAGAGTAAACCAGGCGTGCTTCAGGAATCCGGCTGACTATCCGCTTTGCAATTCGCTGGACATCCTTCTTCGAGATTGCATTGATTGCAGCAAGGCGAGCCTCTCGACTCTCAAATGGCTTTCCTGCTCCCCAGCGGATGGCAGTAGCAAGACCTCGCATCTTTGCAGACTCTTCCTGATAGCCCATGGCAAAGGCAAACTGCTTCTTTGCATCCGCAATCTCTTTGTCTTTCGGTCCATTCTCTGCAAGGTCAACGAGTTGTGCAACAGCAGCTGCAAGTGCAGGAGAGCCATTTTCGGGAAGTGCTGAAGTGGAGATGACAAAGGCACCGCAATTCTCGTATCGCTGCGACTCAGCCGTTATACCGTAACACAGTCCAAGCTTTCCCCGCACCACTGCAAACAAGCGTGCAAGCATTCCACCCGAAAGTATCTGCTGAAGCACTGAATCTGCAAGCCAGTCAGGGTCATCACGTGCAATTCCGGGAAGAACAAGCGACACATCAAGCTTGGGCCTATCTCCGGGAATTGGCTGTCGTACATATTTCACTGGAGGACGTGATGCTGCCTGCCATGAAGGCGCGTTTCGTAGTCGGACTGCTGGACGACCTGGGACAAGGGATGCTGTGCACGCACGTGCAGTCTTCTCATCGAGAGTCATTCCTCCAGTCACAATGAGTGCACACTGATCTCCCCGAAGGAGTTGCTTCCTGAATGCAAGGAGCTCCTCACGTCGAACATGTTCAACAACCTTTCGATCTGGAAGCTCTGCCTTTGCAAGGGAACTGCCAGGTGCAAATGCTGTGGAGAGGACATGGTGTTCTACCCATGATTCAGGATCCATCTGCAGGGTATCGATGGCATTGAGTATTTCCTGACGAGTACTATCGACATCTTCCACAGATGGAGCAGGGTTGTTGACCATATCCCCCAGGAGCTCTGCCAGCTTTTGAAGGTCTGATGCACGCCCGCTGATCTGAAAGACTGTCGACTCAGGGCTCACCTTCACCTTCACAGAGGCGCCAAGTGCATCGATTTCCTCAAGCACAGCTTCCCTGTCTGGACGATGTGTTGTTGCTCCAAAGAAGAGTTCCGCAACGAACTGGGTAAGGCCTGTCTCTGTTCGTTTCTCATCACGAGATCCTCTTCGAACAACTAGGGTTATTGCCCCCATCATGGCTCCTGGAGTTGTCATGTTTACAAACTCCACACCATTTGGGAGCGTGGTCACCAGTGGGGCGGAATGTGTAGAATCTGCCATGGAACGGAGTATACCCATTCGTCGGTGCGATGGTCATCACACCAAGGTGACAAGACTCCCTCCGGGATCCGTGAAGGGCGAGCCCTACCCTTTACTTCTGTCTCTCCTGCTTCGTCGAAAAAGAACAAGCATGCAAGCGAAGACCAATACTAACGCAAGTATCACCACTGCACCACTCTCAACTGGAGAATATGACTTCTTTCTATGCAGTGGTTTTCCAGCGTGCTGATTCATGGTAAGGGCAACTGCATGAGCTGGCACAAGACGAACGATAAAAGTGTACGATACTCCATCCTTGATATAGGTTCCTGCTGCAAGACACTGGCTGGCATTCCCGCAGGTCACAGAGTCCAGAGCGTCCTCCGTCGTTGGCGACTGATTGGCCACCTTTTCCGTGATCCATGAGGACCCATTCCATGCGATCAGCACATTTCTCGAATCCTGGGTTGCCTGTGTGTTTCCTACGGCATAGCAGACATTCGTGGCTGTACAAGTCACTGAACGTAGTGTCACTGCCCCTCCGGAATCAGGCAGTCCAATCTCTGCTGTCTCAAGTGTGCTACCTGTCCAGATATCTGCTACGGGCATACTTCCCGTACCTGTTTCCCGATTTCCCACTGCCATGCATGTTAGTCTCGACAGGCAGAATACTCCGTCAAAACTCCCTGAAAATGATTGATTACCTGCAATGGGAATACTTTGCAGAGCAGAACCATTCCACTGAATGAGCACAGGCGTATTTCTAAAACTCCCCACAGCCAGGCACGTACCAGACACTACACAGGAAATGCTCATGAGCCTACTGGTATCAGGTGCTGCATGCACCGTCCATGAAGCACCATCCCAAATGGCTACCATCCCTGTAGCAGGATTTCCTTCATCACCGACAGCAGCACAAAATGCCAGTGTTGTACAGCTGACTGATGACAACAATCCATTCACTCCTGAAATGCCCGATGATATCGATTGCCACTTGGTACCATTCCACTGTTCAGCAAGAACGACCTGTTTCCCTGACTGATCAGTGTGTCCAACAGCCACACAATCAGCCGAATCAATGCAACTCACACCTGAAAGCGTCCATGACATCGACCCTGGAAATCCGACGCCTGAGTAACTGTTCCACCCAGCTCCATCCCCTTGCCCCACAGAAGGATTCCCATACAGAGTATTGGTTGTAGCCTCTGTATGTCCGGTTGGGTCTGTCATGTCCCCAACAAGCATGCAAAACGCTCCACTGGTACAGGAAATCCCCCGTGCAAAATGTCCCGTACGTGGAGCTGTAAATGGAGAGGACTGTATCTCAATGGTTCCTCCTGGTTTCCATACAACTGGAGTTGCACCAATGAACACCACGCATGATGAGGTAGGACAGGCGAGTTTCCAATCGACAGGAAGGAGTGGGACAGAACCAGGATTCACTGAAGGTTGTGAAATGTTCCACTGGGATCCATTTAAGACAGCCCCAAAAAACTGTCCCAAAGCGTAGTTCCTACTATTTGAACTTGTTCCCCCTGCTGCAGTGCAGTAATTCACTGCTGTGCACGTCACTGCATTGAGCCACAGATCACCATGCGGGTCAAGTGATGGCGATGGAACGATTCTCCAGGAGGATCCATCCCACACTTCTGCAAGTATCCGCTGGAATCCCCCGAGAATGACTGCATACGTCCCTAGGGCAAGACAATATGTTGTCGTTACACAGGATACAGACGTTATGTCGTCACCACTTGTTGTAGTCCCTGGAGTCTGTAAAAGTGTTGTCTTCATTGTTCTGCCGGGTGTCCAGGTCAGAATGTCATTTTCCACTCCTGAACTTGTAGAACTATCAGAAACAAGAAGCATGCACCAGTTGATTCCTGCACAAGAGGCGCTGAGCATTTCAGGTGGGTTCCTCGTTCCAAAGCCTGTACCACGTGGAAGACTGAGATTGTGTCCATTGCTCCATGATGACCCGGAAAGAATGCTGTACCACGAGGCAGTACAGTCGCCTGAACAACCCGCTGTTTCCACTGTCGATCCAAAAGCAATGCACGAGTTGCCACTGCATGAGGCATCCTCAATAGTCTGGTAAAGGCACGATGGTCCGAAGAATGTAGTACATGACATCCCTGAAGTACAACCTGGAACTGTACTGCACTGTGCACCTACAACTGCAACTGTATTTGGGGCTGTAGCATTCCAGTGTGTACCATTCCACACATACGAAGCATTTCCATATGCAAGACAGTACGTTGTTGATGCACAACTCACACCATTGAATTGCGGGGAGAATGTATTCGATGCCGTGAGAGTGAGTGCTGTTGACCAGGATGAGCCATTCCAGCTGAGAAGCACTGCTTCATTGTCACCAAAGCTCCCAGCAGCTATACAGAACGATGGGCCCCCACAGCTCACATACGGAAATGCAGCAGTTGGATACTGTGCTCCTGTTGGTCCCCACTGGAAAACCCACTGCTCTGGCGTAACTGAACGGGCATCAGCATAGCTGGCACTAGCTGAAAACAGCAGTGCTACTACAACGACCATCATCCGAAGGTATTGAAAGTTAGGCAAACGGAAGTGCAGTACATTCATGTGACATGCTCCTTTCTGGAATACAGCCAGTACCCTCCTGCGAGCAGTACACAAACGATAATTACTGCAACAACATATGACCAACTCCATGGAGCAGGAAGCCTGATGAACTCCAGCCTTTCCCTGCACGAACTACAGGAGGAAGCAACAAAAGAGCATGTACTTGGACTTGCACACGGTTCAGAAAGAGCATCAACTTGCGGAACTGTCCTAATCGTTATGATCTTCCCTGACCCAGTATCAATTGACAGAACTTGTGCTGGATGAACCGGATATTGCACGTCTGGAATAATCACAATGCATGACCCTGAATATGGACATGTCAGCTGTGTGTCAATCTGCATATACGAAATATTTCGAAGAACTGTCATGTTCCAAGTGGATCCTGAGATAGTGGCAATGAAGGCGTATTCCCTGTCATTGAGCCCATTCTGAAATCTTGCTTCACTTGTTCCTGCAACGATGCAAAAAGAGGCTCCTGTGCAGGAGATTCCCTGATACTGGTACTCTGCGTTCTTGCTTGCTGGCTGTGCAGGTAGAACAGTCCAGCCCGATTCTGAATGTTGTACAACCACAGCATTGCCATTAATAATTCCATGCAACGTTGCTGTATCTGCTATGGCATTGCATTCATTATTTCCTGAACACGAAACTCCGCTAAAGCTGTATCCACTGCTCAGCTTCGGAGGCGGGAGCACACTCCACTGGCTCCCATTCCATTCTGTAGCCACAGGTTTCGTGAAAACGGTATCCCTGAAGCCTCCCTCCGCATTACCAACGGCAAGACAGTAGCTTCGTGATGTACAACTGAGATGGTTGAGGATCACGCCAAGTCCTGCAACGTGGGTATCAATATTCTTCCTCTCCCACGCAGAACCATTCCACAGCTCTGAAAATGGTGGTTTTACTCCATTGCTTCCACCAAGAGACATGCACCAGGAGGGGGAAATGCATACCACTTGGGAAAGTCCCCACGCCCCCTGTAGGTTCTCTGATAACGGCAAGGGTCTTGGGGACCACTGTGATCCATTCCACTGGGCTGCAACTCCGAAACTGAAATAGTCTTTATTTGTGTACGTACCAACGGCCATACAAAAGGAACGGGATGTACAGGAAATTGCTGAGTACGTTGTTTCCCCATACTGCGTCGGAACTGGAAGGGCGCCTCCCGCAGTGGATACAACTGGTGTTGCAGATCCAATTCCTGCAGTTGCTACAGTCAACACGAAAGCTAACACAATCAGGGTGACGACAAGACCGAGAAGACGAATGGGATGACGGGTCATGCTGCCATTCTACTTCTGAGTATGTAACGACGAGCACAGCATCGGATGGGTTGTCATGTGGTATGACAGCCCATCCGATATTCACCTACCCGGCAAATGTGTCTACACCAAGCAAGCCACACCCGCAAGTATCCCCCGTTACGGGGTCGATAAAGATGAGACTTCCCATCCCCTTACATGCATCATAGGAATCATGGACAAGGGGTTCAGCTGATTGGATTTTCACAACACCGATTCCATTCTCCTCGATGGAGTCATATGGAACAATGGAACGTTCCTGCAGATCCACAATGCCAACTATTTCAACAACCCGAGCGTGGGTTTCTCTTGTTGAGTGTCGGAGAATATATCGCTTTCCAGCAAGTAGTGGCTGGGCTGCAAACCAGAGAACAGTCACCTCAAGATCGCTTGAAGAGGCAGGGAGTTTTCCAGTCGCTATCGTGTCTCCACGTGAAACATCAATATCCTCTGCCAGGGTAATCTGCACGGACTCTCCTGGAACAGCACTGGCTGCAGGACCACTGCTTTTGAGTATTGCGGAGACAGTTGCACTAATACCTCGTGGAAGGACTGTCACCGTGTCACCTTCCCGCAGATTGTCGCCAAGAACCATGCCTGCATACGCTCTGCCACCATTTTTCGATCGGATCGTCCACTGGACTGGCAAGCGGGAGCTTCCTCCTGGGATATGGGAATTTGTAGCTGCTTCAAGACTGTCCACTGCACCAAAAACACTAGGACCCGTATACCAGGATGCATGTATTGAGTGGGTTACAACATTATCACCGTACAGTGCAGAGATTGGAACGACAATTGTTGTACGTATGCCAAGTTCCTGTGCGAAATCTTCCAGTTCTGTTGCTACTGACTCAAATGGCTCCCTCTTCCAGCCAACCCTATCCATCTTGTTCACTGCAGCAACGACAGAAGTTATTCCCATGAGGCGTGCAATTGCGAGATGGCGCTTCGTTTGTTCGCGTATTCCCTTCTCGACATCGATAACCACGACAGCCGCATCAGCTGTCGACGCCCCTGTTGCCATGTTCCGTGTGTATTCGACATGTCCTGGGCAATCCGCAATAATGAGTTTTCGTGTGGATGTTGCTGCATACCGGTATGCGACATCAATCGTAATACCTTGCTCGCGTTCTGCCTTAAGCCCATCCGTCACATATGCAAGTTCCACTCCCTCAACACCACGCCGTGCACTTGCATCAGCAACTGCCTGAATCTGATCCCGAAAGAGCTGCTTTGAATCGTGGAGAAAGCGACCAATGAGTGTTGACTTTCCGTCATCCACTGAACCAATGGCTGCAATGCGAAGTAAAGGGGCATCTTCAATGGTATCCCTTCCTGGCTCTGTCGTACTTGACGTCATGGAATGAGACATCCTAGAAGTACCCTTCACGCTTTCTCTCCTCCATCGAATGCTCTGAAAATCGATCATCAGCACGGGTTGCACCGCGCTCACTCACATCGGACATTTCTACTTCCCGCAGAATCTCTGCTATTGTCCGTGCAGCAGATGGAACTGCAGCTGTGCAGGTTGCATCCCCCACAGTGCGAAAGCGTACTGTGGATCTGGATGTTGCCTCACCGTCTCCTGGCTGGAGAAACTCTGTCACTGCAAGCAGCATATTGTCACGAAGAACGACCTCCCGTTCATGTGCGAAATAGAGTTCGGGTAGAGCAATCGATTCACGCTCGATGTATTGCCAGATATCCCGTTCTGTCCAATCTGAGATGGGGAAGATCCGAAGATGCCGACCCTGGTTCCTGCTCATGTTGAAGATATTCCAGAGTTCTGGTCTCTGGTGCCGTGGATCCCACTGACCAAATGAATCCCGCACGGACACAATCCGTTCCTTGGCCCGGACCTTGTCCTCATCACGTCGGGCACCTCCAATGAGGGCATCGAAATGGTACTCATCTATTGCATCGAGAAGCGTCACGCTCTGGAGACGATTTCTTGAAACTCCATCACCAGGATCAGTGACTCGACCCATGTCAATCGATTGTTGTACAGAGGCAACAATGAGCTCTTCCCCAAGCTCCTGCATACATTGATCCCGAAATGTGAGCACCTCTGGAAAATTGTGTCCTGTATCCACATGGAGTACTGGAAATGGAAATCGTGCAGGACGAAATGCTTTCTCTGCAAGTCGCAGGAGAACAGCTGAATCTTTCCCTCCACTGAAGAGCAGTGCTGGTCGTTCGCACATTGCTGCAACTTCACGAAGGATGTATATGCTTTGTGATTCAAGTGAATCGAGATGCGAGAGACTGGACAACGTAGGTGGGGTATGCATGAATCATTTCTTAAGGCTTTCCTCAGATAAGAGGACTCCCTCTACCTTTATCATAGTGCTCAAGACTGCTCCCTGAGACTCGCCTGAGAACCACTGGGGTGCACCCACAGGAGACAAAGATGACTCGGACAGCACCCAACCATTCTGTAGAGGAACTCTCGGAAAAGTCTGCAGCATTTGAACATGCTCATCCTGAAGAGATCCTTTCATGGGCAATTGGGGAGTTTGGGAATAGCATCGTTCTTGCATGTTCATTTCAGGACTGCGTTCTCATCGACATGGCAACAGCAATTGATCCTGCCATCGAGGTTGTCTTCCTCGACACTGGTGCACATTTCCCGGAAACACTGTCCTTCGTCGAAACAGTACGATCCCAATTCAATCTCAACCTCACTGTCACATCCCCGCCTGCTGAAGCTGCAGCGTGGACCTGCGGCACAGCCCACTGCTGTGAACTTAGAAAGGTTGAACCCCTGCGCTCTGCACTTGCAAGAAAGGCTGCATGGATCACTGCACTTAAACGATGTGATGCCCCCACACGAACTGCTGCACCAATCTGCTCTTTTGACAATCAATTTGGTCTCGTGAAAATCAATCCGCTTGCTACATGGTCTGACGAAGATGTAGAGGAATACCGTATCGGACACGACCTCCCAGCTCATCCACTCATCGCCAAGGGATTTCCCTCTATTGGTTGTGCACCAACCACACGACCAGTTGCCCCTGGTGAACATCCCCGTTCTGGACGGTTCTTCGGAATGGAAAAAACAGAATGCGGGCTCCATCTTCCCTCTTCAACTGCTGCATCTCAGTCGTAAGCAACAATCCCCACGCTTCGCCTCCACCATCACGACTGCACCCGCACCTGTACAACGATAGCCTCCCTTGGGATGACAACTATCAGTGGGAAACCTGCTACTGGCAATTTTTCTTCCCAGCAGGTACAATGGTTCAAGGAGTCATATAGGTAGATCGACATACGGTCTCCTGTCTTACTCGCAAGAGAGGGGAATGGGGTGATTCGTATTCCATGGGTGCATGGGCATAAGTTACAGTCCGATGTAGATTCATCGTGGTATCAAGCGATGACGTCTGGACATGCGGATGATGTTGCGCCTGCAGCACACAGCGCCTGGGGACCGGAGTATTGGCCACAGGAAGTGCGCGACAATCTCACAAGCTGGCCACCAACATTCAAGGAACGACAGATCATAGATGCTGTCCGTACACCGTGGAGTGGACCAGTTGTCCTTTCTGTAATGGGACGAAAGCATGGCGTGGGGAAAAGTACGATTGCACGTCTTCTGCAGCAGATATATGCCCTCCACCGCAATGACACAATCGTGCTCGTTCGACAACAAGGATTGAAGGAAAGCAGTGTTGTTCCAAGTGAAGAAACGCTTGTACAAGTAAGCGGTACACCTGCTACTCAACTTTCTTTTCCTTCAAATCCTGCAATGCGACCATCCCCGAACATGACACCTGAAGTGGACCTCATGCCCGGTACAAAACTCGCCTTTGCGGATGCTCCTGCTGATCCTTCCCGGATCCGTGAACTTCTTGCACATCTCAAAAGGCAGTACTCACTCGTCATCTGCGACATTGAGGACACGACGAATGACGATGCTGTCTTTGCATACCTTTCTCAAAGCACACAGATTATCATGGTCGCAACTCCAAGTATTGATGGGGTGTATGCAGCCTCATCTACGCTTGACTGGCTTCGTGAACAAGGATTTCGTGAACTCAGTGATCAGGCAATAGTCTGCATTAACCAGATCCGAACAATACCTTTCAGCACACTTGTTTCCATAACGCGATACTTCCAGCAGCATCGACGCACTGTTGTGCGTGTAGTCTGGGACAGGGCAATTGCACATGATGTCCACGTTCCAGATCTTGATGCTCTCCTGCCCTCAACAAGGACAGGTCTCCATGAGCTTGCAGCTGCTGTCGCACTTCAAAGTTGTTATTCGCATGCATAATCAGGTATTACATAAGGATAGTGTTTTGTCTCGACAAGGAGGACGGGAACATGTGGGTATTGGGTGATGTGAGCTGGACACCAAATCCCAGCGCTTTGCCAGGTTTCGGAACACTGCAGGCTATTACCGATGCAGTTGGTGCCTATGCACTACTCGGATGCCTGATTGCAATTATTGGTGGTGGGGTCGCCTGGGCAGCTGGATCAAGTTCAGCAAATGCACAGGTCGCAGCAATGGGCAAGAAGACCGTTGCAGGAGCTATCATTGGAGCACTCATCATTGGTGCATCCTCGATCCTGATCAACTTCTTCTACCATACAGGCCAGACGCTGCAATCCTGATCAACTTCTTCTACCATACAGGCCAGACGCTGCACTAAGCCGATTTTGTAGTTGCACGGGCTCCCGAATCCGGGGAGAGACGGGAGTCCGTACCGCGTCGTTGACCTACGTTCGAGGGGTGACGAACACGTAGGAGAGAGCAGGGGGAATCAGTGGTGAGATTCGTTCGCTACGTCCAAGGGGCGTACGTACGCATTGCGTTTGCAATCCTTACACTCGTATGCTGCATGTCGTTCTTTTCCGGCTCAGTAGCAGCAGCGACAGTTGATCACGCCCCGACACCCATTGTTGCATCAAGTATTTTTGACACGTGTCAGATACCGGTCATTTCCCAGGCATGCAAGACTGCCTCAAGTGCATCAAGTACACTATCAAATCCAGCTGACTCTCTTGCAAGCTCCGTCGCATCATCTGTCCTAAATGCCATCGATTCCTGGGTAACGAATGCTGCAGTCTGGATCCTTGACAAGATTGTTGCACTCATCAACTCTTCAACTACACCTAATCTCTCTGCCCCATGGTTCATGCAGCACTACAGCGTCATGGTGACTCTTGGAGCACTCGTAATGCTGCCGCTTCTCCTTCTAACTGCACTCCTCGGTGCAATCAAGGGAGATCCGTCACTTCCGCTCCGTGCTGCGTTTGTCTACGTTCCAGTTGCTTGTATTGGCACCTTTGTGTCGCTTCATGTCGTTGATGCACTCCTGAAAATTGTGGACTGGATGTGCAGCGTTGTCCTCACAGGCATGAACTCAGATTATTCATCTTTTGTCTCAAACATCAGTACTGCACTCAATGGGGGAAATACCCCATCCATAGCGACTCCTTTTATTGCACTCATATCAAGCTTCCTCATTGTCGTTTTTGGCTTTTTCATCTTCATCGAACTTCTCGTTCGTGAAGCAACAATTTATGCAACTGCCATCTTCATACCTCTTATCCTCACGACACTCGTATTTCCACAGGCATCTCGTATGGCAACGAAAATGTTTGAAACACTCATCTTCGTCATCATTTCAAAATTTGTCCTTGTTGTTGTCCTGTCAATTGGTATTGCTGCGCTCGGGGGCGGAACTACAGGAGGGTTCGCTGCTGTTCTTGCTGGTGTAGTCATAGTTATCATGACTGCCTTTACCCCAGCTGCAATCCTTGCCCTCGTTCCAACCATTGAAGGTTCAATCTCGACATTTGTCACTGCACAGACTATTGGCATTGGGGAGGGACTTGTTGCTGCAACGACAGGTGCAAATGTATACAGTGGCATACGGCGGTTCAATGAGGCTCGCATTGCCTCAAGCTCCGTCACGAGTGCCTCTGCTGGAGCAGCTGGCGGGGCTGCAGGAGGTGCTGCTGGTGCTGTTCATCTCATCGGCAGCCGTGCTGCTCAATCTGGTCAAAGTTTCCAACAAGGAGCAACCCAACACCAGCCAAACACGTCTGGTGGTGTGGGAAATTCCCAAACTCAAGGAGGTCCGACTGGCTGGCGAGGAGCCCAGCAACAGTCACCTCAACCCAGAACTACGATCGTTCCCAGTGAAACCCGAGGGGGGACAGGTCCATCGTCGAATGGTCCGTCAGTTCCACCCACTTCGGAAGGAGGTATGAGTGATGTCTGATGATCTTCGGTACCGTTTTGGTCCGCTGGAGCAGCGTGGATTTCTTTTTGGACTCCGAACTGCACAAGTCGGTCTCCTCTTTGGTGGTGCATTTCTCGGCGTCATTGCCATGCATGCACTGCCCGGAAGCGGTGGCATTGCTCTCGCCATGCTTTTTCTCACAGTAGCTGCTGGTTCATGCTTCTGGCATGTGAGCGGGAGAAGTGTTGACCAGTGGGTACCTGTTGGTATGCGCTGGCTCGTACGCAAGCTCAAAAGAGAGAATATCCATGTATCCCAAGCACCACTCCAGGGCCACAGCTGGAAGACACCCCTCATTCCAAAGGATGCACCTCCAAGCCTGAAATCCATCTCCATCATTGCTGCACCCGTAGCAGGCGGTGAACTTGGTGTGGTGAAAGATGCACTGTCCGGTACATACACTGCAGTTCTTGCAGTCCGTGGCCGCTCCTTTGCACTTCTTGACCAACAGGACAAGGCACGACTTCTTTCCCAGTGGGGAGATGTCCTTACAGGACTTGCCCGAGAGGGAAGTCCCATCACACGACTCCAGTGGCTTGAACGAACCTCTGCTGACAGTGGAGAGACTGTTGCACAGTATCTCCGGGAATCCGTGAAAGGAGACTACACGTCCCCCGCTGTACGAAGCTACCTTCAGCTCATTGAAGAAGCAGGACCAGTTGCACGCCGTCATGAAACGTACCTTTCTGTGCAAATTGATGGACTCCGTGCACGACGTGCCATTCGACAGTCTGGTGGTGGCGATACTGGAGCATGCCTCGTACTAGCTAGAGAGATTTATGGCCTTGCCACACGATTACAGGCAGCAGATCTCGATGTTCTCGGCCTACTTACTCCACAGGTACTTGCTGAAACCATTCGCACTGCCTATGACCCTGCTGCAAAGAATGGGCTCGCCATGAAAAGTGTGATGTACCCAGATGAGATGGGTGTCAATCCTGCCCATGCATGGCCCATGAAGACAGTGAGTCACTGGGATCATCTCGCTTCTGACAGTGCTGTCCACGCAACGTATTGGTGTGCAGAGTGGCCCCGCACTGATGTCGGTCCCGATTTCCTTGCACCACTCCTCCTGCAAACTTGGGTGCATCGTACAGTCTCTGTAACGATGGAACCAGTCTCACCGCTGAAGGCCCAACGTGAAGTGGAGACTGCCCGTACTGCAGACATTGCTGATGCAGAAGTACGTCAGAAGCACGGATTTATAACCACCATGCGGCGTCAACGCCAGCATGAGGGTGTACTTCGTCGTGAACTGGAGCTTGCGGATGGACATGCTGACATTCGATTCAGTGGCTACATCACAGTCACTGCTCAAAACCAGGAAGAGCTTGAAGTAGCCTGCAGCGAAGTCGAGCAACAAGCTGGACAGTCCCGAATCGTACTCCGACGCCTCTCTGGTGAACATGACGTTGCCTTCACATATACCCTGCCTCTTGCACGAGGGCTCCGATGAACACCCGCTCACACCAACTCGCACATCGCGTAACGACAGCACACTTCCAGGCTGTGTACCCCTTTATCTCTGAGGGAGGACTTGGCGGTCGTGGTTGCTACATCGGACAAGACCTGTTTGGTGGAGCATTCTGCTATGACCCCTGGGAACTGTATGGACGACACTTGAGTGGTCCAAACATGCTTGTCATTGGTCAGATAGGGTTCGGGAAGTCATCATTCGTAAAGAGCTATATCTACCGGCAGCTAATCTTTGGGCGTCGGGCTGTCATGCTCGATCCAAAGGGAGAGAATGGAGCACTTTGCGCTGCTGTTGGAGTTGACCCCCTCAAGCTCCGACCTGGCGGTGAAATCCGCCTCAACCCGCTTGACCCAGAAGTCGGCGATCCAAACAGGCCAGTCGAGCAGATCACCCAGGATCAGCTCGGTGTCCTGCTTGCCATCATTGCAGCAGCCCTCAATCGTCCGCTCACCCCGGAAGAGCGTGCAGCGTGCGGAGTCGCGCTCGACAGTGCAAGACAAAACCATGTGGGACAACCCACCCTTCCACATGTAGTCGAAGCACTGCTCTTCCCGGACGATGAGGCTGCTTCAAAGCTGGCAACAACGAAGGAACGCCTTGCCACTGGCTCACGCGAAGCTTCCCTTGAGCTTCAACGACTCTGTCAGGGCGACCTCAGGGGTATGTTCGATGGTCCCACATCAGGGAATATCGATCTCACTTCCCCTCTTGTCTCTTTCGACCTGAGTTCTGTCTACCAGTCTGAGGCACTTGGCATTCTTATGGTATGCGCAGCCGCATGGCTCCAGCGAGCACTTGCACGTCAGGAGACAACAAAGCGTATCCTCGTTCTCGATGAGGCATGGGTTTGTCTGAGGAATGTCGCCATAGCCAGGTGGCTCCAGGCATCGTACAAGCTTGCTCGTGCCTATGGAGTGCAGAATATTGCCGTTGTGCATCGCCTCAGCGACCTCTCTGCAGCAGGAGCAGGTGACAGTGAACAAGTCCAGCTCGCTCGAGGGCTTCTTTCAGACTCGGAAACTCGCGTGATCTACTATCAGGCTCCTGGAGATGTTGCTGTATCAAAGGGCCTTCTGGGGCTCACGGACAGTGAAGCAGATCTCATCTCACAACTGCGACGCGGCCAATCACTATGGAAGGTTGGCACAAGAGGATTCCTTGTGCAGCATCGACTGAGCAAGTTCGAACGAAATATCGTCGATACGGACTTCAGGATGATCGACCTGCCTGGCATGCCAGGTGAAATTGGATCCCCAGCTCATCCGGCAATCCCTCCTGCTGAATCTGCATAGCACAAGGCGTCCTGTCCATACGCCCAAAAAGGTGGATGATGCACATCTGCTCTCATCCAGGGAGCACAGCTCCAACGCCTCCTTCCCCCAAGTAAGGAGGACCTAATTCGTGTCCAGGTAATTCCTAGGACGCGAGAGAACAACTGTTATGACAAAGCTGAGTTGACGCTGCAGCTTTTTGTATCTACGGATCCATTCTTGTCTCTGAAGGTTGCACTGTACCCATGAGCGTTCGGGGCAGTGCAAGTGCAGGAACGACAGCTGCACAGCTTAGAGCTGCAAGCACCCAAAATACGGACATGACATCAGAATCGTTTACAAGAAAGCCAATTACCAGAACAAGAAGTGCACCAAGACCATTTGCAAGTCCAAGTGCAATTCCTGAACCCATGGACCTGTTTTCTGGGAAGATATCCTGCCCGATGAGGATTGTTGTCGATGCAGTGAGAAAAAGCAATGGCCCTAGGAGTGCAGCAAGAACCCAGATCCACGCACCGTGCGCATACGCAATGGGCACGACAAGAAGTGCTATTGCAAGTGTGGATACTACAAGTACAGGACGTCTTCCAAACACATCAGCCAGATGTCCTCCAAAGAGATTTCCGACTACTCCCACGACAATAATCGTCGAGATGATTGTGGCCCCACTTACAAGACTTCCTCCATGAAGATGCCAGAGAATCGGAATAAAAGTCACCAGACCGTAGATAGTGAATGCTCGAATCGAGCTATAACTCAGGAGAAGAAGGAGTGGCCTGCTGTGTGCCTGGAAGTGAAGTACACGTCCTGACCGTGGACGGGCGGGGAGTTGTGGTGCAAGACGGAAGACAACAATCACTGTAAGAAGTCCAGGTATGGCAATAATCCATAAATACTGAAGCCCAAGATTGGCAGCAACGAGACTTGCTGCTGTTGGCCAGATGCCTCGACCAATTTCTCCTCCGACAAGAAACAGGGATGTGAAAAGTCCATGCCTCCCCTGGAGCATGCTCCGTACTCCTGCGAGAGCTTGGGGATGAAAGAGAGCACTCCCAATCCCAATCATGAGAAGAATGACAATAAGAAGACCCAGACTGTTTGTGACACCAAGGAGACCCCCTCCCAGGGAGCTGAGGAGAAGTCCCAAGGCAACGAACCATCGTCCTCCAACACCATCAGCAATCCATCCCAGAAACGGCTGGAGAGCCTGTCCAATCATGAGGGCAGCCATAAGTACGCCTGCCATATGTACGTTTCCGTGCACTGCAACGAGAACTGCAGGGAGCACTCCTGGAAGGTAGTTCGATGCACCATCATTGAGGAGATGTGCCCAGGTAAGTGCAAGAAGCCGAGTTCGCAGACGAACTTCTCCTCGAGCTGTATCTTCCCGTGTCACTGGATCAGTCACTGTTCATCTCACTGGTGTACTTCATGAACAATGCCACGCAGCCTTTTCTGTGTAATGTTCATTCCGAGTCCTAAGGATGTTCGTGTACAACTGGCTTCGAAGATTCATCGAACTTTTTGGCACACCCTTCACAACAGAAGTAATAGGTCTGACCATCGCGGACTCTTGCAGAAGTGGTTACATTTGGCAATACTGTCATGCCGCAAATGGGATCCTTCGCCTCAGCAGGAAATGACTCTTGAGATTTCGGATGCTTTGCATCGAATGTCACTGCACACCCTTCACAGCAGAAGTAATACGTTGTTCCTTCAAACTCCCGCGTCGGGGTCGAGGAATCTGGTGTTACTGTCATCGAACATATGGGATCCACAGCGGACGGTGGGAGGTCAATCATGTCATTCTCCTTGGTGTGTACAGTTTCCGGGTCGTGCTGTGCATCAAAAATAGCTGCACAGTGTTCGCTGCAAAAATAGTAGGTAATGCCCCCGAGTTCACGTGTAGGCGGATTCGTGGAGGGATCAACAGACATTCCACAAATGGGATCTATTTCTGCTGCTGACATGTATTCCGGGGATGACACATTCCCGGCAGCAGTTCTCCCTTCCAGGAATCGATCCTTGCAGCCGTCACTGCAGAAATACCACGTCGTCCCGTCCACGGATGCTTGAGCAGGAGCAAGAGCTCGTTCAACCTGCATTCCGCAGATGGGATCCCGGGCATACTTGTTTTCGGAAGCCCACTCCCTTTTTCGTGAAAGCCAAAATACTGTGCCCAAAACAGCACATCCAACAATGTTGAGAAGTGCTGTACCCACTCCTGGTGAAGCAATAGATGTAGCGAGATAGTGGGAGCTCGGAACGAGATGAACTGCACTGAAGATGAGGTCAGTCGCAAGTCCAGCAAGTGACATCGTCACCCACAGGAGAGCCACAATCCGCAGGGCAACTCTCCATCCGTACATCCTGCGATACGCAAGGATGAGTGGGAATGCAATGAGGTCTGCAAAGATGAAGCTCAGGACACCTCCAAAACTTATCCCGCCTACCCACAAAGCAGCTGCAAGCGGCACATTGCCTACAGAGCAGACGAAACTTAGCACTGCAATTGCAGGACCTACAATAACATTCTCCAGTAGAGTGACAAAACCATGACCATGAATAAAGGCTGCATTCCAGACTGCATGCGGGACATTTGCCATGATGAGACCTGCCACGACAAAGCCAATGAGGAGTTCTCTCCAAAGCATCGTGAGATCTGCAATCGTGTATGTTGCAGCATCAACCCATTTCCGTCGGTCTCGAACGGATAGGGAAGAAGACGTTACCGAGGGAAGATCGACATGCACTCGGGCATCCTGCTCACGAAGTCGTGCCTGCGTTGCATCAACTGCCCTTCCTCGAAGAAACACTACTCCCAGAAGCGCAATGATGACGATCATGATTGCACTACCAACGTACTCACCCAGCAGGAACTGCCATCCCATGAGAATGAGGAGCACAAGGCCAAGCTCCAGAACAAGGTTCGTTGATGCAACCATGAACTCTATTGCAGCTATCATATCCGCACCACGTGCAATGAGTGCTCGTGTCATGGCTGAAGCTGCATATGAGCAGGATGACGAGATCATGCCAAAAAACGATGCTCGAACTGTTGCGCCTGCTCCGTGATTCCCGAGCATGCGCTCCATTGTATGTCGACTGACAAACGACTGGACTACTCCCGAAAGGGTAAATCCCAGAATGAGCACCCAGCCAGTTGCCCAAATCATCTCAACGGTATCCAGAAGACCCCGAACGATCCCCGCACCGATTCCATCAATGATTGACCACATACCTAGGAGTCCTCTCTGCCACATCCCAGGCGACCAGAATGCAGCATGTCACATGTCTCTAGGTATCGTACCCTTCCATGTGGAATCTCATGCATCGTATGCGGGAACCACGTTCCCTGCTCCACCCCCCAGTTCATGAAGAGCCCCCTCTCGGGGCTGCATCCATGTTCCGGATAGGGTTCAGTATAGCTGGCTGGTGGTATTCATCTTCGTCGCGTGAACCATCTGTTACATGCCCTCCGGAACACGGTACGAAAGAAGACTCGAATGTTCCTTTGCAGAGTCATACGAAATGAGATTCCGCAGTGCCTTCGTTACTGTGACAAGGAGTCTGTCAACCGGAAGAAGTTCCTGCTCTGGCATTGTCTCGTCCTCAGCCTCATCGACAATCACGCACAGGGCCCCTGCCCTCGCACCCCGGATATGGGCAAGCGGAAACAGTACACCGCATTCCATCTCTGCTGCAATGACTCCAGATCTCTTCCATGCTTCGTACGCATCTTCCATCTCCTGTGCAATAGGGATGGTCTCAGGTCGTATTTCACTGTAGAACGAATCTACTGAAACAGTAATCCCGATTCTGTACCGCGAAGTTGTTTCCCTGCATGCTCGCTCCAGCATCGTCGTGACAAGAGTATCTGCAACAGCAGGAAATTCCACTGGTACATACTGCTTCGATGTCCCCTCAGCACGTACAGCAGCCTGCATGACAATGAGCTCTCCTCGACGAAGTGTTGGATCAAGTCCTCCGCATGTCCCAACACGAATGAACGTGTCTGCCCCACACTTCAAGAGTTCTTCCACTGCTATGGCAGTTGATGCACTTCCAATGCCAGTGGAGCATACACTCACAGGTACTCCATCAAGTGCCCCTGTATAGGTTGTAAATTCACGATTCGATGCAGCCTGATGGGGTGAATCAAAGTACTCAGCTATGAGTGCACTTCGGGCTGGATCCCCAGGAAGGAGAACGTACCTCCCGACATCGCCCTTCGCAAGTTGGATGTGGTATTCCTTCATACAGGCTATTGTCCACATTTCCTAAGGGCAGTGCTGAAATTGAAAGGAGCAGGTTGCATGCGGACTGTGGAAATTCTCGAAAAAAAGCGAGACGGTGATTCTCTTCATGCAGACGAGATCCGCTTTCTCATCGATGGGTACTGTCACGGCACGATTCCTGACTACCAGATGGCAGCGTTTGCCATGGCTGTTGTCTGGCATGGCATGAGCTTTGAAGAAACACTCGCGCTCACCACAGCCATGATCGACTCCGGTGACACGATTGACTGCAGGGGTCTTGGCAAGAAATCAATCGACAAACACTCAACCGGTGGCGTCGGGGACAAGACAACTCTCGTTGTTGCGCCCCTTGTCGCATCCCTCGGCTATGCAGTTCCGAAGCTCAGTGGCAGGGGTCTTGGTCATACAGGTGGAACTCTCGACAAGCTCGAGTCAATACCTGGATACCAGACTTCTCTCGACCAGAATGCATTTCTAGATATCGTCCGTCGCATTGGCGTCGCAGTAGCAAGTCCAACGGAAAACATCGTTCCAGCTGATAAACTCCTGTACGCCCTCCGGGATGCAACTGCAACAGTCCGATCCCTTCCCCTCATTGCCTCTTCGATCATGAGCAAGAAGCTGGCTGTCGCCACAGATGCTATCTCTCTCGATGTGAAGGTAGGTGAAGGAGCATTCTTCCGTACAATCGACGAGGCTCGGGAATTTGCCCATCTTGCAATCCGCATTGGTGACACAATGGGACGACGAGTCCATTGCATGCTTTCTGCAATGGATGCTCCTCTTGGAAATGCAATCGGAAATGCCCTTGAGGTACAGGAGGCTATCGCAACCCTTCACGGTATGGGACCAGTGGACTTTGTAGCTGTCTGTGAGTCCGCTGCACTTTCAATGCTCCATGCCTTAGAACCTGGACTCGATGAGGAGGAGGGAATGTCCCGCATACGGGAAGCGATTCATTCCGGACAAGCCTGGAATGTCTTTAGGGAGTGGATTGCTGCACAGGGTGGTGACATCCGTACCCTCGATGATCCTTCACTACTCCCACATGCCTCACGCATTATTGATGTACCAGCTCCCCACGATGGAACCGTGAGTGCTGTTCATGCACTTATGCTCGGGCACCTTGCCATGACACTTGGAGCAGGCCGAGAGACCAAAGAGGACTCCATCGACCCGAGTGCAGGCATCATTCTTCACGTACATCCCGGTTCATCAGTCAGTTCAGGTGATACTCTTGCGACGCTGTACACAAACGTGGAAGGGGATGAAGCCCCCTGGATAGACCACCTACGTGCATCCTGTCCCCTTGCAACCATACCGGCCCACTCTGCACCATCCCCCATCCTGGAAATGATTGGTGCATGAGCGCGTAATATTACCTGCTTCGAGAAAAGACAAAGGGAATTGGGAGGAGGTCACTCAGTGGATGCACCTTCCAGTGTCCTTCTTCCACAAACATCACGGGGGTATCAGGGCCAGCGAATTCTGCAATGACCTGCCTGCATGCTCCACATGGTGACGTGGTAAAGGCAGTTCCATACACAGCAATGCGTATGATTCGCATTGTAGGTCCTTCGTTCACAACTGCCGAGAACACTGCAGTACGTTCTGCACACACTGTCAATCCATAACTTCCATTCTCGACATTGCACCCACCAACAACAGCTCCCTTGGCTGTGAGTAATGCTGCACCAACTGGAAATGCAGATGCAGGAATGTATGCATGATCACTAACAGCGACAGCCTGTTCACCCAGCTCCTTCCACATGGAGTCATCGAGTGTGGCGAGTTCGGCAAGAAGGGTATCTCTATGTGTCAGATCCATGGACTCCGGTTTCTTGTGCTGGTATGACTGGTACAGATGTCGGTGCAATACCGAACAGTTCCCAAAGAGAATCCACGACACCTCTCAGAGACAGTCCTTCAGCACCAACTGAAGCATGTGATCGGTCAATTCTCCCTGCTATCTCTTTAGAAGCACTCACTGTATCGAGATCATCGCGGAGGTGAGCCTTGACGTTCGCTGTGAGTTCGTTCGCTTCGTGTTGTGATATGCGGATGTCACCATTGCACAGTTCATCAAGACGCCTGAACTCGTCTGTTATCTCCTCAAATTGTGCTGCTTCGTATTCCCAGGAGGTCCGATAATGGAACTGTGAAAGGAAGTATCGAACAGCCCGTGCTCCCTTTCGTGCACGAAGGTCACGTGCAAATACGAGGTTTCCAAGAGACTTGCTCATCTTTTCTCCCTCATAGCCAACATGTGACACATGTGCCCAGTACCGAACGAACGAGACAGCAGGCCTGCATGCCTCTGCCTGGGCTGCCTCGGATTCATGGTGGGGATAGATGAGATCTTCTCCACCTCCATGAATGTCCACAGGTAGGCCAAGGAGAGTCTCCGCAAGTGTGGAGCACTCGATATGCCAACCTGGACGACCACGACTCCATGGAGCATCCCAACTTTTCTCTCCAGGACCCTCAGGTTGCCAAAGTATGAAATCAAGAGGATTCCGTTTGTTTGGATCATCCGGGTTTGCCCCCCGCTCCCGTGACAGCGAGATCATTGTAGGAGTGTCGTAGTGGGAAACTTGCCCGTATCGAGGAAATGCATCAACCGAGAAGTACACCGTGCCATCGACAACGTACGCTGCACTACAAGCAACAAGCTCTGCAACCCGTGCAATCATTGCCTCAATCGCTTCCGATGCATACGGCTCATACGTGACAGGAGACATGTTCAAAGCATGGCAGTCTGCATGAAAGATCTCCATCTCTGATGCTACAAGACTATCAACAGAAACGTTCCGTTCCCGGCTCACCCGAAAGATGTCATCGTCCACATCCGTGATGTTTCTCACACTCCTGACTGTATGTCCATCATGCTGTAGCATTCTCGTCAGTACATCAAATGTGTGGTACGTGAAGGCATGTCCAAGATGTGTTGCAGCATAAGGCGTTATGCCACAAACGTAGAGTGAGACCTCGTGACCAAGGTCGAGTTGTTGTTTTGATGAGGATGCTGTGTTGTAGAGTTCCATGTACAGCTTCATTGTACGTGAGCACTCATGGGATACTAGAACGCGACACGATCTGTCAGATACTTGGCAATACGAGGGAGATACGCTATGAAACTCGGGCTTCAGGTTCCTGACTTCACGTGGGAAGGTGGTCCGTCCCATATCGCTGACCATCTCCGCTCTATCGCTCTTCGTGCTGAAGAAGCAGGAATGGCAAGTATCTGGTTCATGGATCACTTCTTCCAGATCTCAATGGTCGGACCAGCAGAACATGAAATGCTCGAAGGCTGGACAACACTCGGATTCGTTGCTGGCATCACCTCACGCATAACACTCGGAACCATGGTTACTGGTGTCACGTACCGCAATCCTGCTCATCTCGTGAAGATTGCAACCACACTTGATGTCCTGAGTCAGGGCCGTGCATATCTTGGTATTGGAGCTGCATGGAATGAAGAAGAGCACCGTGGATATGGTTTCTCCTTCCCCCCACTTGGTGAGCGGTTTGAACGACTTGAGGAGACACTTCGGATCGCACACCAGATGTGGAAGGACAATGATTCGCCGTTCCACGGTACCCACTATTCACTGGAGCGTCCCCTGAACCATCCCCAGCCTCTTCACACACCCCACCCCCCAATCCTCATTGGGGGATCTGGTGAACAAAAGACCCTTCGTCTTGTTGCAGAGTATGCTGATGCCTGTAACCTCTTTGGCCATGCTGGTGCATCAGTCGTCGCTCACAAGCTTGATGTCCTTCGCGAACACTGCGAACATGTCGAAAGAAACTACGATGAAATTGAGAAAACAGTCCTTCTCCCTGTGACACTTACACGAGATGGACGCAATGGTTCCATGACTCCTGAAGTCTTTCTTGAACTCCTCAGTCCTTTTCATGAATTGGGTGTGACCCATGTCATCACAAGCTTCAAGAATGTAACGAGTGAAGAGCCTTTTGCTCTCGTACGGGATGACATCATGCCTGAACTCAACAGGCACTTCTCTTCCACAACAGAACACCATCCCTAGAGATTCCATGGTGCGACCCTCGCTGTGTACATGTTGTACGATAAGCTGGCGCCAACAAGCGTTCACATGAGGCCCCGTGGTGTAGCCTGGTCAAACACGCCACCCTGTCAAGGTGGAGAACGTCGGTTCAAATCCGATCGGGGTCGCCAGTCTCTCGCTTGTGTGAGGTTCCTCTCAGGAGGCCTCCTTTTTTTGCGGAATTGATGCATTGACTGTTCTCACAATGACATCAACCAGTCCATCATAGAATGCCTGACGTTCCTCAGCCTCCTGGGCTGGATCACTCCACTCCGCAACCACACGGTGTCGAATCCATGGAGCCATTCTTCGCACAACAACACCATCATTCACTCGCGCAGTGACAACGGAATCGTGGTGCTCATCTACTGCAATTGCAACACTCACAATCTTCTTTCCCTCAGCCCTCAGTGTCCACTTCCGCTCCCATCGTGGTGTACCGGAGACTCCCACTGCTCGACGAATGGCATATACCTGGATGGTTGCCTGCTCCAATTCGCTTCCAAGTGCAAGAAGGTACATGCGAACGTGCTCATCAACATGATCACCTACCCACACTGCCAGTGCTGGAGCACGAAGATTGAGTGCAGGACGTTCAGTATCTTCAACGTTTTCATCGAGTGCACGTGCGATACCTGCATGGCGGACACAATACACATGTCCATTCACCTCAATCCTGTGATCCGCACACCACACTGAGGCACACTGATTCCCGTTGGGATCTGTAAATTCACACTGATCGATAACGGGATTCAGACACCCGTATCGAAAGCAACGAGTGCGTGAAGGAGAAGGTGCTGCATCAGTACTCATACGGCGAATCCCATCCTCTTCGAAGGTCCATCATATTGCTCTAGTGATGGGATTAAGCATACGGACTCTGCCAACATTTGCCGGCTCTGTACGAACAGTTGTGACATGCCAGCTCGTTCATGCTTCATGACGAAGATCCCCCTCAATTCCAAGGTCCCTGAGAAGCTTCTCCACCATGGCTGGATCAAGGGGGGTTTGAAAGCATGCATCAATGCCTTTCGTACCCAGTGCTGAACGTATTTCTTCGTCCTCCTGCACACACTGAGCAAAATTTCGTTCCTGTGAGACAGCCTGAAACGAGAGAGCCTGCACTCTTGCATACGCATCCTCCCTCGACCAGTGCGCCTCAGCAATGAGTGCAAAGAGCACACGCTGCGAATATTCTGTGCCATATCCAAGACCAAGATTTCGCGTGATATGGGATGTATCGACAGTCATGTGTTCAATGACTTCCCCGAGATCCTTTGCCATGAATGTCACAAGTGCACATGCATCAGGAAGGATTACCCGTTCTGCAGAAGAGTGTGAGATATCCCGCTCGAACCACAACGGAATGTCCTCAAGAGCAGTTGCTGCATAGCCTCTCAATACTCGGGCAAGACCTGCAATACGTTCACTCCGCACAGGATTGCGTTTGTGGGGCATTGCTGATGACCCCTTTTGATGGATGCCAAAGGGCTCCATGAGCTCTCCCAGCTCTGTCTGTTGCGAGAGTCGAATGACAAGTGCAATGCGTTCCATCACACTTCCAAGTATTCCAATGGCACAAACGTAAGATGCATACCTGTCTCGCGAGACCACCTGGGTCGCAGAAGATACCCGTGGCAAGCCAAGGTGAGAGGCAACCGTTTCCTCTATTGTCTCTGGAAGGGTAGCATACGTTCCCACTGCTCCACGAACCTTTGCAACACACACCTCATCCCGGGCACTTTCAAGTCGTGAACATGCATGAAGAAGTTCGTCCCGTACAATTGCAAACCGGAGTCCGATAGTAACGACATCTGCATGCACTCCGTGCGTACGACCTATGCACCACGTGAAAGCCTCTCTTCGGGCTACGGAAGCGAGTGATTCAACAAGCACTGCACAGGCTGCAGCAATGCACTCTGTTGCACGTCGCATGACAAGAGATGATGCAGTATCAAGCACATCAGAAGAGGTCACTCCAAGGTGTACGAACCTGCCATACGCACCCATTTGTTCCTGGACATGGGTGACAAACGCAGCAACATCATGCCGCTGTTCCTTTTCCAACTGTGCAACGCGTGCGGGATCGATGATTACCTGGCTTATTGCAGCCAATGCCCCTTCTGGTGCAGTTCCTGCCTTCACCCAACCACGAAGAATTTCACGCTCTACTACGAGCCACGAATTGAATTTCGATGCTTCGGAAAAACAGTCCCGAATTTCCTTGGTACTGTACCGTTCGATCATGGTTGCTCCCTCACTATTCGAACCTGCCCCAAATAGTCTACAGTTCAGACTATGAAGTCACTTGTGGGGGACGTTTCAGGAGAGCCACTGCGCTTCCGGATTCGTCGTACATTCCTTCGAAGGGTGCATGCCCATTCCACACCTCCACATTGGCTCCCTGATGCAACTGATGTGTTTTGTCATGGAAAAGACACACAACCACCTGTCCTGTTCGAAACCGCACACTTCTATGCTGTGCCTGACAAGTTTCCCATTACGCCAGGACACATTCTCCTCATACCCAAGCACCATCTTCCCTGCTGGGCAGCGCTTTCTCCTTCCATGTACGGCGAATTCAAGGAAGCGCAAAACGTCCTGAAGACATTTATCCGTAGTGCGTATGGCAAAGAACCCATGCTCTGGGAAAATGGTGGTGCATGGCAGAGTGTGCACCATGCACATCTCCACTTTATTCCCATGCCGTCTTCAGTTCGAAAACTCCCCCCTCCCTATGTTGCAACTCCTGTCCGAAGCTGGAGAGATGTGCGAAGATGCTTTTTTTCTGGTGAATACTATCAGTACGCAGAGTACCGCGGTGACAAGCGTGTCTTTCCTGCAGGAAGTCCGGATCTGTATAGCCTGAGCCTTCTCAAGGTGAAGGCACTCAAGATTTCCATCGCTGCGAACGGCAAATCCTGGGTTCGCACCACGTCTCCGACAGACATTGCAGAGACTCTATCCCGGTGGAAGGCCTGGTCCCACGAACATGGACTGCCGAAGGGATTCAGCCAGGGCACTCCCTCCTCTGTTTGCCTTACACATACAATGCGGATAACGGAGCCCATGCTCTAGAATTCCTGTCCGCACACCACCTGCATTGTTGCATGCTGCTGGTGCGAGAAATCGTCCTGTACAACGACTCACCTCCTGCACTGCTAGGAAGTGGAAAAGAGATGTCACACTTGACGAGTGCACAGGCTTAAGTTATCCAACAACAGCATGCCCGCTCGTTGTTTCCTGCATGTGTTCTGCCTCGGGAAGAAGCTTCTTTCCGACAACAGGAAAAACAAGTGCAGACAATGTTGCAGTAACGATCATTGCAGCACCCGTTTGCACAGAGAGAATTCCTGCTGACCGACCAAGCTCGGCTGTCGTAATAAGGAGGGTGAGTGGTGCCATAAGCAGCATGGAACCTGATGCACTGAGGCGTAACGAATTTCCTCTCCACATGAGGAAGGGAATGAGCAGCAAGCGGGGGAGAAAAAGCACCACCAGAACAAGTCCTACAAGAGGTAACAAGGCAATAAGGCTAAGGTGAAGTGGTGTCTGCAGCCCAACGGACAGAAAGAACAATGGAATAAAAAAACTATTGGCAACACTCGTAAGTCGTTCGACAATAGCCTTTGCATTTCCCATTACTGTCCGGAAAATGATTCCTGCCATGAGTGCTCCAAGTACATCTGGAATTTTGATAAAAGACGTTCCAGCAACTATGAAAAACATGAGGGCAAATGTTCCCCGAAGGCCAAGTTCAATAGGATCATCCCTTCGAAAAAAGCGCTGAAAATGATGTGGAATGCGCGTTCTGAGCTTTCTAATGACCACTGCCACTGCCACTGCGAGAAGCACTAGTGCAGATGTCCGAAGTCCAACAATTACTGCAACTGTATGGAGACTATGATTGGCAGAAGCTGCAACAAAGTTGAGAGCAATGATGTAGCTGAACTCTGCAACCGAACCAACGAGGAGGACCTCCTTGGCAAATGAAGAGTTTAGTATTCCCTGGGAATAGAGAACAGGGGCAGTGATTCCTACAGAAGTTGCAGCCCCACACAGCACCCAGAACGGTGATGCATTGAGGACACTGCCAAGCAGGAATTGTGAAGTGGCAAGGCTTACGACAAACAGGAGTACTCCAGCGACAATGGACCGCTTCGATCCCTTCCAGATTGATCGCAGATCCAGCTCCACTCCAACAAGAAACATGAGAATAATGAATCCCAGAGCCCCCAACGATGCAATGAATGTGCCCGATGCATAGGTTGAACTGGGAAGAACCCATCCCAAAGCAAGTCCAACAACAAGCTCCAGTACTGCCCCAGGAATGCCGACTCTTTCAGCAAGGAGTGGTGCAGCAAATGCTGCAACTGCAAGAACTGCAAGAGCAGTACCCACAAGTGGGGTCATGATGTCCACTCCTCTGTCTTGGCCTATGTACCAGCACGCACCATTGGATTGTGTACTTGGGGACAGTGCTGCATACGGTCGGTCTCAATCTACCCGCGTCCAGTATAGATAAACCGATAGTTCACGATACTGTCACGTCCCGTGCATACAGTGAAGATGAGTATCTTCATTCTCCAATGGAGGGCCG
This sequence comes from Candidatus Dormibacteria bacterium, assembly GCA_049964715.1. GTDB lineage: Bacteria > Chloroflexota > Dormibacteria > Aeolococcales > Aeolococcaceae > JAJZLL01. Next base: position 61,202 of record JBMFXB010000001.1, read on the forward strand.
TATTATTCAGTATGCTAACGAAAGAATCAGCTTTCCATATTGGAACTGTGCATGACTTCTGCGCTAGCCCGACCGCATCCCCAGCTTATTGTTGCCCACCGAGGTGCACGTCAACATGCACCAGAAAACACTATGCGGGCATTCGAGGAAGCATACAAATGCGGTGCGGATATGATCGAATGCGACCTTCGAATGCTTGGTGATGGGACGCTTGTCATCATGCATGACGGGTTCGTGGGACGAAAACTTCTTCGTACGTTGACGTACGAAGAACTAAAGGCTTCGTGCCTCCCTGCTGCTGTCCCTCCAACTTTGGAGGAGGTTCTCCAGTACTGCGCTACGACTGGCATGCTACTTGACCTCGAACTCAAGGAAGGGGGGTATGAACGGAACGTATTGGCTGTGCTGGATCAATACCTTCCTCGTTCACAGGTGCTCATCACATCCTTCAAGGATGCTGTCATTGCAACAGTCACGACACTTGATCCTTCATGGCATACAGGACTCCTCCTTGATATGCCACGTTCCAGGTCACCACGACAGCCCTCAAGGTCCCTACTTGAACGACGCATTGCCTGTGGTGCTGAATATCTGGTCCTCCAGCGTTCGCTGTATAGACTTCGTCCCACATTCATCCGTCAGCTTGAGGTGGACAAGGTTCCCTTTCTCGTGTGGACAGTGAACCACAAGCGGAGTCTTGCCCGGTTGTTTGGTGACCGCAAAGTGCACGGCATCATTACGGACCGTCCCGATGTTGCACGCATCATCCGTGATCGACTTGAATCTCGGAAAGCACTCCAGGGAAAGGAGCTTGCATGAAAACGTATATACCGCAACCTCACACTGCCCACCTGCGTAACTACCGACAACATATGTCCGTTTTACCTTCAGAGTAGAGAGAACACCGCTCATGGCTGTACCACGCGACGAAGAAGAGCAGCTCGTTCGCAATGCTCAAGACAATCCAGAAGCTTTTGGAAAGCTGTACGACCACTACGTTGATCAGATGTATCGATACATTTACAGTCGCGTTCACTCACATGAAGTCGCTGAGGACATTACATCCGAAGTGTTCTTCAAGGCACTCCGTGCCATTGGACGGTACAAACCCTCTGGTTCGCCATTCAGTGCATGGCTGTACCAGATCAGCTCGAATGCAATCACAGACTATTACCGTTCCCACCACGTCATGACTCCCATTGATGATGCCATTGCTGTCAGGGATCCTGCCCGACCCGTTAGTGATGAAGTCACTTCCCGGGAAGAGGCACGGCGAATTTGGGGATTTATTGATACTCTCCCGCCTCAGCAACGTACAGCTCTCACTCTCAAACTCGGAGAAGATCTCAAGCTTTCACAGATTGGAGAGATCATGGGGAAGAGCGAGGGCGCAGTGAAGCTTCTCATTCACCGTGGCATGACCACACTCAAAGGCATACTCCAAGCTCATGCTCAGGAGGAGGGGACACCGACATGAGCGACATCCACCAGCTTCCCGATCATGAACTCTGGGATGCACTGCAAGGAGACCCTGAACTCCTCAATACAGCAGAACGCTTCCGAAAGGCTGTGCAGCATGAGTCACCAGATCCCCATTTTGTTGCACAACTCCGAAAGGAACTCCTGCTCAATGCACGGACTCCGCACATCACCACACATCGCAAGACCTCACACCTTCCTGTATCTCTGCCGTTTGGGCTGGTTGCTGCAGCAGTAATTCTCTTCGCCCTTGTTGTAGGACTGAACATTCCCATTGGACGGCCAACTCCAGTAGCAACCATTCTTGCCTCTTCGCCTATAAATGGCAGTACGACTGTTGCACCATCACAGAAGAACATCACTGTTTCCTTCAATGTCCCCATGAATCACGCTTCTGTAGTCCAGGGCATCCACGTTGAACCAGCCATGGCGGTTACTGCTACATGGCAGGGCAACAGTCTTGTTATCCAGCCTTCTCATCCCCTGGCACCGAATACTCCGTATGTCATTTCAATTGAGCCACAGGCACTTGTCACATCATCAGGAGCACATGCATCATCACCAGCAACGATTGCCTTCACAACTGGAAGCACTTCTCCTGCAAGCATATTGCCATCTCCTGGCACAACACCATCTGTACTATCCACAACCACGCTTGTTTCCATCCTTCCGACAGCACAATACAGCATAGGTGTCAATGACCATGTGCTCGTTTCTGGAGCTGCAGGAACATCTTCAAATTCTCCTTCTGCACAACCATCCCCGTCCCCCTCTTCCAGTGCCTTAGGAAATCCCTCTCCAAGCAGCACAGTTGGCACTGCAGTCCCATCCGGATCATTTCTTACACCCGGTGTGTCTGGCGCACCATCCCCTATTGCTGGAAGTCTCATTGATGTTTCTCTTTCCGGAACATCCTCTCCCTCAGTGCTTGCACCCCAATCACTCACAGCAGTGCGGTCCCCTGACGGAACGACATACGCAGTCCTTGTCCCAGGTGCAAACGGAACGACTTCCCTTGAGCTGCTTTCCTCGTCTGGAGGACAGCCAACAAAAACGCCCGTTCAGGCAAGTGCGGCATCATTTCTCGACTGGACACTTACGAACGGCATCCTCTATGAAAATGGGAACGTTCTCATGTCCTACTCTCCTGTTTCTGCAAGCATTACTCCTCTTGCCATACTTCCCAGTGATGCAACTGCAACATGCGCTCCTTTCCGCCCTCTCTGTGCAGTTGTACCATCCCTTGCCACATCACCTGCCACTCCCTCCACAGCCCCCACTGGAGTAATCACGCTTCACCTTGGTGACCTGTTCAATGCCACAACCGGTAGCGTGCGTCAGCTTCCTGCTGGATCGTCAGTCGCCTTCAGTGATGACGGTTCCCACATGATTGTTCTTTCACATACCTCGCTAAGCACAGCCCTTACTTCCTCACCAGGTGTGCGCACTCCGTTGCCTGTAAACATTGTTGGTACACCTGAATCCACAGGAAACGATCTCGCAATTTCGAATAGTGGTACAGCCATCGCGTACACTACGCAAACACAAGCTGGCTATGAAACGGTTGTTGCCACCACATCAGGAACAGTACTTGGAAGTATCTCTGGTGCCACTGGTCCTCTTTTTAATGCACTTGGCACGAAGCTTGTCGCACAAACTTCGAATATTCTTTCCCAGACAGCTGAACTCATTTCCGCACCCCTTCCCATTGTTGCCGAAGCGACATGGCCAGTTGACCCATCTGCACTCACCCTGATCAATGATGTCATCTCTGCACAGACAGGGCACGGTTCTCCTGCCTCATATCCAGCACTTGCATCAATTCAGCAAGATCCAGTCATTGATTCTGGCATGATTCTGCAGGCCCAACCTGTCTCAGCAACAGAGATTCAAGCGAACCTCCGTTTCACTGGTCTACCCTCATCATCATTCCCATATGGTGCAGTGCAGTTTGAACAGATCACCATACTTAAGGCAGCCGGAAAATGGACTCTCGCAACTGCGCATGCAACTGCTGTGACTGGTCTGTCAAATGGGCCCCATGTGCTTACAGAGTACCCAATCAATGCAAATGCCATTGCACTCGTCATCGATGGTGATCTCGTCCCAAGCTCTGTTCCTGCTGCTGTCTCCCTCCAAGAGAACGGAAAAATACTTCCTGCAGTCGTGAGCTATGACGCATCAGCACATACGATTCTTGTGACTGCTGAATCACCAATTCCGCAAGGAGCAACTGTTGTTGTCTCAACGTCATTGCAGGATACGAACGGCTCGGACTTTGCAGCACCTTTGGCTCTCAAAGTGTCGTAAAGGCAGTGCAGGCGCCTGACCGTCATTCACATTTACTTTTTTCGTTATCGGGAAGCACCTTATTTTTCCAAGCTGACGACTACTGCAATTACGAAAGTGGTTGCTGCACAGTCGTGATTCATACACTGCTTGATGCCACGCAGGAGGGCTGCATACAAAAAGGCGGATTGTAAATGCCTAAAGCAGCCCACCTTAATCCTCACAAAGAATTCACAGCTATCGCTCGAACTGTATATTGCAAACTTTGTCCTTGATTTTTCCTACGTGATTGGTTTTTATTCTTCACTGACGAACATCGTCACCAATACTTGATAATCTCCGGTAAACTTTCTGCAGTTTCCATGTGTCACAAAGTTATGTACGTAAATCAGCATTCCCCTTGCATTTTTCGCACGTTACTATCCAATGGTTGGCTACTTCTGGCCACACTTGGAGTGCTTTTCTGGTGTACTTCTTGTGCAGGAATGCCTGCGCAGCATATTGCCAAAGCACAATCCCCGGTTCCACATGCATCGGCGAATTCATTCCCCAATCACTCCCTGGCTTCCCTTCCTGCAACTCCACAATCTGCACCCCCACATAGTGTTGAGTTCTCTGGTGTCATAACCTCTGATTCCTGTGCAACCTCGTCAATTCCTATAGGGGATGTTGGGTGCTCGATAACAATCAGCAACACGCAGACTGTCTACGTTATCCATGGAAATGCCTACAGCCCTTTACCTTGGGGGAGACTGCTTGGATTCACCTCAATATTCCACAACGAATCTGGCCATACCGTTGTTGTATTTGCTCACAAACTGAGTCCCACCACATTTACGCTCCAGGGTTCAGTCTCGTATTTTGTTGACCTGACTTCATAAGCTGCTCCCTGAGTGAGAAGAGGCATGGAATGAATCCTCTCAAGTTCGCCACTTGCATGGTTGAAAGCACGTACATTTTTTGCTTCATCTCATCCACATGGCAATCCGCACATGAACCCCCTACGTATGGCTCACAATCCAGCACATTCGAGCAATCGCAATACGTACTGTTCCATCCGGAAGCACTGTTCCGTCACACGACTGTGCAAGTTCCATATTTGAGAGCTTCTTCAGAGCATCACCATTGGCATGAACATGTGAATCTTCCATGATCTGTACATACTCTGCTGCATGCCGGAGTACCACAGTGTCTCGAAGTGACAGTGTGTCAGTGCCAGAAAACGCAAGTGGAGAATTCGGGAGCCCAAGCTCTTCGTGGAAGAAGGCATCGGCTCGTCCAACATCGTGCGAAAGTTGATATTTTATGCTCCACGAATCAGGAAGTAGGGGTTCTCCAGGCTCATCTCCCACTAGTACTGTCCATGTTCGTCCTGATACATCAGGATTTGTCTCACACCGGATGTGCCCAGCATGCGGCAGGCCAGCACGGGCTGCATTCCAGCGGTCCTGTTTCTCTTTTGTGGTCACATGAATAACTATTTCCTCAAGGGTAGTACCCCCCATCCGGACAAGAGTCAGTGCAGGAATGATTGAGCCGACATTTGTTATCCACATTGCTCGAGCACTTCTGAGATTATCTATGGACTCAATAAGTGGAGCAACGCATGCACGATCATACAATATGCCCATGGCTGCATCCTCTGGAAGACTATCCCCGCTGCACTGCAGCAACTGCTGCAATGACTGCTGCCCGTTTCCTCGGATCATCCACTAGATCCTGTACATTTCGTGAGGCATCCCATGCATTCGCAATGGCCACGAGCTCTGGGTGTTCCTCGATAAAAGCTGTTGTGTAGTTGCCCTTGCGGAACTCTTCGTTCTGCATTACTGCAGCATGATAGGGAATGTTCGTAGTCATTCCAGTAACAACGTACTCATAGAGTGCTCGTTCCATCCGGTGGATTGCCTGTTCCCGGTTACTGCCCCATACTATGAGTTTTGCGACCATGGGATCATAGTGGGGAGATACTGTACCTGGACCTGCAAGTGCACTGTCCACACGCACTCCAGGGCCCTCTGGTGCATGGTACCCACGGACAGTACCTGGTGATGGCAGGAATCCCTGGGCGTACGCTTCTGCGTTGATCCTGCATTCAATTGCATGACCAGTGCGATGGATATCCTTCTGAGTGAAGGGGAGCTTCTCTCCTGAGGCAACCCTGAACTGTGTCTCCACAAGATCTATGCCCGTCACAGCTTCTGTAATGGGATGTTCTACCTGAAGTCGGGTGTTCATCTCAAGAAAAAAGAATTCTCCTCGGCTGAAGATGAATTCAACAGTTCCTGCATTGACATACCCAACGGCTGCTCCTGCCTTGACTGCTGCAGCTCCCATTTGTTCACGAAGCTCGTCAGTGATGACCACAGACGGAGTCTCTTCAATTATCTTCTGATGCCTTCTCTGAATTGAGCATTCCCGTTCACCGAGATGAACAACATTGCCATGTGTATCTGCAATGATCTGGATTTCGATGTGGCGTGGCTCAGCAACATACCGTTCAAGGAAGAGAGCACCGTTTCCGAATGCACGAAGGGCCTGACTCTGGGCTGTCTCGAAAAGTCGTGAAAGCTCTTCCGGAGTCGTAGCGACATGCATGCCAATGCCGCCACCACCTGCACTCGCTTTGAGGAGAATTGGATAGCCAACAGTCTCTGCAACTGATTGTGCTTCCTCAACTGATGTGAGGAAGCCACTGCCAGGAACAATGGGAACTCCGGCAACACGCATCCGTTCACGAGCACTTACCTTGTCACCCATCGATTCGATTGCTTCTGGAGTAGGGCCAATGAACGTTATCCCAGCATCACGACATGCTGCAGAAAACTTTGCGTTCTCACTCAAGAAGCCATACCCTGGGTGGATTGCCTCAACTCCGGATTTCTTTGCCACATCAAGGATGGCATCAATATTGAGATACGACTGCTGCGGTTGCGGGGGACCAATGCAGTATGCCTCATCCGCAAGAGCTACAAAGGGGGCCCTTGCATCTGCCTCGCTGTACACAGCAACACTTCTAATACCAAGGTCCCTGGCACCACGAATGATTCTGCAGGCTATTTCGCCCCTGTTGGATACGAGAACAGATGACAGCATGAACTACTCCACAAGCACTACTGGATCGTCAGGCTTCACGACACTACCTTCCTTGACATACACATCCTTGATGATGCCATCCCTTGTCGCAACGATATCGTTTTGCATTTTCATTGCTTCCAGTACAGCTACGACATCCCCCATCTTCACCTTTGCTCCGACAGTAGCATGCACCTTGAGGATGAGACCTTGCATGGGAGCCACGACAGTCCCTTCCTTTCGCTTCCCACTTGCTGGTTTCGAAGAAGGTGGGGATGCACTGCCTTCAACAATGGCTGCAACACCGGAACGTTCCAGGATACGAACGTGGTATGTTTCCCCATCGACTTCAACTGTCATCTCCTCGAAGGACTCCTCTTCAACCATTTCCTCAATGGGTGAATCTCCTTCGGACGATGCAGTCTCTGGGGCGCTTTCAGAAGCTGGCTCCTCTTCCTCTTCGACAACATCGTCAGGGAGTCGTTCAGGAATGAGTTCTCCACGTGCAAATGCAATATACAGATTTGGATACATTGCGTACATCACAATTGATGCATCTGTCACAGGCACATCTTCTGCAGAAAGCATTTTCCTCGCCTGAGGAATACCTGGCTCAAGAACATCCGCAGGTCGACAGGTGATTGGCTCTTCCATGCCATTCACTGTCCGCTCAACAGACGAGCTTATTTTTCCAAGCGGGTGACCATAGAGGCCAAGGAAGTAGTCCTTGATCTCCTGCGAAATCTGTACGTATCGATCTCCCTCGACTATGTTGTATGTCGCCTGCATGGCAATGATTTCCCGAAGAGGAGTTACCCAACCTGGCTCCCCCATATCCTCACTCACTGCAGCTGCCTCCTTTGCAATGGCAGCAAGCCGTTCAGCACTGAGTTCCTCCAGTGACTGGAGATGCTCGAGTACAGCAGGAATACTGCTCACAGGAAGTGCACCCTCGAGTGGTGCTGTATCGTGCCTCCACCGAAATGGATCAAGCACATCTTCATACAGGCCAAGGATCGATACGGTTGCTTCCTCTGCAGCATGTCGTGCTTCTGTATCTCCAACAGCAAAGCTGACCTTCGACTCGAGTCCATGAATTACGGGTTCAACTGCTGGTGCAGATGCTGCACTTGAGAGGGAGGGAAGGCACGTATCAATGAACGTAGCTCCGGCATCAATGGCACCTGCATATGCGAGCGGTGCAATCCCTGTAAGCATCGATGATGCAATGCCACATGGAACACCTACTTGCTTAACACATGTGGCAACGACTTCCTTTGCCTGATGCTCACTGAGGACTCCCAATGGATCGTAAACGGTAATTCGCTCACATCCTGCTTCAGACATTGCCTTAGCCGTTGCAGCAAGCTTCTTTGTTGTATACGACGAAGTGGGATTGTAGACAACGAATCCATCCACATGCTGTCCTGCATGCCGAGCTTGCTCTATGAGGTATCTGACTGAGTCGAGGTTGTTGAGACTGTCGTACACCCGAATCCAGTCAACTCCACGATTGTGAAGTTCCTTCACGATCATGTTGATTACATCGTCTGGCAGGTGGTGGTGACTGAATCCCACCTGGCCCCCGAGTGTCACCATCATAGGTGTACTTGAGATCGCTGCACGTAGTTCGCTGAGCCGCTCAAATGGATCTTCTCCCAAAAAGCGGAGAGATGCCTCAAATGCTGCACTTCCCATGACATCGAGGGCAGCAAAACCGCATCCATCAAGGGCACGTGCTATCTGCACTGCATGGCGGGTACGGAGACGACTCACCAGTAGGGCTTCCTGTCCCCACCGGAGGGATGTATCGATGAGAGATATCTGGTTCATGTCTTGCATTGTACCGGAGCGTTCTAGTGTTCCTTGATTTTTCCTACTGGACAACGTTGCTGTCACCCAAAGAAGACGGAACGCCGATCCATAAGCTGCTTCCTGAGCCCGTCCTGGATTGTTCTCCGTACGAGTTCAGTCACATCCATGATGTCTGCTGCACGTGAAGCACCAGTCGAGACAAGCGTGTCTGTCTGAATTGGCGGATGGAAATGAATACTCCACTTGCTTGGTAGAGGAACAAGCCCAAGAGGTCCAAGAAGGGGAAGAGTTGGAGTAATCGGAACATACGGGACACCCATGAGTTTGTTGAGATATGGGACCTCACCGAGCATGGGATACGTCTCTTCTGAGCCTACGACTGAGACAGGAATGATTGGAACATGGGCACGTGCAGCAGCTTCTACAAATCCACCTCGACCAAACCTGCGCAATCGATATCGCTCGGAAAACGGCTTGCCTGTTCCCCGGATGCCTTCCGGAAAGACAAGGACGAGTTGATGTCCAGAAAGGAGCCGGAACGTATCATCCGGATGTCCAAGAGTTTGTCCTGCCCTGCGAATGAACCAGGATAGAAATGGCGTATTGAACATCCAGTCTGCAACGAGTGCCCGGACATGACGACTTGGACCCTCTGAGAGGACTGCAACCTTGATCATTGCTGCATCAAAGGGGAAAACTCCTGCATGGTTACTCACAAGGAGTGCACCTCCCTCAAGAGGAATGTTCTCCACACCACTCACATCAACACGCCAGTAGTGATCATAGACGAGCTTCGCTAGAGGAAGGATCGTCTCTGTCCATACAGGGTCAAAACCAAAGTCATCAGTTGTATATTCGCCTTTGGTTCTCCTCTCATGCAGCTCAGCAAGTTCAGTTCTCATAGACCTGAGCATGTCGAATACAGCACTACGCTCCGTACTGTTCTTGCGAGGGGCTGTCTTGCGGGAGGTCCCTGAGCGGGATGCCTTTCGTCCAATTACCGTTTGCTCAGTCACGATGCGATCCTCCCTGATGTTCAAGCACCTGCTGTGCCATGTTCTTGGCATGCTGCCTTCCCTTGGAGCGAAGGAACTCTTCTAGCTGTGCCTCGTACACATATGGTGTCTGTTCTTCCTGCAGCTTCCGTGTGCGGTATTGCCGTGAAAAGAGTGCAGCTGCTTCGAGAGTCGTGTACTGCGATTTTGTGCCCCATGTCCGCTCCCAGAGATGGCCATCAACTGCCCAGCCATATTGGATAAGTCGGAGGAAGTGGGGAGGAAACAGGCTACTCAAAAGCCGGAGTGCTGTTTGGACGAATACTTCCTGGCCAGCAAACGGGATGATTGGAAGCGTCATCTTTCCCATTAGTTCGATGAGCTGACTGAGTGGAATAACCCCACGTGGCGCAACATTGAACAGTCCGCTCTTCGGCACGAGTGTTGCTTTCGCCAGTGCATCAAGAGCATCTTCCTGGTGCATGACCTGCACTACAGGATCGAAGCCGAGCATTGTCGGAACTGCAGGAAGGGCAAGATACTCTGTCATGAGTGATTCAGAATCCGGCCCAATTACCTCACAGAAGCGGAGTATAGATACCTCCGTGTTCGGCTGCAAAGCCTTGTATTCATTGACATACCGCTCTGCCTCACGAAGGTCACGCTCATACCAGGTCCGGGGTGTTGCAGGTAGGGCCATACCTTCTGACCACAATGCAGGATTCTTTGGTCCTCCGCCATAAATAGCCGTGTCGGAAAGGACAACAACATTTCTGACAGGACTATCCGTTCCCGCGCATCCTGCAAGTACATTCATTGTGCCTATGACGTTTGCATCATGGAGGTGCCGCACATTGTGACGTGTGGTATTTCCTGACATGGTGGCATGGACAACTGTATCGATTTCGAGTTTTCGGACAAGCTTTCTAATGAGCGAATGAGTAAGATCCGACTGAATGATGTCTGTTCTTGCAAGCTCACGTACTGGACCATTTCGGTCCACTGCAACAATGAGATCCACATCAGGATGTCTCTCAAGAATTGCTGCAAGTCCTGTTCCGAGAAACCGGGAGATACCCGTAATGAGGATTCGCCTTCCCTGTCCTTCTTCCCCTGCCATGCTCCTTCCTCCGATTTCCCTACGGGTAGATTCCCCGCACTGCCATAGCATTTGCCACTTTTGTCACTGCCAACTCGTATGCTGCATCCCGTATCGTTTCGCCATGCTGACGTGCATACTCTGCAGTCTCCTGAAAGGCACGAACCATAATTGCATCAAGCTTGTACTCAACCTCACGTTCAGTCCAGAAGAGAGCCTGAAGGTCCTGCACCCATTCAAAGTACGAGACGATGATGCCCCCAACATTGGCAAGTATGTCCGGAATAATGGTGATGCCTTTTGCTGCAAGAATCTCATCAGCAGCAACATCTGTAGGGCCATTTGCTCCTTCGATAATGAGTGATGCCTTTATCGAACTTGCATTGTGTGCAGTGACTTGTGACTCCAATGCTGCAAGTACGAGAATATCGACAGGAAGTGCGAGAAGATCAGCATTACTCATCTTCTCTCCATGCAATACATTGGCTAGTTTCCCCTTGCTGGCAACATGTTCCACCATCTCGGTAACAGGAAGCCCTTGTGGTGCATACAGTGCAGTTGAAGTATCACTCACTGCAACAACAACAGCTCCAGCTTCTTCCAGATATCGTGCAGCAGTTTGACCTGTATGACCAAAACCCTGCACTGCAACTCTCTTGCCTGTGAGTGTTTCACCCTTCAGCCTAAGTGCTTCTCTTGCAACAATGGCAATTCCTTGACCAGTTGCAGTCATCCGCCCTTCAGATCCACCAATATCCAGAGGTTTTCCAGTAACGGAAGCCGGTATGGAGAAGCCACTGTGCATCGAGAGGGTATCCATGATCCATGCCATGACCTGTGGTGATGTGCCAAGGTCAGGTGCAGGAATATCCCGATTAGGACCAAGAAGAAGGGCTACCTCTGTCGTGAATCGACGTGTAAGACGCTCAAGCTCAGCTTCTGTGAGAGTACGAGGATCACACGATACTCCACCCATGGCACCTCCGAATGGCAGCCCAACAAGTGCTGTCTTCCATGTCATGAGCATCGCAAGTGCTCGAGCATCCTCGATCCCCATGGCATCGCGATATCGAAGTCCTCCAATGCATGGCCCACGGGTCACACTGTGTTGTACGCGAAAACCGGTCATCATGGTGAAGCTTCCATCATCGCGTTCAACAGGGAAGTGTACAACGAGTTCTCTCTTCACACGTTCCAGCACGCATGCTGTGGAATCATCAAGACCAAGACGTTTTGCAGCTTGGCGAGTGCGATGAAGAACGGTATCGATGAGTGCCGCATGATCATTGCGGGCAGGATGTGCCGACGATTTCGACGACTGATGGGGAGGAATATGTGTACCTGGCATAGCACCATCACCATACCAACTTTCCAGGCGCTCTGGGCAGATGAATTTCCTCCTTCAATCGCTGTACAAGAACTCATGCATCAACATTGTTGTCCATAGCCACAAAAAGACTCATGAAAATGAGGAAAAGGCAAAGCTTGAACACCACATTAATACGCACAATTTTCTGGGAATAAATGTTTGACAGGACTTAGTGGAAATCTTTGCTGTATGCTTGACGTACTGACTCTCTTAAAATTTCACTGGAAGGAGGCATAACTCTCATGCCTGAACGAAAATCAAAACCACTCAACAAGCATGTCGAAGCAACCGTTCGTGATGTGAAAAAGACTGTTGTGCGTGATGTGAAAAAAACTGTCCGCAGTGCACAGCGCAATGCAACGAAGGCAAGCCAGAATGGCAATGATCTCGTCAAGGTGTTTCAGAACCTTGTAAAGGCTATTCCCGTTGCAGAGATGGAGAAGCGTATGGCTGGTCTGGAGAAATCCGTGACTTCTCTGAGCAATGAAGTACAGAAGGCACTTGCTCGGGTTGGAGTCATGCGCTCCCCGATGCCATCGAGTCCTTCCGCCCCAGCACCACGGAAGCGTGGTCGCCCTGTAGGGAGCGGCAAGAAGAATTCAGCTTCTCGTACAGCAACAACCAAGACAACGAAGAGTCGTACAACCACCCCAAAATCATCTGCAACAACTGTGCGTTCCACATCTTCCACAGCAGCACCAAAGCCCAAAGCAACTACAAGTCGCAAACCAGTCGTAAAGAAGGTAGCACCTCGTTCCATTGCTCCCAAGGTGAAGAAGATTACTCGTCGATCTCCCAGTGAGACTCCTCATAGTGAGACTCCTCATGCAGATGAATCATCGGTAGTGAGTGTAAACTGACGCACATTGACTGAACATTATCGGTGACTGCAGTAAAAGCTGCAGTCACCGATTTTCTGTCTCCAACCAAAGTTCACAAGTCGTGAGGAACTACTCCATGCGTGTTCTAGTCACAGGTGGTGCTGGGTTCATCGGATCGCATCTTACTGAGGAATTTCGCAGTCGGGGTGATACCGTGGCCATTATTGATGATTTCAGTAGTGGCAAACAGGAGCATGTCCCTGCTGGTACGAAGATCTTCGAATGTTCTGTAGTTGACACTGCAGCACGCAAGGCTATCATTGAATTTGCACCTGAAGCAGTAATACATCTTGCTGCGCAGATTGATGTTAGACAGTCGATGGAGCAACCACTCCATGACACAACTGTCAATGTTCTCGGGACAGTGAATGTCCTTACTGCGAGTGCGGAAGCAGGCGTGAAGCACTTCATATTCGCTTCAAGCGGTGGCACAGTGTACGGGGATACTGAAGTCATTCCCACACCAGAGGACCACCCAAATGCACCCCTGTCGTTCTACGGTGCAGCCAAGCGTTCTGGTGAGATCTACGGCATGATGGTTTCCGCCCAACATCCCATGCTTTTCACTGCACTTCGCTATGGTAATGTATATGGTCCACGGCAGGATCCTCACGGAGAAGCTGGCGTTGTTGCTATCTTCTGCAGCAGGCTATTCCAGCACGAACCCCTTGCTATCCACGGAGATGGAAAGCAGACACGGGACTACGTGTATGTCACGGATGTGATTGCAGCCAACTGTGCTGTTCTCGAGAATCATGCAGCCGGTATCTTCAACATTGGTACTGGAATCGAGACCTCCGTCAATACCCTCTATGAAGTCATAGCTAAGCGATGTGGAGGACCACCGACTGCAGAACACGATGCTGCAAAGCCTGGTGAACAGCGACGGTCCTGCATTGATATTTCACGTGCCCAGGAACTTCTCCATTGGTCACCACGCGTAACCCTTGAAGAAGGAATTGATGCCACTGCTGCTTTTTTCCAGATGAAACACGATCTCACTCGACAACCTGCACAATGAGCTGCATCGAGGGCGTATCGTGGGGAAACGGAGGAGTGCTTCACTGAACGGGTTCCTAGCTCCCCTGTCCTAAACGACCATGCTCACCATACTCATTCTCACCATCATCATTGCTCTCGTCCTTGCGGGAGGTATATATGGATGGTGGTGGGTATTCAAATCAGCTCTTCCCTTGACAACCGGGAATCTGACCCTTCCTGAACTTGATGCACCTGTCACTATAGGATTCGATGCACATGGTGTTCCCAACATCACAGCTGCATCCATGCATGATGGTGCCTTCACCATGGGCTTTCTCCATGGACAGGATCGGCTATGGCAACTTGAGCTCGCCAGAAGGATTGCTGCTGGCAGACTCAGTGAGTTTGCTGGAAATGCGACAATCGAGGCAGACCGATTTCTCCGCAGGGTAGGTCTTCGACGCCTTGCTGAAGAGGAATGGACTGGCACCAATGGCGATGCGAAGATAATGCTTGAAGCATACGCAGCCGGAGTAAATGCTGCTAGGCGAATTGCCAAGCGTCTCCCACTTGAGTTCCGTCTCCTTCGTGGTCTTGATCCTGAACCGTGGAGCCCTGTGGACTCGCTCTCTATCGTGAAGCTTCTTGGCCTCAGTCTCTCCTTGAACTGGGATGTAGAAAAGCAGCGCCTCGACATTCTTCAGCTTCTCGGTCCTAAGAAAGCTGCGGAACTTGATGTGCTATATCCTGAGGCAAATCCAACTATCCTTCAGGAAACTGTCCGCCACCTATCTGGAGCAAAGCTCAGAACAGCGCAATCGCTTTTCCAGGAAGCAGATCGCTGGCTCAACTTTGGGAAGGGCGGAAGCAACTCATGGGTGCTTGGAGGTGGACGGACAGAGTCAGGAAAGCCACTACTATGTAACGACCCTCATCTTCTTCCTTCTGTTCCCTCCCAATGGTACGGTGCTCATATCCAGGTAGAGAAAGACTTCGAGTCAACAGGAGTCACCTTTCCAGGCATGCCGTTCATTCTTATCGGACACAACCGGAACTGTGCCTGGGGATACACGAACTCTTTCGCAGATGCCCAGGATCTCGTCGTGGAAGAGTTTGATGGACCAGGATACCGAAGATACCGCACGGAAAAGGGTGCTCGTCCGAGCAAGATTATTCGTGAAATCATTCGTGTCCGTGGTAGTTCAGATGTTGTCGAGGATGTCATCGTCACCCGTCATGGTCCCATTGTGGAACGACTTGATGCATCGGACCGGGGAAGCTGGAAGGGATTGGCACTGCAATGGACAGCAAATCCCCCTGGACGCAATGCTGAAGCCATGCTTCGCATCCAGCGTGCACGCGATTGGGAGACATTTCGACAGGCTCATACCTTCCTTGATGCTCCCTCGCAAAATGTTGTCTATGCAGATACGGAAGGGCATATTGGGTATTTCACCTGTGGTCGCATTCCAGTAAGGAAACGGGGACCCAGTGGACTTCCTGTTCCAGGATGGACAGGTGATGCCCTCTGGGAGCGGTACTTGAGTGATACAGAAGTTCCCCAGCTGTTTGATCCCCCGGAAGAATGCATTATCACGGCCAACAACCAGATTGTGGGAGATGGATTTCCGAAATACATTGGGAATGACTACATGAACGGCTACCGTGCAAAACGGATTGCAGCACTCCTCGACAGGCGATATCTCACTCCGCAAGACATGAAAGAATTTCAGCTCGACACTATCTCCCTTCCTGCTCAGGAAACAATCCGGCTTCTCCGTGGACTCTCCTTCAACGGTACTGCAGAAACCGTACGGGAGAAGCTTGTTGCCTGGGATGGATCAATGGACCCGAAAAAGGAGGAACCTGCACTCTACGAATGCTTTCTTAGACGACTCCATGAACATGCACTTGTACCCTTTTGTGGTGATGCATGGACAACAGTTGCAGGGTTTTCCCTCACACACCCTGTCTTTGGATATCCAGGGAACACCATTGGACGATTCACCCCATACCTTCTGAGCCTGTGGGCAGCAGATGATGCAAAACTCTTTCAGGGAATTACCTCATGGAGCCAGGTTGTCGAGCATGCCCTCAGCGATGCAGTGACAGACCACCAAGCACTTGCCAAACGCATGCATTCGAAGAAATGGGGAAAGATCCACCATCTCACTCTCCTGCACCCATTTGGAGAACGGTGGTTTCTTCGTTTCATCTTCAACATCGGACCTGTGCCAATGGCAGGAAGTACTGATACTGTTGCTGCAAGTGCATTCAATCCCCGTGAACCGTTTGCGACAACCATGTGGGCTCCCTCTTGGCGAGAGATCCTTGATCCTGGCAACTGGGATCTTTCAAGTGGTATCCACTATCCTGGGCAGTCAGGACAGCCTGGTTCCAAACATTACCGTGACCTCATGAAACGCTGGGTTAGAAACGACCAGCTGCCTCTTCCCTGGACGAACACAAACGTTCAAGCAGCAATCAAGAGTACGCTCATATTGACTCCGGGCACTGCCTGAAGGACATTACCATGATTCGAGCACCACACCTTGCCCTCCGCCGTGCATCTGCAGCACGCCGCTGTAGCGTGCTGCTCGGTGCTGCACTCCTTACAGTATGTGGAGGCCTTCTCGTATTCCCTGCAACGATCGTGCATGCAGCACATGACAAGCCATCCCCCCTTCCACAGCCTTCGATCTCGCAAGGAACAACACCCTCTCCAACGGTTTCAGTGTCTCCAACATCGACACCAGTGACAATTCTCCTGCCCTCCTCGAGTGCCTACCCAACACCAACGGCTCCTCCTTCAGCTCCTCCCATCACTACGACAAGTTCGAGTGGGGGATTCTCCCCAGGTATTCCTGTTCACCTGCCGCCATCCTTTGTTGCACAGCCTTCCTACAATTTGGCTGCCGTCCCGCAATCAATTGTCCCTGGAAATGGGTCGACAACTTGGCAAGGAGTGTTTATTGTGATGATTGTCATCCTCCTCGGCGTTGGAGGCACTGTACTCATCATTCGTTCCAACATCGGCTGAACATCGCACACGGGGGTTACCCTTGTGGATTCACGAACTGCACAACTCGGAAGTATCCGTGGGTGTTGCTGCGGCACATTTCTCGCAGCAATCATTCTCCTGGGAGGACTTCTTGTCTGGAATGCCCACACGACCCCACCAGGGGTAACAGCTCCAATGGGCCCATCAACAGCCCCAACTGCTGCAGGAATCATTGCAGCTGTGGGTAATTCTGTGGAATCCCAGCTCCCAAATACTGGACATGCCCGGATCGTTCTTACTGAGCGTGACCTTACTGTTCTTGCACAGTCTGTCTCTGGTGCAACTGCATCAGGAACGGACTCCACACTTCAGGTGACAACGTGGAATGGGAAGATTGTTATTGCTGATGTCATACACATTGGTCCCATTGGTATCTGGAGAGCAGGGTACTTCACTCTCTCATCCGGAGAATCCCTTCCGCTCACTACTCCCACACTTTCAGCCATCCAATTCGGGAGTTTCAGTCTCCCCTCTGGACTAGTAGCTTTCCTGGGTTCAACCATTGCAAAGTCTGATCCTGTGGCAACACTGTTCCAGTCAAGTACTGCCCTCGCATCCTATTCACAAAGCTTTGACTGTGCCACAGTCACTTCGAACGGCATCGTGGTTTGGGTGCATGGCCCACGAATACCAGCTTTACCAGGACTCTGCACCGAGCACCAATAACAGTTGCATATTCTCACATGTGAACATGCCGCATGATGAAATACCAGCGAGCTTCCTCTCCAAGAATGCCCAGTACAAGTACTGCAACAGCAATCAGCATGTAGCCATAAAGTGTGTGCAGAAGGGACGGACCAAAGAACAGTCCCCCAATGATGGAGATGGGGAGCACAATTGGAAGTCCAGTGGCATAGATAGCCTGCGGAATGACGCTGGAAGAACTTCCTGAATGGTTGCCTCCACTTCCACCTCCCCCAGACGACGATGCCAAGGCAAAGGGCAATGGCAAAACACTCGCTGACGTTGTCGCTGTGGGACTGGGGGGGACGGTCGGTGTAGGTGTTGGGGTCTGCGTAGAAGTAGGTGTAGGGGTTGGTGTAGGGGTTGGTGTTGGTGTCGGGGTTGGTGTCGGTGTAAGTGTAAGTGTTGGCGTCGGCGTAGGCGTAGGTGTTGGCGTCGGCGTAGGCGTAGGTGTTGGCGTAGGTGTTGGCGTAGGTGTTGGGCTCAGCGTAGGTGTTGGTGTAGTTGGAGACGTTACAGTCAAGGTCGTGGACCCCGAGGATCCAAGAAAGAGTGACGTGGAAGAACCACTACTCGTGTTGGAAAATGCTTCATTATACGTTGCAGTGATAGAGTAGGTTCCTGCTGTTGAAAACACTACTGGAGAAGTTGAGCAAGTTCCACCTGTTCCAATTGAGCAGGAAGCAAGTGGTGAACCTCCTGCACTATCAGTAAAAGTCACCGTACCTGTTGAAGCAGAACTGATAGTTGCAGAAAGTGTAGTTGAACTTCCCACCACTATTGAAGAAGATCCTACACTTACTGCTGTTGAAGTAGAGGTTGGAGTAATCGATACTCCGAAGTTGGGAGCTGCTGGTGTGAGAAGCTCTCCTCCTTGTCCAACCGGATTCTGGTTCGTGTACTCCGGAAAGATTTGGTACGTTGTTCCCGGAATATACGTTCCACTCTGGGAGAGTACTGGAGCAAGGCTAGAAAGGGGAATCTGAACGACTTGTTGCGAGGCACTGCCTACTGGCGTCACTACTATGGGTGTTCCAATACACGGTACGGTTGATCCCGTGGTAATGCAAATGGAGCCCGCATTAGTATCATCAATCCCTCCTGTGGAAGAAACTTGATATGCTGCTTCAATATTCCCGTTGTTGATGACGCTTCTCAAAATGTTTGTGCTTGTATTGGTGATCACAACTGTAACTGAGGGGATACTGCTGCTGTTACACGTTGTTCCAGTCGAGAGAAGGCAAAGGATTGTGGGAGATGTAGTGCTTGCTGGTATCGACGTAACCCCAATTGCATCCGTTGCTACGCAGTTTCCCCCATTGGAGGAAGCATTAATGGGTGAGCCAACGGGTGTACCACCAATACTGTAGGCAAAGGTTGATCCAGTGGAAGGACATGATCCAGTTGCTACCCAGTACCATTTCACGGATGTTGGCGTGTAATTTTGCATTTTGACAAATTCACCAGACGATGCAGTAAGTGGCACAGCTCCTAGAACTGTCCCTTCACTCACTGTACCCAGTGTGAGAAGTGCACATACAGTCATCACACCTTTGAATAAACAAACCATGAAGGATCTTCGATCTGAACGCACCATTCCTTTCTCCTATCGGGATGCGCGGGAATGAATGCCAATCACAACATTGGAATGTATCGTTCCCTTGGCATGTTCATCACTGTTGCCCTGGTCATTGCTCAGTGCTGCATGGATCCAGTGGTCAATGCACTGCCACGTATGGGGAAGATCACACGGGGGAGGCAGTGGAGTGCAATCAAAACGTGCAAGAAGAAATTTGTATGCTCCGAAGTGCCACCCTCTTCCAGGAAGATCGCAATGGTTTGGACCAACTGTCAGATTGAGATTTCCTGAGCTTGCAAGAAACACTCCGCTTCCACTGTAGGTTGCCGTGACAGATTCCGTACCAGGAGTTCCTGTGGTAAAACTGCATGTCGCTGTCCCGTTCGTGAGCAGGACACTCAGGCACCCTTGAAGTACTGTGCCATTGATGGAGAAACCTACTGTGCCAGTTGGTGTGCCTACTGATGTTACATTCGATGTAACCATAGCTGTAAGGCTATCCTGCTCATGTGGATGGAGTGCTTGCAGTGCAGAGGTGACTACTACCGTAGTTGCAACTCCTCCCACAAAATCACTCCCACTTGCAGATGCTGCCATGTACGAAGCATCACCACTGTACGTCGCTGTGATCGTGTCAGTTCCTGTCGGCAAAACACTCACACACTGGGCAAGTCCGTTCGTGAGTCCTACTGCTGTGCAGGAGGTAATCGATGCTCCATTGACTGCAAAGGCAAAGGTTCCTGTTGGGGATGCTGAAGTACCCTGAGGCAGTACGAGAGACGCAGTCAAAGTGACTTGTTCGTTTACCAAAGCAGGTTCCGGATTGATCGCAAGGTTTACAGCCGGAGTCGCCCTGGCAATGGAATCTGACACAGGTATTGCTGTACTTCCAAACGTAGAGCCATCTCCACTGTACGTTGCACCATAGGCGTAGCTGCCAGCTCCCGGAATGTAGGTGAACGATGCTGTACCATTATTGATCTGGATTGTGGCAAGGGTCGCACTACTGTCAGTGAACGTTACTGATCCTGTTGGACTGTCAGCAGCTGTAACATGTGCTGAGATCGTCACTGAAGTTCCATACGTGCCCCCTTGGGGACTCACAGCTACAGTAGTCGTGCTTGCATCCTTTGTAACGGAGAAGGCAATTCCAACTGAGGAGCTTGCTGCAAAATCCAAAGTTCCCCCAAATGAAGCACTGATGTCATACGATCCCACACCAAGGCTTGATGTTGTAAAGGATGCAGTTCCATTTGCTCCAAGAGCAACCGTTCCCAGTACTGTTGATCCATTCAGGAATGACACATTACCGGAGCCAGGTGCTGCATAGGGAGCAGTTACAGTGGCAGTGAAAGTCGCAACAGATCCATATGCTGCAGATGCACTCGATTCACCAATTGCTGTTGTCGTTCCCGAAATCCCAACTGAGAGTGTGCTCTGGGCGGAAGTACTCCCCCCGTAGTTCGAAGATCCATTGTATTGTGCAGACAGGATATGTGTGCCAAGTGCCAGATCATTCACTATCAAGGTAGCAGTACCCTGGGAGCCAAGATTCACTGTTCCAAGCACTGCAGATCCATCGAGGAATGAGACTGTTCCACCAAGTGGAAATCCTGCCTGTGCTCCTGAGACAGTGGCACTCAGTGTCACTGTCTCACCATAAATCGGTGAGGAAGGAGCAGCAGTTATTACAGTGGATGTTGCCCCCACATTCACTGTGACATCTACTGTAGGTGACGTGCTCCCTATGTATGTGGCATCTCCTGAATATGTCGCGGATACGGCATGCACGCCTGCAGCGAGTGCTGAGGTGGTGTACGTAGCAGAACTGCTGCTCAGGCTCGCTGTGCCTAGAATCGTCGTTCCGTCCGAGAAGGTCACAGTCCCTGTTGGGGCAGAAGTCTGTGTCCCTGCAGTCACGGTTGCTGTGAAGCTCACATTGTTCCCAAGCTGCACTGTTCCTGCACTTGCAACAAGGCTGAGGCTCGTTGTGGCCTGTGAAATGCTCACACCAGTGGCTGATGAAGTGCTGGACGCATCGTCAGCATTCCCCGAGAAAGTGGCAGTGATTGAATGTTGTCCTACGCTGAGTGCTCCAAGGGAGAGTGTTGCAGTTCCTTGGGAGTTGAGAGGTGCACTTCCAAGTACTGTTGTGCCGTCTGCAAATGTCACATTGCCTGATGCTACTGGTGCACCAGTAGCATCAATAACAGTTGCAGTTGCACTGATACTGGTTCCGTACATTGCTGAAGTAGCTGAAACTGACAGTGACGTGCTTGTAGCAAGCATGGTCACTGTGATGGAAAGTGGTGCTGATGTAGCCGATCCATCTGTACTCGACCCCAAATATGTTGCAGTCAGCGAATATGTACCTGGAACGAGAGTGTAAAGTACTAGGGATGCAGTCCCCGTGGAGCTGACAGTACTTGAACCAAGTGTTGTGCTGCCATTTGCAAAGGTGACTGTTCCCGAGGATACGGTGCTTCCACTACTACTGGATATCTGGGCGGTAAGTGTTATCGGAGTGCCGTATGCAGCAGTGGAAGGTGATGCACTGAACGCCACAGTGGTAGGAATAAGCGTTATTGTCTCAATGTAGGCAGGAGAAGTGCTTCCTGCATAGTTTCCATCCCCTCCGTACACCGCTGTGACTGTATGTGAGCCCACAGTCAATGTTGATGTTGTAAGGCTTGCTGTAGCCTGTGATGTGAGTGAACCAGTCCCGATGAGATTTGTTCCATCATAGAACGATACTGTACCAATCGGGACTGTTGCATTAAGTGTTGGTTGAACTGAGGCAGTAAACGTGACTGGAGCTCCAACCGTTGCCGTTGATGCCGATGCAGTAAGCGAAGTACTTGTACCTGCAGATGCAATCGTCACTGTAATTGGGGAAGCAGTCGAAGCAGCAAAGTCTGCATTTCCTGCGTAGCTTGCCCCAATGGTATGGGTACCTACTGAGAGCGTTGCCGGGAGTACAAGGCTTGCAGACCCTCCATTAGACAGTGTGGAAGAGCCTGCAGCAGAGCCATCAACAGTGAACGTAACTGTGCCAGTGGGGAACAGGACACTGCCTTGTGCGCTCGATGCAGCAGTAACTGTGACTGCGGATCCCCAGGTGGAATCTGCAGGTGTAGCCGAGAGGACAAGGGATGTTGCTGCCTGCGAAACTGTAACAGTGGTTGCAGGGGAAGTACTTGCTTCAAATCCCTGATCTCCACTATATGCAGCTGTAATGGAATTGCTACCAAGCGGGAGTGTGTCCACAGTAGTTGACACACTCCACCCGTTGACAGCCACGCTCGCTATTGTCGAGCTCCCATCCAGAAACGTCATTGTTCCTGTTGGAGTTGCAGTCGTCCCGGTTCCTGTTCCAATCTGCGCAGTCAATGTCTCGTCAGCACCATATGGGGGGGATGCTTGTGATGCTGACAGGACAACCCATGTAGGATTGAGCTGGACAGATTCTACAAATGTTGATGATGCACTTGCATTGTAGGTCGATGTCCCGTTGTACACTGCGCTGATGTCGTAGGAACCAATAGGAAGATCCGAGAGTGTGAGGACAGCATAGCCTGACGAATCAAGACTTACTGTTCCGAGATCTGAGTTACCGTTGTAAAAGGTGACTGTTCCAACAGTGACTGGAGTGCCTTGCGACGTTGTGACGGATGCAATGAGTTCAATTGTCGTTCCGTAATACGCAGGATCCAATGTTGTCGTAGTGACGGTAGTGGTGGAAGAACCAGCTAGTGCTGTACTTGCCCCGTACACGATGAGTGCAGCACATGCACCAAGTGCACTGACAATGCGCAGCCATCTGGCTACCCACTGACGCTGCAACTGCAAATATCGTCCCACCACTGCATCACCCCATGACGCTGATGTGGAAATCGTATCATCGATAATTCCACGATACGTGGCGTTGCTGTGACACCCCCGTAACGAACTATCAGAGCAACCACAAGGACGTTACAGGGACTGTATTTCATGCAGTGTACTGCTGGATGGTGATTGTCACACCTTCTTGTCACGAATCAGTTGCACATGGCCAAGCAATATCGACAGTTGTACCGACATCACGAGTACTTGCAATGCTTATTGTTGCATCCTGAGCCTCTGCAAGTCGCTGGGCAAGCGACAATCCCATGCCCATGCCGCCAAAACTCCGGGTCTTCGAATTGTTCTCCTGGTAGAACTGGTCAAAGACAAGTGGCAGTGCATCTTCGGAAATACCTATGCCCTTGTCAGAGACAACGATATGACATATATTGCCCTCACGACTTCCAACCACCTCAATCACTCCCGACTCATTGCTGAACTTGATTGCATTGTGGACAATCGCTCGTATTACCTGTTCGAACCGCTGGGCCTCTGCCTGCACCTTCAGGTCAGATGGACACGTGAGGTTAACTGTCACGTTAAGATCCGACTGGAAAAGTCCCTTTGCATCATCGATTGCCTGCCTTAATGCTGGCTTGAGGGCAATTGCAGTTGGTCGGACAGTCAAGGTATCTGCACTGAGGAGTGAAAAGTCGACGAGTGTCTGGACGATGTCATTGAGCTGACGGCTATAGACATTGAGCTCCCGAATGAGATTCTTCTTCATTGCATCATCCCATGCATCCCATCCGAGTTCCATGAGTTCTGACTGACCCATGATTGTCATGACTGGCGTCCGCATTTCATGCTGGACTGTGGAAAGAAAATCAGATTTGAGTTTGTCGAGTTCACGGAGTCTCTCGACAGTAGCTCGCTCCTGTTCATACAGGTTCGTATTCTCAAATGCAATTGCTGCATAATTCGCAAGTGCTGCAAGAGCCCGAGCATCGGTATCGCTCAGCTCGTTTTGAGACTGGACTGCTATTGCACCACGAACAGTATTCTGAAACACCATGGAGAAAAGGTGAATAGACATATCGTTGTATGTCGTAGTGACCATGCTCTCGTGGGATAGTTCTTCAAGGAGATTCCCCGGAAGCGTGGGAAGCAGTGTTGCTGAGCCAGCAATACAAACTGGTTCAGAGGGTCCTTCAGCACTTCGATCGAGCTGAAAGAGGGCACAACTACTACCTTCACCAACAATGCGCTCTGCTGCCCGTATGACAGCTTCACCAAGACGCTCTTCACCAGTCGTTGTTGTTGTGAGAGCCTGGGACACATCACGAAGTCGCGTGAGCGATGCATCAATGTGGTGAATATAGTCAGATAGCTGACCTCGCATGATATTGACGTTGTCAGCAAGTTCACCCAGTTCATCATTGGAAATGTGAGGAACTTCAGTTGCAAGATCTCCCTCAGCAATTTTCCTCACACTCTGCTCCAGCACTGCAATTGGACGTCCAACGAACCTGTGAACGAAGAGAAGTACGCCAAAAGTCGTGACCAGGACTCCCACAAGTGCAAGACCAAGGATGAGAAGATCGTCCTGCACTTGGCTCCCTGCAAAATCAGAAACTGGCACCTCCACTCCAACGTACCCGACAATTGCTGCGTTCGTTCCTGCATCTGGTCCTGCAACTGCAACAAAACTCCCTGCAGTAGTGCCCACCCCTGGGCGGGAGTACAAGGCCTCGAAGCTATCCACATTGGAGTGATACACATCCGCCAGGGCAGCCGGAAGGGGAGCTGCACTCGTGCGAATTGTCGTGCAGGACGAAGTAGTGCAATGTGGACGAAGTATGTATCCCTGCTTCCCCACGAAATACACAAAGCTTGTCTGATACTGCCCAACGATGCTTGAGTACAAATGCAACTGATACGGAAGGGGTGCTACATAGACAATTGCACCGAGCACCGTGGATGACGTACATCCAGGGACAGGCAGTCGGACAGGTAGTGGACAAATGGGAATTGCCACATCGTATGCAGGTTCTGTATTGCCGATAAACTCCACCCCTTCGACACTTGTACCCTGAAGCGCCTGGGATGCTGATGCATCCTTCGCAGTGAGCATCGGATTGTCCTTTGGCACAGTGGAGTACACAATAGTGCCCTCTTTATTGAAGACCACGATGTATTCCCCAGGAAGCTGTAGCTTCACTGTCCCTGAGAGTGCAGCAGCTATGGCATCCGTGGCATTTCCTGAACCCGTTGTTGGAAGCTGAACACCCTGTACAACATCTGGCAAAGCAACTATCTGCTGTGCTGCGAATTGTTCCTGTGGAGTCGTAATGTTCTGAAGCACCCCCCGGATAACATGAGCTCTGTTGTTCGCGTTGGAAAGTGCAGCATCACTCGTCTGGTTGTTGCGACTGACAATAATTGCACTTGTGATTCCAAGAATGAGCACTAGTGACAACGTAATGCCAGCAATGAGCAACTTCGTTGCGAAGCTCATGCCGATCCGGTGCTGCTTGTGTTGCCCTGATGCAGTTCCCATGCCACACAGAATACGACGTATCTCCATGTTGGGGATGCAATACAACAGTGGAATACCCGTATCTGCCGAGAACTATATTCTCCTACGATACAGTTATGGGGGAACAAACATTACCATTAATTGCAACCGAAAGTCACCCCCTTTTCGAAGGTATCCTCGCTTTCGTACAGTACACGTATGAAGAACTTCGTGGCCTTCGATCTCGAAACCACTGGTTTCGATCCACGGAGAGCCTCAATCATAGAGATTGGTGCTATCCGTTTCGATCGCTTCGGGCATGAGTTGGGACGGCTTTCCCTTCTCATCGATCCAGGCGGACCCATCCCGGACGTCGTTTCCAAACTCACGCATATCCGAGATGAGGATGTTCGTGGTGGATTCACCCAAGAGGAGGCTGTACGCATCCTGCTGGATTTCTGCAAGAACGACTATATCGTTGGCCACGGTGTCTCGTTCGATGTCGGTTTCTGCCAGGCCATAGTGAAGGGCGCATTTGAGAACTCCCTTGTCTTCGATACACAGAAGATTGCTCAGAAGTTGTACACGCCTGTAGAGACCATCCCTAACATCGAGACGCTTACAGAGCTCCTAGTAAACAAGAAGCGGATCCAGGAAGGAACATACACCCTTCCTTCCCTCACAAAGCAGCTCATCGACAACAACCTCATTCCCCCGGGACAGTACACATTCGAAGAACTTGCGCAAACATGCATCGACAAGAAACTCGTTCAGCGCGGTAGATATACCCTTGAGAACCTGGCACGACTCGTGGGTGCACGGCACTCCAACCCACACAGAGCCTGGAGCGATGCACAGGCAACAGCCTCCTTGTTCAGAAAACTTCTCAAGCGGGCGCATGAACTGCCAAATGCAGAAATCTCGGCACTTCGTACAGACACGGATGTACAGCAGAACCCCTCCCTACATGAGTTCTTCTCAAACCTCGTGAGCCTCAAGCGTCCAGCACCCGGAATGAATAGGGAAGACAGTCCAGCCCCATCAGAGACTCCTCGTACAGGCAAGCGTCCCAAGCGTACTGTATATCGTCGTTGCCCACCTGCACTCATGCATCATGTCATTGCCAAGCGACGAATTGTGCAGCCCCCAAAGCGGATCTCTCTCCGATCCACGCCCAATGGTGCTGGAAGAAGCCTCTAACCTCTTCTGGTCGGCAAAGCGGACCTTTCAGGCGATACGATGATGCCCATGAAGATGACTCCCATGACCCTCTGGCATCGTGAACAGGGTGCACATATGAGTGCATTCGCTGGTTACGAAATGCCAATGCAGTACACCTCAATTCGGGATGAACATCATGCAGTCAGAACTACTGTTGGCATCTTTGACCTCTCGCATATGGGTGAGGTCCGTATTACTGGTCCGTCAGCAAAGACATGGGTCCATGAACTCGTCACGAATGATGTCCAGCACCTTGAAGACGGGGGCATCTGCTACACCACAATGTGTACCCAGACTGGAGGCATCATTGACGATCTCCTCGTGTACTCCGAGTCGGATGAAAGCATGTACCTCGTCATTAATGCGAGCAGAACTGCTGAGGACATCGACTGGATGAGGCAAAATGCTGATGAGACCATTCGCATAGAGGATCTCTCAGAGGAGACTGCCCTCATTGCAGTCCAGGGACCACATGCTGCAGCTGTTCTCGAAGCATTGGGACTTGCTCCTGCTTCCCAGCCAGACCACTTTTGCTTTGTTGATACTGACCTTCAGGGGATCCCCGTACGGGTTTCTCGTACTGGATACACCGGTGAAGACGGTTTCGAACTGTACATCACAGGTAACCAGGCGCTAAACCTGTGGGAAGCGAGCGTAGCACTCCTTTCTGAACATGATGGGCGACTCTGCGGGCTCGGCGCACGTGACATTCTCAGGCTTGAAGCCGGTCTACGGTTATACGGCTCGGACATGGACACAACAAACTCTCCCTATGACACTGGTCTTGCCTGGACAGTGAAACTCAACAAGGTAGCATTCATCGGCCAAGATGCTCTCAGGCTCATTCACGAGTCTGATACGCATTCTGCCTTCATTGGCTTGCGTTGCTCTGGTCGAACCATTCCCAGGCATGGCAATGCAGTACTCCATGACAATGTCCGCATTGGCACGATAACGAGCGGTGGATTCAGCTTCAGTCTTGGGTACCCTATTGCGACAGCCCGGATCGACCATGAGCATGCGAAACTTCCAACATATGATATTGCCATCCGTGATACCGTGGAAACGGCCGAACGGGTAGCTATTCCGTTCTATCGACGTGCCCAGTCACAAAGCAAGGAGGAATCCCGTGGGAAGTGATCTGTCCGACCTTCGGTTCACAGCGACACATGAATGGGTTCGTGTGGACAACGACACAGCAACAGTAGGCATCACTGACCATGCCCAGTCCCAGCTGGGAGATGTCATTTTTGTTGATCTTCCAAAGGTTGGGAGCGTCATAACCGCAGGTGAGCGCATTGGTACTATCGAATCCGTCAAAGCAGCAAGTGATCTCTACGCTCCTGTTTCCGGCACGATCCTCGAATCGAATTCCGCACTGACTGATGCACCCGAACTCATCAATGCTCACCCGTATGATGATGGGTGGCTCATCCGCATCCAGCCATTCAGTCTTCCTGATACACCGCTTCTTACTCATGAGGAGTACGAGGCACGGGCAAATGGCTAGTGCCCCGCAGTACCCTGTACTTCCGGTACATTGAATGAGTATGGTCAGCTAGCTCAGTTGGTTAGAGCGCACGGTTCACATCCGTGAGGTCGAGGGTTCGAATCCCCCGCTGACCACCACTGCTCCGACGATCGTTCCCGAGGAGAAGGGATGTCAACATACAACCATCCTGAAATTTATGATCTCCTCCATGGGACCATCAAGAATTATGAGCAGGAGGCGACAAACATCATCTCTCTCGTCGATGCTCGTCTTCCTGAGGCAGCTACCCTACTTGATGTTGGTTGTGGCACTGGACTCCATCTCTCGCACCTCCAAAAGCGCTTTCGCTGTATGGGGATTGACCTCAGTGCACAGCAGCTTGCCATTGCACGAAAGAGACTCAAGGGAATCCCGCTTATTGAGGGAGACATGCGTGACTTTCACTTGGAGGAGCAGTTTGAAGTCATCACTTGCCTCTTTGGTGCAATCGGGTATATGCGCACGAAGAAGGATCTCGTACATGCACTTCGGACCATGGGACTTCACCTCAGAAGTGGGGGAATCCTCATTCTTGAGCCATGGTACTTCACGACCTCGTGGATTCCAGGACTCATTGTGCATGAAACGCTCGACTACCCAGACCTAAAAATTTCACGCATGACCTCGTCTTCGGGAAGAGGAAGACTTTCACGCATGGAAATGGTCTACATGATCGGAAAGCCGGAGTCCATCACAACATTCCGCGAAAACCATACAATGGGGCTCTTCTCAAAGGATGAATACCTCTTCGCATGTGCTGCTGCAGGATTCGATGCAGAATATCTTCCCACTGCAGGACCAAGGGGACAGTTCATTGCGTCCAGGCGAGCTGTTTCCTCCTCACTGGAGCAGCATCAATCATCTACCTCATAGACGTGTGGGGTTGCATAAAGTGGATTGTCCTTGTACACAGCCATGACATCCGTATCCCTGAATGCACCATCTATCCAAGCATGGCGTTTCAGGGTTCCCTCCACAACGAACCCTGACTTCTCGTATACATGGTGAGCTGCTTCGTTACCTTCATGGACATGGAGATACACCTTTTCCAGACCAAGGGCACGGAATGCATAGCTCACCACAAGTCTGCATGTCTCACTCCCATACCCCTGTCCCCACATGGTTGAGGGCCCAATCCAGATACCCCATGATGCGTTCCTGTTTATGGATGAGATTTCGCTAAGCCCTGTCACCCCAAGGAAGATACCGCTTGTTTTTACCTCGATAGCCCAGTGTATACCGTGCTCACCTGTGTGCACACGTTCGATGAACTGTTTTGCTGTTGCAGGACTGTTGGGAAGCCAAGCCCACTCACCCACATATCGTCCGACACGAGGATGACTGACAAGACGGGAAATCTCCTGGGCATCATCCTCCACAAGGCCACGGAGCCGAACAGTGGTGCCAATGAGATCCATGCTGATCGGGATCGCCTAATGGGAACAGGCGCGTGCTTCTCCTGCACCGTCCGCAGTTTGGAAACTGTGTCCACAGCTGCAAGAACGAACAGCATTTGGATTATGGATCGTAAAACCACCGCCAATCATCTGGCCTACGTAGTCTATCTCTGCTCCTTCAAGGTACTGTGCAGAGTACGAATCGACATACACGGTAATGCCATCAAGCTCAATCACCTGGTCCTCTGCTGACGGTTGCTGGTCATCGAAGCCCATGCCATAGGAAAAGCCTGAGCATCCGCCTGGCTCAATGAACACACGTAGTGCCACTTTGGTTGCAGTTGGAGATTCCTGTGACTGCTGGTCAATCAGGCTCGTAAGTTGTGTCCGTGCAGAATCTGAAACGGTGATCATCTGTATATCCTCATATAATTGGTGCACCTTGAACCACCCAAATGGTGCCCTTCTGCTATTGTAGCGTGACTTGGCCTGCTTCACCACATCTCATCCCTGGACATGCTCACGACAGACAGGTCGCACGACTCCATATCCGGAGGATCTCCTGATGGATGGCATGGGCGAACACGCTCCCAATCCACACACCCGCCTCTCCGCAGACAAGGCTTGCCCCTGCAATGCAAAGTACCAAAAGTACTCGGATACCAAAGCTTTCGTGGTCATCGGACGCAATATGTGCTGACATGGTCTTCCTCCTGTGCCCCCTCACCACAGGAGCATTCTCAGGAACGGCAGCGACAGCTGTCTGTCGTTACTGCAGACACCTCCATAACCCTGATGCCTGCCGTTAAGTACAGCGTTGGAAACCCATGTTGTTGTTCGCATACGAAACTGATACCCGCTACATGAGGTCTCGTTGAGGCATACATATACCGGTCGTCAGCACGGACTTTCTGCCTAGGAGGGATCGGCCAAGATCTTAATGAAAAGGTGGAAGTACTTCTCAGTTTTTCGTATCGCTTATCGTGCAACTACCCTTCTCATCAATGGTGTTCGCTTTACGACAGTGCAAAGCACGTTCAATGTCATCCTGGAGATCGAGCAGCTGCTTTTTGACGGATGCACTCACCTTCGGCTCAGCGAGTACGGACCTTATCTCCTTCACGACAGCCGGATCCGGCTGAACAGGAACTGCATATGAAACGAGATTGTCGAGCGTTTGTTCTTCACGACGATCATTCCAGGTCGTTATTGCAGCTGCAAGTTTCCCGTAATACGGTCGTAAAAGAGTTTCCTGCTCCGGCTGCCAAAATGCCTGCCCAATGGCTCGTGCCTCAGCAATTGTAATGCCATCTGCCATAAGTTCCTTCCATGCCTGCCTTTTTGCTGCCACTGTTGGACGGGCTGCACGTACTGCTTGCGCCTGAACGCGGCCGAGAACAGAGTCATCTCCGAGTTCTTCCTTGTGTATGATCCTGTCTGACACTGCACCCAAAGCTGCAAGCTTTCCAATGATCTTCCATCTCATGTCCTGATCAACCTTGCCCTCACCTCCCGGTGCAAGGACTATACCTGGAAGATGTTCCCTGCCGGTAAGGAGATGCTTGAGAAATGTGATGTCCTTCTGAGAGCTAGTCGTTGCAAGGAACACTTGAAACCATGAAATGTGGAATGGTGTTCCCTCCGATTTCTTGAGCATTGCTGCAGCTGTATTATGGAGCTTTGCCTGGAGTTTGTCGCGTTCCCCAGGATCTGCATACAGCCTAATTGCTGTCTGTGCCCGTGCAAGAAGGGCTTCAAGCACTGAGGGGACTGATTCGTTTGCTTGGGCACACATCACATCGACAAACTCCCGAACAGGAAACACGCCATCCCGTGTCATGTTCCAGAGAGTGCTGTTGCACAGTGTTCGTGCAAGGGGAGATTCGAGTGTCTGTACTGCCTTCTTGACAACATCAAGAGACATCGGATCAAAAGCCACCTTTGCAAAGGTCCAGTCATCATCATTCACGAGCACAAGGTCTGCAGTCTTCTTTCCCACAAGTTCCCTGCACGAAGTCGCAGCTCCATCAACAGTGACTGGAATGGATTCTCGCAGGATGAGTCTGCCGTCTGCACCAAGATCGTACAGGCCAACCTTAAGTCGATGAGGCCGCAGGGTTGGATATTCCTTCTTCGCAGCACCTTGCTCAATGATGAATCGTTCGTAGACCCCCTTCTTCGAATTGAAGTTTGCCCGGAGTGTATTGATGCCAGGCTCTTCCAACCATACCTTTGCCCATCTTGAAAGCGATACGCCTGATGCTTTCTCAAGGTGGTGAAGCAAGTCGTCTCGTGTTGCATTTCCAAATGATCTGTCAACAAGGTACGCATGGATACCTTTCCAAAAGGCATCTCCCACATATCGCTCAAGCTGCTGGAGAACAGAGCTTCCCTTTTCATACGTAATGCGGTCGAAGTTTGACCAAATCTCATTTGTGGCCTCAACGGGGACGGAAATAGGATGAGTCGAGGGCTTCTGATCTGCAGCTGAAGCTGCAGCTTTGGAGCTCGTTGCAAAATCGACTGCTGCAACCTTGAATGGTGTTGCCTCATCCTGCCCTCTATGCGAAACGAATGTTGCAAAACTCTCATTGAGCCACAAATCATTCCACCACTGCATCGTTGTCCTGTCACCAAACCACATATGCCCGAGCTCATGAAAGAGCACATTGATTTGGTACTGGAGCTGTGTTGCAGACACAACACCTCTTGGAAGGGTTCGCTCAACGAAAGTCATAAGTCCCGGATTTTCCATTGCGCCAAAGGTAAAGTCCGGAACCCAAGCCAGACCAATCTTCGGAAATGGATACGGCAGACCAAATCTTTTCTCGTAGTAGTCCACAGCCATTTTCATCGTCTGGAATGTCGGCTCCGGAGTAAGATACTTGGCCATTGCTTTCCGACAGTACAGCTCCATCGGGTACTTGTATGAGGAATCTGTCACCTTGTGGTAAGGACCAGCAAGAAATGTCGCAAGATACGTCGACATGACAGGGCTACGATCAAATGTCCATGTCGCAGTCGCTCCATCCTTCGCAACGTCTTTGCTCGTCTCTGGAGTGTTCGTTGCAACTGTCCAATTAGCCGGAGCAGTAACAGCCAGATCAAAGGTGCCTTTGATATCTGGTTGGTCAAAACATGCAAAAACGGAATGGATCTCGAATGCCTCACCCTGTGTGTAGAGGTACGCATTTCCATCTTCAGGATCGATAGTCCTCTGCATTCCCATGCCACCCTGTCGATATGGACAGTGCGAAACAACGTGCAACGTATTCGATGCACGCAGACCATCGAGCGCAATTCTCCCATCCTTCCATGCAGAGCGTGGAAGTGTCCTCCCATTGAGCACAATCTCCTCAACGGATTCTGCGACAAGGTCTATGAATGTGGCATTTCCTTCCACTGCAGCAAATGTCACGGTTGTTTCAGATCGAAACGATGAGTTGCCATCACCATCTTCCAGGGTGAGATGCACCTGATAGGACGGATTTCCGAGTATGGTACGCTTACGTGCCTCAGCTTCAATACGAGATAGCGGCGGGATACGTACTTCCGTCATTCCAGTTCCTCCTGCGTGGAACGCCACGACCAAACCCGATTCAGGTCCCAATCATACCCCATGGCAGTTGGATTCGTGGGAGCTGATGTACCACTGCAGGGACTTGGGTTGTGTGCAAGTCTATTACTTGATGTAATTGGAGCTAAGTGGTTCAATCACAACGCTTTGTTCTAGGGGTACAACGTTGTTGCACTGGAATATGTGAAAGAAGTTGCGGCCAAGTTGTAATACCAATTGCTGCATCACTGTCATGTGATACTCGCAACACAAACCAGTCCTATACAGTTCGCTGCAACCAAGTCCACTCTTCTGCCAAAGAACCAACCTGTCCAGATGCACAAAAGCGGTAGTTCCGGACACGTAGCGAACGAAATATTTTTCTCATGGTGCACCCAGTTTCTCGAGAATGGGAGCAGCTATCCGAAGGATCTCCTGTTCTTCATGGGAAAGCTTACGAATCTTCGCTTCGAGCCATTCTGTGCGTTTTCGCTGATCATCATGAACTAAAGCAACCCCTTCATCCGTGAGGACAATGTCCACACACCTCCTGTCCGACTCCCACGGAATCCTTCGAATATACCTTCGATTCTCAAGTTCACCAAGCACATGTGTCATGGTTGGTGCCTTCGTACGCTCATGCTCCGCAAGTGCGGACGGGGTCATTGGCCCAATTCGAGCAAGTGATGCAAGTACACTTCTCTCTGTCAATGAAAGCGAAGGATCCGAGTGTTCGGAGCGGAGGGCGCGACTCAGCCTCATGACAGAAAATCTAACAGCCTGGGCCACTGATAATATCGTTGCCTCTCTCATACACTAATCATATCAGTTAGTTTTATAAACTAACTATCTTGCGATCCCTTCAAATTCAACTAGCCTCGTCTAGCACACCAAAACCTTACACGCCCTAGGGTTGGATGGACTTTAGTCCTGGGTCATGGGCATTGTGTGCGTGCAACCTGAGAGGTTCAATGCGTGCAAATGTGCGGGGATTGATCTCTTCATGTGAAAGATACTGTTCAAGTGCATGTTGTGCAACGCCGCGTCTCCAGTGCCATAGGTATTCACCATCAGGTCGAGCTGGAATGAGTTCCTTCATGTACGAGAGCGACCACAGAACCTTGAGAACAAGAAAATCACTGAAATGATCACTAACGGGTGGAAGCGCATGACCTAGTGCAACTTCATCAAGTGCCTCAAAACACCTCCTGCGCTGCTCGTCGGAAAATCGATAGGCGAGATGCTTCTTCACTGGTGTCTCAAGAGCAAAAAACTCCGTAAAGTCAATGGCATTCACAGAGTCATACCCTGCAGGTCCCCAAAAAAGATGCTCGAGGTCGATGATGCCGTGGTCCAGCATATTGAATGCATTGGCATCACCGTGGGAAGGTGCTAACGGGTATGACGCAAGCTCCTTCCGAGCACGTCGCAGGGAACTTCTGACAAGGGACAAGGGAAGGTCCGGATTCTCCTCGAGTACATTGGCAATGTTGAGTCCAGCATAAAGCTCATCACGCTTGGGGAAATGCTTTCCAAGGCGAAGCTGTGCATCAAGCCATTTAACGATGATTCCCTGAAATATGTCCACATCCGTATCTTCGACACACTGAGTCTCAAGATACTGGGTACGAAAACGCTCCCCAAGTGATTCACCACCCAAAGAGGTTTCTACCCAATATCCCAGATCCCCTATCTGTCCTATGTGCAGCACATGCGGTACAAGGAATCCTTCACGATGCAGCCAGGCAGTTTGCTTTCCTTCCGA
Organism: Candidatus Dormibacteria bacterium; assembly: GCA_049964715.1. Classification (GTDB taxonomy): domain Bacteria; phylum Chloroflexota; class Dormibacteria; order Aeolococcales; family Aeolococcaceae; genus JAJZLL01. The sequence continues at coordinate 96,319 of JBMFXB010000001.1, forward strand.
AATAGTCATCTGCCTGGGACCTATGCGGAGAATACTCACTGCGTCTTCTGACCGGTATACAGCACCCCGACCGAGCACACGCTCCTTGATGAGGACCCACGGTCCCCCCGGTATCTGCTGCAGCACATCCCCTCTTTCCATGACCAATATCCTGTCAGGTATCGCACTTTACGTCAATTTTTCTTTTGCGCTTAACGACAGACAGCTGTCGTAACACACAGTCATACAAGAGAAAATTGGTACACTCAAGTGCAGGAATTAGCCTTTCCTGCACCATTGCGTGACCTGCTTGGTGCCCATGACCACAGGAAGGAGGACATATTCATATGGTCAGAGAATATGAGGCAATGTACATCCTGCGTCCAGATCTGGACGAGGATGGGGTGAAGTCAGAGATTGATGCAATTCACGAGCTCGTGGAGCACGGATCCGGCACTGTTGACAAAACAACACGCTGGGGCCGACGACATCTCGCATACGAGATCGAAGGAAATCAGGAAGGGTATTACATCATCGACCGATTCCATGTCGAAGGCTCAGTCATCAAGGAAATGGAGCGAACTCTCCATATCAATGAACACGTCCTTCGACATCTCATCGTGTTGAGCTCCACTACAGCTGACATGTCTGTCAGTGAAAGTTTGAGTAGTGAGCGATCCGAGGATGAAGACGAATCCGGTTCCTTGTCCCGTACATCACACGACATAAGTGATGAGGATGACGAGGAAGAGGAAGAGGAGGAGTAGCAATGGCAGGTTCTCTCAATCGCGTAATGCTCATTGGTCGACTTACCCGGGATCCTGAGCTTCGATACACTCCTTCGGGAACTGCAGTGTGTCAGCTTGCCATTGCAACCAACCGGTATGGTCAGGATTCAACCAGTGGCGAGCGAAAGGAATTCACGGATTACCATGATGTCGTTGTGTGGAATCAGGGAAATCGGAAGCTTGCAGAGCTCTGTGGACAATATCTCCAGAAGGGTCGCCTCGTGTATGTTGAGGGTCGGCTTCAAACCCGTAGCTGGGATGATCAACAGACCGGAACGAAGCGCTACAAGACAGAAGTCAATGCAAATGACGTACAGTTCCTTGACAGCCGCCAGGACAGCCCCTCAAACGAACTCACCGGCAGTCCTGTTCCTGCTGCTGCCAAATCATCAGCACCAGACGTATTCGGATCAAATGGTGACATCGATCCGGATGATATCCCTTTCTAGTTTTTGACCATCCAGGAGAATTTCAATCATGCGTGAACATCAGCGTCGCCGTAAAGTCTGCAGCTTTTGCCTTGACCAACGACGGGTTATTGACTACAAGGAAGTAACTCGCCTTCGCCGATACATCTCGGAGCGGGGAACCATCCTTCCAAGCAGAATGACAGGTACATGTGCACGGCACCAACGCTTGCTTGCACAAGCTCTCAAGCGTGCACGTCACGTTGCACTTCTTCCTTTCGTTGTCAGGTAAGAACATACTGCATCACCATACGACCTGACCACGCCATACAGCGTCGGTCAGGTCGTGGCATATCATGGTGACAATGACTGCTACTCCCGAATCTCGTCCACGTTTGCTGCATTGCTGGAACGCACCTGCTGCTCGTTTGTACGCTGCAGTATTCCTGTGCGGCTGTATCACTGCGCTACTTGCCTCATTCCATATCCCCATTACCTCGGACCAGTCATCAATTCTTCTAGAAGCGAATTCCTTTCGACATGGAAACCTCCTTCTTCACGGATGGGTCCTTCCTGCTGACAACTTCCTCTTTTCGAGTATTCCCATCTACGCACTTGCGATTTCCGTCTTCGGCATTTCGGATCGTGTGTTTCACATAGTTCCTCCGCTGTTCTACGGAATTTTCACAGCGCTCATGGTCTGGCATGCACGATATCAGGAGGAAAAAGCTCCCCGACGCAGAGTAATTACGGTTCTTGTCCTTCTTCTCCTCCTTTTCCCCTCCTGTGCAGGACTCTATCCCGCAATTACGGTGATATTTATTGAACATATAGCAACACTCATTGGCATTCTTCTCGCGTGGCTTCTTCTCCGACTCATGCGTAGCCAGTCTTCAACTAGACACCGGACCATTTTCGCGGTTGTTGCTGGATGTGTCCTTGCGCTTACAACTGCAAGTGACCCATTTGCACTCTTCCTCTTTGATCTTCCCTTCCTCCTCCTACTTCTACGCCAGGCTGTCATGAAGGACCATCATCCCATCAGCATTCATGAAGGAAGCAGCGTCCTGATTGCACTCATTGCTGGACTCCTCCTTCCGGTTGCAGTTCATCACTTCGGTGGATTCTCCACTGTAGAACCACTTGCCCATTTCACAACACTTGGATCTGTACCAATCATTGCAGGCCGGTTCACCGCATACCTGTTCATGGTGTCAGGTTCTCCCTTCTGGGGAGGAAGTATCCGGAGCTTTGCCACACTAGTGGAAGTAGGACACGGCTTCATTCTCCTGTGCATCATCATTGCTGTCCTCGGTTCCTTCTTTTCTTGGCTACTCAACAGGTCTTCTGCCACGGAAACCTCCTCGGTTCTCTCGCTTGGAATCATCATCACCACTGGTGCACTCCTCACAAGTGAACAACTCCAGCCAGGTACAGAACGGTATGTGCTTCTCATTCTTCTCCTAGCAATCCCTGTGGTAGCTTCGCAGGGTGCTACGTGGCTTCTTTCCCGGACTATTGCACCAGGGGTACTTCCCACGAGTCTTGTGTTTGTGGGGGTGACGATGCTTGCTGGCTATGCACCTGCTGTGCACAAGGAACCATCTGTGTCCAGTTCTGTTGCATCCTTCCTCCTCGCGCACCATCTCACCACAGGCTTCAGTGACTACTGGGACGCAGCTTCTGTAACAGTTGCTTCCCGAAATGCTGTTACCGTTGCACCCATATTTGCGTTCAGTGACCCGCCAACAGTCGTGCCTCAACAGTTTCTTGCAGATGCTGCATGGTTCTCCAAGCCATCACACTCCAAGACATGGTTTGTCATCGTGAACCCCCAAGAGCCACTCTACGGCCTCACTCCCGGTACACTTGGTCTCTCATTTGGCAATCCAACGGAAACGTACCAAGTGGACGGTTTGACCATTGAAGTATGGACCCGGAATCTCCCTGATCTCATCAACAAGAATGCTGCAGTAGCAGCATCGCACGGACCCGTCCCCTTCCTTCCGCCCGCAGCATGAACCGTTTTTCCTGTGCTTTTATACCCTCAAGAGCGTAGGATATGTGAAGTGCACCCTCGGTGCATTCGCTTTTTCTGTCATCACGGGGTATTATTCCATGCTACACGTCGTCGCCTTTCTCGTCATTGGCATTGTGGTCGGATACACACTTGCACGATCTGCAACTGGATCAGCCCTTGCAATTCGAATCATTTCCGCCCTTATTGGCTCATTTCTCGGTGGTGAGATTGGACTTCTCCTGTTTGGCAAGACCTCACTCCTTGGCAAGTACGGCTCCATCATCTACGCAATAGTTCTCGCAGGAATTATTTCCCTTCTCATTCCAAAGCCAAAGTCAACACCAACGGAATAAGGGTTTCCTAGTGTAGGAGCGCCGTGACAACAGCAGCCGTGGTTCGGACTGCTGCCAATGTGCTGTGAGTTCCTTGACTTACTCTAACCGTGACCCCAAGCACATCCCTATGCTTCCACATGCACACAACTCCATTGACTCCAAGGTTCCCATCAACAGCCTGGTAGCACGAAATCGAAGTTCCTGCATCTGATGTCGTCACAGGCTCCCCAATTGCCTGAAATCCTTGTCCATTCACCTGTGTCATGATCCTGCTCTGCTCCTGGGCGAAGGAACCGTGTTCAAGAGCTGGAGCCTGCTCAACTGCAATGATGAGTGACTCGGGATCTGAGGCATGTACTGTCATTGCAGCAAACGAATATACACCGGAAAAACGCGTTGCCTGTACTTGACTTGGCAGGGCACCGGATAGAAGGGATGTTGCATCTCCGCTCGATGAGGCACTGAGCGATGCGTTGTAATGCCATGACTCTATATGTGTTGGCATCTTCCGTGTCAACACTGGTTCAGCTGTCACAGCTGCCAGGATCCATGTTCCAAGAAGAAGAACGACCCCACCTGCTACAGCCCATTTGCGGTGTTTCCATATGCGGTCTCCCATATCATGGATCACGACACCCATCTTCTGGACATCCATGTCGAATGGCGTGTGACGTGGCCGTGTGGCGTGGCCCAGGACATCAATGACATATTCCTCCCCGTCCTCATCCCAAAATGGAATCTCATCAGGGGGATATTGATCTGTTGTCTCTCGTGGCCAATTATCCATCTTCTCACTGAGCTGCCCGGAATATGGCATCGCATCGTGGAACACACTGTTCAGTTCCTCATGACCTGCCTCAAGAGCGACAACGCCAAGCACTGGCTCGTTGACATGCACCCCTTCAACGCTTTCTCCCGTGTGCAGTTGCTCCACTCCTTGGGGTGGCTCCACCCTGTCAACTGAAAGTGCAGCCCCGCACCGCGTGCAGGCAATCTCAAACGGATCTGTAAGTGTGGCACAACCTGGACAGCGTACGGGGTGGATCATAGGGTGGGCAAGCTCCTGCGAGGAATGGGTATAACGAAAAGAAAAGCGTCCTCAACACTTGCAAACTACTCGTACTGTATCAGCTCATAGCGGAAAACGTAACTCACGCGTCACGCTACGCGAGATGATTCCATCGTTCGAGAAGCTTTCTGTGCGAGAAGAGCCACTGTGACCAGTTTCTGTCGTCCTCGGGGATTACCACGAATGCTGCTCCTCTAAGTGCCCCAATGAGTGCTGTTTCACCTGCGTCCTCGGCTGCACCATGAACACGAATACCTAGAGGTCTTCCCACAGCATGAAATTCTCCTAACCGGGACAGCTCGCTCTCCGGATCAGTATGCTCCTCCCACACGATGCAAACTCCCTGCTCCACTGATCCAAGGATTGCTTCCATCTCATCCAAGCGAGCGAGATACTGCTCAAGTCTGGTGGGAAGTGGTGTCTTCCCACTACTGAAAAGGATAAAGGCTTCCCCTTCGGGGAGAAGTTTCGCAATCGCTTCTTCAGTGCAGGGTACCGATGCCTCAAGATATACACCTGTGCGCCCGTACATACGAGAGCTGCAGTCTTCTCCTCCGTTGCACTGCTCAACTGTCAACATGCACTTCTGTCCATGTTCCATCGTTCCTTCGGGAACATGAACAAGCGTAAGGTTGTCCTCACCAATGCTGAGCGTCTCCCCACTACATGTCCATGGTATTGGAACATGGGCTCGTCCATAAAGGAGCCTCTCGAGTTCGTTTCCAAGTTGCTCTGTTGCTGATCCCCACTCCCGTAGTGCTGTAGGGATTTCCCCCAAACCGTGAAGTGGCCCCATGAGAAGGACTTCTGTCCCAGTCATGTTTGTGAGGACTGTTCCCCCACGCTTTCGGTACTCCCTCTCAAGCACCCTACATTCATCTGGAGTGAGCTTGTTGATACAGACTGCTTCAACTGTCCCGTATCGGGCAACAAGTTCACGTGCAGTTGGGCTACCGGTAATGCGCTCAGCTTCCATACAGAGGACTTCGTCAGAACCCGGTCGCAGCGTGCGTATGACGTGGTGAGCCTGCACTCCATTCCTCCTGTCTGTCACGCCTCTGTGACTGACCTTTTGCCAATCCGCTGCTACAATTGTCCCAGAACTTCACGAATGGATTCCCCAACATGACCATTGAGCCCCGTGTTCTCATCGTGGATGATGATCTTCGTATCATCCGGATCCTCAGCACGTATCTGCAAATGGAAGGCTTCGCTGTTGAAACCGCCATGAATAGCGAGAATGCACTTGGATGCATTGCGGAGAAACCTCCAGACATAATCATTCTTGATGTCATGCTTCCGAATGTCGATGGAATAGAGCTCTGCCGCCAGATCCGCCAACATCACGAGTGGGAACTCATTCCCATCATCATGTTCAGTGCAAAATCGGAAAGTGGGGACATCAATGCTGCAATGACAGCAGGAGCTACCCGTTACGTGACAAAGCCTTCCTCCCTGCAGGATCTCGTGTCTGTTGTTGCAGAAGTCCTCGAGCAGACTGGTACGTCCGTACTGCTTGAGGAATAAACCTTATGGGCTGACTATTGACTTGGAGGCATGTCCTGTGGGGGAGTATCGTCTGGAGGAGAATCTTCAGGAATTCCAAATCCATCAAAGCCAGAATTCCATTTCGGAAAGCCCTGTGGAGGCATTCCTGAAAGCCCCATGGATGAGAGGAACTGTTCAAGAGCCTCTGGTCCGCCCATATCCTCCTGCACCCGTTCCATAAGGCGTTCCACGAGAGTCTGCACCTCCGGATCACCAACCAGCTTCGTCTGCAGCTGCCCCATTTGACCAATAAGGTCCTTCATGGCTGCTTCCTGAGCCACCTGCATCAGGACAGGCTGGCTTGCAGCAGCGAAGACCATCTGGGACTGCTCACGAAGAAGTTCAAAACCCTTGCACGCAATACAGGTTCCCTGATGGTTGCACCTGCACATCCTGAACTTCAACAGATCAAATTCCCGATGAAGCCCGCTGAGATCGTATGCATCATTATCTGTATCCATACATTGATCTTACCCCCAATTGGAAAGTACCAATCTGGACTTGAGGTGTAACAGCGCAGTCAAGCCCGTGTGACAACCTTCCTCAGGATCCAGTTGCGACTTATCCTAACCAGAGAAGTTCATCTATGGAAGTAGGAGCCCCCGAACCATGACCGATGTGGATAACGAAGACGAACAGTCACGACTTGCGAAGGCAGAGCAAGAATTCGAACAGCAAGTATCTAGCCATCAGCAGCTATCCAACCTTTCACAGCATATGCCAGTTGGGGGAATGATTGGTCGTGGTCTGGGAGAAGTTGTCCAGGATATGAACGCAGAGGCTGCAGCGGATAAGCAGATGCAGCTGGAGTTCCTCAAGAAGCCCGAGGCAATTGAAGGGAATGTAGATCTTGCTCCCATCAAGGCTGTAGACAGCTCGTTTGACGAGCACCAGTTTGTCTCAATTGCCCGGGAGTGTTTCGAAGTCATCCACAATGCCCGGGTACGCCAGCTGGGAAAACTTGGGGAAAACGAGCTCACTCCCGAGGAGGAGGCTGCACTCCAGTCAGCCATCTCTGAGGATCAGGCTCACCATCTTCACCACCTGTATCCTGGTCTCGAAATCGAGGATGCTCGCATTACAAAGGCAGAAGTCATCAACAATCTTGAACACATCGCCGTGCACTTCACCCTTAAGGGAGAGCAGCTCGAGAGAGATGACAAGAGCTTGGCAGTTGTGAGCGGTGACTCGACTGTACATACATGGGATGAACTCTGGACATATCGGCGTGATCCACGTGTGGATTCAGCTGCCATAGATCGTGAAATGACTCTCATGGAGAACGAGTGGTGGTTCGCACATCAGGGTTGGATTGTCGAGGATATCAAAACCCTGACTTCTCCGCACTGAGCCCTGTCATGCAGCACGTCGTTTCACGGTGGAGCACGAGAGGTACAGTACTCCTTGAGTCTCCTGAAACGAGGTACGTGCAATGCCAGCTGTCACTGTTCCCAATATCACCGTTCTTCCACGTCTGTCATCGGACATAGCACGTCTTCCTCGACCTGTACTTCAGCGAACACATGCACCCCACGGTTTCGAAGGTGAAGGATTTCCTGTCCGGAGAGCATTTGCAGGTATCGATCTTGCACTTCTGGATCCCTTTCTCCATATGGATCAAATTGGGGAGATCGAATATGCACCTGGAGAGCCAAAGGGAACGCCATGGCATCCTCACCGTGGCTTCGAAACTGTTACATACATGATGGATGGCTCCTTCCAGCATCAGGATTCCATTGGAGGAGGTGGACTCATTACAAATGGCGACACCCAGTGGATGACTGCTGGTGCTGGTATTCTCCACATTGAACGGCCCCCGGAGGAACTCGTCACCACAGGTGGGCTTTTTCACGGCATTCAACTCTGGGTAAACCTCCCTGCTGCCAAGAAGTGGTCTCCACCGCGATATCAGGATATCCGGGCTTCGCAGGTACTTCTCCTTGGATCTCACGACGGAGCATCTCTTGTACGAGTAATAGCAGGTGAGATTGATGGCTTTCACGGTCCTGGTGTTACCCACACACCCATTGCACTGGCTCATGTGAGTATTCCCAAGGGTTCATGCATCTCCATCCCATGGAATCCCGCCTTCAATGCCCTTGTCTACGTTCTTCATGGCAAAGGTTGGGCAGGAAGCAGTCATGTCCCAATAACGACTGGTGACTGTATTGTCCTTGGGCCAGGTGACACGATCGACTGTGGTGCCTCGGAACATCAAGAGTCCCGGTCCCCTGAACTCAATGTACTTGTTCTTGGTGGTGCTCCAATTGGTGAACCTATTGCATTTGCAGGTCCGTTTGTCATGAACAGCCATGCAGAGCTAGCACAAGCCTTTGCAGACTTCCGGGAAGGTCGTATCGGTACCATTCCTGCTGGTGCCCTCCGTTCAACGCAGGAAGACCACCATTCGGATACGACAGGACACCCTAAATCTGGCTAGACTGAAGACATGCTCATCCTTCAAGTTATTCTCCTTGTGGCCATGCTGTGTGAACTTGTTCTCGCAGCCATTGGTGCAACATTCGCCTCAGCACTGGCACCTGCTGAACCTGCAGTCATGCTCGTCTTTGTTGGTACGTTCGTTGCACTCATAGCAGTCACTGCTCTTGAGGGAATCGTCCGCACCTACTTTCACCGAGGGACTTCTGACTCGTGACTGACGAACACGATAACGCCTTTTCTGATCCAGGACTTGAAAGTCCCGCTGAACACCATTTTCTTGCGTATGAGGATGTTGTGGCAGACATCTTCGAGGCTGTCACCAATGCTGGCCTACGTGTTGATGACATGCGACATGACATGGAACCAAGTATTGGTGAACGACGCTTCGAATGCACAGTCCGACTTGATGGAACTGAAGTGCCAACCCGATACCATGCACACATCAGTTTCGCCTGGGATGCACTCATGACGTTCATTTCCACATATGGTCCTGGAAGGGAATGTGAACTGTACCATGATGATGAAGATCTCGACGACTGTCCTCACCAGCTCATTGACCCGGACCCCCTTGCAGAAATCGAGGTTGAGTTCGTTCTGGGAGATGGTGGATACGAACTTCAGGACATTGCAGAAGTCCCTGGATGGGTCGAGTCTGTGCAGCAGCTCTTTGGTACGGTATATCCCGACGGGAATGGACCAAGTGTCCATGTGGGTATGGCAGTCATTGGGAGTGCCACCATCATCGAGAAGTTCTCGGCAGAGCATTCCTGGCTCGTGAATGTGAGTAGGGAAGGGGTGTTCGATGACATTGCCCAGCACATCGTGGCAACGCTCAAGATAGCTCCTCAGCTTGCAGACCGGCTTCCGTTCTAGGACAGCACTGTCCGCTGGTCCGGAGTTTCCCGTTTCTTTGACAAAAAAGTCGGCTGTATGAGTGCTATGCATCCGATCACAATGGCTGCAAGAACGAGTGGTGTGATTCGACCAGGCAGGGCCTGCGTAGTGTTCCCGAGGTCATAGCGAGTCGAGATAACGAGAAGGAACCATCCTGCAAATGCCACTGTTGGAAGTGGTACTGCACAAATCCAGTGATGTACGAATCCCACACCTTCCCACGACTGTGCTGCGAGCACTGCAAAGGGTAGTGCCAGAAGGATGCAATCATGCACGAGAACATGCGGAGAAAGGAGCAACGAGGATGCTACTGAACCACAGAATGCAAGGGGGAGCATGGCTTGATCCCGACGTACAGCATGTCCAAGTCCCCATGGAGCCATGATAAAGATGAATAAGCCAATCCCTGTGAGAATCCAGCTTGCTGGCTGTTGGCCAAGCCAGGAAGTCGTTGCTCCAAGCCATCCAAGGGAGTCCGGAAGAGGATTGAACACTACACTCGCATGAAAAAATCCCACCAGACTGCCAACCCCACCAAATACAGCGCCACTGAGAAAGGCAGCAACCCCGCCTGCTGCTGCTGCTGCAACAGCCTTGAAATTCTGTGTACCAATTATGAAGGCAGCTATGCCAAAGAACAGGTGGGGTTTTGTCATGACACCCAAGATGCCCAGCACTCCACCTCCAACAAGAGGGTGTCCCCGACGAAGGCCCCACCAGTACACTCCCAGTGCAAGAACATCTAGACCATCCCACTGTCCTTCCAGCACCAGAAGAGCGAACGCTGTGCTTCCTGCAACAGCAAGAAGGATAACGGCAACCTGGAGAGGTCGAACATTCCGGATCATCTTTCGCTCAAGGAACAGTATCCACAGCACTGAACCAAGTGTGAAGAAAGCCTGGAGCAAAGACCATGCACGGAAGGCTGCAGCTGTCGAGAGCCGTGCAAAGGGGAGAACGAGAAATAGGGAAGAGGGAGGATTGAGAAACGGATTGTTCTGGTTGCCTGCAGGAGCCCCAAGTGCAGCATGGCACTGCAGCTGATGGACAAACGAATACATCCATGAAGCGTGGCCCGACAGCACCATACGAACAGCACAGTATTCGGCTGAGAAGTCCGTTACGCCAAATAGGGGTCGGGGATACCAAATCCAAAGCCGGACTGTATCCGCAAGTAGCCCTGCAGCTACTACTCCACAAACAACAAGAAGGAGTGAATTCCGTATCGAGTGTCTCACTCGTCACTATCTCCAGATGACTGTTGGCTCTTGGGAATATCGAGTCGGGAAAGCGCATTCCGGTACGCCATGATGTGATCATCCCCGAGGAGCATGAAAGTAATCTCCTCAAGCTCGACATGTGGGTCCAGGAGGGCATTGATAGCTGCACTGCACGCAATTGGCGCTGCACGGTTCACTGGGAAGCCGTAGATGCCCGTACTGATGGACACTGTCGCAAGTGTCCTGCAGCCATGTTCAGAGGCCACGTGAAATGCAGTTGTGTACGCAGAGGCAAGAACTTCATCTTCATGATTCGTCCCTCCCTGCCAGATTGGTCCCACAGCATGTACAACAAAGCGTGCTCGCAGATTGCCTCCAGACGTGATGACTGCTGAACCTGAAGGACACCCTTTGTAGAACGTTTTAAGTTCCTCCATGATTGTTGGACCCCCTACCCGGTGGATTGCACCGTCCACACCACCCCCGCCAGCCAGTTCTGCATTGGCAGCATTCACAATGGCATCAACATCGACTGTAGTAATGTCACCACGGACAAGACGGATAACACGTGTGCCTTGCACCACGCGTTCCATGATCTCGATCACACCACCCGATCGAAAATCACGCATGCGTTGTGTCCACCAAATCCGAAGGAGGTTGACATGACTGCACCTTCACGTATCTCCTTGCCAACATGTGGCACATAATCGAGATCGCAATCAGCATCTGCATGTTCGAGATTGATTGTCGGAGGTGCAAACCGATCCCTCAATGCACAAATGGAAATAATGGACTCCACTGCTCCAGCTGCACCAAGAAGATGGCCGTGCATGGATTTTGTGGATGACATGGGAATGTCGTATGCCACATTCCCAAAAACGCGCTTGATGGCCTTTGTTTCTGCTGCATCATTGAGCTGGGTTGACGTCCCATGGGCATTGATATATGCAATATCCTTTCCACTTCTTTCTGCATGCTGCAGAGCCATTTCAACACATCTGACAGCACCCTCTCCCTCTGGAGCTGGCTGCGTAATATGGTTCGCATCAGCTGTTGCACTATAGCCGACAAGCTCTGCATAGATCGTTGCTCCACGAGCGAGAGCATGCTCGTATTCCTCAAGAATGAGGACTCCTGCACCCTCTCCCATGACAAACCCATCCCGATCCTTGTCGAATGGACGAGAAGCATGTTCTGGATCGTCATTCCGTGTTGAGAGTGCCTGCATGGCACAGAATGAGGCAATTGAAACCCTAGCGACTGCAGCCTCTGCACCGCCTGCAATGACAGCCTCTGCATCTCCTCTCCGAATCCACCCTGCTGCCTCTCCTATGGCATGTGCGCCACTTGAACATGCACTGACAACTGCGAAGTTCGGTCCTTTGGCACCAAATTCAATGGACACCATTCCAGACGGCATGTCAGCGATCATTGCTGGAACAGTAAAAGGGGAAATTCGACGAGGACCATCATGGTCGAGTGCAAGAACAGCTCGTTCAAGTACCTCAATTCCCCCTATTCCGGATCCAATAAGGACACCGATCTTGTCTCCTTCTGCAGCGATATCAAGCCCACTGTCAGCTACAGCCTCCCGTGCAGCAACAAGGGCAAGCTGAATGCACCGACTCGAGCGTCGTGTTTCCTTCTTGCCAAAGACCAGTTCTGGATCGAATCCTTTCACTTCTGCAGCAATCTGTGCTGCAAGATCGCCTGTCTCGACGAGGGTGGTTTTTCCTATACCGTTCTTGCCTGATCTGCAGTTCGCCCATGTCGTGGCAACATCATTACCAAGGGGTGTTATTGCTCCCAGGCCAGTAACGACAACGCGTCGCCCTGTGTGACCATGTCCTGTCATGACTCTGCTCCGTGAATTGGTGCACCCATGGCATGATACCCTCCATCAACGTGGAGTACTTCCCCAGTGATGGAACGTGCCCGGTCACTGAGCAGAAAGATCGTTGCATCTGCAACTGGTGATGCATCTGAAGTGTCCCACTTCAGGGGGGACTGGGAATTCCAGATCTCCTTGATGGAATTGAAAGCAGGAATGGATTTTGCAGCAACAGTATCGAGAGGACCAGCAGCAATTGTGTTGCATCGTATGTTTTTGTGTCCCAAATCCCTGGCAACATATCGACTTATTGATTCCAGGGCAGCTTTCGCTGGTCCCATCCAGTCGTATATTGGCCATGCAACTGATGCATCGAATGTCAAGCTCACAACTGAACCACCTTGAGTCATGAGTGGTTCGAAGGTATGCACAAGTGGTGCAAGGGAATATGCACTGATATGAAATGCAGTAGCAACAGATGTCCAAGAAGTTGCCAGAAACTCCTTGCCCAGTGCATCGTTAGGTGCAAATCCAATGGCATGGACAATGCCATCCACTCGATCCCATTTCTCCGCTACTTCTTTCCCCAGAGTCGCAAAGTCCTCAGACTTTGTGACATCGAGTTCAAAGACTGACACTGATGCCGACAGGCGTTTTGCACTCCGTTCCGTGAGACTCATTGCCCGACCAAACGACGTGAGTATGAGTTCTGCTCCTTCACGCAATGCCTGCTCAGCTACACAGTACGCAATGCTCTTCGGCGTAAGCACGCCTGTGACGATAATGCGCTTCCCCGTCAGCATCCCGGGAACACCTGCATGAGTCATAGTGCTTATATCCTAGCGGAATACCGTGTGGTCACTTGTTCGTGCACGTTCAATACACTCCATCATTGCTGCATGAAATCGTGGACTTCCTGCCACAATGTCTCCACTGGTGAATACATCGCTGGCACTTCCTTCCCAATCTGTCACAATACCTCCAGCCTCACGGACAAGAAGACTTCCTGCAGCTATGTCCCACAGCCCAAGTCCGAGTTCGAAGTATCCGTCGTTGGATCCCCCGGCAGTGAACGTGAGGTCGAGACTCGCTGTTCCGGGTCTTCGAACATCCTCAAATGCCATGAGTGCCTCATGGAACACTGGTAGGAATTCTGTCATGCGCTCCCGCTTCCGGAACGGAAAACCAAGGGCTGCAACAATACCATCTCCTTCCCCACGTACATGAAGGGCACTACCTGCATCGTCGTATGCTCCTCCTCCTTCAATGCCTGTCCATACTCTTCCAAGGAATGGAGCTCCGACAACACCAACTGTTGGCTGCATCGCCTCAACAAGAGCAATGCTCACTCCAACTATGGGATATCTTCTTGCAAAATTCGTGGTTCCATCAATTGGATCCACTACCCACATTCGGTCATGGTTCCCACCACCAGATTCCTCTCCAAGAAGTGGTATGTGTGGAGTCCTCTTTGCAAACTCCTCCCTAATACGTTCCTCCACAGCCACATCATGCTCAGTGACATAGTCACCTAAAGACTTCGTTGTGACATGCTCCCATGACTGCGGTTCAGTCCCAGCCTTCCGAATCATGTCCATTGCAATGGTTGCAACTTCTCGTGCATGGGTGAGTAGGGAAGTACGTTCCTGTTCATGCTGTGCTGTCACTTCAACACCCCTTCACTTCTCGTGTCATGGTACGGACTTTTGAATTTGTGGGACAATGCATTCCATCGTGATGAGTGTACGACAAGGTCGAAGTCGACATGCCCTCGCCGCGTGGTTTCTTCCCGGAATCCATGTCAAGCGATGGCTTCTCCTACTCTTCTTCAGCATTCTCATGCTGAGTCTTGGAGCTGAGTATGCCTTGAGAAATGCGTACAGTACGATACGTTTTCCTGAGTGGGTCCAGACTCTCACACTCCAGTTCCTCCCCCGTCTTGTCCGTGCATCCCTCTTTGCTGTACTTGGTGTGGCACTTCTCCTTCTGAGCTTCTACAAGCTCGGACAGTCAATCCTCGGACCTCTTATTGGGGCCAGGGGAGGGGATGCAGCAGGAATCATCGACCGCCTCTATTCATACAGGATGCTCTCGAAGGGTCCACGTGTCGTCACAATAGGTGGTGGAACAGGACTGAGTTCACTCCTGCGCGGTATCAAGAAGTACACCGGAAACATTGTGGCCATTGTGACAGTTGCTGATGATGGCGGATCAAGTGGAAGAATTCGTTCCCAATATCGCATACTCCCGCCCGGAGATTTCCGTCAGTGCCTTACTGCCCTTGCGGAAACCGAACCCCTCATGACCCAGCTTTTTCAGCACCGGTTCAGTGGAACTGGAGATCTTGGCGGACATTCCTTTGGCAACCTTTTCATTACAGCAATGACAGAAATAACTGGTGACTTCGAGCATGCCCTTCGTGAATCTGGCAGAGTTCTTGCTGTACGTGGCCAGATTGTACCCAGTACACTGCAGGACATCCTCCTGTGCGCTGAGGCAGGACGGGAAATTCGTATTGGCGAATCAAGCGTTCCACACGGCCTTGGAGAAATAGACAGGGTGTTCCTTGATCCACCTGATCCCCCTATCAACCCCGAAGCTCAGCAAGCAATTCTTGATGCTGACATTGTCCTTATCGGACCTGGATCCCTGTATACCTCGATCCTCCCCAACCTGCTGGTTGATGGAATGGCAATGACTCTTCGCTCTACCACTGCCCTCAAGGTGTATATCTGCAATGTTGCCTCCCAACCAGGAGAAACTCTTGGATTCTCAGTGAGCAAGCACCTTGAGGTGATTGAACAGCATGTCGGGGAGGACCTCTTCGACTATGTCATTGTGAACAGCAATCTCTCGTACCCTCTACCTGAAGCTGCACTTGAGGCAGGCATCTCACGAGTATTGTTTGACAAGGAGCAGGCAATGCAGCGACCTATCCACTATGTCCTTGCTGATGTCGTCTCAAAGGAGACTCCTTCACACCACGATCCTGATAAATTGGCCAAGGTCATCATGCGGCGCATCTGGCGTTAGTCGTGTGTTAAGGGTCGTTTTCCCTCAACGCATCCTTCTGGTTTCTACGTGACCAAAATGCCCACAAAACTTCCTCACAGCATGACGTGCCAAGGTTGTCACCATGCTTTCGTGGTCAATACATGTCCTACATCGTCAACTGCACTGCATCGATCCACTGATGGGCACGTAAGCGAGACAACCTCATAGGGGGAATCAAATGGTGCTGGATCGGACCACAGGGAGCCGTTGAAGGTAAATGCATCACCGTTACCCCCGGAAGCTATACAAAAGGTTTTTCCGGAGCAGGCCACAGCAGCCAGACCGTAATTGCCAACAGGCGCAGGGACAAGCCACTTTGTGCCATTGAATGGCACAGCACTTGTCCCCCCAACTGCCATGCAGAATGAACTGCTCGTACATGACACAGCTGCAAGCTGTGTCGAAGCCACTACAGCTTTTGGGGGAAACCATGAGACTCCGTTGTACATGACAACTCCATTCCCTCCCACTGCAACGCAAAATGTGGTCGAAGTACATGAAATGGCAGAGAGATTGCTTGATCCAGCAACATACTCCTCCTTCCACGTTGAACCGTTGTACACTTCAACATTTCCGTTGTATTCCGAAGCTACACAGAACGTTCGACTCACACACGATACCGCTGTGAGAATACTTGTGCTGTCTGGTTTTGGTTTCGTCCAGGTAGTGCCGTTATAGATGAGTGCATATACATTGCCGACGGCTACACAGAATGTACTGTTCACACAGGAAACGGATTCAAGACCTGTTGGAGAGGAGAAGGTAGACCACTTGCCATCCTTGAGCGTATAGACATTCTTGGTCTGCATATTGCTGACTGCTGCACAAAAGGTCGTTGTTGGACAGGAAATGGAACTGAGATTCCCCGGCGAGACAAGTGTTGCTGTATTCCACGTAACTGACTTTGCAGTTGGAATGGCCGTTGGCATTGCAGTTGGAAAAGTAGTTGCCTTTGGAGGTTTGGTGTGTTGTGGGGTCACACCGCACGATGCTGCGATACAGATGAGAATAATTGCTCCAAGAATCTGTAACAAACGGAATGTCGGATGAAGAACGTTGTACGACATGTCGTACATTCTGAAGGCTTTCATATAGAGCAGCTTAACATCCCTGCACATGTCAATAATTCCGGGCAGTTGCTTTGTAACACTACCTGTACGTCCATATAACCCTCTGGCACCACTGTGGGCTCTCTATGCTTGTGCTCCTCAAGGTGGAAGCTCAACGCTTCTTGCAGGGCATTATGCAGACAGGAGTACACAATGAGTTGCCAGCTCGTGGTGATACAGGGGAAATGATGGCACATTCACAGGTTGGTATTCCCCAAACAATGCTTGGCTAGGGTAGCAAAGCTGCTGGTATGTATTTCACGAATAGTGCATCGTTGACTTCATGACTAGTTTTAATACCAAGCCATATGTTTACGGGATACAGAATATCGTGAAGCAATCTTCTGAACTACCCTTCTCCACAGTACATACTTGAAGCGCTGCACTGGATAGTCCCACGTTCCTACATAGTTGTCATGACGAGCCCCAAATGCCTTCTTGAACCGATATAGGCCGTACAGGGGATGTGTATTCGTTACCTCATCCGGAGGCGGCACTGAGCCAAGATCATAGGAAGTGATTCCTCGCGCAAGCAGGTGTTCCAGTATGCAGTCATGAAGCGCGTATGGAGCCATGACTTCACGATGGTCCCTGCTTGACCCACCGTCCTTGTACCACGCTTTTTTCCCCAGAACTGTCACGAATGCTCCAGCAACAGGCTCTTCATTGAAATATGCAAGGGCAAGAAATCCCTCACGGGCATTGAGATATTCCTTCCACGATGACTGCAGGTATCCTGCTGGTCTAACAGTGTATTGTGCCCTGTCATTGGTAAGGTCGACAAGTTTATCAAGCACATCCAGCTCATCTGGGGTTGGAGATGCTATGAGCGCAACATGTACTCCATGCCGTTTCGCAACACCAAGATTGTACCTGCCCTTTGGCCGATATCGTGCACGGATTTCTTCCATTGTTCCTGCAAGCTCAACAACCATGGTTGAATGCGTGAGCTGGATGTCATAGGCACTCTTTACAAAGCCATCACGTTCCAAGAAGGATATCATCTCTTCTGACGCTTCCCATTCCGGCTCGACCTGGATTACCGTGCACCCTGGTAGTAGCGGAACAAGACCTCGGACTATCTTTCCGAGATCTGACAACGATGTGCATCCTGGACCTTTGGGAATATAGGCTACTTCTCCTGCAAGAGGTGCTCTCCGAAGGAGAACTTGGACAGCAGTACCTGAGCTTTCGTCAACGAAGTGCCTTGCCTTCCAGCCCCACTGTGTCTTGAATGAAGCCCACGAAGCTCCCTGCAACATGTTTCCTTCATCCCCATTGTGAGCGACGAGATCATCCCACGTACTGATCTCTTCCGCTGTTGCACGCCTCATCACCGCACCTTCGCAAGGCCACGGGCTATCCGATGACGAAGTGGAGCAACAGGTATTTCCCAACTCCCAGCACTCACCACAAGTTGTCCTCCAAAACTCTTCTTGAAGGCACTGAACCCATTCCATGGATGCCCAGGCGTGTCCTCGGGAATCACTCCCCAGAAGTCATACCAACTCTTACCAGAGCGTTTCGCATCGAGAATATCTTCCCATGCAAGTGGACCCGATGCCTTGAGAGTCCTGTTTGCTGCATCATCGACTGCTACATGGGCATAGTAGCGGACAGTTGGGGAATCAAACGAAAGGATTGCAGCAACTGGTCTTCCCTCATGCTCAGCAAACCGTATTTGTCCTGCACCCCTGATGGCAAGCTCTCTCAGGACTGTTCGATAGTACTGGACACCATGCGTGGAAAACCTGTTTTCCGCTGTCTTTTCAAGAAGGGAAACAAACGTTTCGAGATCAGAAGAATCTGTCGTTGTTCGCATGGTGATGCCACGTTTTTCTGCAGAATTGATGTACCCACGGAGCCGAGTACGAAGTGCAGCACGTAGCTCTTCTTCCGAGGACCGAAGATCCAGCCTCCATGTAAAGGGTGGCTGGATGTCCCTTCCTTTCCTGAGAAGGGAACACCCCATAAGCCGCTCGGGCGGACACTGAAATGGTTCAATCCGAACAAATGCCAACCCCTCGTCATTGCCCCAGGATCGGATTTCATTCGCCATCGCTTCAATGTTCGTTTCCTTGTCAAGCACAGGACCATAGGGAAAGTATCCGTATCCAAACAATGGACGGCGCAAGATGACACCAAGTCCATGCCATCCAGTGCCTGAAAGGACCGTCACAGAAAATCCAAGTGCACGCTGCACGGCAGCCCATGCTGTTCCCTGCAAAACATGTCCCTCTGCATTGCCAAGAGCCTCATCCCAGCTCCTGATCCATGTGCCAGTACCCGTTGCAGTGTGCTCCATCTCTGCTCAACCCTATCACACCTTTGAAGAGCTGCCTTGATACAGTTTCTGTTTGCCTATTTGCAAAGCACCATGAATTTGCTTACAATTCGCCACGTACAATCCTTCAATTCCCATACACACAGGAGGTTTTCCGAAATGGGATCTGTAGTGACTCGCTCAACGCTTGCAGAAAAGCTTGCGAAAGATTGGCAGGGGTTGACCAAGACCGATGCCCAAGATCTCGTGCGCAGCTTCTTTGACACCATCTCCGAGGCTCTGAGCCGTGGAGAGGAAGTCCACATCCACCGGTTTGGGGCATTCCGCACCTCAGAGCGTCCTGCTCGCACCGGCCGCAATCCTCGGACTGGGGAGTCAATCAAGGTGCCAGCACGCAAGGTGGTTCGGTTCTCACCAAGCACCACTCTTGTTGATACTGTCCGCACCTCGCGCTCCCAGTCATCGAAGGGACGCCGCGCATAGCCGCAGCACGGCTACTCCACCAGAACGCCCTCAGCAAACGAGGGCGTTCTTTGGTATCTAGTTTGTATACGAAGCATGGAATAAACTGTCAGGAAATTCCAAGCAGAGTACTTTCGTTTACGCTATAGTGTGACCCAGCAGCCCCCTCAGGGTTATCACACAGGAGGAGAATATCCATGAAATCGCATCGCATTACAGCGAAGCGTCTTGCAGCCGTTGGCTGTATGACTGCAGCCTCGCTTGTTTTGGCGGCCTGCGGCTCAGGAACTTCAGGTACCAGCAGTTCGTCCACCCAGACGACTGCAGTATTTGCAGAAGGTCCAGCAGCACCACCAAACTACATCTTTCCGCTTGCATCGCTGCAGTACTTCAGCGTTTCAAACATCAACCAATTCCAGGTGCTCATGTTCAGGCCCCTGTACTGGTTCGGAAGCAATGGCACAGTAAGCCTCAACGAAAACTTGAGCCTTGCAAATACGCCTCAGTACTCGAACGGCGGCAAGACGGTCACCATCACACTCAAGAACTACAAGTGGTCGGATGGAAAACCTGTCACTTCTCGCGACATCGGGTTCTGGATCAATCTTGTAAAGGCAGCTGTAGCTGAAAACCCCGGAAACTGGGCAGGGTACGTACCAAACCTTTTCCCAGACAACATTGCAAGCTATACGCTTCCTAACAGCAAAACGATTGTCCTCAATCTCACAAGGGCATACAGCCAAACGTACTTCACGTACAACCAGCTGAGTCAGCTCAACCCTCTTCCTCAGCACGCGTGGGACAAGACAAGTGCTAACGGAACAGTTGGCAACTATGACAGCACCCCAGCTGGGGCAACGCAGGTGTACAACTTCCTGATCAACGAAGCAAAGAACACAGCGACCTACGCAACAAACCCGTTGTGGCAAGTTGTCGATGGACCATTCCGTCTTACAGGCTTCACATCGACTGGCGAGGTCACCATGGTGCCAAACCCGAACTACTCTGGTCCAGTAAAGCCAACAATCAAGAAGTTCATCGAGCTTCCATTCACCACGGATACAGCTGAGTTCAACCAGCTCCGCAATCCAGGTGGTGGACAGAAGATTGACTACGGCTTTGTTCCAGCCCAACTTACGAACCAGAAAAACGTGAGTGGATATACGTTTGCACCATGGACTGGCTGGCAGATCACCTACTTCCCACTCAACTTCAGCAACCCGAAAACAGGCCCGCTGTTCAACCAGCTGTACCTTCGTCAGGCAATGCAGATGTTGGTGGACCAGCCTGCGTACATCAAGTCCATCTTCAATGGATATGCCTACCCAACCTACGGTCCAATTCCATTGAAGCCAACGTCACAATTCCTGGACAGCACGGAACTCAACAACCCGTATCCGTATGATCCAACGAAGGCTGTGGATCTTCTCAAGAGCCATGGCTGGCAGATCAATGCCAACGGAACGGATGTGTGCACAAACCCAGGAACTGGATCGAACCAGTGTGGTGCTGGTGTTGCTTCCGGTGCGAAACTCTCCTTCAACTTCGAGTATGTATCTGGTGCTCAGGTCGTACAAAGTGAAGTGGAACAGTTGGCATCTGCCTGGAGCAAGGCAGGAATTCATCTCAACCTCTCTTCGAAGACCTTCAATCAGGTCCTCAATGATGCGGTACCCTGTACTGCAGGAACACCCTGCAACTGGGACATGGCATTCTGGGGTGGTGGATGGATTTATGCTCCTGACTACTACCCAACTGGGGATGAGCTCTGGGCAACGGGTGCAGGGTCCAACTCTGGTGCCTACAGCAATCCGACTGCAGATGCGCTTATCCAGAAGACAGAGTATGCAGGTGGTACAATTCAGGACCTCAAGAATTACGAGGACTTCATGACAAAGAACCTCCCTGTAATCTGGCTTCCTGTTGCATACGCGCAGCTTTCCGAGATCAATGTCAACCTCAAAGGTGCGACACCTCAGGATCCGCTGCTCAACCTTAACCCAGAGAACTGGCGCTTTAACTAGCCCAGCACTCCCTGAGTAAAGCTGCTCTCAAGGGCCCCGAGAACTCGGGGCCCTTTTTGTTGTGACATCTGCACGAAAACTCATGTGAGATTAGCCATGATCCCGTATACTTCAGCATGTGGCTAGGTATATTCTTCGAAGGCTGATTCAGGCTCTCATTGTCTTGTTTGGTGTCACTGTCTTTGTCTTTGTTCTGCTGCACCTCATACCAGGAGGTGAGGCCAGAGCCCTTCTCGGACCGAAAGCTACACACCAGGATATCCTTGCCATGAATCGACAGCTTGGACTGGACAAACCAATTTATGTCCAATACTGGGTGTGGATAGATGGTATCCTCCACGGAAATCTTGGATATTCCTACAAGTTCAACCAGAATGTTTCATACATCCTGGAAACGCATATTCCCAATACATTGGTGCTGATGACCACTTCATACCTTATTGCGTTTATTATTGCCATACCGCTTGGAGTATTGCAGGGCGTGCGTCACAACAAGGCAGATGACTATGCCTTGACAGGAATGTCCTTTCTCTTTTACAGCATGCCACCGTACTGGTTGGGACTTGTACTTATCCTCATATTCAATGTGTACCTCAACTGGCTCCCTTCAACTGCTCCCCAAGGCACAGTCACCCTCTCAAGCTTCAACCTGCAACTCTTTATAGGACTTGCCCTGCCTGTCATGACACTTGCCCTCATAACAATTGCACAATTCAGCCGGTACCAACGGTCAGCTGTCCTTGACAATCTTGTCCAGGACTATGTGCGTACTGCACGAGCAAAGGGACTGTCTTCATTCCAGACACTACGACGACACATCCTGCGCAATTCTCTCATCCCCATCATCACTCTCCTTGGGCTGAGTTTGCCCTCACTCTTTGCAGGAGCACTTCTGACAGAATCCATTTTCAACTACCCCGGTATGGGCTGGGAGTTTTGGCAGGCAGCCCAAGCATCTGACTACCCTACACTTCTTGCAACTGTTCTTATCGTCGCGACTGCAACGCTTGTTGGAAATTTCGTGGCAGATATACTCTATGCAGTGGTTGATCCAAGGGTCAGATACAGTTGAGGCTCCATCAATGAATGCCACCAATCAGACTCCTGCACTGGAAACTGTCGCCTCCCTGAGGAAACCAAAGGGTAACTTTCGCCTGTTTCTGGAGGCGTTTCTTGGTGACAAGCTTGGTATTATTGGTCTTGCATTTCTCGTGTTCATCACGCTTTTCTGCTTTGTAGGACCCCTTCTCTACCACACTGATCAGATAAACACATCCTATTCCGTCTACCTTCCGCCTGGCTCTCCTGGTCACCCTTTGGGCACTGACGAAGTCGGATTTGATGAACTGGGAAGGCTGATGGTGGGTGGGCAACCTGCCCTTATCATTGGCTTTGCAGCTGCCCTTCTCGCTACAACGTTTGGAGCTATTTGGGGAGCTATTGCAGGATATTTTGGAGGAGTAGTGGATGCTGTCATGATGCGGATTGTAGATACTTTTCTTTCCGTACCATCACTCTTTCTTCTCCTCGTCATTGCAAGCATGATGAAGGTTTCTGTACCACTCATGATTCTGATCGTTGCCCTCGTTGCATGGCTCGTTCCTTCTCGGCTTATCCGCGGGGAAACACTCAGCCTCGTTTCCCGTGAGTATGTCCAGTCCGTTCGCATGATGGGAGGTAGTTCGCTGCGCGCAATATTTCTCCATATCATTCCAAATACGATTGGAACCATCATGGTCAATGCGTCATTCCAGATAGCCGATGCCATCCTGCTCATTTCGGCCCTGAGCTATCTTGGCATTGGTATTCCTCCAAATATTCCTACCTGGGGAGGCATGCTAGCAACGGGTACAAATTTTGTGCTCGCTGGCTACTGGTGGCTTATCTATTTTCCTGGGGCTGCCATTGTTCTCTCAATAGTTGCATTCAACTTCGTAGGCGATGCACTCCGAAGCGCACTAGAGCAGAGAATTCAGTAGACATGATCTCAACCGAACATCCGCACTTCTGAAATCTACACATGAAACGTGGAATTTTGTATATGCAGTTCCATACGTTCCTATGAAGTTTTAGTCGTTGCCTTGTCCGTGCTTTCGAGGGGAAAATGGCAAGCAACAACATGTTCTGTATTAACCTCACGAAGCTCTGGTTCCTGTTGTGAGCAGATATCCTGGGCAATTGGACACCGGGTTCGGAATCGACATCCACTTGGCGGATTTATCGCTGAAGGAATTTCCCCTGTAATTGGGACGGATGTCTTGCTCCGCTCAATTTCAGGATCCGGTATTGGTATTGCACCCAGCAATCCCTTTGTGTATGGGTGTGCTGGTGATGCATATATTTCCCTGCTTGGAGCTATTTCCACAAGCTTTCCAAGGTACATGACCCCAATTCTGTCCGAGATATACCGAACTACTGACAGGTCATGGGAAATAATGACGTATGTGAGTCCGTACTTCTTCTGCAAATCATTCATGAGATTGAGTACATGGGAACGGATTGAGACATCAAGGGCTGATACCGGTTCATCTGCAACGATGAGTTTGGGATGAAGCGCCAACGCCCGCGCAAGCCCTATTCTCTGACGCTGTCCCCCGGAAAATTCATAGGGAAGGCGATCCATGGCATCTTCGGAAAGGCCAACATCATGGAGGAGGTCCTTGACGTGTTGTCGTTGCTCCTTTGCTGTCCCCATGTGGTGAATTGCAAGTGGCTCTCTCACAATGTTCCCTACCCGCATTCTTGGATCTAGGGATGCATATGGATCCTGGAACATCATCTGCACTTCGCGACGCATTGCTTTCAGCCTTTTCCCTCTAAGTCGCGACATATCCACTCCCTCAATGAGAATGTGGCCTGAAGTAAGTTGTTCCAGTCCTACAATCAGGCGTCCTAATGTGGTCTTGCCGCACCCAGATTCGCCTACAAGCCCAAATGTTTCCTGTCGCCGGAGAGTCAACGAAACATCGGATACTGCATGGACTATCCGTTTGCTCGTCCCCATGAAACTTGTGCCCAGGGGAAATTCCTTGACTACGTGATCAATGGCAAGAATTGGCATCGATTCTGATGATGGTTCAGGTGTGCTCATGCTGTTGTTCCAGAGTTGACCTGAGTGTTTTCCGCTTTCACAGGATGATGGCATGCATAACTATGCCCATTGTCTAGGGTTGTCATTGCAGGCTCAGTGTTCCGGCAAATGTCCGTTGCAAATCTGCACCGTGCAGCAAATCTGCACCCTTCTGGTGGATCCAGAAGACTTGGGGGCAAACCAGGAATGCTGTACAACCGCTTTTTTGAGTCATCATCCAAGCGCGGGATTGCCTCAAGAAGGGCCTTTGTGTACTGGTGTTTGGTATTACGAAATAATTCCATGGTTTCCGCTGTTTCTACTACCTGCCCTGCATACATGACAACTACCCTGTCTGCCCGACCTGCGATGACACCCATGTCGTGTGTAACAAGTATCACGCTCATTGACATCTCTTTTCTCAGGCGATCGAGAAGATTGAGTATTTGCGCCTGAATCGTCACGTCAAGAGCAGTAGTTGGTTCATCTGCTATGAGCAAATCCGGCTCACAGGCTAGAGCCATGGCAATCATGACTCTCTGGCGAAGACCTCCAGAAAGCTGATGCGGGAAAGCACTGATTCTTTCCTCAGGTGAAGGAATACCCACCTGCTTCATTACTTCGAGTGCCCGCTTTTCCCCCTCTTCCCGTGAAACACCATTGTGGAGTCGATAGCCTTCGGCTACCTGTTTACCAATCCTTTTTGTTGGATTGAGCGAAGTCATTGGATCCTGAAATACCATGCCCACATGTCGTCCCCGAATACGACGCATGTGATGTTCGTCAAACGCTGTCAGGTTCTCACCATTGAGGTGGATTGTCCCACTGTGGATATATCCTCCTGGTGGCAGAAGTTTCATGATCGATAACCCGAGCATGCTTTTTCCACTGCCTGATTCACCGACTATTCCCAGGGTTTCACCCTTGTCCACATATATTGAGACGCCATCAACCGCATGTACATTGCTCTTCTTCTGGCGAATGTACGTCTTGAGATCGGAAACTTCGAGCACTTTCACGAAAGCACGACACCTCTGCTGAATTGGGAGATGGGCACGGATGTAGTATACGTGCTCTTATACGGACTGGAACATTCAGCACACATCGTTGCATCCCATTTGCAGCATGTCGCCTGTATACTCACGAGTAGCTACCATGTCACCTGCGCCATTTACATGATTCGAACTACTCATCTCATAAAACGATACGGCAGTGTTACTGCATTGAAGGATGTCAATATTGCCATCCCGAAAGGATCCATTTATGGCCTGGTAGGTGCAAATGGTGCAGGAAAGACAACGCTCCTTGCAATTCTGGCCGGTCTTCTGCAGGCCACTGAAGGAACTGTCGATCGGGATGCTCCTGGAAACAGAATTGGATTTTGTCCGGATGTCCCAGAATTTGAACCGTGGCTCACAC
Organism: Candidatus Dormibacteria bacterium; assembly: GCA_049964715.1. GTDB lineage: Bacteria > Chloroflexota > Dormibacteria > Aeolococcales > Aeolococcaceae > JAJZLL01. Next base: position 122,274 of record JBMFXB010000001.1, read on the forward strand.
CACGAGAAGTCCTTCGGCTTGCCTGTGGCCTTCGCAAGTTTGCGTTGAATGAGGACCGCATTTCCACCCTGCTGACACAGGTAGGATTGGCCGATGCCATGGATCGAAGAGTTGAGGGATTCTCCCGGGGAATGACCCAGCGACTTGGAGTAGCGACAGCCCTCATAGATGATCCCTCTGTAATCATTCTTGATGAGCCCTGCTCTGCCCTTGATCCAGAAGGGCGAGCAGAACTCCTTTCCCTTATCGGAACCTATCAGCGGAAAGCCAGTGTCATCCTGTCGAGCCATGTCCTTGCTGACGTACAGCAGATTTGCACAAATATTGGCATTCTTCAAAGCGGTTCCCTCATATGGCAAGGCAAGCTCGATACCCTGTTGAGAGATCATGTCAAACCCGTTTGGCGTATACGCCTTCATGGAGGAGCTGCAGCAGTAGCCATTGTCCTGAGAAGCCAACCCTGGGTGCTCAATGTCACTGAGCATGGGAATAATGAAATTGAAATCGAGGCGAGCTCTCTTGCACATGCTGAAGAGCAGATTGCTCCTGTCCTGTCGCGTTCCCATGCAGCACTCGTTGCGCTAGAACCTGTAGGAAGCGATCTTGAAAACATTCTTGAACGTGTTGTGACAAGCATTACAACGGAAAAAAAGAAGCCTTCCCGTAGACCAGTGGGGACACTTCCTTCACGTCCTGCACCTGATGATGACGAGGAGGATTCATGACTCGCTGGAAACTTGAATGGCTACGCCTTTTTCGGACGAAGCGGTGGATCGCAATCCTTGGTATCTTCGTCCTCATTGGGGTACTTGCACCTGTAACAACCTACTATCTATCCCGACTCATCCCCCCAACCACTGGTTCGATCAGAATACAAGTTCTCCCTCCGCATCCCTATGACAGTATTGCGTACTACGTGGAAAACGCCCTGGCCCTTGGTGTTTTCGTCTCAGTCATTGCTGCAGTTTCACCCTTTACAGTCGATGCACATCGTGGACTTTCACTCTTCTACCGCTCACGTGTACCCAATGCTGGCAGACTCATAATCCCGAAATACCTTGTCATCCTTGCTGCAACCCTTGTCTCATTTCTTGTGGGACTTCTTCTCTGCTGGGGAGAAACATCTCTCCTGCTCGGACACATCTCGCTTGGACGAGTAATGGTGGGTTCTTTCCTCGCATGCATTTATATTGCCTTTGCTCTAGCCCTTTGTCTTGCGCTGAGCACTCTACTCCGTGCTGTACTTCCTGCTCTCGGCTTCACTGTGGCATTTCTGCTCGTAATTCCGTTCCTGGGTGCTTCTTCCCTTGCAGCACGCTGGATACCTTCCTCCCTCATAGGAAGCGTAGGTTCAATAGCTGAAGGTAGTGGATTCAGCTCATACGGTCCAGCTGCTGGTATGACTGTGTGTGCAACAGTCATCCTTGTGTTTTTTTCAATCTTTCTCGTCGAACGCAGTCGCGATTCCCTATAGATCGGGCAAAAGCCCTACATCAGTGATCCGTATGCACATGGGTATTGCCCTGTCCATGGTGATGACCATGAGTGAGCGATTCATCAACATGGAGATGGGAATCCTCATGGGGATATGCTCCTCCCTGATGATGTGAAGGCACTTCATGAGCATGGGGATCGTGTGCAGGGTCAAAGTGGAGAACTATATCCGCAAGTGGTTCAATGGCGTAGTGAAGATGGTAGCGGACATCCTCACCTATTGCATGAGCCTCCTGGACAGTCATGTTTCCATCGACTTCTATGCTCAGTTCTGCATACAAGCGACGTCCAATCCATCGAGCACGAACGTCAGAGATATCATGCACTTCGTGAATCTCGCCTGCAACATCCCGAATTGCGTGAATCATATCTGCATCTGCTTGGTCAAATAGACGTCCTCCAATCTGTGCAAGTGTTTCCCATGCAACAAATACGATGAGGCCCGTGATCACAAGACCTGCTATCGGATCGAGAAGCGGAAGATGAACCAGTGTCCCAAGTACTCCAATAGCAGCTCCAACTGAGGCCACTCCGTCCAGTCGGGAGTGCTTGCCATCCGCAGTGAGAGCCATGCTGCCAAGCTTTCTTCCAGCACGAATCTTGTAGATGCCTGCCAATTCGTTGGCACCAAAACCAATAAGTGCTGTGATCGCTGCCAACGCTACATCGTGTATGGCTACAGGATGAACGAGTTTCGAAACGGATGTCACACCTGAAGCAACAGCACTACCCACAATGAGGAGAAGGACCACGAGCGTTGCAATATCTTCAGATCGATGCCAGCCATATGGATACTCCGTACTTGGAGGTCTACGGCTCATCCTGAACGCAACAGCAAGTGCAAACGCACTTGCAACATCCCCACCATTGTGAAAGCCATCTGCCAACACACCAGCACTATGGGCTGTAATGCCAATGATAATTTCAAGTACTGCAGCTATTGCCAGAATACTTGCACTTACCCAGATTACCTTCAAAGCAGCATTGGTTGCTTCCTGCCGTCCTTGACCAACAGCTGGTGGAATATCCCCACCATGAATACGTGTATGTCCTGCCATGCCCGTATCGTACCTTCTTGCCCTGGGCACAAGGGGACCCCAATCTAATTGATGCAGGAAAATCTGGATCCCTCAATACTATGCACTGACGAGAAATACAGAAACGGGGTACACTAAAAGGGACGCCACACGTGCGTTGCTGTGCGTGCCGAACCGCTCGACATGTGCATGAGTATCCAGTTATTCACGTTTGAGCAGCTTCACCAAAAGGAGGGTAGGAATGCCCATGGCTTCTCCCCGACGCAATGACCGGACACGACAGAGCCCTGCCAATCAGACAATGTCGTACCGTAATGAGGCGCAGACGTACGAAGTCGAAGTGACAAAAGCACTCAACCAGTGGGCTGTGTCTGTCACCCGACTCGATGACCAGAAACTCATTTGTCAGGATTTTTTCTCTCGGCGATGGGAAGCTATAGCACGTGCTGAAGATTTTCTCAAGCTTCTCAATCGCAAGGAACCACCGCCAGGCTGGTGAGTGTGTTTCGTAACTTACTTGCTGTCTGTTTCAGATGGTTGAATGGATGGAAAGTGGATCGTTGCTGGAACACGAGTACCGTTCCTCCACAGTTCGATATCCATGGAAGCTCCTGGGTGTCTGGATCCTACTGCCAACTGGAACTGCTGTAGCCCTCTATCAAGGGTATATGACCCAATTGTAAGGATGACATCGCCTTCGTGAATTCCTGCTTCATCCGCAGGCGAACCCTTGGCTACTGGCCCTACCTCTACCCCAAAGGGGAATGGTAAACCCAGTTCCCGTGCACGCTCACCTGTTACCGTCCGTACAGCAGCGCCAAGTCGAACATGCTCCTCCTCTCCTGCACTGGCTGGAAAGAGTTTTGCGAGCTGGATCGGATCAAAGCCAGCTACCATAGTGTCGTTCTTTCGGACTACGGGTGTAACGACCTTGCCGTAGTACCCAAAGAGAACAGCACTGGCACCCGGATCCTGTGTCACATCCCTGACAGTGTAGGGAATGCCCTTGTCATCAAGATACGATCGTACCCTGTCACATTGCGCATCATCTGGTCGCACATATACCGTAACTGCATCCGCCATGTTCTCAATCCTCCTCTCCGGATCGCTCCCGGTTTGTAGATAGAGCAGAAAGTGGAGAAACCTCTCCTGTTGCAGGTGCTGCACTGTGTGGCTTCGATTGCGATCGTTGTGGACGGTACGACCTAGTCCGCTTGCCTGGCTCAAAATGCCACTCATGCCCATCCTCGGAAGCACTGCCCGCAATCAGAGATGGATTCCCATCCTTGACAACGTCCTTGAATGGAAGTGTGCCTTGTTGTGGTCCCCTGGAGCCGTTAGATGGTACGGGTTCCCCTTGTGGAGATGTTCCTACTGGTGTTCCATTACCTCGCCTACGACGACGTCGCCGCCGCCGTCTCCTTGTCGCTGCTGACCCAGCGCCTTCAGTCTGCTGGCCTTCTCCTTCCGCTGGAGTGTGTTCAGTAGTATCCTGTCCAGCAGCAACTACAGGACGCTTCTTCTTTCGATTGTGACGAGACTTGTGCGCTGGGGGGAGAAGATCTTGGGCATCAATCCATCCTCCGAATTCCCGAGCTTGGTCAACAAGAACTCCATACATCGATTCCTCTCCAGCTCGAAGAGTTGCACTGTCCCCAATACAGGCAACAAGACGTTTGGCTCGTGATACGGCTACGTTCAGGCGGTTCGGAACTCGGAGAAATCCAATACGACCACGTTCATTGCTTCGAACAAGAGAAATGACAACGATATCCTCTTCCCGACCCTCAAAGGAATCGACAGTGTCAATCTTCACTGGACGCTTAAAGTTTCTCCTTCCAAGCGCTTGCCGGAGACGTTCCACCTGTTCGGCATACATGGCAATGATTGCCATCGAGAGATGTCGGGGACACCTCTCGTCAAGGAGACGCACTACATGGGCAGCAACTCGCACTTCAAGTTCATTGCGGAGAGCTCCCCCTGGTCCTCGCTTTTCTCCGCCTTGTGTATTCACCGTATCAACAAAATGAAGTGCTACAGGAAAAGGATGCCGAGTGACAAAATCATATGCTGTGACTTCTGGTGCATTGAGTAGTTGTCCCTCGTACGACATTGTCGATATGTAGCTCGCAATTTGGGGATGCATGCGGTGCTGTACTGTCAAAAGACACTTCGCGTCTTCAGGTACTCCACCTTCCCAGCACTGTTCAAAAAAGCTCCTATTCACCAGATCTTCAAGCTCTGGATCTGTTTCAACAATGTTGTACAGTGAATCATCTTCTACTGGAGGCAGCTGCTTGTGATCACCGACCATAGCAATGGCAGAACCGAGTCTCAGTGCAGGAAGAGCCTCATCAACACGTGCCTTGTTCGCCTCATCGAGGATGACAAGGTCAAAATTCATATCCGTAATCGCTGATGTCGATGCAGTTGCACAGGTGGCAAAGTAGCAGTTTGCCTCCAACAGTCTGGGATCATCCTCGTCATCACACCGAAACTGGTCAACAGCTGGATGGACGCGCTCTGCACGGGCAACGCGGACTGCCCTCATCTCTGGAGTTCCTGCCAGACGCTCAAGGGCATTGTCTACAGCAAGATTGCTATGTGAAGTGACGAGAATGCGTTCATCTGGATTCGTGGCAAGCCGCCTCTTGATTGCCTCAACAATGACAGCAGTTTTCCCAGTTCCCGGGGGGCCCTGTATGAGAAGTGCCTCTCCTGCTTTCATCATCGAGAGGAGGGAAACAGCCCTGTCTTGAGGTGGGTTGGCGATCATGCCATTTGTAAGCCAGTCTCCTCCTTCTCCTGGCCGATACGCTGGAGCACAGACTTTCTTTGGATCGACAAGGAGCTGTGCAAGTAGCCCCACCCCGAAATCACGAGCTGCCAGTGAAGCCAGAACACTTCTTTTTGCAAGATAATGTGACCTGTTGTATGACGGAGAGATGACTCCTTCGGGCCCAGGATGTTCGAATGAACGACAGGTCACCTCTATTCGATGCCGTCTGTTGTCCACCTTGTTGACACGGGCCACAATGCTCGGGCCATCCTCCGGTTCGATAAGGACTGCCATGTCCTGCTGGAGTGTAATCTTCTCCTCACGTGGCACACTGAATTCGATCTTCCCAACCTCAGGTTGTCGTCGATCCTGCTCGGAAAATAACCTCCCACAAGAAGGGCACTGTTGGTGCTGTCCGGGTTGCCAGAAGCCTCTGCATGCCCGACACCTCCAATATTCCTTCGTATCAACATAGTGAACACGATGCTGCTGTGCCCTGGCACGATCTTCTCCTTCAAGGCGGTCGATGAGTTTGAGTGTTCCAAACAAGATGGGAGAAGAGGCAACAGCAGCACTTGACCTTTGCCAATCAAGAAGTCGATGTGTATCACTTGAAGTCCCATTCGTTGCACTTACCTGCATGGACTTTGCTGTAACTGTCAGGAGATGTGTGTCAGTTGGATGTCCTGATTGGGGACGTATTGAATCTATGCGAAGCGCCAGATGCTGATCATTTCCATCCTCAGAAGGCTGCGGTGCACACTGCATGACCAGATCCGGGAGAAAGACCATAATCCGTTCTCCATTGTCACTACCAAAGGACACAGAGAAATGCTCAGCTGCCTCGAGATGTTCCTGAAACATGCGTCGAGGATCCTCAGCATGCTCACCAGCGAGTGCTGTGAGCACTACGAGAGCATCACTCTGCTCGGGAACAAGAAAATGCAGAGTGTCAAGAGAAAGATCTGGAGTAACCAGTGGTACTACCTCACACTATCGTGGACAATGCGCATTGCGCACCCAAAATATGACCCCTTGTCCTTAATACGTGCATTTTCCTTCTTGGACAATGTCCCCTGCGAAGTTTCCACGGAAAACCGGTACTTCTAATTCGCGATGGGATTACTATCGCTACTATAACCTATGACCCCATCGTTTCGCCAGAGGGATTGGTTTATCGTGACACACACAGCCGGGAAGAAGGATATCGCAGTTGTGCAACAACTGGCAGTACCAAAGAACCGTAGTGTACTATGCCAGTGCACATGATTTTCGTGCAGAAATAGACCCGTCCACACTGCTTTTCAGACAGTACACCTCTGGGCATTACTCAAAATCCGCTCCCCGATACATAAGGAGAACGAATGGAACACTCAGGAACGATAGATGATTCTGGATTGATTCATATCCTCCAGGACCTTCATACCTCAAGGGCCTCTGGCTCCCTTGTATGTACCCGTGATGGTGAGACTGCAATCCTCCTTGTCCTCCTCGGAACTCTGTTCCATGCGCATAGTGAAGACAACAGTGATGTTGGCGAAAATCTCGTTGTCGATGTTCTCACATGGAGTTCTGGATCCTATGCATTCACTGAGGAACAGATTGTGCCCACAGAGGAGACGGTTCGAGCAACAATTGATGAACTCCATGCACGTGCACAACTCAGAAAGTCAATGCGGGCACGAGAGGCATAGGTGGAACGTTGTATGGTTGAAAAAGAGCAATCTCATGTAACAGTAGCGTCGCATGATAGTAAACCGACCTTATTGCAGAACAGATGTCAGATGTAAAGTTACATGGTATAAGTAAATGGCAGATTGATCAGGTACATCGTCTACAGTGCCTGTTATGATCTCACCAGCTACACCGTCCCAAGACATATAAACAAGCCCACAAGATAAAACAGCGAAGGAGTCCCCACGTGCAAAGCCAAGGATCTCTCCAAGACACAGATCTCGGTTCCCTGCTGCAGTCCATGCAGGCTGAGCGGGCAACTGGTACACTCTATCTCGAGCATGGAAGCTCAACGAGCTCACTCTACTTCCTCTTTGGTCATCTTTTCCATGCAGAAGGTTCTTCCGGAAAAGGTGAGGAAGTCGTCCTAGAATCACTTGGCTGGAAGAATGGGGCATTCACCTTTGACCCACGAGCAAAACTCCCCCCAGAAGAGACTATCACTGCTTCCGCTTCTGAGCTCATTGCTCAAGCACAGCTCCGTGTGGCCACAGCATCCGAAAATGAAGGAGGAAACATGGCCGAACAATCGGTGGTTTCCAATGAGGGTGGATCGTGGGAGTCCGTACCCGAGCCCGAATGGGCACAACAGCCCGCTCCTGAGGAAGGTGCTGTACAGCCAGAAGAGGAAGATGGTGTATACCATGTTGCCCAGTCACCTAGTGCTGGGTTGACGTACTCGACAGAAGAGGTTGCAGAACCGCAAATCAGTAGTGAAGAACATGCTCCAGAAGAACCTCCCGTTGCAGCAGCAACTGCTGGTGCTGCAACTGAAACGTTCTCGTCTGAGGTCACCCTTCTTGCATACCCGCTTCCTGTGGGAAGTGTCCTGTACGAACACCTCAAGAGTTCATTCATTGACTTCTCGAGACTTCTTCGCACTCTCAAGAATGATTCCCACACGGGATACATCAAACTGTATTTGCCCGATGAGAGCGAGAAGGAGTGCTGTCTCCTGTTCCTCAATGGAGATCTCGTGGAAGGGCTTTCGACACTCAATGGGGTTGTCCACGGTGAGGAAGCGTTCGTTGAATTCCGCAAGCAGATGGATGCAGAAGTCGGTCTTCTTGATGTCGTAGAAATCGAGGACAAGATAGTCACTGCCCTTTCGCAGTTCTACACCGGACAGTATCTCTACACGCAGCTCATGGGTCGTTTCATCGACTTCGGGGCTCTACTTACTTATTTGCAGGAACAAAAGACAACAGGTCATGTACTCGTTACTGGTGGCACAGAGATTGGGCTCATATTGCTGCATGATGGTCAGGTGCTGGGATCATATACGGAGAATGATCGTTCACCAACGACAGATGCGTCCCATGTCACTGCACTAACGAAAGAGCAAAATGCACGCATCGAAGTTCGCACGAGTAGCGGTTCGGTTTCACCGCTGGACATCAAGGCGATCATGGGATTCTAGACCGGCTACTACTTACCGGTCTTTTCACTCCACCCGTATCCGGCGCCTATGTTCTGGAGTGTGCTTTGGTGTAATTGTGTCCGTCCTCCTTGCTGGGTGTGCCAGTTCTCCTCCCCAGATACTGTCCCTCACGCCAAACCACGGAGCTACTGGTGTACCGGCAAATGCTCCCGTGACTGTTGTGTTCGACAAACCTGTAGTCCACTCCTCCCTTGCAACGCATTTTTTCATGTCGCCTGGTCTCCCTGGGTGTTCTCTTGCCAGTGCAGCCAAAGGAATCAAGCAAGCCGGTTGTTGGATTGTGTGGCTAACTGCAGAACCCGGATTTACCCTGTTCCATCCAACTACCCCCTTTGCATCAAACACAAAGTACACGTTCTCTCTCACATCTGGACTTCAGGCTGTGGACGGTTCTGTAAATGTTTTCAGTCATACATGGAACATCACAACTGATGTTGCACCCCGCTTTCAGAGTTCATTTCCTTCTCAACATGCAAAGAAGGTTCCAGTCGACAGTATTCTCACAGTGTCGTTCACACGGGCCATGCTCCCTGCTAGCAGCACAGCGATAGCTCTCTCTCCAACCGTTCCTGGCACGACTGTCATCCAGGACATTTCTTCTCCCTCCCAGTTCGACATCCTCCCTGGACACCTCCTCCTTCCCAATCACCAGTACTCGCTTACGATTTCTACACGTGTACGGGATATAACATATGCACGGCTTGCCCGGAAAACAGTCATCACCTTCACGACAGGTTCAACTCTCAGTGTTCTACCCCATCTCCTCCTCGCTTCTCCCACATCAGTGGACCTGCTTCCCATACCGAGCTCTACGGATATTCATGCACCCGTGCCGTACATCCACCTCTTTTCCGGAGCACCCTCGACCACAATTGGATCGGCAGCACTATCTACTGGCACAGATTATCTGGCACTCTCTGAAATACAGACTTCCTCGGGTACATCTCAACTTCACGTCATCAGTGTCGTGAGTGGAGCAGACCGGGTCATCGGTGGGGATGCACGCTTTCTTTCATGGTCACCAAACGGGAATCTGCTCGCATATTTGTCAGGTACATCTGTCCTGAAACTCTACAACGTCATTTCTGGAACAACATCCTCTTTCCCGCTTCCTGCTACACTTCTCTCTCCTCCACTGTGGAATAGTGAAAGTAATCTCTTGTACCTCTCCTTTCAGGGACAAGCAACTGCTCCACCAACAATCGTCAGTTTTTCTCCCGCTTTGGATGCCTATGCCCCGATTCCCAATCTTCCACTCTTCGCGTACAAACCACTTTCCTCTCCTGACCATAGTCTCCTTGTGTATCTCGGTCGTGCTGTTCCCACGGATCCTACATCCGTGTGGTGGACCTCCCTCTCCTCGATTCCTTCAACGTCCACTTCTATTGCTTCTGGGTTCACCCTCTTTGGAGTAACCAACAGTGCCTCTGTTGTGGTTTCCCCGAAATCCCATCCAAAGGAACTGGGATTTCTCAATCTGTCAACGGGATATTTCTCTTCATTTTCGCAAATACCTGATTCCACTGCTCCTGTTGCTGTCTCTGCAAATGGACAGCTTGTTGCCTACCTCGCAGGAAGTGCGGAAAATCCTGTGCTCTCAGTACAACCTACTTCTATCTCCGCAAGCAGCATCCTTGAAACAAAACTTCCGTTTAATGGTGTATGGAGAATGGCTTTTCAGGGCCTGACGATTCCTTCATGATGGAGAACAGCATGACGCATATTCACTTTTCCGTGTACCGTAACTACATATGATCCAGCGATTGCTTTTTCTCATAGCGGACACTGGCGGAGGTCACCGTGCGTCTGCTAATGCAGTGGCAGCTGCACTGAATGCTGCACATCCCAACAGGTACGACATTTCCATCGTTGATCCATTCGTTGAGGCAGCACCATCCATTGCAGGTGCAACAACTGGACTGTATGCACCAATTGCACGTCATGTTCGATGGCTATGGGGCGGGATTTACTATGCCACGAATTCTGCACTCGCAGTGGAAGGAGTTTCTCGATCCATACTTACACTTCTGACACCTGGCATACGCGCACTCATTGAAGAACAAAAGCCTGCGGCAATCGTATCCTTTCATCCTTTGCTCAACCATGTAACGGGCCGTATCCTTCAAGCCATGCCTGAAGACAAACGCCCACCGTTTCTCACTGTTGTGACAGACTTCATCAATCTCCACCCCTTCTGGTTTTCTCCGGAGTCAGATGCTATCGTTCTTCCTACAACACAGGCACTGCGCGATTGTATCAAGCATGGTATCCGTCCAGATAGATGCCATGTATTGGGCCTTCCCATTGGTCCGTCTTTTACAGCCTCTCCTCCAGATCCCAAGGAGAAAAAACTTCTACGCAAGGACCTCGGATGCTTAAGTAGTCGTCCACTCGTTGTCGTTTGCGGAGGTGCAGATGGTGCAGGCAAGCTCATGGGCATCACAGAGGAGCTTCTTCACCATGAACAACCTGTTGATACTGTCGTCATTTGTGGGAGAAATGAACATCTTCGCGAAGAGCTCACGAATCTTGAAGTTCCTCATGATCGCACGCTCATCATTCAGGGATTTGTCACAAATATGGTCGATTGGCTTCGTGCTGCAGATATTGTGGTCACAAAAGCGGGCCCAGGAACGGTCATGGAAGCACTCTGTAGTGGAACGCCATTTGTCCTGTGTTGGTACCTTCCAGGACAGGAACGAGGAACTGTCACGTGGCTTCGACAACATCACGTAAGTCCGTACTCACCCAACCCTCGTCGTGTTGTCAACTACATCAACGATGTGTTGTCGTATTCGTCAACTGAGCGACAAGCACTCCTTGAAAGAATTCGTACTCTCGCAACACCACATGCAAGCAGCAACATTGCAGATCTCATCGAATCGTTCACCTCCCGCTCTACAGCTGGAACTGCAAATGGTTCGTAATGCACCTGTCTATGGAGAAACGATCCTTTCGGAAATTGAACTCGTAGCATTCCGTAATCTTGAGCGTCTGCAGCTACGACTACCTGCAGGTATCACGCTTCTTACTGGTGCAAATGGACAGGGAAAAACAAACATTCTTGAAGCAATGGCAACTATTGGTCTCACGAAATCTCCACGGGCCTCCTCTCTTCGAGAAGTCATGAAATGGAATTCTGATTTCACGCGCATTCGGGGAGTGCTTGATGCGAATGAACGGGGCAATGATGTGTTCACAGTCGAAATTGATGCACGGGAAGGAGTTCCAAAAAAACGTCTCCTCCTCAATGGAGAAAACGTTTCTGCAAGTGAACTCATTGGCCGAGCCCCAACTGTGCTCTTCACACCGGATCATTTGAGCCTCGTATCTGGAGGGCCAGATGAAAGACGTCGCCTGCTTGACATCATTCTCACGCAAATTTCCAGAGAAGGACGGAATGCTCTTCTTCGATATTCCCGTGCTCTTCTCCAACGCAATCATCTTCTTCGCGCAATGAGGGATGGCACAAGTGATGGCAGAGAGCTCCCCGTTTTTACCGAGGAAGTCGTTTCTACTGCTCTTGATGTACTTACCCTTCGAAAGCACGTTACCGAAAAGCTCTCTGACACGTTTCAGGAGCATCTTGCAGCGTTCACTCCTGATGCTGAGGGTACGGACCTCCAATACACACCGTGCGGTCGTGAGCACGGAATCGACATATCCCGCGAGACTCTCCTTTCGGAACTGCATTCCCGGCTTTCTCGGGACATAGCAACCGGCTCAACAAGTTTCGGTCCTCATCGGGATGATCTTCTTTTCTCAATACGTTGTCACCCTGCACGAGGAGTTGCCTCCCAAGGTCAACGAAGGAGTATTGTACTAGCCCTCCTCCTTTCGTCAGTGGATCTCCTGAGAACGTCCACAGGGACTGCTCCGCTCCTCCTCTTGGACGATGTGCTGAGTGAGCTCGATGCTGACCGCCAGGAGAGGTTCCTTGCCCGTCTTCGTGCTCCAGTAACCTCCCAGGTCATCATCACTGCTACCGATGCCTCAGAGGACCTTGTGGAACTTGCACAGCCTAATCAGCACTGGATAGTCACTGCAGGTACGGTGTTCAAGCAAGATGACTGAACAGGAACATCACCCGGAAAACCATATTGGAGACCTTCTCAATGCATCATTGAGGTCTCTTGGAGTGTACACACCAGTGACAACTGCCCGGGTTGCAGAGTCCCTTCGTGAACTCCTCGGACCAGATCTCTTTGCACTCTGTACTAGTATCTCGTTCCGAAGTGGCCACCTCACTGTCCAGGTTGCAAATGCTTCTTTTGCCACACAACTTCACTATGATCAGCAACGCATCATCGAGACACTCAATGAGCGACTTGGAGAGGGCACTATCAGTACTTTTCGGGTCAGGCAGTAGTGTTCACGTCTGTTGCTCTACAGAGATGGGCGAAGTGCTGGATGGAGAACAGGCATGAGGAGGTACACATAATCCTCCCGTCCATGGGGCCTGATTGTGCCTGGTTCCTCTGCCTTGTTGAATGACATATGGACTGTATCACTGTCCAGTGCCTCAAGAGCAGCGAGAAAGTATCCTGAATTGAATGAAATCTCCAATCCCTCACCTGTGACATCAGCAGGAATGGGAACCTCATCATCGCCAACATCAGACGACCATGCTGTAAGCACCACTGTGCCATTGGAAATAGACATTCGAACTGGGTTCGATTCCTCGCGTGCCAGGATTGACGCTGTCTTAGCTTCCCTTCGAAGCTCTGCTGTAGGAAGAACAACCGTTGTTCCTGCTGCATCAGGTATGGCCTGTTCAACCTTGGGATATCGCCCTTCAATAGTTCGTGTTGTCACAACAACATCCCCCACAGTGAATGTCACGAAGGACGTTGTACCCCCAAGGGCGATGGCTACCTCGTTTCGCTCGTCGTTCACTGCACGAGCAACTTCCTGCAAATGCTTTGCAGGAACTATGACGATGAGTTGCTCATCTCCTTCGGGAAATTCTTTTGCAGGAAGTGTTTTGAGGGCAAGGCGATGACGGTCTGTTGCAGCAAGTGTGACTGTTTGTGCAGCAGGATCGACCTTGATTCGTACACCGGTGTACACACGCTCTGTCTCGTCATTGCTAGCAGCAATGACTGTCTGTGCAACTCCAGCTGCAAATGTCTTGCCATCAACTATGACTGACGTTCCTCCCTCTGCAAGAGGAAGTGGCGGAAATTCTGAAGGATCGATGACATGGAGTTTGGTTTTGTGCAAGCCACACGAAAGGTTGAGGACACGTCCGTGTGAATCGAGTTCCATGGTACAGGGAACATCGAGAAGAGAACCAATATAATCCGCAAGGAGTTTTGCAGGAACGGAAGTTTTTCCTTCCTTCGACACTTCTGCAGGTACAGTGTTGACTATTGCAAGGTCAAGGTTCGTTGCTGAAAGTCGTAGTCCACCTGGAACTGTCTCAATGAGTACATTGCCGAGCACTGGAAGAGTGGAACGCTGAGATACAGCACGCTGGACAAGGGAAAGTCCCTGGCTGAGCTGTGAGGGGAGAAACGTACACTTCATATCAACCATCCTTCGTGCCTGTTGTGAGAATTATGCACACACATTAATAGTAACCATGAACTGATATATCAAATAGATGCAGTAGTAGAAGCTGGGTATTCTGGGGATAAGTCAGAAACACTAGTTGCCACCATGGATTTTTCTGATGAAGCACTGTGCATAACTGGTGGAGATATCCACAGGGAACAGGGTATTGGGTACCTTGTCCACAGTATCCACAATGGCTGTGCAGTTTCTTCCACAGGCTTTTCCCTTCATCATTGGGTGTTCTGCAGGAGTGTTTGGAGGGCAACGATATCTGATGCAAGACGTTCGTCTTCGCCAAGAAGTTCAGAGATCTTCTCAATTGCATGCAGGACAGTTGTATGGTCCCGGCCGCCAAATGCTGCTCCAATGGCAGGAAGAGAGGAATCGGTTTCCTCACGACAGAGATACATTGCCACTTGACGGGGAAGGACGAACTGTTTGTCACGGCGCTTGCCATTCATTTCTTCGAGTGTGATGCCAAAATATGTTGCCACATTGAGTTGAATTGCAGAGATGCTGAGTGAGGAGAGAGGGGTAGCATCAGGAATGATGTCAGCGAGAATACTCTGCGCTTCCTCTAGGGATACAGGTCGTTGATTGATCGATGCGTGTGCAAGTACCCGAATGAGAGCGCCCTCGAGCTCCCGGATGTTTTTCTGGATTCGGTGAGCCATGAACGCACACACCTCTTCACTCACAAGCCAGGATTTCGCACCGAGCTTGCTATGGAGAATGGCGAGGCGTGTTTCGAAATCCGGAGGTTTGATGTCTGCAATGAGTCCACCCTCAAATCTGCTCCGAAGGCGATCTTCCAGGGTTGGAATGTCCTTTGGAGGACGATCGCTGGAAACAACCACCTGTTTACTGACTTCATAGAGTGCGTTGAAGGTATGGAAGAACTCTTCCTGGGTACGATCCTTTCCAGCCAGAAACTGGATGTCGTCAATGAGCAGGACATCCACTGACCGGTATTTTTGGCGGAACTCATTTGTTTTTGCCTGCTGAATTGCGAGCACCATTTCATTCGTGAATTTTTCCGAGGTGACATACACGACTTTTGGAGGACGACGTGTCTTTGCCCGTACTGCATTGCCTATTGCATGCATGAGGTGGGTTTTTCCAAGACCCACTCCTCCGTAGATAAAGAGAGGGTTGTACGCCTTGCCTGGGGACTCTGCAACAGCAAGGCAAGCTGCATGGGCGAACCTGCTGCTGTTTCCAACAACAAATGTTGAGAATGTGAAGTTCGGATTGATGATGGCATCGTTCGTGTCATCCTCGAACTGCGAACCAAATGTGGAAGCAGAGAATTCCTCAGTATCCCGTAAGGGTGGATCCTCAGGAAGGGGAAGTGTCTCCTGCGTATCAACGACAGTAATGACGAGATCACACTCTTTTGAGAGTATTCCTGCAAGTGTCTCCTTGATGAGAGGAGCATACCGTTCCATGAGCCAATCGCGAGCAAGTTTCGTTGGCACGCCAATCGTGTATGTCGCACCATCAGCATTGACGAGCTTGGCATTTGCAAGCCACGTCTCATATCCGGGACGCGTTAGCTGGAATTTCAGCTCTTCCTGTGCAATTTCCCATACCCGGTGAGGATCAAAAGTCACTTCCCCGTCGAGTTCTCGTGTGAGTTCATCCATGCTTGACCACTGTTGTACGTGCGAGGGTTGGTCCCTCGCGATTCGAGCATTCTACCGTAGTTATCCCCAACCTATCCACAGGAAGTGGATAACTTTATTGACAATTGTCTCGTGCGGGTGGCAAGGATGTATGCGAGATGCCCGATACACGGGTGGAAGGAGGCTCTCGATCTTATGACCGATTCTCTTCACAACGAAGTGCAGTGTATCACGTGTCCATCCCTCCGTGCCTTAGAAACCCATGCTGAATGGGGATCGGTATGAACGCCAAGAACGGGACTCAACCCAATCGCTGGGGATGAATTCCTCGGATTGTGCATTGTACGATCCCTTGATGACTCGCATTCCGTGGACACGAAGGACACTAAGTGCAGTATCAATGGAACTTGCACGTATGATCTTGGCACGAGCAGCCAGTGAGCGTGCCTCTTTGGCACCAGCACCAATACCGAGAGCACTAACACGGCCTCCGCAGATGTAGCCATCGGACAGCCACACACGAGGTCCTTTCTGGGCGCTGAGCCATGTGAGTGCTTCCAGATCTACCTCGTTTCCGCCACTCATGTGGGAAGGATCCAAATCTGCCCAGCGGCCATCCTTGCCAAGGATGCAGAGCCTGCCACTGCCGCCGCGACCACTGTAGACAGCAATACACAAGGTTGGAAACCGTTTGATAGCCTTCTTGAGTTCCTCCCAATCCCATGACATGGAGCCAGAGCAGTCAATGAGGATCGTTCCACCACTGCGCCGTGTGCGGAATACCTGTTTGTCCTCTGCCCATCGTTCCATTACTTGAGGTATCTGGCCAGTGTCGGTTGCACCAGCTGGTTGGGTGATGGGCACACTTGAATGACTCCTGTTTGTATGTTCATCAATGACAAGGTGTCCAATTGCATAGGAGGAACTTCCAGCAGATCCTGTTGATCGTGGTACAGCGTGTTCCCGTTTTCCCCGGGAGAGCTCCGATGGAGGGTCCTGAGGAGGACGGGGAGTTGGTCGCTGGATGTGCATTGGGCCGGACTGCTTCCACGAACCATCTGCTTGCTGAGTTTCCTCCTGGTTTGATTCGCCTGCACATCCGAGGGGTTCGACTCGTGTGCGCTCTGCTGGTGTCGATGGTGGTGAGGTGTTTTCTGATGAAGCATGGGATGAGGACGATGGTTCACTGCCACGTGTTACAGGTGCTGTCAGGGAAGACTCATCAGGAGATGTTTCCTGCCCGGTATCCGATGAGCCTGGGGAAGGTTGACCTTCCTTTTCACTGTCAGCAGGACCAGGTTGTCCAGATTGTTCTTCTCCCTCTTCTCCGGATGTTTGAGCAGCAGTGGCAGAGTCCTGGGAAGGAGCCTCATCACCAGCAGGTGTTTTACCATTGCTTCCAGGAGAGGGCTGATGCTCCTCCCCAGAGTGTCCTTTTGCATCATTTTCGGATGGATCAGAAGTGTTGTTCCCTCCTTGGGTCGTTGCCGGATCATCAACAGACGGACTGGAAAATCTCCTCGTGAGGGAACGTGCCACGACATCACGTGTGGAAGCTGCAGGGGAACGATAAAGTGTTTCTGCTGCTGCTGTCACAGCACGTTTCTCCTCAGGAGTGAGAGTCTCAAAGACACGCTCTGTCAGATTCTCAAGACCCTTGGGAACGTCTGAACGGAAAGCAGGTGTCCCCTTTGCGAGACTCTCCGGAGTGCAAGCAGCACTTGCAAATTGCAGCCAGACTCGGGCTGCATCCTCATGGACAGTGGGAACCGTTCGTGAGGAGAGATCATACTCATCGAGACGTCGGGAGGTGTCCACTCCCTGGCTGTAGGCGATTGCATCTACCCGCATCTCTTCAAGTGCCTTCTCCCACGGGGTACGGAATTGCTGTTCCCCTACTGCAGCATGGATAGCCTCGTGAATCCGGACAGCACGTCGTGCAGCACTGTCTGCCTGTGGAATTACAGCAGACTTTGCAGAAGCATCTGTTGAACCTTCTCCATTTCCTGATGGTGTTACCTTCCATGGCTTGTCCGAAGGTGACCAACCATCCACAAGGTAGCCAAGATCATTACGATGAGATGTCTGTGCCATGATATGTTCTCCTACTCGACTTCCGCACGTGGCGAGGGAGCTGACACTGCTGGTGCATGCTTTTTGGTCTGCTCCATGAGTTTTGCCCGTCCACCCACAGAGGCTTCGAGGAGACTTTGCGCTTTTTGCAGATCTCCATGGGTAGCTACACTTGCTGCAAATGGTTCTGGAATGTCTTCAAGAAGTTTTCCGAACTTGCTCAAGGTGCGGTATGTAATTGCAGGAGATCCATCCTCAAGGCGATCATGATTCTTGTCCGAGTAGAGGTACTTCGCAAAGTCACGGAGATGCTCAGGCAGGGCATCAATCATGGTTGAACTCGGTTCAATGACGGGTGAGATGATTGAGAACCGGTCAAGAACAGCAGGTGCAACATCATCGTCAATGGAACCGTTCATGGTTGCAATGCAGCGGAATCCCGCATGGGGACGAACAGTTTCCCCTGTAGGCAGGGTGACCTGTGCAACTTCAGGATTGTCGAGGAGGACATGAAGCATGTTGCTCACGTCTTCTGATGCATGGTTTAGCTCATTCACAACGAGGAGAGCTCCTTCTCGCCATGCCATGAGGAACGGACCATCATTCCAGACAAAACTGTCACCCTTGGGTACCCAGTGTCCCCAGAGTGAGGCAGCCGATTGTTCACTTGTGAGTGTCACGGAGAATACAGGCTGTGTGCCAGAAGAGCTTTGGAGGGCAGCAGCAACTGCAGCAGATGTTTTCCCTGTACCTGGAGGTCCAAAGAGGAGTGCATGCATGCCTCCTTCAGGCAGCGCACATGTTTTGAGGTAGTTCCCAAGTTCATCACGATTCACTGGTGAAAGCTTTGCTTTCGAGAACTTCTCTTGTTTCTGCTGTACATGTTGCAGCTTCGGTTCAGTTGCCATCATGGGCTGTGGGTCTGATTTCTCCTCAGCAGTGTAGTGCTCTTGCAGTGGTCGGATGAGCGCTTTTCGTGTCTGTTCGAGCCGTCTTATTTCTGCATACCATGTCTCCATGGCATTCCTGTTCTCGTGGTCAGCTTCACTTCGAATGCGATCGCACGTTACCTGCCATGCAGTAAGATCTCTCCGATGAAAAAACGAGTCCTTTGGTTGTTCCGGGAGGTGTGGCTGTACAACATCAGGCTTAGGAGGATTGGGATAGCGGTCAGAGATCTTCTGCTTCTCCCTGTAGAGCGCATTTTCCCGGGCTGTATGGCGCTTTTCCCAAGCACGTTCCAAGGCATTGAACGCCTCTGGATCGTTGAACTGACGTTCCCACTGGACATGTTGTACTGCTGACGCTGCAGCTTTGACAAGCTGGGTTGCCAAGGATGCATCATATCCGAAGACAAGGGCTGCAGCAGTCTCTGCAGGAAGTGTCTTCCGCAGGGCTGCAAACATCTCAAGCTGCCGGTAGGTGACAGCAGGTTCTCCCCTTTCCTCATCGACATGCTTGTACTGCCAGCGAGCTTCCTCCCGGAGATCTTCTGGTAGTGCCTCTATCATCTCCGTACTTGGACTTGCCACATTGACAGTGAGGCTGAACCGATCGAGGACAGGTTCAGAGACATCCTCCGGATATCCGTTCATCGTGGCAATGCAGCGAAATCCCTTTCCAGGCCGGACTGTCTCCCCTGTGGGAAGGGTGATCTGGGCTACTTCTGGATCATCGAGAAGAACATGAAGAACATTCTGCACATCTTCAGAAGCATGATCGATCTCATTGATGACAAGAAGTGCTCCTTCTCTCCATGCACGGAGCATTGGGCCATCGTTCCAGACGAACTGGTCACCTTTTGGCATCCAGTGTCCCCATAGGGAAGCTGCAGACTGCTCGCTCGTGAGGGTTATGGAGTACACGGGCTGCGGTTTGCCATCTGCAGTGACAAAGCGGGCACGAGTTGCACTCGTTGTTTTCCCGGTACCACGTGGTCCGTACAAGAGTACGTGGTTCCCGCCCTCAGGCTCTGCAGTTGCAAGAAGCACATCGGTTACATCGTCACGGTCAATTCCAATGTCAGACCGTTTCGGTTGTACCTCCCGTAGCCTCCTCTTTGCGTCTTCCTGTTCTGATACCAGCTCTGCGGCAGAGATCACCTCCCGCATGGGGATGTGAGTGCTCCGATTCTGCGAACGAACCACCGTGTCCGTCTGTCGCGGGTCGGACGTTGGTGGGGTCTGCACCTCGTTCATTTGTCTCTGGTATAAGCCTTATGGCTGGGACATGGCACGGACAATGCTTCGGGATATGACACGGGATGTGACAAATGGAGGGTTTCCGTGCCGTGAACGAAGCGCTGTCGAGTGGATATACTTGCGGGTATGGTGCAAACGCATCAGGCCAAGTGGGAATGCAAGTACGCAAACAGGATGACTCGATGATCCTTCTGCCTTGTGTATACTGAAGGGTACGCACCAAGGTGGTGGATGAAGTAAGGTACAGAGCAAGATGAAACGAACTTTTCAACCAAAGCGTCGGTACTGGGGCAAGACCCATGGATTCATGGTCCGCATGTCAAGTCCGGGTGGCCGTCGTGTGATAAAGGCTCGCCGCCTTAAGGGACGGAAGGTGCTCACTCCGTCATGGGGCAAGTAGCCACACAGACGTGGACACGACTGACCCCCAAGTCAGAGGTACGTCGGGTGAAGAGACAAGGTGTGCGCCGACGCGTTGGATCTGTTTCAGTATTCGTGCATATTCATGAACCTGCCGATGATGTGATCAGATTTGCTGTCTCGACACGAAAGATGAAGGGTGCTGTGAAGCGGAATCGGATTAGAAGAAGACTCAAGGAAGCACTTAAAATGCTTCGACAATATGTGCGAACAGGATGCGACCTTGTTCTCGTTGGGGACGAGCAGGTGGCCACTCTTTTGTGGAGCAGTCTCATCAGTGAAGTTGAAGGAGCGCTTGCACATACACCCGCTTCAAAGGTATTGCATGATGTCCACGTCTGATTCACATCGACCAGGAATTGCAGCTAGAGCAAGCCTCATTGTCATCAGAATCTACAAGCACACCCTCTCCCCAGTGTTCGGAGTCATGAGCTCCTGCAGGTATACTCCGACGTGTTCCCAATATGCGTATACTTCAATTGAGCGATTTGGATGGAGACGTGGGTGGTGGCTCGCACTGCGTCGGATAGCTCGGTGCCAACCGTTTGGGGGATATGGATATGACCCAGTTCCAGATGAGTACGTATCATGGCAGGATGCTCGACGCATGAAGCGTGAGCGTCAAGCAAGGAAGAAGGAGCAATGAACCCAATCATCGCCCCATTTGTAGGTATCTACAATCTGATCCAGTGGTCGATTGTCCATCTTGCAAACTGGCTTGCTGCCAATCCTGTAGCGAATGCAATAGGAGCCTTTGGCCTGGCAATACTCATCGTGACGATTGTTCTCCGGCTCATTCTCTTGCCACTTTTCCGGTGGCAGTATCAAACACAGCTCAATATGGCTGCAGACAATACGATACTTGGACCTCGACTGAAGGAGCTTCGAAAGAAGTACAAAGGAGATCCCCAGGCACTTAACCGCGAGATGATGAAGATGTATAAGGATCTCGGCATGAGTCCGTATGCCAACCTTGCAGGGTGTCTGCCGCTTGTTATCCAGATACCGTTCCTGTTTGCAATGTATGATGCCATTCGCTCTGCCTCAGCACATATAAAAGTGCATGCAGGGTTCCTGTGGATTCCGGATCTGGGAAAGTCAGCGCTCACCACTTGTTGTCATGGAGTGCAGGGAGGAATCATTGGAATGATTCCTGCAATTGTTGTTCATATCGACCTCTTCCTGCTGCCAGTTCTCACAGGCATACTTTCGTTCATGCAGTTTCGCATGATCGGGCAGACGAACATTCCAGGCGCAACAGACCAGCAGCAGCAAATGGGTGCCTCAATGGGAAAGTCGATGGGTGCTATTTCAGGCATCATGCTCTTTGTCTTCGCACTTGAATTCTCTCAGGGTCTCGTGCTGTACTATCTCACGATTACCGTTTTCAGCGTTATCCAGCAGTACGTGGTCATGGGTTGGGGAAACCTCACGGTTCCTCCCTGGTTTCCTGGAACAAAGCGTACAGCGGAGCTTGTGGCTCGACGGGAGAAGCGCATCGAAGATCGCATACGAAACAAGGGCTCAGGTGGAGTTACAAAGGCTGCATCGAAGAGCTAACGACCAAATACTGATACCCAAAATACAGCAGCAAGGTGAGGAGTACACATGGAGATGGATGAGATAACACAACAGGTAGAGTCGGGTTCCGTCCAGACTGCGTCCGTTGATGATGGCAGCATTGAAGAGTCAGCAGACACGGTTGATGAAGCAGTCGCTAAAGCATGTGGGAAACTCGGAATTTCGGAGAAGGATGCTGAAGTGCTTGTCCTCTCCCAAGGAGTGACAGCGCTACCCGGAGAGACTGTTTCTGGCTCCCTGGCCCGTGTTCGCGTCTGGAAGATGGATGCACTCACCCAGCGTGCACGAACGATTCTTGCAGCTCTACTTGAGAAGATGGGAGCAGAGGCAACAATTACTGCTCGAAGGGGGCATCTTGGAAGTCATCCTGCGGGTGATGCACCACCAGTAATTCTCGATGTGAGTGGCGATGACCTGGGTCTTCTTATTGGATGGAGGGGTGAAACCCTCCAGTCAATTCAGTCGCTCATCCATCTCATGATTGCAACAGAAGATGATTCTGCCCGAAAAGTGTATATCGATGTTGAGAGATACAGACTTCGCCGAGAGGAGTACGTTCGAAGTCTTGCACACAGGATTGCTCAGAGGGTCCGTGAAACTGGTGAAAGGTATGTCCTCGATCCAATGCAACCATATGAGCGGCGAGTGGTCCATGTCGCTCTACAGGAAGAAGAGGGCGTTCGTACAGAAAGCACGGGTGTGGAACCAAGACGACGCGTTGCTGTCATCCCAACAAATCCTGAGAATGCGACACGACGACCTGGAACTGCATATGGAAATAGAAATCAGTGGGGACATGGTCGAAGAAACAGTTCCCATTACGATAGGTAGGCATCAGGGAAAGTGGAAGTAGAACTGCCGAGGCTTGCTGTTGAGAAGGTTGTTCTCCCGTCAGGTCTTCGTGTGCTTGTCTGTCCAATGGAAGGACGTGTGTCCTGTTCAACAGTCTTTGCTGTGAACATTGGTTCACGTGTCGAGCGTCCAAAAGAAGAGGGAATTGCACATTTCATTGAGCATCTCGTGTTCAAAGGCGGACAAAGGTGGCGTTCTGCTCATGCTGTTGCAGAAGCAATTGAGCGATTGGGTGGTGCAATCAATGCTTCAACAGATCGCGAGCAGACGGCCTTCTGGACAAGAGTTCCAGCAGGTTCCTGGGAGAGTGCATGGGATGTCCTTGCAGATATTGTCTTTGAACCAGCGTTTCGTGAAGAGGATATCCCGAAAGAGAAAAGGGTAGTTATAGAAGAACTTCGCATGTACAAGGATTCACCCCAGGATTACGTGGAATCTCTCTTTGACGAAGCTCTGTGGCCCCATCATGCATTGGGACGGGATGTTGCTGGTGATGAAGAGTCTGTGATGCAGCTAACACGTAATCAGGTGCTCTCCTTCCATGGCGAGGAGTATCGACCAGACCAGGTTGTCGTGTGTGTTACAGGCGGGTGTTCCAGTGATACTGTCCTGCGGAGTGTGGAGGAGAGATTGCAACATCTCGACATTTCACCCAGCGCATCGTCGAGAATCTCCGTTCCTCCCCCGGACCTCCAGAAGGCTTTTGTTTGGAATCCGAGAGATACAGAGCAGACAAGTGTCGTGCTTGGAACACGCGGTCTGGCGTACACAGATGAACGACGCTTTCCCCTCGATCTTGCACTCACCATTCTTGGTGACGGAATGTCCTCGAGACTCTTCGTCCGTCTTCGTGAGGATGCTGGACTTGTGTATGACGTGCGCGCATCCATGACAAACTACTGTGATGCTGGAGATACAACGATTGCATTTGCCTGTGATCCGGACGCTACGGTTGAAGCTTGGGATGCAGCACTGCATACGGTAGACGGAATAGTTGACGAGGGCATCAGACCAGAGGAGCTTCGAAAAGCGAAAGACTACCTTCTTGGACATTTGGTCCTTGGTCTTGAAGATACGGGAGCTGTGGCAGAATTTCTCTGTGAACATGAAATACTCCTTGGAAAAGTCCTTCAGCCAGAGGAGCTTGCCGAGCGCATAGAGGCAGTGACAGCAGATGAAGTGGTGACTGTTCTCCACGACATTGTGCAAGCTCAGGATTTATCATGTGCTGTCGATGGTCCTCTACCGAATCCCGAGCTACTGAAGGACCGGATAGAGAAGAGGAACGCAAACCGGTAGCAACTTGGGTACCCTGTTCAGGTACGATTGGTTGAGATTCGATATTTCTTGAGGAAGGGGACTGTACAGATGGAACGGACACTCATACTCATCAAGCCTGATGGAGTGCAGCGGGGTCTCATAGGAGAGATCATTGGCACATTTGAGCGGACTGGCCTCAAGTGCACAGGACTCAAGTTCATGCAGGTGACCAGAGAACTTGCAGAAGAACACTATGCTGAGCACAAGGGAAAGGGATTCTACGATGGTCTTGTTTCCTTTATCACAGCATCCCCGATCGTTGCAATGGTTTGGGAAGGCCCGGATGCTGTTGCTGTTGGACGGAAGCTCATGGGAGCCACTCATCCAGCCCAGGCTCAACCAGGCACCATTCGGGGAACGTATGGCATTGATGTAGCTCGAAATATCGTCCATGGCAGCGACTCACCTGCACGGGCAGAAGTAGAAGTTGGACTGTTCTTTACTGAAAAGGAACTGGTTGACTGGAAGCGAAATGTCGATGGATGGATTGTCGAGGAAATTGCAGTCCACTCCTAGCGCATTATCGTAGTGCACTAGTTATGCGCCATGTGCCACAGAGGGCATATTCGCGCTATTTCACGAAGGTGCAGTGGTGTACAGCGCTTGAGGGAGGGGAACAAGAGTCGGTGTCTCTCCAAGTGTTCCCCATTCGTTGAAAGGAAAGAGACGGAAGATAGCGACAGCAATGATGTCCTTCTGTTTCACGAATCCAAAGATTCGTGAATCCTCGGAGACATTCCTGTTGTCTCCAAGAACGAAGTACTCATGGGGAGGAACGGTTACTGGGGCAGGGATGGCTGAAGCTTCGCCATTTGGGGTGCAACACATGCTTCTCACAGTCCATGGCACTGAGGGAAGGTATGGCTCCACGAGCTGTTCCCACGGACCCTTTCCGCCAGGCTTGATGAGGATGCGCGTGGGACTTACCGTTCCGTCAATTTCTATGACATCTCCTGGTAATCCGATAATGCGCTTGATAAAGTCATTTGAGCTCGGGATAGGGGGGTTGAGAATGACGATCTCGCCACGCTGCGGTTTGCCAAAAGTGAGAGCTGCCTTGTTGACAATGAGGAGATTACCCGTCTGGAGTCCAGGCTGCATACTTGTGCCATCAACACGAACCGTGAAGACAATATTCGAGACGACAAAGTACAGGATGATGGCAATGATGATGATTTCAAGCGAGTCCCGTAGCCATGCAACGAGCTGTCTTTGATCCTGTTTGTCGGGTTTAGGTTGGGTTTCCTGGGATGTCTGCATCTGTGTATCACCAGTATACGAGGCCGAGATGGTGTCAACGGTTTACCCGACAGGAGAACTCGGGAATTTGTCACAATAGGGGAGTATCAGGTGTGACTAACCCCAGTCACTTTCAGGAGGATTCCATATGGCGTTATTGACGCAGACACCGTACAAGGCGAGAGATTTCAACCTCTCAGGACTTGTGGGAATTTCAGACCATACACTTGAAGTTCACTTTGGACTGTATGGTGGCTATGTGAAGAACACGAATCTCCTCACGGAACAGCTGTTTCATCTTTCCGAAGCACATAAGGAGTCATCGCTGGAATATGCGGAGCTCTCACGTCGACTTGGATTCGAGTACAACGGAATGGTGCTCCATGAGTGGTATTTCGATAATATGACGAGCAGTGGCGGTTCTGATGTAGCTGCATCATCGTCCCTTGGACGGGCTCTCACGGAGTCATTTGGTGATATCGATACATGGAAGCGTGACTTCACGGCAGTTGGTGGTATGCGCGGAGTAGGTTGGGCAGTGACGTACCTCGACCCAGCAACCAACAGACTTTCGAACCAATGGATTACCCTTCACCAGGACGGGAATATTGCAGGGTTCAAGCCGATTATTGTCATGGATGTATGGGAGCATGCATTTCTCCTCGATTACAAGCCAGCTGAGCGTGGCAAGTACATCGAGTCATTCCTTGCAAACCTCGATGTTGCAAAGGCCGAATCCAGGTACCTTGGTACGCTGGAGCGTGCAATAGGCTGAGAAGTCGTGTGTTGATGAAGACAGGGTGCGAAATGAGATACGTACCCTGTCTTCTGCGTTAAGCAAATGGCAGAAGCTGTTCTGCTCAAACACGGACAGAAAGCGTTCTAGAGGGGAGGTCCACCGAGCCTGTTATACAGGGTGGACAGGTCGTCGTTGTCTGTGAATCGGAGTACGAGGTATCCACCTTTTCTCGTGCGTCGCAAGGAAACGGGCATGCCAACAACTGTCTCCAGAGCATGGATGTATGTTGCATCTTCCACAGATACTGGATCTTTGCTTCGGGGAGCCTGGTTTTGCTTGACTGGGTCAGAGGAAAGGTCACTGGAGGCTGGTTCTGGAGGATGTTGGACGTACTCTTCTGTTTCTCGTACGCTCCATGAATTTTGGATGATCCGCTCAGCAAAGGCAACTTGTTCTTCTTCCGATGGGAGTGCAAGAATTGCCCGTCCATGACCAGCTGTGAGTTGTCCGTCCTTGATCGCCTGTTGTACAGGTGCAGGAAGGTTCAGAAGACGAATTGTATTGGTTATGGTAGAACGACTCTTGCCAAGACGGGTGGCAATCGTGTCATGGGATAAACCGAAAGTCTCAGCAAGCCGATTGTATGCTGAAGCTTCTTCTATGGCAGAGAGGTTTGAGCGAAACATATTCTCTGTGAGAGCCAGTTCCAGAGATTCTCTCCGGGCAGATGTTGGTCTGACGATCGCAGGTATTGATGTCAGTCCAAGTCGTTGGCAAGCACGTAACCTGCGCTCACCAGCAACGAGGCGGTATGCCCCTCCAATATTCTCGACAACAATCGGATGGAGAAGGCCATAGAGACTGATGGAATTGGCAAGCCGAACAATCTCATCCTCATCGAATTCCTGGCGAGGCTGTTCGGGATTTGGTCCGATAGCTTTGGGGTCTATTTCGACGAGACCAGTAGCAGGTGGATTGATGACTGCCGCTGAGGTTTGCGGAATCAGAGCATCGAGCCCACGGCCGAGCCCCCGCTTCTGGGTTGCCATATCTACTCCTCAGGAATGGCTGAGATGGTGGGAAACAATGAATGTATGCGCTCTTCAAGAGCATCAGCGACGGCCAGATACGCTTTTGTTCCCTTGCCGTCAGGATCATAGGCAGTGATAGGGAGACCATGACTGGGCGCTTCACTCAGTCGGACAGAACGAGGGATGAAGGGCTCAAGTAACTCGTCTCCGAATCGATCCCGAATCTCATCAATAACCTGATGAGCGAGGGAAAGTCGGGCATCATAGAGGGTCATCACGATGCCTACGATGACAAGTGATGGCTTGAGGCTCTGTCGGACAAGGGAGATGGTGTGGGAGAGGAGGCTCAAACCCTGCAAGGCATAGAATTCGCACTGGATGGGAACTACGAGACCCACAGAAGCGACGATAGCATTGAGGGTGAGGAGCCCGAGGCTTGGAGGACAGTCGATAAGCACGTAGTCATAGACTTCATCCAGTGCTTCAAGGGCGTAACTCAGGCGGTATTCACGACGGGGTAGACCAACGAGCTCGATTTCTGCACCCGCAAGCTGAAGGGTTGCTGGTACAAGCCAGAGATTCTCCACAGCAGTTGGTATGGTTGCTGCTGTTATTGGTTGTCCTAGGACAACAACATCATAAACGCTACTGTTCACCGTTTCCGGTATGTATCCAAGACCAGTAGTACAGTTACCCTGTGGATCACAGTCGATGATGAGCGTGCGCTTGCCTTTTTGGGCAAGTGACGCTGCGAGATTTACGACAGTGGTGGTTTTGCCAACACCGCCCTTTTGGTTGACTACAGCAAGTACGATAGCGCTCACGAGGTACAGAGTACGACAACTTCACCTGCTTTGGGAAGTCGTGACACAATTGCGAACATCGTTTCGCTCCTGTTGCTCATGTGGGAATGTTTCACGTGAAACATTGTGAAGGCGACAGTACATGCTTTCCGTGGAAGTATGAGGTGAGTGTTTCACGTGAAACAGGGAAGAAAGCCTTAGAAGGACGGTCTGTATATTCGGTACAATACAAGGGTGATGACATCTACGCAAACTTCATGGAGCTTTCGCGTTGCTTCTCCGCCAAGAGAAGTGTTTGCTGTTATGGAACAGATGATAGGAACTCCTCCATACCGTTTCGAAGTTGTGAAGGACGATGAAGCACGTATTGTCCAGTTTGAACACAAATCGCTGGTGGGTGCGTGGAAGGAGCGACCTGTACTTTCACACCACGTATCATGCACAGCACGGGTGGTAGAGGATGGAACCCATGTCACAGTCACAGCCAGCAAGGATGCTGCATCGCGCTCACGTGCGCAGCAGTTGGTAGAGCTGTTTGAGCGGGCAGTAGGGGATCCTCGAACGTACTATCGCGAACGTTGCATTCCACCTGGTCCAGTAACACTTGTTGCTTCTTGGGCAGGAACTCCGTACGTGCTGTACACGGAACCCCGGTTTGATGCACCTAGACGAGGGAATATGTACACCGCAACACGGGTAGAAGCTGTTGAGATTCTGGAAGGAGCGTTCTGTAAGGTCAAGCTCCCTTCAGGGGAAACAGGGTATGTAGAGAAGGATCAGATTGTACCTGTTCCGGTGCATGATGCAGCAAATGCGCATTATGTGTCAGCAGTGAGGAATGCAGTAGTACAACCTTCGACTGGAGATCAGTAAATCCCGAGGTCGAGCTTGGCTTCATCAGAAGCCATTGTTCGCGGATCCCAGGGAGGAGTCCAGACAAAGTTGATGATTGTCTGATTGACGCCGGGTAGTGATGAACAGATTGACTGCGCCTGCACTTCAATAATGTCACCAAGAGGACAATACGGAGATGTGAGTGTCATATCAACTACGAGTGTGCCATTCTCATCGAGCGTAACGCCGTAGACGAGGCCAAGAGACACAATATCAATGCCTAGCTCAGGGTCATATATATTGCGAAGGGCATCGTATACGAGTTCCTCTGAAGCGGAAAGGGGAATTGGAGAAGCCTGTGCTGTGGAAAGTTCATTAGGAGTGCTTTCGTTTGGATCAGTCATTGGAATGATCCTCTGCTTCAAGCGAATCTGCAAGAAGATTCCAGGCAAGTAGAGCGCATTTGACTCGTGCAGGATAGGATTGAACGCCCTTGAGGGCTGTCATGTCAGAATCGTCATCTGCAATATCCTTTCCATCGACAAGCATTGCACGAAATGCACGTGCAATGCCAAGTGCTTCATTTTTGGGCAGGCCAATGACGCAATCACAGAGGATGCTTGCGGATGCCTGGCTAATTGAACATCCTGTGCCGTCAAAGGCGATGTCGCGGAGAGTACCTCCAGTATCGTTCCAGGTTAGGGAAATCTCATCCCCACAAACAGGATTTCTTCCCTCTGCTGAGTGTGTGGGAGTGCCAACTGTGCCGTGATGGTGTGGGTGGGAGGCGTGCTCAAGAATAATCTCCCGATACAGTTCGTCTTCATGCATGACGATGCTCCTTCATAGGCGAGGGAGGTGTGTGTGTGGAGATTGCACGTGCAAATATAGTCGCGACATCCTCCAGTGCTTCATGGAGGCGATCGATGTCTTCATGGGTGACGTAAACAGCAACGCTTGCTCGTGCAGTTGCGGGTACGCCAAGGTGTTTCATGAGAGGTTGGCAGCAGTGGTGTCCCACGCGGATCGCAACTCCGTGACGGTCACAAATTGTACCCACGTCGTGCGCATGTACACCCCGGACATTGAAGGAGACTGCTCCTGCGATCTTTCCGCGATCATCTGGTCCATAGACATCGATGTAGGGAAGAGTGTCGAGCATCTGAACAAGACGCTTCATGAGGTTTGTCTCATGGGCCTGGATTGCTTCATACGAAAGGGAATCCACATAGTCACACGCAGCAGCAAGTCCAACAGCTGCTGCAACATCCGGTGTACCAGCTTCAAACTTCTGAGGGAGCTCTGCCCATGTTGTGCGTTCAAATGTCACTGTATCAATCATGCTTCCTCCGCCGAGGAAAGGACTCATTGACGAGAGGAGTTCAGGTTTTCCCCACAGTACGCCGCTACCCATAGGTCCGTACATCTTGTGGCCACTCATTGCAAAGAAATCGCAGTTGAGGTCCTGGAGATCGATCCGGGCGTGTGGAACGCGCTGTGCTCCATCGACAACAACGAGGATGCCTGCTTCGTGAGCCATGGCAATGAGCTCCTTGAGGGGCGTCACTATTCCCAGCACATTCGACTGGAAAGTAATGCTGAGAAGTTTTGTGGGTGGAGAAAGTAGGTCCTTCGCTGCATCCATATCCAAAGAACCATCAGGATGAAGAGGAATTGCAGCAATGGAAAATCCATGTGTAGATCTCTCAAGTTGCCAGGGAACGATGTTGCTGTGATGTTCAAGGACGGACAAAACGACGCGGTCTGTCGAAGACAGACCTCCTTGGCGTGCTATACCTGTTGCAACAAGGTTGAGTGCTTCAGTTGTGTTCCGTACAAAAATGAGGCCACGCGAATCTGCATTGAGAAATCGCGCAACTCGATGTCGCGCATGCTCAAAACGAGAGGTTGCAGCATCACCGAGTTCATGGACTCCTCGATGGACATTGGCATTTGCATGAATGTAGTAATCATGCATTGCATTGAGGACCACTGCGGGTTTCTGTGATGTTGCTGCAGAGTCGAGGTAACTGAGCGGCTTTGTGCGGGTGTCATCGTTGAGGATAGGGAAATCCTTCCGTACCTGGGAGGCATCTAAATGTATCATTGGGTGGGTTATGGTACCCATTTTTGCTGCTCCATTGCGGGTTCAAGGAGAACGTAGATTCCATTTTCATCTGCGCGCACTTGGTATGTAGCAATAGGTTCTGTTGCAGGAAGAGTAAGCGGATTGCCCGAGCGGAGGTCGAAGCAGGATCCATGAAGAGGGCATTCGATGGTGCACCGGTCCTCGTCGAGGTCTCCCTCGGCAAGGGATGCCTGGGCATGAGAGCACGTGTCGTCGGTAATGAAGTACGTACCTCCGACATTGAAGCATGCGATGAGTGTATTGCCGATCGCAAATCTCACAGCATATCCGGGAGGACAGTCTTCCTGATCCGCTAGTCGAATCCACTCACCCATGGCTTCTCTCCGCACCAGAAGCAATTGCGTCAGGAGCGAACTTGTTTACAAATGCTTCTGCTTCAGTACGTGCTACAGGGGAGCGCATGTGTGCACACCCTTCCAGCAGAAAACCCTGAATGATCATACGACTTGCAACATCACGGGAAATGCCACGTGATTCCAGGTAAAAAAGTTGCTCATGATCCACATGACCAGCTGTAGTACCATGCCCACATTTCACGTCATTAGCCTTGATTTCCAGGCGGGGAACACTGTCGGCCTGTGCTGTTCTGGAAAGGAGAAGATTCCGATTTTGGACGTACCCGTCAGTTTTCATGGCTTCTTCTGTAACATCAATGAGGCCGGAATAGACACTGTGTGCATGGTCATCGACAACGTTTCGCACGAGGAAAGAACTTGTTGTTGAAGGAGCGCGATGCAGTTGGAGTGTTTGGAGATCCCGGTGGACGGATCCACTCATGAGGTCGAGTGCAGTAATGATTCCAGTAGACCCTGATCCTGCGAGATCAATGTCGAGGTAGTGTTTGGAACTACCTCCTCCGCTGCGTAGTAGCGTGCCTTCAAACGAAGAATCTCTACCGAGAATGACGTGATGAAAACCTGCAAGAAGTACATCCGGTGCAGCAGCGGTTGACTGGACCAACGTGAGGTTGGCCCCATCTTCCAGCACAATGACTGTTCCACCCAAGACAAGCATGTTGTCATGGGAAAAGTGTTCGTGGAGGGTTAGCGTTACAGAAGCGTTCGCACCAACGCGGATGAAGACGAGAGGCAGATGAATGGCTCCAGGTGCAGTGCTGTGTATGTTCAGACGAAGGGGTTCATCGACAACGGAACCAGAGGCTATTTCGAGGAGGGTACCAGTATCGTGAAGAGCCTTCCACAGTGTTGTGAAGTACCGTGCATTGGTGGGATCGGGGCACTCGAGGAGGGAGATCGTATCATGCGAGACAGGTGATGTTTCAAGCGTAGAAAAGTGCACTCCATCTGGCAAGTGTGTACCATCGGGAAGCTTATATGTGCACCCTGCGAGTGGACGATTCAGACGTGCAAGATAGGGTCGTGGATCAGTCCGTCTCCAGTCCTCATCTTGGAGCGAGGGCGGAGACATGTGATGTGCATGATCCCATGCTTCTGTGCGCTGATGTACAAGTGCTGGTGTTCCCTGTGCAATCCGATCAGGTGCACCTGCAATGAGGTCTGGTTGAGATGCAAGGAGTGTCATCAGTATTCCTTAACCGACTGCATTGTCCATTTGAACAGCGAGAAGGCGGTTGAGCTCGACAGCATATTCCATGGGCAGCTCCTTGACAAATGGTTCGAAAAACCCATTGACAATGAGGGCAGTAGCATCCTGCTCTGAGATACCGCGACTCCGTAGATAAAAGAGCTGATCCTCACCGACTTTACTGACACTCGCTTCATGCCCGATTTCAACATTGGGATTCTTGATGTCCATGTAGGGATAGGTGTCGCTCCTTGATGTCTCATCAAGGAGAAGGGCATCACAGCGGACATTGCACTTCACATTGTCTGCTTTTTCGTTGACAACGATGTGCCCACGGTACGAAGTGCGGCCCGTACCTTTGCTAATAGATCGTGACACGATATTACTTGTCGTATTCGGTGCAACATGGATGCATTTTGCTCCTGCATCTTGATGCTGGCCATTTCCAGCGAAGGCAGCTGAAAGAATCTCTCCGTGGGCTCGTTCTCCCATGAGGTAGATTGAGGGATATTTCATGGTCACTTTGCTGCCAAGGTTTCCATCAATCCATTCGATCGTTGCACCTGCCTGAGCAATTGCTCTCTTTGTAACGAGGTTGTACACATTGTTTGACCAATTCTGGATGGTCGTATACCGGATATGAGCATCCTCAAGAGCAATGAGCTCAACAACAGCAGAGTGGAGAGAATCGGCGGAGTACGTCGGTGCTGTGCATCCTTCTATGTAGTGGACATACGATCCACGATCTGCAATGATGAGCGTTCTTTCGAACTGTCCCATGTTGTCGCTATTGATACGGAAGTAAGCCTGGAGCGGAATGTCGACATGGACTCCAGGTGGAACATAGACGAAGGAGCCTCCGGACCAAACCGCACTGTTGAGTGCTGCAAACTTGTTGTCGTTCGGCGGAATGATTGTCGAGAAATACTGCCGGAAAATCTCTTCATGTTCACGAAGTCCGCTATCGCAGTCAGAGAAAATGACGCCCTGCTTTTCGAGCTCTTCCTTAATATTGTGGTAGACAACTTCTGAGTCATACTGCGCACTTACCCCTGCAAGAAACTTTCTCTCTGCCTCGGGTATGCCAAGACGATCAAAGGTCGTCTTGATCTGGTCAGGAACCTCGTCCCACGTCCGACCCTGCTGGTCAGTAGGTTTCACATAATAATAGATGTTGTCAAAGTCGATGCCAGAGAGATCCGCACCCCATGCAGGCATGGGACGATCCATGAAATGCTTGTAGGCCTTGAGGCGAAAGCGGAGCATCCACTCTGGTTCTTTCTTGTGGGCAGAGATGGATCGGATGACTTCCTCAGACAGCCCCTTTTCCGTGCGGAATACTGAGGAGTCAGCATCGTGAAACCCGTACTGGTATTCCTTCGAAAGGTGTTCAGCGTTAATTGCCATGAGTCACTCCAATCGGCTCAGGTTCTGCATTTGTTCCAATGAACGGTGCATACCCTGATTTCTCGATCTCTCGAGCCATTTCTGGACCACCCGTAGCTACAATCTGTCCCTTAAACAGGAGGTGGATCACGTCCGGCTTCAGGTGTTCGAGGATACGGTTGTAGTGAGTAATGAGAAGAATGCCAAGTGCAGGTGTTCTTACCCTGTTGACGCCTTCAGCAACAGTACGCAGTGCATCGACATCAAGTCCAGAGTCTGTTTCATCAAGTACAGCGAATGCAGGCTCAAGGAGTGCCATCTGGAGAATCTCTGTCCTCTTCTTTTCCCCACCTGAGAAGCCATCATTGATGTACCTGCTTCTGAAGCTCTCGTCCATATGGAGAGAAGACATCGTTTCCGATAGCTTGGAGAGAAATGCTCGTGCAGGGAGTTCCTTGCCGAGACCCCTGAGTGCAGCCCTGAGGAAGTTGACTACAGTCACTCCTGGAATGGCTGTGGGATATTGCGGTGAGAGAAAGAGTCCAAGATGAGCCCTTTCCTCAGGAGTAAGATCACCAAGCTGGGTGCCATTCAGTGTGATGGTTCCCTTGGTGATCGTGTACGCGGGGTGTCCCATAATTGTGTATGCAAGAGTGCTCTTTCCGGATCCATTTGGGCCCATGAGAGCATGTACCTCGCCCTCAGGTACCTCAAGGGTTACTCCGTGAAGGATATCTGTCTCTCCGACACGGACATGTAGGTTGTCAATGGATAAACCTCGAACAGTCATGATGCATTCACCTGTGTGTCTGGAAGGAGGGCAATAGTGCCAAGTGGAACTCTTCGAATGGGAGAACTCTCTGCAATGTATTCAAGGGTCTTGGATTGAAGGAAAGCGACAATGACGTGTTGGAGATCTCCCCACACGCTTGCCGTAACACAGTGGTTATCCATTGGGCAACTTCCCTCGACATACTGGGGGGCCAAACAGTCCACTGGTGCGATGGGACCATCAGTAGCCACAACGATGTCGTACAGCGAGATTTCGGATGGATCGCGGCCAAGGATGTATCCTCCCTTGACTCCCCTCACACTGTGTACGAGACCAGCATGCCGAAGGGGCATGGTGAGCTGCTCGAGGAATGGGTGGGGAAGTCGCTCTTCCTCGGCTATGATCCGAAGGTTCACGAGTTCTCGTTCTGGATAGTGTCTGGCAAGAACTGTCATCATGCGAAGTGCGTAGTGAGCGCGCTCCGTTACACGAAGTGATACCCCGCCCGTCTCAAATCTGATTCCCATACTAAGAATATACCAGTGCTGGGGTCGGAATTGCAGGGGCTAGTCGGTATTGAGGGAATGGCGAAGTGCCTGGACAGCCCCGACAATCGCTGTTGCTGTGATGGTGATGTCTTCATGCGTTGTCTTGTGTCCAAGGGTACAGCGGAGAAGGCTCTTGGCAGCATCATCTGGATATCCCATTGCTGTAAGTACATGGGATGGGAGAGTGGTACCTGCTGAACAGGCGGATCCACCGGATGCTGAGATGCCTGCAGCATCGAGGCGGGTGAGAAGTAGCTCATTCCTGATACCTGGAAAGACGAAGGATGCACACGAAGAAACCCGCTGAACTTGTTCGCCAGGAATAATGGCGTCTGGAAGTTCATTGCGGACAGTAGCTATGAGCTGGTCACGCAGTGCTTCCATGGTTGTGCACCATGAATCCCGATGCTCGACAAGCTCACTGATTGCTGCACCAAAGCCTGCTATTGCTGGAATTGCCTCTGTTCCTGAACGCCTGTTTCGTTCCTGTCCACCACCATGGATGACAGGAGAGACAAAGACACCGTCTCGAAGGATAAGGCAGCCTGCACCCTTTGGCCCGTAGATCTTGTGGCTGCTCAGGGATAGGAGATCCACACCAAGAGAGTTCATGTCACATGGGAGGTAGCCTGCTCCCTGTACTGCATCAGTGTGGACGAATGTGTCTGCACGCTGTGCATGCACAGCGTGGGAGATGGCAGGAATGTCCTGAATAACGCCCGTTTCGTTGTTGACGTACATGACAGAAACAAGCACTGTATCTGGACGCATTGCTGCGACGATGGATGCAGGCTGAACAAGACCATCTGTATCGGGTTGTACGATGGTTAGCTCAGCAGATCCATTCTCGGCCAGGGCTTCTGCAGTTGATAGCACAGCTTCATGTTCGATAGCGCTCACAACCATGTGTCGTCCACGTGCAGCACCCCAGCGTCCAAGGATGCCAGAGAGAGCCAAATTATCAGCTTCTGTTCCGGATGCGGTGAAGACAACATTTCGTGCTGCAACTCCAGCAAATGCAGCAAGGGTATCGCGCGATCCATCGAGGATGGAACGGGCATGCTGTCCATCTGCATGGATGGAAGACGGATTGCCCCAGCATTCATCGAGCGCCTTGCACATGGCAGCTACAGCTGCACGCGATGGGGGTGTGGTTGCTGCATGGTCAAGGTATATGCGTTGCATGGAGTTTTTGGCCTGTTCGATAAAGGAAAATTTGGCTCTTTATGATGCGATTGTACGCAATGGATTGGTTGCTAGGACAGGGTTGGAGCAGTGGTGCGAAGTGTATCAAGCACTGCATCGACAAAGTTGGAGGTTGTTGCAGTGCCTCCAAGATCCGAAGTGCGGATTCCCTGATGGAGAACAGTATCAACGCTTGTGCGGATTCTTGTGGCTGCAGAAACTGCACGTGGATCTTCTGCATAGTGGAGAACAGAAGCAAGAGCCAGGATCATTGCCATGGGATTTGCAATATTCTTTCCTTCAAGCGTAGGTGCAGTTCCATGCGGAGCTTCTGCAACAACAATTTCAGGATGTTCTCGGGAAGGGCCATACCGAAGAATGAGTGACTCTGCACCAGCGAGCGATCCAAAGAGAGCAAGTACAAGGTCGGACAGACAGTCGCCATCCCGATTGAGTGCTGGTATGACGAGGGGCGCACCGTGATGCTTGAGGAGAAGTGCATACGTCGCATCAATGAGTTGAGGTTCGTAGCGAACAAGTGGCCACTCTTCATGGGCAGCATCAAGGGCCTCCTTGAGGAGACCTTCATATATTGGTGAGACTGTGTATTTTGGGCCACCGAACACAATGCCATCGCATGCAGAAGCGTAGTGGAATGACGTTTGTGCAACTGCCCTGCACGTTTCTCGGGAAATGTGCTCAGTACGATAGGCAATGACGTTGCCTTCATGCTCTTCACGCCATTCCTGTGCATTGTATGCATCATCCACTGCCATTCTCACGACAGTGATAGGTGTTGCAACTGAGCCAAGTGCAGATAATCCAGGAATGGGACGTCCAGTTCGAATAATGACCTGTGCCCCGATTCTGTCACGAAGGAGGGCATTCGGACTGCCTACATCATCTGACTTTTCAGGTGTTATAGTGGCTGCCTTGAGGCCGAGACAGTGTGTCCGTATGGCGTCTGCTGCATCGCGTACGATGCCATTCTTTGTTTTTCGCCGATTGGCAAGGGAACAGTCAAATTCGAGCAGTTCAAGAGTACATCCAAGAAGGGATGGATCTGCAAGACGGAGCGTTTCATTAAGGAGTTCTTCTCCAGTCTGGTCCCCATGGAGCACGACAAGCGTTGTTGTCATCGGATCCCCCCACTAGCACGGTGTCATCGGACACACGTTTACCAATACATTATCGCCAAGCCGGGCATGGTCCTGTTCCTGCCTCAGGACAGCGATGCACCATGCAAAGGTACGCTTCGCCCGAGAGTTGTGAAGGTGTGTTCACGCGGCTGCTGGAGTAGTGTTGGTGGAAGTTCATGGGTTCGTGCAAGCACTGATGTTATCGACTCCTGCATGTGGGCACCACATACAGAATGGACTGCTGCAAGAAAGGTTGATGCAACCCGGTTCCACTGCGATGCAGCATCTCGGCGAAGAAGTGCAGGACTGTATGGGGAGAGCATCCTGTCGTAGGGATTGCGAAGATGTCGATACATGGTGAGCAATTGTTCGGGGAGCGTTGCTCCCGGTGTGTTTCCGTCGAGGGAAATGAACATGAAACCAGAATCACTCACAAGGACATCTCGAGCTCCAGTGGGTATGGAGCATCCGCGTTCTGCAAGTTTCGTGATTGTAATTACGAGATTTTCATGAGCAGCTGCAGTACTGAGACGGTCAAGTTCACTGAGTGCCATTGCATCGAGAACCTGACCATCGGTTGGTTCAGAGATCAGGACGCCGTCTGGAAGAGAGACACCAAGTATGTGTTGGATACCAGGGACATCGCTGACACGGTCCCGAAGGAGGGCATCACGAAGCAGCTCTGGAGATCCTGGCCGGGAGGGTGTGAGTGCCACTTCACGTCCCTTGAGTGAAATTCGGAAGCATCGTGGTTCATTGATGGTGCCATGTGCAACAGCATCGTGGTGCAGGCGAGTGAGAACAGGAGAGAGTTTCCGAATTTGGGCTTGATAGGGTGCAGTCGCGCTTGTCAAGCGGGAGATGGTATGGATTGTGTCGATGTCTGTAGGGGAAAGATGCTTGAGAAACGCTTTCCAGGCAAGGCGCAGGTGTGCACCTGCAGGGAACGGCTGAAATGCTGCACCTGTATCATCAAGGGATTCTGCAAGGCGATACGCTGCACGAGCGACATGGTGGGAAGAAGCAGCACGAGAAGGGTCCACAGTTGCTGCAGTTGACAGGCGTAAGGCAAAAAGCTGGACAGCAGCATTTCGCTCTGCAGTGTTTGCTCTTTTCCACCAATCAGTACCGGACATGTTCTGCTCCAATTGATGACTCTTCCTACATCGTACGGACAGTTCCGGACATTGAACACCCAAAAGTTCGTATTGTCCGTCCCGGCAGGAACTAGTTTGATCCAATCTCGATAAGACGATCAATAGTTGCGAGTACATCCTCGGGTTTGAAGGGCTTCGAAAGGACTGCTGCTGCTCCGAGCTGTTGTGCACGCTCACGGGTTGTGCGATCGCCAGGATCGGTAATGACAATCACTCCGAGATCAGGATGTTCGGGAGAGAAGCGTATGGCTTGGAAATATTCCAATCCATCAGTTTCCAGTGTGGCATCGAGGATAAGTAGTGTCGGTGCATACTCCGGAGCAGTTGCCCGTAGTTCTCGTGCACTTTTCACCCAACGGAACTCCTCCATGAGGGGAGATAGCGTCTTGACTATAGGAGCTGCATCCAGTTCCTGGTCCTCGGCATAGAGGACACGTGCTTGTCGCTGTAACATGCAATCATCCTACAGATTTTGGGGGGTGCATTGGAAGACGGTAGCATCGTACACTTGTGAAATGAATGTCTGTGTCATAGACATGGACCACAATACCATTGAACATCGTGTGATGAGGGGATGATCGATGTCGACAGATTCGATGTTTCGACGCCTGGGTTCTTCACTACGGCATGCACTTGTCGGAGAAGAGGAAGATGTGTTTGACGGAGAACGTGTGGAGCTGGATGTCACTCCGGTTACGGGATGGCAGGTTGAGGAGCGATTATCGGAGGATGCGACTGTCGTTCAAGGAGTTGCACAGTCCACAACACTTGACCGGGTGTGGAGAACGGCTCTGCGTGCAAAGCCGGACGATGGCAAACCGTGGCCGAATGCGAATCCTGCATTCGTAGAGACTCTCTTCATGGAACTTCTCAAGGTTTCGCAGTTTGAACGGGCTTTTGCCCTTCTGGCACGTGAATGCCGAGATGCATGGAGTTCATCAAAGGAATTTGCCCAGTCACTTCAGCTGCAAGGCCTGACACGGGTCTCAACGATGGCAGTTCGGGAATGTCAATTCCTTGAGTCGTGGGAGGATGTTGCCCACAGTACAACCTTTGAACATGTTGCAGAACTACACGTTGAGTATGCGTTTGCTGTGAAGGGTACACTTCATCGTATGAGTAAGACAGTGCATGTCGTTGCGGAAGATGGCATGTGGAAATGCTTGTATTTTCCTCAGAAGTAGCGTGTACTACTCATAAGTGCAGCACCCAATATACGGAGCAGTGAACTGGAAGTGACAGAACACAACCTCGCAGCGACCATTGCAGAGCAGCAGGCGATCGAGCATGAGGCACTTTTCCGTCGATCAAGACTCGGCCGAACACGACGTGCACTGAGGGAGTCGGATGAGCTTGTTGCTGTCGTTGAAGAGTATCGCGTTCAAGGAAATGCTGTACTCCCGCATTGGCTTTGGGATGCAGTAGCACAGTTTCTCTGGAAAACAGATCGTACCTTCCTTGCAACACTTGGTCGTGAGCGGAGTGTCGACAATGTTGGCAATGTACTCTTCCTTGTGCAGCAGTCGCTCATGAATCGATCTGTTGAGGAGCGGAAACACGGGTCTCGAGGAGCCATCATTCCCTTTCCTCTGCAGAATCATTCAGCACTGACCTGGTAGGGGAGAAACATGACTTGGCGTATGACTGTCGTCGGCTCCGTTGCCCTTGACGACGTGTGG
Organism: Candidatus Dormibacteria bacterium; assembly: GCA_049964715.1. GTDB lineage: Bacteria > Chloroflexota > Dormibacteria > Aeolococcales > Aeolococcaceae > JAJZLL01. The sequence goes on from JBMFXB010000001.1 coordinate 162,593, forward strand.
ACTCCTCATGGGCATCGCACTGAACAGCAGGGTGGATCAGCTGTGTACTGTTCGCTTGCAGCATCCCGATTTGTACCTGTCCATCTTGTCGGCATTGTTGGGAAAGATGGTGAGGCATCTGTCCGCGGAACTTTTGCCACTCGTAGTGTTGATCTTGGAGATCTTGAGGTATCCGAATTGCCGACATACCGGTGGCATGCAACCCATGACTTCACGGAATGGCGTACAAAAAATGAGCATGCTGAATACGGTGCGTACACATCGTGGAAACCATCCCTCTCAGATGCTGCCAGGAGTGCGGATGTACTCTTCATTGGGAGCATGAATCCGCATCTTCAGCGTGAGATTCTCGATCAAGCGAAGGATCCTGCAGTCATTGGAATTGACAGTATGGAAGAGTTCATCAGATCGGAGCGCGATCTTGTCCAGTCTGTCATTCATCGAGCAGATATCCTCTTTCTCAATATTCATGAAATCAGCACTCTCCTGCAGTGTTCTGAGGATGTGTGGGAGGAGAAGACAGGAGCTTTTGTTGCAGAAGCACCACGACTTCGAGCTGTTGTCGTCAAGCTTGGACCTGAGGGTGCTGCCCTCATTACCAGGGATCGAGTCATTCGCCTTCCTGCTGCACCAGTTGATGTCGTGATCGATCCAACTGGAGCTGGGGATGCACTTGCAGGCGGTTTCCTTGGCACTCTTGCAACGCATGAGGATGCTCATGTAGAGGCATTTGACATTGCTTTGGATGCAGGGCTTGTCTGTGCTGCAGATGCGATCTCTGCCTTTGGCGTGCATCAATTACGGGATGGATCACGCACAGGTAACGTTCCTTGCGCTTCGAAGCGAAGCACCTCTATCGAGCTGGTCGCAGAGGAATAATGCTGTCGTCCTGATTGTCGTTGCTGATTGGCGCAGGACATCCAGAGCAGAATCTCCCCCTTTGCCCCAGGTAGCGACATACCCAAAGCTGTACGAGCTGCTGTCAATACCGAGATGGTTCATGACAATGAAGGCAACAGATTCAGCTTCAATTTCAGCACGTATCCTGTCAGGACACGAAGCATGGAGCATGGCGTGAGAGATCTCGTGGAGGAGAGACTTTAGCTGTTGTCCTTCTGGATCGCGGGAATTGATTTCTATGGATTTCGATGCAGGCTTGCAGATGCCATGCGTATCATTGCCGAGTTCATGAAATGTGACATTGTAGCCAAGTGCTGATGCAATGCGGCACGCATCCTCAAGAATTTCTGCATCTATCGGTGTAGCGAGTACTTCGCACGGATTTGCGAGTGGATCACCCTCTGTTTGTGAAATGTCAAAGACAGGGACATACCGGAAGCCAAACGGAACAGTATCCTCTTCGTCCTTCTCTGCTGGACGGAGAGGAGCAACGATGTACAGTGCTTTTTCTCCTTTCCGTACCTGGCGACCCAGCCTCTTCCATGTTGAATAGCTCGCCACTCGTGTTGCATCTGGACGTTGCGTAGCAATGAGAAGGATGTTTCTTGCACTGTACGAGCGAAACCGGTTTACCAGTGAAAGCCACTCCATCCATCTGTCAGTGGAGCAGAGATCGAGAACACCTGCAGTCAGTCGTGAAAAGGCATGAGCTGTTGGATCTGGCGTTACTAGTGCAGTCATGTGTAGGTCCTCCGTGTGTATGAGAGGAGGATGAACAGGGCAGACGACAGCAGCCTGTCGCAGGTAACGACTCAGAAGGAATTCAGAAGAAGCACGATATCAAGGCCAATGAGAACAATGACAGTGATGAACGAGATGATGTTGAGCAGTAGTGAGTTCCGATGCCGTCCAAGTAGGGACTTGTCATTAGCAAGAATAAAAATGAACACAAGAAGTACAGGAAGGAGAATGCCGTCAAGTGTCTGCGTGCCAATAGCAACACCAGTGATAGATACATGCGGGAGAAGCATTACTCCAGCAGTGATGATGATGAGTCCCAGGAACAGCATGAAAAATAGGGGAGCTTCACTGAACTTGCTCTGAACGCTTCGTTCTGCACCAAATGCCTCGCAAACAACAAATGCAGTGCTCAGAGGAAGTACAGCTGCTGCCAGAAGACTGGCACCAAGAAGGCCAACAGCAAAAAGCTGCTGCGCATGTATGCCCACAAGTGGTGTGAGAGCTCTCGCTGCAGCACCTGTGCTGTTAATACCTATACCTGCAAGGCCATGGGGGAAGAGCGTGGCAGCAGTCGTAATAACGATGAAAACAGAAACAATATTGCTGAAGGCTGCACCGGAAATGATATCAGCCCGAACGTAGGGCAAATCCCCACGGGAGGAACCCTTGTCAACGATGGAGGACTGCAGATAGAGCTGCATATATGGCGTGATTGTTGTTCCAATGAGTGCAACGACATCAATAAGGAATGCCCCTTCTGCAACACCTGGATGTGAAAGGGAGGGGATGAGGAATGAATGACCTACAGTCTTCCACTGTGTTGGTACGAGAAAAGCAGTGATGAAATAGCTGAAGAACGCGAGACCCAATGCAAGGAAAATCCGTTCTACAAGTTGACGATTTCCTCGCATGACAATGACGGCTATGAGTAACGCAGCCCCGATAATTGCAATGGTTTTGGGAATTCCGAGAAGACCGAGCGCACCTGCAACACCTGCAAATTCCGCAAGAAGTGTTCCTCCATTTGCAATGATGACAACGATGGAAACGAAAAGGGTCCACCGAACGCCAAATCGCTCACGTATGAGATCCATGAGCCCTTTGCCTGTGATGCAACCCAGTCTCCCCACCATCTCCTGCACCACAATGAGCGATATGGTAATAGGAATAAATGTCCACAGGAGCGAATAGCCATATTTCGCGCCGATGTCGCTATAGGTATATACGCCACCTGCATCATTTCCTGCATTTGCAATGATTATTCCAGGCCCAACAATGGCAAGAAACTTGAGGACTGGGCCAAGTGAAAACTTCTTCCGGATGTTGTCCTTGGGGGGAGTTCGATCCTTGAGCGAAGAAACTTTTTGCCGAAGCGAAACAGATGGTTGCGCTGCTCCTCTTTCGGGCTTCTTTCGTTCCGTCACAACAGCCTTGCCCTGCGACGCATGCCCTGCGGCATAACAGTGTCCATTGCATCATCAATCGTGACGATTCCCTGGATGCGATCTTCCTCATCAACGACTGGGATTGCGAGAAGATTGTATTTCGCTATGACAGCAGCAACATCCTCTGGTTCTGCATCTGTAGGCACAGCAACAACTCTCTCAATCATGAGGGAGGTGATAGGTGCTGTTGGTGAAGCAACGATAAGATCCCGAAGACTAAGAACGCCAAGAAGATGTTGCATCTCATCAATGACATAGACGTAATAAATGGATTCCGCACTGGGAGCACGGAGACGGATCTCTGCAATCGTTTCTTCAGCAGTAAGGGTACTGGGAATGGAAACGAATTCCGTGGTCATAAGACCACCAGCCGTGTTGTCCTCGTACGTAAGGAGTTCAGTGACATCTTCGGCTTCCTCCTGCTCCATTTTTGCAATGAGTTCTTCTCGTCGGTCCTCAGGAAGGTCACCAAGGAAGTCTGCTGCCTCATCAGGGGACATCGCTTCAAGGATATCTGCCGTTTGCTCATCATCGAGTGTTGCAAGAATCTGTGCCTGAATCTCGTCACTTGTTTCTTCTAGTGTTTCAGCAGCAGTTTCTGCATCAAGTCCCTGGATGATTGCAGCCCGGTCAGTCGATCCTAGCTGACTCACAATTTCTGCAATGTCTGCAGGGTGCATTTTCCCGAGTTTTCGGTGAGAAATGCGTAGCTTCACGGAAGACTGGTCACTTTGGACGGGGTCGACAACGTCCCATGAGATGATCTTGTGTGGAAAGTTGCGGTGAAATACCCGTGTTAGTCGCCTGCCAGTAGATTCAAGGCCAAGTCGTCGTAGCAGCCCTCGGGTGCCAATATCAACACCAATAAGGACCAGGGATCCATTGACTACCTGGAGTTGAAGATCATTAACACGGACTACCCTGCGTCCATCGGTATCGACAATTTGTCTGTCAAGAATGTCTCGCGAAAGCCATGTCTCTGATCCTGCTCTCGGATATTCCTGCAATGCGGAGGTTGGGACATTGAGGCTGAGTTCATTGTTTTCTCCAGCACGAACAGCTCCCCAATCGATTGTCCGGGGGAGGTGTTTCCCGCCACGGATGGCGAATGCTGTAACGATGGGGTATGGCTCTCGCATTCGTACGATGAGATCCTTCACTGTACCTGCACGCTCTTGATTGATATCGACGATATCAGCGCGGAGAAAGTCAGTGAGAAAGATCATACGAAACCTTCAGGAGTTATATGGGAACCTGGCTAATGCATTGTCATTATCCCAGAGAAACCGAAATCTGTTGCGAGATCGTGCAGAGGAAGCGGAAAAGTGCATGACAACGAGGCGATACAACAAGTCAGCTGCCCTTCTTCATCCTACAGTGAAGATGAGTATTGTCGTGTTGTCTTCGTCCTTTCCCGTTCTCCTTCGACCATGTCAGGGAGATACGTTCCATTTCTCACACAAGCACGAGGTTGTCAATGATATTTTCCAGATCAACGGATGGAAATGTGTACGAAGTGAAATGACTGGAGATACGGGAAAGTTTGACAGAACGCAGCAAGATATGTGGAAAGCATCATGGGAATGTTGAGTGATGCTGACTGGATCTACTGTTCAGATGAACAAACAGCAGAACAATATTCCGTTGACAGACTTGGCACGATCCCGATATCAAGCAATGTTGATGCTTTTAGGGACAACAACAGAACACATACTTAATCACATACTCCTTGTACCTGCTTTTGACCAGGAGAATGGTGTCACGGTCATTGTTGAACACACGGATACCCCATATTGGCAAAAAACCTTCCGGAATACCTGAAACCACGTATTAGTGAGAATGGCAGCCAGAATAGTGCAGGCTCATGTGAGGAATCCAGTGCAGTTGTGTAGGAGATAGCGACACCCTGTGTGGTAAACGCCCACATTCGAACACATGTGATCGCTTCCATCACAAGGACACTACAGTTGTAGGGAAGAGCCTAGTGAGAACAGGGATTTGTGCTCCCGGTATATACTGCATCCGTTACCAGCTGTGCAGTGATCGCAGCGAACACAGGAGTAGCCATGAACGAGGAATTCACTCTCGGCGTTCCCATCGACAGAAACCTTGCCCTGGAGCTTGTGCGCGTGACAGAGGGCGGTGCCCTTGCTGCAGCGAGGTTTATGGGACGAAACCAGAAAGAGCAGGCAGACGGTGCAGCAGTTGATGCAATGCGGAAGAGTCTCCAATATGTTGACATGGACGGCATTGTCGTCATTGGCGAGGGAGAAAAAGACAAAGCCCCAATGCTGTATATCGGAGAGCAGGTAGGAAACGGAAATGAGCCACATGTCGATGTTGCGGTGGATCCTATTGATGGAACGCGTCTTGTAGCTCAGGGTCTTCCCGGGGGACTCAGCACAGTTGCACTTGCAGAACAGGGTTCGATGTTTCAAACACACATACCGTACATGGACAAAATCATCGTTGGGCCTCGTGCACGGGAAGTCATCGATATCACCGATAGCATTGAAACAAACCTTGCACGAATTGCTCGTGCAGAAGGAAGGAATGTGAGAGACCTTACGGTCGTTGTCCTTGATCGACCGCGCCACGAGGAACTCCTTGCGAAAATCCGTGGAACTGGAGCGCGGGTGAAGCTCATTCTCGATGGAGATGTTGCTGCAGGAATCATGGCAGCCATGGAGCATCGCACTGGCATTGATGTGCTTATGGGAATTGGGGGAGCACCGGAGGCCGTGCTGGCAGCTGCAGCAGTGAAGTGTATCGGTGGAGGAATGCAGGCGAAACTCTGGATTCGGGAAGAGGATAAAGCCACTGCAGCGAAAGAAGGGGTAACAGACAGCAAGGTATATACAATCGATGATCTCTGTGCTGGAGAAAACATCTTCTATGCAGCAACAGGTATCACGGACGGGGAACTTCTTGATGGAGTTCGATTCTGGGGTGGTGGTGCACGAACACACAGTATTGTCATGCGGTCATTTTCCGGGACAGTACGGTATATCGAGGCAGAGCATTCCCTGAAAAAGCTCCAGCAACGAATAGGAATCTTTGGCCCCACAGAGGAACCCTTGGGGCACCGAGCCTGACAACGATGGTAGAGGGGAAGCAGGAGACTTTCGATACAGGGACATCACACCGAGCCGGGGATCTCGTCTCACGTATTGCCATCGGTATCGTAGCCATTCTCGCATGTGGTGTTGGCATTACAGGACAACGAGAGCTTGCAGCCCCGCTACCCAGGGTTCACGCTGTTGCCCGTGCAGCAGTCACCATCAATCTGCCAGGTGTTTCCCAGTCAATTCCCGTTGCAACGACAGGTGGGGAAGATGTCGTACTGAGCGATGGAAGGTCACTTCTTTCCTCACATGTACACACACCATTTCCGACTGGCTCAGTTGCGAAAGTTATGACAGCATATCTCGTGCTCACTGCACATCCGCTTACTGCCACTTCACAGGGACCAACCCTTGTCATGACATCAAGAGATGTTGGATTCTACACGAGCACTGTACGTGAGGATGGCTCAAATGTACCAGTACAGCTGGGTGAGCATCTTACGGAGCGACAGTTGCTGCTTGGACTTATGCTGCCTTCCGCGAACAACCTTGCCCTGACGCTTGGAGTCTGGGTGTCAGGGTCCGAAGCACAGTTTGTGCAGCTCATGAATGCCACTGCAGCAAGGCTTGGAATGGTGGACACGCACTTTGCAGATCCAAGTGGTTACAGTCCAAATACGATCTCCTCAGCCGCTGACCTCGTAATTCTTGGAACGCACGCCATGGCACTGCCTTCATTTCGTTCTGTCGTGAGTACAGTGTCAACACCGTTTCCGGTCGTGGGTACCCTGACGAACCTTGATGAATATCTTGGAGTAATACCAGGGTGGAATGGTGTGAAGACAGGATGGACAGGGGCTGCAGGAGGGTGTCTCATGTTTTCTGCAACACGCTATGTTGAGGGCCATGCCGAGACGGTTGTGGGAGCTGTTTTGGGGCAGAAGCCTGATGCTGCAGCGTATCCATCCCAACCAGAACTTGGCACAGCATTTCTCCTTGCAAAAGAAGCTGTAGTCGGGATTTTTCAGGAGATGAGGACTGTGTCACTGAGCACCATCACCAAGCAGCTGCAGCCGCAGGCTGTTGTGCCATGGGAGACAGTTCCGCTTGCTGCAGCTGGCTCGTCACGAGTCCTTGTTGGAATTGCTGGAGATACGATAACTGTGCACCTTAAGGACACACCACACGTTGTACCAGCAACTACGACTGTACCTGTAGGGGAGCTTTCCGTCCAGGATGGAACAGAGCAGCTTGACAATGTTCCACTTGTTCCAGTTCGCACAGTCAGCCGCCCCTCAGTCTGGTGGAAGTTATTCCACGGCTAGAAGCGTGATACTACCAGGCCCCATCAGTGCGTTCCGATGCAGCACGAAGGAGCGGAAGGACTTCATCGACATGTTGTGCAAGATCCTGTGAGATACGAATGGTATCGATACGATCCTTCGTTGTGATGATCTCTACTTCATGGAGACCAAGGTGTGGTTTTACGGAGGGTGTGCCAGTGAAGGTACGAAGAGTTGCATTCCACTTCTGTTTGAGGGCACGAGGGGAGAGTTCACCAGCCTTCACGAGGAGACCATGTCCAGTTGAATCTGGTCCGAGGCGGAATCGAAGGGCAACACGCTGTGCCTTTACGCATGCCTCGCATCGTCCATGACGTTCATCAGGTATTTCTGGCCTCTTGAGGCAGACGCGACAAAGATCGTTTTCCATACGGGTAGTGTACCGCCATCGAGCAGCTTGTCTTGTCGCTCGTCGCCTGTCCTCTTGCCATCCTCGCCACGACGCTCACGGGCTCCGAGTCTCCCGCCATCCTGTGGCTGCTCGTTCCGCTCGTCCTCCTGCCCTGGTGGTGGGGCTCGAAGGACTGGCCCTGGACCTGGTGCTCGGTGTCATGGATGGGTGGCTATGGGGTGCAGTGGGCTGTCATTGTGACGTACTGCTTGGCAGCCTTCCCGCATGACCGCCTCCTCGTGGGCGCGCTGTGGGCTGCGTATGCACTTGGCGTTGCTGGCGTGTCTCACGTGAACCGGAAGCGGGCCGGGCGGTATAGCGGAGCTTCGCATTTTAGCGGGGTGTGACAGTTTTGAGGAGATTCCAGTTGGGC
>JBMFXB010000002.1:0-118249 GCA_049964715.1 Candidatus Dormibacteria bacterium
TCCTCCAAATTAATACCCCTTTCTGGAGCATCTCAGCTTGTTATGTCTATAGGTGCTGTAAGGATGAAGCTGCTCGAAAGTGAGCAACAAACCCGAAAGGGCTGCATCGTCCAAAAGCGACGAGATCCGGCTGGACAATTGTTCACTACGCTTAAAAAACGTTGAAACAAAATCAGTACCGAACAATATGTCAGATGGGAATAAGCGGAAAAAAAATGAAACATAAACATTGTCCGTTGCTGGAATTATTACGCCTTGCATTACATGATCAATGTATACAACTAGCTTACGCAGGAAATTCACCTTGCGGCACTACATGGGAGAGATGACATGACAGAACAACAAATAACGGAGAAAGTCACAAATACGGCAACACCAAACAACGAGAGTACTACTACCTCAAGAAGGGAAGGTTACTCTCAAAATCAAGGGGCAAGAATGCAAGTAAGGACACCACATATTTGGTCGGGCAAATCTCCAGTAGCAGAATTCATTTGGCTTGTTGCTGGAGTTGTGATCATCTTTCTGGCTCTGGACTTTGTGTTCCATGCCGCAGGTGCGAATAATGTTGGCTTTGCAGCATTCGTATTCTCTATTGGAACGTTTTTGGCTTCACCGTTTGCAGGGATCTTCAAAACGACGTATGCAGCACATGGAAACCTCGTGGTCTGGGCTGATGTTGTTGCAGTTGGAATTTACTCACTTGCTGCTTTTGGCATTGTGAAACTTGTGACAATTGTTGCTGGAAGACACAATGCAGACCGCACAACGTAGAAGAAGTGAAGACAGATTTGAAACTCCAGATCCAGACCGATACTATAGTTTCCGTAACGATAAAAGAAGATTCATGGTTGGCATGAAAAGGAATCCGGAACGTATAAACAGTAGTCACGCAGAATTTCTTAGTGGATTACACATCGGAGCAACTTTTCTACAGAATGCACATCGTCAATGGAACATGCTTCATACCATAGAAATGCCTATGACAATAGCGAGCTAAGGCAGCTTCAGATATTAAGAAATATGAGGGCATAACCCTTTCCTGGCTTGTTGGCAATGTTGCAAGGAAGAGCAAATATCTTGAGAATCCTGCGAAGACGCAGAATATAGTTGCGTACTTCTTCTGGATACAGCGCGGAATCAGACCAGGCATATGTCATGATTTGTGATGCAGAAAAATACCGATTCGGGTGTGCAATCAGAAAGTTAAGCAATTCGAACTCCCGTTCAGTCAACTTAACTTCATTGCCATGATATTGCATAGTCCTATTTACAGGATCAAGCCATAAGCCCTGCAATTTCCACAATCGTTCATACCACAACTGCAATCGAACATAGTAGCCATCGAGCTGGTGCCGAATTATAGTGACATCTTCACTGGCTGCTTTTTGTGCTACTAATGCAAGTTTTGGAAGCTCATGTTCTACCCTATCCAGTAGTCCCAATTTGAACTTAACCAAATCATTGTAAATAGAAATCCAGTGCCTCGCATCCTCCCATCTTTCAGAAGAAATTTCTTCACCTTCAAGAGGTTTCGGACTACGCACGGCAGCTTGCTTATTCACTTTTTCATCATACGCCTAATGTTGCGGAAAATGTTATGAGTCCTAGGGTATGAAAGTAAGTATGAATACACCCAATTCTCCTTGCACACGGCCAGATATTGCAGCTGCAATTCGTGGAGGTGACATCTCATTAGGAATGGAAGATGAAGTTGTTTTCGAAACTGCAGACCGAGAGCAAGCGATTTTTTGGCAAGGAATTTACACAGAGGTTTTAGCAATGGAACTATCTGTTGCTGACCACATGAAGCTTCTTATGAACGAACTATCTCCTCAATCACGCGTAGAAGTTGCACGCACTAATCTTCCTGTTATTGAAGCCCAGGCAGAGAAGTTCAAAGATAGACTGGAATTTTGGAATAACCGACTTGCTGAACTCAATGATATTTCAACAGAAACGAATGACACCTAAAGGTTGTGCACTCATCGGAAAGTGAAAAATCAATTTCTGAAATTGGCATTTCGGAAATATCAAGACTTCCCTTTTAAAGCAGTTTCCGGTCTTACCAAATATTTCGAGATCAGGGCTGTTGCAATTCCATTTGTTGGTCTCAATAACCATTGAGCCTTTTTCCTGTTCTTAATAGTGGCATTGCGGATCTCACTCTGGCCGTACTTCATTTTGGGAACACAACACGGATCTTCCTTCCCGTTGCTCAGCATTCATACACTACTTCACCATAGTCGAACTCTCTTGCTTTTGGGCTCAATCCGCATCCAAGGAAGGACTACATAGTTAATGCACCTGCAAGCGCGAGCAAGCCATCAAGCGCTCTTTCTGACATGCATAAAATCGATTACTTCTGCGAAGTTTGGATCAAACTTTGTAGGTAATCCAGAGTGTGCATCAGTGTCACACAATTGATAGTCACGACATTCTGCACGTATCCGGTATGACATGGGACTTCCTGCTCCCTCTTCTCACGTTCCCGAGCGAGATGAACGGTCTTGCGTGAAATTCCTCCACTACTTTGAGTACAGTCTTCCAATCCATTCTGCTTCGTATGAGTGCGAGTACTACTGTTTTGCTCATAGCATAAACCTATCGCCTGTGTGGCAAGGCCCAATACGAGCAGATGCACCTTGAGAAATTCTGCACTACTTGCTACCACAAGACACCAATAGTAATTCTGTCTATAATTGACTATATTGTATAAATATTCAAGGAGTTCCCAATGTCAAGTCCCACTCGCTCACAGTGGCTTGCCCTTCCCTTCATCTCAATGGGCGTTGCGATGATTATCGTGGATGCAACAATTGTGAATGTTGCAATCCCGACAATCATCCGTGAAATTCATCTCAGCGTCACTGGAGCAGAGTGGCTGAACTCCATCTATTCACTCGTATTTGCTGCCCTTCTCATCTCAGTTGGACGTGCAGGAGATCGGTGGGGCCGCAAGCGTATGTTTCTTGTCGGGACACTCGTATTCGTTTGTTCCAGCCTTCTTGCTGCCCTAGCTCCAAACGGTGAACTCCTCATATTTGCACGTTCCCTTCAGGGTGTTGGGGGTGCAATGATTCTTCCCTCAACCCTCTCGACGGTGAATGCAATGTTCACTGGATCTGCACGGGCAATTGCATTTGCAGTATGGGGCTCAACTATTGGCGGGTTTGCAGCTGTGGGACCACTCCTTGGTGGCTGGCTTACAACAGACGTGAGCTGGAGGTGGGCATTTCTCGTCAATGTGCCACTTGGAATACTCATCCTTGTTGGTATCCTCTTCTTCATCGAAGAGACATCAGATCCCGCAGCTCATTCAGGCTTCGACATTCCCGGGAACATTCTTACCGTTCTTGGTCTAGGCGGAGTGGTGTTCGCTCTAATAGAAAGTGCACAGTATGGGTGGTGGACGCAGGAGCACACGTTTGCCTTTTTTGGATGGCACTGGCCCACTTCCTGGATCTCAATCATCCCGTTCATCTTCACTGCTGGCGTGCTCCTGCTACTCCTATTCATAGGCGTGGAACTCAGCCGTCGAAACAGAGAACGCGCAGTGCTCATCGATTTTGCCCTCTTCCGCATCCGGAGTTTTGGATTTGGCAATGTTGCTGCTTTTACAGTATCGCTTGGCGAGTTTGGACTTCTCTTTGTCCTCCCCCTCTTCCTCCAGGGAGTACTTCGTTACAGTGCACTCGGAACAGGATTTGTCTTTCTTGCGCTGGCCATCGGTGCATTCATTGCAGGAGGACTCACACCAGTACTCACAAAGTCGCTCTCACCACGCAACATTGCACGGCTTGGACTCTTACTTGAGGCAGTGGGCTTGGGCCTCCTTGGCCTCATGCTTAGCGTGTCCAGCACTGGATGGGGACTCTCTCCCTGGCTCTTTATCTACGGCCTTGGGGTTGGCATGGCATCCGCACAACTCACTGGTGTCATCCTGACAGATGTGCCCACTGCAGACAGTGGACAGGCATCAGGCATCCAGTCAACTGCACGACAAGTCGGATCTGCATTTGGCGTTGCCATTCTTGGAACTGTATTTCTGACCATACTCGCCAACCGCTCAACCACTGGTCTCTCCCAGCTACATGCACTTCCTCCTGCTGCAATTCGTGGCATTGTTGCCCTTGTCAAGGCAACAGGAGGAGCAGGTATACCCAGTCTTGGCTCATATCCTGGTAGTGCCCCGATAATCGCAGCTGCCTCACAAGCAGTCACTGAAGCAGCAAAGTTTGATGCATTTCTTGCTGGAGGATTCATACTCATAGGGTTGGTTGCAACATTTGCTCTCCCACGAGTGCAACATGCCCGTGCGCACAGTACACACAACCAGTAATCCATACTCGATAATTGCAGCTGACCTCAGTTTGAACTGCTTTTGCAACTTGTGCAGCCAGCAATGTCACACCATCCCCATCAGGAAGATTGCGGAATGATGCGAGAGCGTACCCCCCTTGCACGCTCTCGGGGAAGCGCTAGGACTTTTGGTTTTACGCTTTCACCCAACAGGGTAGAAGATATATATGGACCCGCACCCTCCTCCACTGAGTATTGCGCTTGCATCTTGGGAAGCATCTGATTCATCAAAAGATCTCGATCACCTTGTGCCATCTTCGGATACAGGGGTCGTCTCATTCTCATACTCATCCTGCTCTTCCCAGCAGCCATCCCTCTTCCCACCGGCGGATTCACCCATGTCTTTGAGATAGTGACCCTCGTTCCCATCCTGCAACTTCTGTCAGGAAAGCCCCTTACCCTCCTTCCACGACGCATCAGGGGCATAACCCTTTCACATCGATTCCTCGATCGGTTTCTTCCGAGAGTCATCAGTGTCATCAAGTGGTTTGAAGGCCACTCCAGACCACGTCTGTACCGTTTGCTTGCAACACAGGCTGCACAGTCCATTGTCGGAATCATTCTCCTTCTTTTTCTTGCAGGCGCTTTCCTTGCACCCCCGTTTTCCGGTCTCGATACCCTTCCTGCCATGGGAGCGACTGTCATGACTCGGGCTTCATCTCCGGGATGGAATAGTGGTTGTCGCAGGACTCAGTCTTGGTTCCCTGGGATGGACACTCCTCATTTTGGTGGGGAGTGTCGTTGTCCACCTTTTCGGCTAAGCGAGACTATCTGAGCGCAAGGATGAGGGCAATGATCCACCCAATCACTGCCCAACCAAAGAACAGGTTAATGAGAAAGACGAGAAGACAGGATCTGTGCCGTCTGACAGCAATAAGGGTTGGGAGGAAGTAGACGACAACGCCAAGGATTCCTGCTATATATGTCAATGGAGAACTGACGAAGAATCGGCCGAACATCGTAACTGCTTATTCCTCACCAAGTCCCACAGGAAGTGGCTTCCCTGCATCAAGGAGTGCTGCATCTTCCTCAGCAATGACTTCCAGCTCATGGAGGAGTGTTGCGAGAAGCTCTTCTTCCGGAAGTGTTGCCACGACTTTCCCTCGCTTGTAAAAAATACCCTTCTGTCTACCACCAGCAATCCCTATGTCTGCATGCATTCCCTCTCCAGGGCCATTCACGACGCACCCCATGACAGAGACAGTTATTGGCCTTCTCACACGCTGAAGTGCAGCTTCGACCTTCTGGACCATTGGCATCATGTTGATCTCAAGACGTCCGCACGTGGGACATGCAATGAGATTTGGTCTACTTTGTGCAGGCTGAAGATTCGCAAGTATCTCCTTTCCAACCTTAACCTCAAGTGGCGGAGGAGCGACAAGCGACACGCGAATGGTATCCCCAATGCCTTCAGCAAGGAGAATTCCGAGCGCCATAGCAGACTTGATGCTCCCTGTCTCTGGTGGGCCTGCTTCTGTGAGCCCAAGGTGAAGTGGATACCTGTTCCCCAGTGCAGCAAATGCACGATTCGCCCGCACTGTTGTCAAGACATCACTTGCCTTGAGTGATACCTTTATTGCCCGAAAATCAAGTTCTTCAAGAATCCTGATGTGGTGAAGGGCAGCTTCCACCATCCGGTCGACTGTCTCATCAATCGACTCCCCTCGACCCCTGGCTATTTCCTTTCTCCCGGGAATACTCCCTGAATTCACGCCAATGCGAATTGGCACACTGCGGGCTTTCGCTTCAGCTGCAATGTCCTTGACTTTTTCTGCATCAGTTATGTTCCCGGGATTGAGCCTGAGGCATGCTACGCCTGCCTCAAGAGCCATGAGAGCTAGCGGAGCATCATAATGAATATCCGCAACAAGCGGTAGAACCGACCCCTTCACGATCTCCTTGAGTGCAATACCAGCCTCTTTCGTATCACAGGTAACGCGCATGATATCTGCACCAGCAGCAGCAGCTTCTTCTATCTCCCTGAGTGTGGCTGATATATCCTCTGTCTGTGTCTTCGTCATTGACTGCACGGATATGGGTGCAGCACCACCAACAACGACACCGCCTACATTGATTGGGACAGTTGCCCTACGCTCGCCACTCATCACCTACGACCCCTTGAGGAACAGTGGAATCTTCTCGATATCTCCAATCGTGACATAAAACGCAAGTATGAGGAGAAGAGCAAGTCCAATCGTTGTGATAATTGCCTCCCGTTCAGGTTGCATACGCTTACGTCGGACTCCCTCAACAACGAGAAGCAGGAACTTGCCCCCGTCCAGAAATGGGACTGGAAGTACATTCATGAGTCCAACACTCGTACTGATGATGGCGACAAACTCGAGAAAGGACACCCACCCTGCCTTTGCCTGCTGTGCACCCATTATGGCAATTCCCACCGGGCCTGACAGTCCATTTGGTCCATTGAGACCACCTGGGTTTGAAGTAATGAGATGCCAGAGTTGTCCCATGGAAGCACTGATGTACTGTGGTACTGCAAGGAATCCATCTCGTACTGACTGTACAAGCGGTTCTCCAGGAAGTGGTGCTTCATAGCCAATTCTCCATGCAGCCCGATATTCTCCAGCGACTAACGGAGTGTTGCCAGCATCATGGACATGTGCAATCGAAACGGTGTGCTCAACTGCATTCTTGCCTGTTGCTCCTTCAACATGAAGAGTCACAGTGACTGGAGAACCATTACCGAGTACAACTTCTGGGAGTCCTCTGGGAACAGGTACACCATTGACAGTGTCGATGATGTATGCACCTCCCTTCTGCAACGGTGAAGACTTTGACTGTGACACCCCCACATAGAGCACCAATTCCGGAGTAACGACTTTTCGGATTATCTTGCCTGAAGATGTCTGCATGACAATGACCAGGGGATGACCTTCAGAACGGATCGTTGCCTTGTGTATGGCATCAGCAGCTGCCGTAATGGAAGTAGAAGGAACAGCAATCCCACCAGCATCCACAACAACATCCCCGCTATGAAATCCTGCCTTCGCAAGTGGTTCACCTGACGGAAGTACAGAGTCAACAGGAATAGCAAAGACAATAGTAAAGAGTATGCCAGCGAAGATGAAGTTTGAAAGAATGCCCGCAAGAATGGTCAGTGCCCTCTTCCACCACGCTGCACGATAAAAATTCCGTGGTCCAGCATCTGCTTCGCCTTCAAGACCGAGCATGCCAGCCATGCGCACATACCCACCTGCAGGAATAGCACGAAGGGAATACTCTGTCTCCCCTTTCTTTCTTGAGGCAATACGCCAACCGAAACCAAACGAGAACTCATCGACACGAATGCCAGACAACTTTGCAACAGTGAAATGGCCCAACTCGTGCACGATAATGACAGCAAAGATAACAACGATGAAGACCAAAAGGCCAAAAAGAAAGCCAGTCACAGTGTCATCCTACCCCATACTTCGAAGTGGCAAGCGTGTGAGCCACATTCCGAGCTTCCAGGTCCAGTTTCACGAGATCTTCGATATCTGAAGGTGCGTTGCCATCAAGCTGCTCAATGACGTGTGCAACGAGTGGAACAATATCGACAAACCGCAATGCGCCCCTGCAAAATTCCTCTACAGCCACCTCATTTGCTGCATTGAGAGCACATGCACGTCCCCCTGTAGGATCAGCCCCTGCAAACCGTGCAAGATCTATTGCAGGATAGCGACGGGTATCAATTGGATCGAATTGGAGAAGTGGAACTTCCTCCCATACAATTGGCGAAATCACGCCAGGAAGTCTCCGTCCACGATTCAGTGCAAGCGCAATAGGTAGACGCATGTCCGGAACAGACAGGGCAGCGAGGTAGCCTCCATCTACGAGTTGTACCATTGAGTGATCTATGCTTTGCCGATGGACAACAACATCAATTGCGTCCATTGCCATGTCAAAGAGATGATGGGCCTCGATCATCTCGAGTGCCTTGTTCATCATCGAGGCTGAATCAACTGTCACCTTCACACCCATGTTCCATGTCGGATGTTGTAGTGCATCTGCTACAGTCACACCTTCCAGCCTGGAGACAGGATAATCCCGAAAAGCACCGCCGCTGGCAGTGAGAATGATACGAACTACGTCAGCACGATTCTCTCCGCGAAGACACTGCCATATCGCACTGTGTTCACTGTCGACTGGGTATATCGTCACACCTGCTGATGCTGCACGCTCCATGACATGTCTTCCTCCAACGACAAGGACTTCCTTCGAGGCAAGTGCAATATCTGAACCCGCTTCAATTGCTGCAAGAGCCGGTAGTACAGCATCCATTCCCGGTATTGCAATTACCACAATATCTGCACCAGATTCTGCTACTGCAGTCACTGCATCCATTCCTGATGGAATATCCGGATCCACAGAATACTGGGTTGCAGCCATCGCCAGAGGAAATTCCTTTCTCAGCTCAATGATCTTTGATGACCGGGAGGCAGTCATACCGACAAGCTCGAACCGGTCAGGATAGCGCCGTATGACATCACAGGCCTGGCTTCCAATTGAACCAGTCACGCCCAGAACAGCAATGCGTATCCGATCTTTCACGGTCGTATCCTCAGAACTGCATGCAGATACCAGTAAACAACTGGCACAACAAAGAGAATGCTGTCAAACCTGTCCATGACGCCCCCATGACCAGGGATAAGACCACTCGAATCCTTCATATCAGCCTGACGTTTCAATGCAGATTCCGCAAGATCGCCGATCTGCGCAAGTATGCCAATCATCAATCCCAACACAGCACTTGCAAGGACACTGAGACTGAGAAGCCACATGCCACACACTGTCCCAACAATACATGCTGCAAGAAGCCCACCGATTGCTCCTTCGATAGACTTCTTTGGCGAGATATCGGGAATGAGTCTATGACGTCCAAAGGGAATCCCAACAGCATATGCTCCAGTATCACATGCCACGATTCCTGCAAGCATGACAATGACCAGGAGCATGCCAAGATGCGGGTCACTCCGTGGAGCACGATCTAGCAGGAGAAGTACATATCCCAGACCAAGCCCTACATATGCAGATATACCTAGTGCAGAGAGCCACCCAAACGGAGTACTGCGCTCGAAAACCATCATGCCAAGACCAACGATCACACTGAATATGCAACACCACTCAACAATCGGCAGTTCACCTGGCAGTACTGCCCTGAGTACGAGCACAAGTGTCACTGGATAGAGAATGACAGGATTTACAGGTTGACCTGCCTTTGCAAACATCCGAGAGAGCTCCCAAGCTGCTGCAAGACCAAAGATACTCACAACGCTCCAAGCAAACCATCCGCGTACAAGAATGGTGATGACAACAAGTGCTATCAGAACTGCTGCAGATACCAGGCGAATGGACAAGTTACGCACGTTCAGTATTTCCTGGTGCAGCCACCTGCTCGGGCGTTGTCCCAAACCTACGTTCTCTTCCTGCATAAAACGCGAGTGCCTCATCAATATCGTGAGTGCCAAATTCGGGCCAAAGCGTTGGGGTAATGAAGAGTTCAGCATATGCTGCCTGCCAGAGGAGAAAATTGCTCAGTCTGTACTCACCACCAGTTCGGATGATGAGATCCGGATCCGGCAAACCTCGTGTGTAGAGAAACGATGACAGGATTTCCTCTGATACCGAGCGAGGATCAACTCCATTGGCTGTGGCATCAAGGAAAGCACCCACTATCTCATGGCGAGAACCATAATTGATTGCAACATTGAGAATTCCAGTAGTGTTCGATTTCGTTGTTTCCTCAGCGATGCGGATTTTCTCCTGAAGCCGGGAACCAAGGCGTGATCTATCACCAATTGCGCGGATTTGTATTCCGTTCGTGTGCAACTCCTCAGTCTCGCGATCAATTGTTTCTCCAAGAAGGGTCATGAGTCCTCGTACTTCATCATCAGGACGTCTCCAGTTCTCCGTACTGAATGCGTACAACGTGAGTATATGTACTCCGCGGGCATGGAAGGCATCGAGTACTGGTCGAATAGCACGCACTCCTGCACGATGACCAAAGAGTCGTGGTCTGTGTCGGGATCTTGCCCATCTCCCATTCCCATCCATGATGATTCCAACATGCACGGGAATCGAGGGACCAGGGCTGGTAGGGATCGCTGCTGGGGGAAATGGTCGTTCGATGATACGCTCTCCAGTCGAGTCTACTCACTCATATAACGGGTGATTTGTGAGCAGACGTTACACCTCGAGGAGTTCTGCTTCCTTCTTCTTTGCCAAACCTTCAATGATTTCAATGTGGCTATCCGTTACCTTTTGCACATGCTGGAGTTCACGCTCCACTTCATCCTTGCTGATACTGCCAGCCTTTTCAAGTTTCCTGAATTGGTCAACTGTATCCCGACGAATATTCCGCACGGATACTCGTGCTTCCTCTGCACGCTTGTGGACGAGTTTCACATACTCTTGACGCCGCTCTTCTGTCAGCTGTGGAATGCCAACCCTGATGACTTGACCATCATTTGAGGGAGTAAGTCCAAGTTCACTTGTCATGATTGCTTTCTCAATCGCAGGAATTGCAGTGCGATCAAACGGCTGTATTACCAGGAGGCGTGCCTCAGGAGTGGAAATGTTTGCTAGTGACTGAAGTGGTGTTGCAGACCCGTAATAGTCGATCTGCAAGCGGTCCACAAGAGCTGGATTTGCCCTCCCTGTACGGATCCCAACAAGTTCCTTCTTCAGGGCCTCAATGCTTCGCTCCATTCGCTCTTTTGCTTGCGAGATAATTCCTTCCATCGAGAGGAGTGTATCCTCGTGTTCACCAGCCATAGCTATTCTCCTGCATCCACTCGGGTACCGATATCCTCTCCGCATATCACGCGCTCAATGTTGCCACGTGTCAGGAGATCAAAAACGATGATTGGCATTGCATTGTCCATGCACAGTGTGAGAGCTGTTGCATCCATCACCTGCAGTTTCCTATTGAGAACATCAAGATACGTCAGGTGGTGCAGGCGTTCTGCTCCGGGATTCTTCACAGGATCTGCAGTGTAGATCCCATCGACCTTTGTTGCCTTAAGGAGTATCTCTGCGCCAATTTCAGCAGCACGAAGGGCTGCAGTCGTGTCAGTCGAGAAAAATGGATTTCCCGTTCCTGCACTCAAAATGACAATGCGACCCTTCTCAAGGTGTCGGATGGCACGACGTGGAATGAATGGTTCAGCGACCTGCTGCATGGCAATTGCAGTCTGTACACGACACTGCAGGCCACTCTGCTCAAGAGCATCGCGAAGGGCAAGTGCATTGATAACAGTCGCGAGCATCCCCATATAGTCACCAGCAACACGATCGAGTCCCTGGGAGCTAATCTCAACACCACGAATGATGTTGCCACCACCTACAACAACTGCAAGCTCCACACCAAGTGCATGAACATCCCGCAATTGTTCTGCAATTTGATACACCGTTCCGGTATCAATACCGTACCCCCTGCTTCCCATCAAGGCTTCGCCACTTATCTTGAGGACAACACGACCGTATTTCGGTATCCGCTTGCCCACTACTCTGGAGGTGGCGGCTATTGCCTCGTGTGGCATGTCACTCGTGGTGTCCATTCGAAGCACTCGTTGACGATGTCTCACCAACTTGGAACCGTGCAAAGCGGGAGACAGTAATATTCTCACCCATTTTTGCGATCGCTTCGTGAATCATCTCGCCAATGGTCTGCTTGCCCTTTTCATCCCGGATCCACGGTTGCTCGAGGAGACAGACCTCCTTGTAAAAAGCCTCCAGTTTCCCGGCAATGATCTTCTCAACTATATTCTCGGGCTTCCCTTCCACCTGGTTGCGGAAGATTGCAGTTTCCCGATCAAGAACATCCTTCGGAACATCTTCCTTCCGTACGTATAATGGAGCCTTTCCTGCAACCTGCAGAGCAATCTCACGAGCTAATGCCTGGAAGTCATCCGTCTTCGCAACGAAGTCAGACTCGCAGTTCAGCTCAACAAGTACGCCCAGCTTTGCAATGCCACTTGATTTGTGCACATAGGATTCAACGATTCCTTCCCGGGCTTCACGACCTACCCTGCTTGCGGATTTTGCAAGACCCTTTTCACGAAGCCAGTCTTTTGCCTTCTCCACATCACCATCGTTTTCGACAAGTGCCTTCTTGCAGTCCATCATGCCTGCACCAGTCATGTCTCGAAGGTTCTTCACGGACTGCGCTGTGACTTCAGCCATCTTATGCTTCTCCACCTTGTGCTACTGCAACTGCCTGTTCACTGCTAGGGGCTTCCTTGACAGATGCATCTGACTTCCGCTTCTTCTGGAGTTCAATTCCTTCCTCAATTGCTCCCTGAACTGCCTTGAGAATGAGGGTGATTGCACGCATCGAATCATCATTTCCCGGAATGACGTATTCAACCTTGTCCGGATCACAGTTAGTGTCGACTATCGCATAGATGGGAATATTGAGGGTATTTGCCTCTTTCACTGCAAGTGTTTCGCGCTTGCAGTCAATGACAAAAAGCACTCCTGGACGGGCATCCATTGTGGCAAGACCACCAAAGTTTGCCTCAAGTCGAGTGAGTTCATCCTGATACATGTTTGCTTCTTTGCGTGACATGCGTTCAAAGTCTCCCCGCTCCTTGAACTCACGGAGTTCCTGAAGCCGTCGAACTCGCTGACGCATGACTGGATAGTTCGTGAGCATGCCCCCAAGCCACCGATTGACGACATAATGCTGTCCAGTAGCCTCACAGACCTCACGAATGACATCCTGTGCCTGCTTCTTTGTTCCCACAAAGAGAACCTTGTCTCCGCTTGCAACTGCATCACGTATTGCATCTAGCGCTTCGTCAAGCATCAACTTCGTTTTCGCGAGGTCGATGACATGGACACCGTTCCTCGAGGTAAAAATGTACGGGCGCATCTTCGGGTTCCATCGGCTTGTTCGATGACCGAAATGTACGCCTGCTTCCAGCATCTGCCGCATTGTGACTGTAGACACAGTTCACATCCTCCAATTGTGGGTTGACCTCCACAGTGGATCACGTGCCTTCAGTTGCGCTTGTCACGCCACCCTCTGGAAGCATCCCCACTGTGTGTGAATTGCTTCAACAATACCAGATACAAGGGGGCAAACCGTTTCAAGCTATTCTTCGGATTCCTCACTGTCAGATCGCCTTGCAGCTTTTGGGGGACGGTATTTGCACGTTGGATACCCAGAACAGGCAATGAATGGACCGAATCGACCCTGACGGGTCACAAGCGGTTTTCCACACTCTGGACACATCTCGCCTGTTGGTTCTACTTGTGGCCCTGCTGTCGATGCTGCAGACACAGCTGCTTCTGAACCAGGCTCGAGTGGTGCAGTATGCCGACACGCAGGATATGCAGAGCAACCTATGAATGCACCCCGACGTCCTCGTCGAACTACGAGTGGTTTTCCACAATCTGGACATGGGCCAAGATCTGGTGGTGGTGGGGCCTCCCCTTCTGGGCTGCTTGGTGCAACATACCGGCATGTTGGATACCCTGAACAGCCAACGAATGGCCCCCGACGACCCACACGCGTTACAAGAGGCTTTCCGCAGAGAGGACAGTTTTCACCTGTCGGTTCTGCTGTACTACCACGTTCATTCTTCACGTAGTCGCATTCGGGATACCGCGAACACCCAATAAATTCCCCATATCGGCCTTCCCTAATGACAAGTTGTCCCTCATGACACTTTGGACACTCTTCCCCTGTTTCTTTTACCGGGATTTTCACGCGTTGCACGGACTCGTTCATTGTCTCGACTGTCTTCTCGAAGGGACCATACCAGCCCGCAACAATGGGTTCGTAATCCGATGTCCCTTCTTCAATCTTGTCCAGCTGACTTTCGAGTTCTGCTGTGAAGGCTACATCGACTACAGACGGAATATTTTCCCTAAGTACGAGATCCACCGTCTTGCCTAATGCAGTGAGATACAGCTTTCGTTCCTTCTGCACGACATACCGTCGTTGCTGGATGACATCGAGTGTTGGTGCATATGTTGAAGGCCTCCCAATTCCCTTCTCTTCCAGATCCTTGATGAGGGAAGCTTCCGTGTACCGGGGAGGTGGCTGGGAGAAGTGCTGCTCTGCATCTATACGAAGTCCTGGAAGTGACTCGCCTTCACTGAGAGCTGGAAGGATCTTCTCTTCACGATCTGTCCCCTCATCACGTCGCCAGACGCGCTGAAAACCATCAAACTCAACGACTGATCCTGATGCACGGAACAAACACCCTGCACGTTCAAGAACAACACGGGTTGACCTGATTTTCGCCTCCGACATTTGACTTGCCACAAAACGCTTCCAGATGAGTTCATACAGCCTGAATTGCGACGGATCCAGCACATCCTTCACTGCATCCGGTGTACGGGCCACATCAGTTGGTCTGATCGCTTCATGTGCATCTTGAACATGAAGTGCTGACTTGCCGCGTTGCACTGGTTTGGTAGTACGAACATACCGGTCGCCATACACTGCGCTGATATAGCCTTGTGCCATGCCAATAGCTTCATCACTGAGACGTGTTGAGTCAGTACGCATATACGTTATGAGACCTACTGGCCCCTGATCACCCAGCTCCACTCCTTCATAGAGCTGCTGCGCGAGAAGCATTGTTCTCTTTGGAGAAAAACGGAGTCGTGTGCTTGCATCTTGCTGAAGAACGCTTGTGGTATACGGAAGTGGAGCTGAACGGGACTGACTGGTTGTAGTTACCTTTGTAACAGTCCAGAGTCCGGGCCCATCGAGTGGAAACCCATCTTTCGCATAGCCAAGTTGCGCAAGAAGAGCAACAGCTTCATCCTCGGAATGTACGAGAACACGTTCCTCACTCTCTTTCTCTTCCTGTTCATCAGACTTCGTCTTTTTCTTTGGAGCTGGTTGTCCAGCGATTTCACTGAGACGTGCAGTGAAGGTTTGTCCATCCTCATGTTCAAGTGCAACTTCCAAAGACCACGACTCAACAGGAACAAATGCTTCAATCTCAGCTTCCCTGTCAGCAACGAGCCTGACGGCTACTGATTGAACCCTTCCAGCACTGAGGCCAGCTCGAACCTTTTTCCAAAGAAATGGGCTGAGCTTGTATCCAAGAAGACGATCAATAACACGACGTGCTTCCTGGGCTGCAACGAGGGACCGGTCGATGCTCCTGGGATGTTCCATAGCCTCTTCAACTGCACTCCTCGTAATTTCATGGAATACAATCCGTACAGGATTCTTCAGCTTCAAAGCCTCAGCAAGATGCCATGCAATGGCTTCTCCTTCACGGTCAGGGTCTGAGGCAAGATACGTCTCTTCTGCCTGCTTTGCTGCCTGCTTCAGCTCCTCTATGCTCTTCTCACGACCCTTTATGACCTGATACTGTGGCGTGAACCCATGTTCAATATCTACTCCGATCTTCGATTTCGGGAGATCACGGACATGCCCCATCGATGCTTTCACGATGAATGACGATCCGAGAAACTTCGAAAGCGTTCTCGCCTTGCTCGGCGACTCAACAATAATGAGCTTCTTCCCCATACAGGCCTCTATTCCACACAAGACTGCATTTGACACATCGACTTACGATCTGACTATCGGGCATCTGTGTGACCAGTACCCGATGCGCTGAACGTGCGCTCCTGCACTATACCACGGTCTACATCGTGAATCGCACAGGTGCAGGCAGCTTCGTGCACGTATGGGGAAGGCTAAATCGGCACCGACACGTCACATGTCCACGTCGACCACGTCCAATGAGTTGCATAGGTGAACCGTGAGAGAGTGGAACAGACTGCCTCGTGAATCGCCGAGCCTCAAGCTCAGTGATAAGTCCACATTCGAGTGCCTGCTGCACCCACGAAGGAAATTCGTGTATCTCTGTGTCCTGCATGGAATTCAGGAAATTTCCTGACCTGGCGTATGTGCTCCCCTGACACGACGGAACTCATGGATCACAGCCCACGTGGCAATGGCATCGGAACGTTGTTCTCCACCATGCATAACAACACTGCCACCACCCATGGCATGGGATTTGTCTGCAATCTTCCATTTTGCACGGTAAGCTGCTATTGCCTCAGCTGCAGCTCTCCATGCCACTGCTGCTTCAGGTGCTTCTGGCATTTCACCAATAATGTTCACAAGATATCGAGGCGGAACCATTGCAGAGCGCACTGAATCAGGAACAACGACACCTGCAGCAGCCCCTGGTGCTTGTCGCACAAGGCCTGCATCCTCAAGCTCAAAGAAAGCTCTATCGACTGCCTCCTTTGCAAGTCCTGAGTCAGTGAGTGGCCGTTCCTCACCTTGGTGGTCATACAGCCACCGCAGAAGGGTACGTGCATGTGGAGTGAGCGTTGCACCCACTGCGTCGAGATTTGGCTCAACGGCCTCGGGAGTACGTGGTGCAGGTTGATGCTGCCTGTGCTGGCGACGGTTCATTCGTAATCCCTCCTCATCCCTGATTGCCGTAATTGTATCGCATGCTTGTGTGGTCTGTGTGATGGACAGAAGGTAGTTGCCAATGTGTATCCTAATATCCGAGCCCAAAGTGAACTGTGCGATCTTCAGCTACATGGATCCACGGTGTTGCAGATGGAACAATCGAGTGAGGAGTGCAGATTGATGATGCAATGCATGCGACGGCTGCAATCAGTACCGAAACGGACAATGATGAAAACGGTATCCGCCATCCTTGCAGGTGGTGCAACTTTACTCCTTACTGCATGCTCTCCTGGCTACTCGAATGTTCCAACAAATACAATTCCACCGACAACACCAGCAGTGACTCCCAATGCCTGCAATCTTCTTTCAACTGACAATGTCACTGCAGCGCTTGGTACGAGTACATGGAAATCCGACTATTCAACACCTGCATTTCAGGTGAGCCAGTCACAATCGTTCGGTGGAGCAGGAACTCCAATTGGTCAATGTAGATACAGTGTTTCCGACGGAAGGGCACTTGTCGTGACCGTTTACCCAGGAACACCACTTGCATCCCTCGGTTATGACATTGGTACTTCAGCAACATCCACATCTGCACCCGTTGTAAAGGAATCGACAACATCGGGAATCATTGCCTTCATGAGTGGTGAAAATGCAATAGAGATCGCCATTGACCGTGCTGACTTGAGCCCGTCATCTCGCAGTGCAGAGCTTGAGACACTTGAGCAGCAGGTCAACAGTTAACATCGGTTTTACTGGTTAAACAATTCCTACTGAAGCCGGAATGCCTTGCGTGCTATCCAAAATTCCATGTAAGTGGTGGCGAAGTCATGTTTGCTGGCTGGTATGTGAGACTTACAATAACAGCGTTAGACGGCACGTAGAAGATGATGAGACCACGCTTCATGACATTCAAAGGCAAAATATTTCCCTTGTGCAGAGTGCTTGCTGTAACAAATGGACCAACGCCGTGATACGTGACAGATGGCTGGGTGGAAGCTGGAAGATACTGAATGCCATCTGAGTCCATAAGTGATGCACCAAAGCCAGCATTGAGAGTGATGCTAGCATCTGCTCCCACAGTAAATGTGGACATACCTTTATAGGTAAATCCAAGTTCAAATGCAACAGCTCTCTCTCCCCTTGGGGCAACACTTCCTGAAACAGGATCTATCACATTGACAAGGTCAACGTTGACACGTGCAAAACTGCTGTCGCTCCCCTCTGGAATGTTGATACTGTGTTCGATGCCTGTTCCTGCATACTTCACGTACACAGGGGAAGCCTGAGGAGATTGGACTGTTCCACAGGCAGCAACAACTGCAATGCCTATCAAAGCACACCCACTGCGCATTGACAAAAGCAACCCACGATTAAGCATGAGACTGCCCCCTACTCACTGTCCTACGCTTCATTATGACCACTGTGATCCCAGCTGCAAGTACAACCACCACTACAATTGCTATTCCTAACCACAGTGGAAATCCTGAATTCCTAGTCGTTCCAAGATCAAGAGGGGAAAGCGTATTCCCTGTATGAAGAACAATGAAACCATTCTCAGGTGTGGTAATTCCTGCAAAGGCAACAGTACCCTGGCTTACTGGAGTTACAGCATTAATCTCACCATTCGTTTTCTTGCCATTAATGGTTATCTCAACCACAGTCCAGGATGTACCATTAAAATGCTGAATGAATGGAGTGGGTATGAGCGTCTTACCCTGCCTACCTATAGAAGTAATTCCACTCACCCACACATCGTTGCTACCAACAGCACCCACCGATGTCACTGAGAAGTTTCCTCCAGACACAGTCCTAAAGTTAGGCAGTGTAGAAAACGCTGTGCCATTCCAGTGATATATTCCCGTCTGCTGACCTAATGGTGTACTTATCTGTACTGCTATCCACAGGTTACTACCTGAATTTCCCGATAGAAATGTTGGACTTGCAATTGCTCCGCCATTCTGTAACGGAATTGCATTGTTGGTAAAAGTGGATCCATTCCAAACCTGCATGACAGGTGACTTGCGCACTGTGCTGCCAATCAGGAAAACAACGTTGTTGGGAGTAAAAGCCTCAACCGCCTGCAAATATGAGTTGGCCAATGGCTCCTGCAGACTTGTCCATGTAACTCCATTCCAGTGGAACATGAAGTTCGTAGGAGCTCCCTTTGTTCCACTAAAGCCAGTAGCCCAGACATCATTTGGAGCGTCCTCTGAAACACTGTATAGCGACCCTGGTACTGTTTTGGCCACTGTAGGAAGGGTTGCAAGTTGCCATGCACTACCATTCCAGTGATCTGCAAATGCATACGAAGGCACTTCATCCGAAAACTTGTTGCCTGGCTGTGAGGAACCAACAATCCAGACATCATTTGATGCAAGTGCACTAACAGAATTTACAACAGTGCTTGTACCAGGAAATGATGGAGATATATCATGCACACTGCCCCCAGATTCAATCTCTACAAACGGCAATATCTGGCCCCCCGCAGCATTTGGAGCATGACCTACTGCTGAACCAGCGACGACAATACCGCCACTGCCTGGAATGGATGAAATGCCTGAAATGCTTTCCGTGAATGTATATCCGGAAGGAACACTTGAAGGTCTAAGCAAGGTATATTCCGTCCATCCCGAGCTAGATGCAAGAACCATGCTACCCTGCAAAAACAAAGCTGCAGCGAGAACAAACCCTGCAACTAGGTCAAGGTTTCTCAATCGAGGGAAATTCATGAATCCTCCTACTCCATTGGACAAAGTACGTTGCACATTTTCATGGTCATCATACTCTGGATTGTTTGTTCCTGCTGCTGTTTGGTAGTCACATCCTCAAGAAGAGTCAGACATATCTACAGGGAAGGAGGAAACCCCTTTGGGTTTCCTCCTTCATTTGAAACATTTATCTAGATCCATTACCTAACCATTACTGCCTTCGATCTGCTTCACCTGGAGTGTAATCGGGTTTACTGCATTGTAGGAGACTGCGACGGTTGTCCATGGCCAGTCATGCCATGCTCCATCTAGTTCCTGGTAAGTGACATTTTGGTAGGTATTTGTTGTGTAGTAATGAAGCTGCCAGTTCCATCCTACATATCCGTACCACCACGTATTCACATTCCAATATCCATAGTAGTTTGTATATCCATGAGGTGTGGCAAAGATGTAGGCAGGATAGCCAGCATAACTTTCCCACCCAAGAGGGTACGCGTACCAGCAGTTGGTATTCCATGAATACCCCATATCATTGTCACCGTCAAGATCAAGGTTTGTCCATCCAGTGAAATTGCAATTGTAGATTGAACGACTGTTCCATCCAGTGGGATATGCCTCATATGCCCAGTTGTATGAGTACCAGTAATCAGTGTATGAGCCAACTGCATAGCTTAGCCACTGAGTATAATCCGTCTTCCATGCAGGATCCTGAGACCAGCTGCTTGATGTCTGGAAAACAGGTTGGCTCAATGGATCATTGATTGTGTAGTACTGGAAGTAGGGTGGTGGAACATTGTAGTTGTACTGGCACCCAGATGCCTGTGCACAGGTATCAACCACAGTGGTCGTTTGCACAGAGTTGTTTGGAGCAGAGTTAATCTGATAGTACTGATACGACTGCTGGTAAGGAACGTATTCCAGCACCCATTGCTGGTAGTACTGTGACGTATGGTAATAGGCTGTGTATGATGCAACATACTGCTGATCCACATAATTCGTTACTGGTGAGCTAGTTAGATATGGATACCATACCCCGCTCGGGAAAGTAGTTACTCCACCTCCATATGCCTGGTACAAAGAGGAGTAGCCAGTAGTGTAGGCATCATCATTATCAATGCCAAGACATCCTGACCATGAGTTGTAGTCAGGCCAGACATACGTACCAGCCCATGTTTCCCAGTTCCAGCTCACGCCAACGTTGTTACAGCCATTGAACTCATCATACGGGGAACCATAGAAACCGTCATAACCACAGCATCCTGCCCACGTACTCTGACCGGAACTCAGTGCAGGAAACCAACCAGCTGCATAGACATTCTCTGCTGTGTATGGTTGCGAGTTGTTTGCAACATAGTACTGTGTAAACGACTGGGTCTGATCATTCGTTGCACCAGCAAGCCATGCCTGCGGATGTTGAGAAGTATAGTAGGCAGTGTACTGTGGGCAATTCACAAGGGTGCCAGCTAGAACAGATGCAGGATTGCCACAGTCATAGTGCACTGAATAAGTCTGTGCAACGTAGGTCGTATACGGTTGTCCTCCACTCCACTCCACCACCACTGCTGGCTGGTAGGTATTCGCAGTAGCATAGTCATGAATGGCATTCAGTGTGTAAACAGGCGGAGTACCGGAGTCAGTTCCAAAGGATGTGTACTCAATACACGGCTGCAGGCTGCCACTCGTTGGACTAGTAGTCGGATTGAATGGCAGATTTAGATTCTGATCAGTTGTATACTGGCAAACCTGATCAGGATTGTTGTTGCCGTAGTAGAATTCCACGATAACCTTCTGGGGAACCCATTTTATGAGAGCACTGGTGCCATTTGTTGGCGGATTGGCACCAGGATTTGTACAAGTCGTGAGCGCAATCTGGTTATTGCCATTGACTGGTGGCTCAGTGTATACACATGCATCCACTGTAGCTGTAAAGTGCTCGGGATATCCAACGACACCTGGCGTTGGTGCAACCTGTAAGGTTGCACTGCTCGCAGGTGGACATGACTGCTGTTGACCAACCAGGTAGCAATTGAGAGTAGATACGGGGGGAGGAGAACTTGCGGCAACTGTTTGATAATTGGCAAGTGCAGTGAAAGCAAATGCTAGCAAAACAGCAATCCACCTCATTACTAGGCGAGCAAAACTCGACTGAACCATGCAATTCCATTTAAACCATCGAGTCATCTGTACTCACCCCCACAACTAAAGGTGAACGCCATTTCAATACCTTTCATTATCATTAACCACGTTCACAACACCATGGTGTATTTGTAACAGGATAATGACTGAAGGTTTCAATGCAGTACCTGATACATATTCCAAACGCAGGGCAACCTTCCAACTGGAACCCACTTAGCAATAGTCAATGGGGACTGCTGAGGTTGGACATACATGGCTCCTGAATGGTTCCAGTGCCTCTGCAGAAGTAGCCTGCACCGTTGCATGGTTCCATATGGGAATCCAGGGTAGTGTGACATTGGCTGTAACATCCACACCTACCACTCCGCCCCTCCAAATCCCAAAACACCCCCCATCACTTCCTGTTCCCCCATACCCATCGCTACAAACCGCTGGAATGTTGGTACATATGTTGCTACCTGCTGTAACTACGCATTTTGACTGGGGTGAAATTGCTGAAACACAAGTTATAGTTGGTGATGGAAGAGTACTGAAAAGAGATGATTTCAAGGCTGCATCAAAGGCATTTATAGCCTGTGCATACCCGACATCGCCATTCGAACAAGAGTCATTCGCGTTGCGGGCAATTGTCAATGCTGACTCAGTCGTTGCCTGCTGCAGGAGGCTTTGCGCCTGGATATATGAATCAATTGCAATGGCACCCAAAAAAACTGTGAGCATCACTGGAAGAAGAACTGCAAATTCAACCATTGTTTGACCAACTGCATGCTTCCTTGGATGAATTCGAAAGTGATGGAGTCGTTTCATTGCTCAAACTCCTGGACCGTGTATGTATCTTGCGCATATACAGGAAGTTTGTTACCAAGTATCGGAGCTGGTGCAATGAGAGGTTTGTAACCGGCAATGGTGATAGTTAGCTCAACTGCGGATGTTGATGCTCCCCCATTCGTATTTGCTGTAGCACATATAAGCAAAACGTTGGATGTTGAGGAGGGTACAAGAGTATTAAGATACGACAGCATTTGCTTCTCTGTTGGAGGCGTTGTGACACTGTACCCCGATGCACTGCTTGGACGCTCTGATGGCGGGCATGAGGCAAGTGGATCAGGAAGCTCGGAACTTGGCACGCTACCTGTACACGGTAAACCATATGTTCCACTAACTAGCGGTGTTGCACCAAGAAAGCTCTCCGAAACTGCTGCCTTGTAGGCAACCTGTCCAGCATTGCACTCAAGCCCAAGTGCATCCGTTGGCATGCCTACAACCTGTACCCCCTCCTGGGAAGCAAAATTGAGGCTGTTCAAGTCAAGTTGCCAGAGAAAAGCTACCACACCCCCAAAAATAATCACTATGAAGACAGGAAACACGAACGTAAATTCAACAAGCGATTGTGCTCGTGAGTTATGGCGATGGGAATGTCGCATTGCTGAAACAGCTCTTCCGTAATTGTTTTCCATGGTCAATTGCCCAAACATCCATACGCAGAATCCGTTGCCTGCATGAGAATATGCGATTCCCCTATAAATATGCCAAATGGCTGACTTGCCTGCATCCACACATTTACTGTTACCTGTCTAGCAAACTGCTGTGTAGCTGGACAGACATAAGGAGAACTTCCCGCCTCATCACCGTCCGCACCAGAAGCATCATCGGAAGTTCCGGTTGCTGAATCATCACTATCTAGCATGTAACCTTTGCTCACAAGAACCTGAAACTCGATATTCGTCAGCGAAGAGCCTTGTTCATAATTGGAGCATTGTGTCAATGAATATGGGCTTCCCATACTTTCAGTCCCCTTACAAGGCTGACCAGAAGTGGGAGCTGCAGCTGCATCAATTGTGTACCCAGGGAACGCTTGCTGGAGCACATTGGTAACGGAACTGTCAGCAGAGTATGATGCGATTTGTTCCTCTTCGATGGTTTGAGCTCCATCTGGAGTTGTTGTTAGGATTCCTGGGGATGTCTCCATTCCCTGACTTATTGGGGGCAAGCCAGATGCATAGAGTGAAGTAGTAGACTGACCAGTTCCCGGATACGTACCGTACTGGCATTCATATTCATCATATGTGTACTGTGATGCCATGCATGCGTCTCCACTTGCAGCAACTGCAGCTACTACAGTTGCTGCATCAAGTCTGCTACGTGCATTCAGATAGATCTCACCCGACATTGTAAGACCCAGCAGGGCAATTATGACTGGCAACATGAGAGCGAAAAGTGGCATGACTTGTGCTCTGCTACCATGTCTCTTCGCAGGCATACAGTTACCTTTCATGTCGTTCCTCATCATGCAACGCAGTAATGAAAGGTGTCGATTATTCTTCACATCAGCTCTTCTCATCCCAATAGTCGACTACAGGTGAACTCCATCATCATTACATGGATTTTCATTACCGATGATTGCAGGTCGGTTACAACTTTGACACATCGCTTCTCAATTTGCACTCTTCAAGAAGCATCTCCATCATGCTGCTTTATGTCTGTACTGTTTGGTGGAGCATATCCCTGAATGTACTGGACATTGGACGGCTCGATCACGGCAGTAGATCCTGCATATGAACCCGTCACAGAGAACGTGATCGTTCCCAAATCACTTCCCGGAACATCAATTGACCACTGCACTATATCACCACTCGACCCCAGGTAAACATTTGCTGCGAGTTTTGAGCTGTGTGACATTGCAGTAACAACCACTTGGTCTACGAGCAATGACTCTTCACTATTGCTCTGCTGTAGTACTGATTGCAAATCAGTGGTTACCCTGTATGATTCAGCAGAACGGCCAGCGATGGTTGTGGGGCCTGTATCTTCAACTTTGACTATTCCATTGTCCACAATCTCTTCCGTGATAGCAGGATTCAGGAGAAGCAAGTCATCTGCAAATGAGCTGAGAGGCTTTGCAACTGGTGGTGCTGACTGGAGTACCAGTCCTTTCCATACCTGTGAAGATGTTCCACTTCCCACATATCCCACATATGCACTTCCCAACTGTTCCACAAGCGAAAAGGCTTTCGGTTGACTCGATGCAATGCCAGCATTCGTTGCAAAATTGTAGTGTCCAACCACTTCTTGAGCCATGGTGAATGGGTTTACTGCGGATTGACGATTCCATTTGCCGGTGAATGTATAACTCCCTGTTAGGAGCTTTGCATAGCCCACTGCAATTCGATTTACATCCCCCATTTGGGCAGGGGACAGTTGTTGACCTCCAACACTTGACTGTACCCTATGAGTTGAGTTTCCAATTGCTGTTGTGCCACACGAAGTGGTTATACAGATTCCCAGAGCAAGGAGAATTGCAAATGAGCGATTCACCAGTCCAACTCCTTCTCATGTTCATGCAGATCCACCACATGTATAGCACTCTAGTAATCGAACACATCGAAGGCAGCTGGACTGTCACACCTTTACAGTGAATTCAGTGGACTTGGAAGTGGGCCAGAAGCAAACATGAATGATGAATACACGGTAATTGGTTGTATTGGACTGATGAAGTAGACAATATATTTCGTAGGTTGGCTTGGTGCGTTTGATGAAACATTTGAAACAGTGAAATTGCCCTGGATAATTACTACCCAAACCTTATCTGGAAGATTTTTTTGGCCTGAAAGAAACTGGCTCAATTCACTTGTGGCAACTTCCTGTGGAGGAAGACACTGTATTTGTCCTTTCGCACTAATATTGGACTGTTGATTGAGAACCTCATGCACGAGTGACGTAGCTTCACTGGCACTCACTGGACCAGAGGGCTGTGTAAAAGGAGGAACAGTCTGTCCCGGGCTCAACGTTATTGGGGTGGGGGTTGGCCCATTGGGTTGGATCGTTGCAGCCCCACATGACGAACTGTACGAAGCGTTGACGAGGGGCCCAACATGGGAACTCGGCTTGGGTATAGGAGCCGTAGGAGTAGGGCTTGGATGCTTGGTCGCTGAAGGGGCACATCCAACAAGGAGTGCCAAGCCCACAGCCACAGTAGATCCTGATATCCACTTTCTTAGTACAGTTCTCATGGTCACTGAATAACGATTTCCGTTGCTCATTAAGAATTTCTCCATCTCGGACTAGTGAAACAGTGCCTGGAAACTTCCAGAATTCATACCCTGGTCAGGGCTGGGTGATGGTGATGTTCCAAACTTCACGTAGTTTGTATTGCTCAGGAGTACATATTCCAGAATAGAACTCTGAGTAGAGTTGCGTGAATCCATGAGATACGACAAGAGTTCTGCCTCAGATTCAGGAACGCCTACGATGAGTTCCGTAGCAGCCCCTGCAGTTTGACCAACTGTGCCAACATTCAGGATCGTCACATTATGCGCCATGATCTCAACATTGCCTTGGCCATTGGCGTCTCCGAGAATATCTATCTGGTCACCTGGCTGAAGGAAGCCCCCTACACCTTGTGTAGCATTCATGGGTATAGCTATTGCAACGTACCCAGATGGCAGGGAGAATGCCTCTTCCCGGCAGCCTGCCTGGGTGGCAACGGTCGTGGAACTTGATGAACTCGGAGAACTCGAAGGTGAGATGGAAGTAATGAGCGTGGGCGAAGCCGTTGCCTGGGGCGTGCAGACAACTGCGATTCCCGACGTCTTGGTTGGGCTTACAAGACTAGGTGTGATTACCTGATTGGGAACAATGCTGACTATTGCATACTGGCCAACTACTTTCGTCGGATCAGTGAACGCACCAGCTGGAACTGCAGTGGTCGGCACCTGAGTTGCAACGACCTCTGACTGTGTTATTGCACTTCCATTGGGGATTTCAGTCGCGGCTTCAACAACAGTGACTGTCGGAACATTTGCACCACCACCACCGGCCTTCGTTAGCACGATGAGACCCACTGCTCCTGCACCTGCAACAATGAGACCAACGACAATTGCGATGAGTTTGTTCGGGCGGCCACCTGGCCTCATATTCATTCCCATATAGCTGATCCTACATCCTTTGTTTGCAGCATTGGCGGCATGTGTCGCATGGGCATTGCATATGCGATTCGACACCTAGTGTATTGTAAATAGCAGTAATTGTGTGTTGAACTGTGTTACGGTTCTGTGCCAATTGGTTCTGTACGACCAGCAACTCCTCCTCAAGACTACATCCCCGTCACAGTCAGGTGACAGATTTGCAGCAGCAGATCCTCACCAGTCCCAGTCACCATACAGTGAAGTCATCAAGGCACTGGAGCTTCGAGGGAGGAGCACAACGATGATCGTGAATCAGCATCTCAGCAGCAGGGAAATCCGGGATGCCTTCCCCAGAGGTCTTCCTGATCCAACAGTACGCGATAGCATTGCCTCAGCCATCCTGCATGACTATCACTTTGGAAGTGCACAGACCTTGGCCATGCCAGAATCCATGCGACCAGTTCTCGAGAGTGTACACAGTACTGTTGCTCCCCGGGTAAGTACGTACTACTCCAAAGTGGAGTCCGCGCTTGCAGCCCAGCTACCATCTGCAAAACAGACACAGGGTGCTCGAGTGCGGGCGAACGTCAACCTCATCGAATAGTGCATCGCCATCTCGAACGTATGTGTCACTTTCGGTAGCATGAAGGATGTGGCAGTACCAACATACCCTTCACTGAAATCTCAGGAAGAGCCAATGACTTCATGTATGGATCTTCATCCTCTTGAAAGATGGTACTCAGAACATGGAAGACATCACCTCCCCTGGCGTCACACACAGGATCCATGGCACATTCTTGTAAGTGAAGTAATGTTGCATCAAACCCAGGTGCATCGAGTTCTTGGCTACTGGGAGCTGTTTATCTCACGCTGGCCGACCCCACAGGCATTTGCAGATGCACCACTACATGACCTCCTGCGTTCCTGGAAGGGACTTGGATATCCCCGTCGTGCCCGCAATCTCCAGGCATCAGCATCAACCATAGCCCGTACTGGCTGGCCCGAAGATGAAAAGGGACTCCTTGCACTTCCAGGTGTTGGAACGTATACAGCCCGAGCGATGCGCATCATTGCCTGGAACGATCCAGCTTGCCCTCTTCCCCGTGATGTCAACATCACCCGCATATTCCAGCGACTCTCTGGTACCACTTCGCTTGTAGAGCCTGTCGGATGGCAGGGCACCCGGAGAGATCTTGTGTATGCTCTCTTCGATCTTGGTTCACTCATCTGCCGTGCACGGACACCTTTGTGCCAACATTGCCCTGTCCATGAATCGTGTGTCGCATGCACTTCAGAAGATAACTTTCAGGACCCTCCAACACATCGGCAAGCACCGTTTCATGGCTCCTTCCGTGAGCTCCGCAGTGCAGTTCTACAAATTTGCATTGCAGAACCTTCCATCTCGAAGGACACTCTCAAGTACCTGTGTAGTCCACTTCTTGGTAGAGTTCCAGAACAGGATGAGCTGGATCGTGCCCTGCACTCACTTGTAACAGATGGGCTCCTGGACATGATGGAAGAAGAGGCCACTTAACAATGAGATCCGAACTCAGTACAACACTCCTACGTGATGGCCAGGGCATCAGCCTTCAACCGACGCTCACTTTGGATCCAACTCGTATCGACCACCCAGAGCCGCTTGCCAATGCTCATCGCGTCGTTTTTGCTGGATTTGCCTCTTCGTACAGTATCCTCTTCCTTCTCGAACTCCTTGCAAGTCCCGAATTCACTGTTGCCGGTATCCTCACCAGTCATCGAAGTGGCAACATCATTGCCAACAATCGAACCTTGGCTGATATAGCCACCCAATTCAAGATACCGTTCATTGGTGCAACTGACATCAATGCCCCGGAGATAGCTTCAGAAGTGCATGGATGGAATCCCGATGTTGGTATCATCGCGAGCTTTGACCAGATCTTCCGTTCCCAGTTCCTCTCAATCCCGGTTCATGGGTGGGTCAATGTCCACCCTTCACTTCTCCCAAAGTATCGCGGGGCTGAGCCTCTTTTCTGGACTCTTGTGAACGGAGAACTCACTGCCGGTATGTCATTTCACCGTGCAGTGGAGAGATTCGATGAAGGTGCACTACTTGCTCAGTGCATCATTCCTGTCGAAAAGGATGATACTGCTGGACGGCTTCTAGAGCGGATCATGACAGCAGCACTTCCCCTCATTCCAGCAGTTCTCTCCCACTGCATACATGGCGGAACAAGCACTCCCCAGCCACAAGGCACGTTCAGTACAGCTCCCCCCATAGGACACTTCCCTCTTGCTGCCTGTGCGAGTGCGAGTCATGCAAAAAGGATTGCATTTGCAACACTTCCGGACTTTGCTCCATGGATCGAGCTCACAGGAACCCGATTCTTTATCCGCTCGATTTCGGATGCACCCCTTCTCAATACCCTTTCGTATACCTATCCTGATGGAACCCAGCTATGGTTTCCTGAACTCACGGAACAATGTAGTTGTATCCAACAGCGTCCAGATTGCCCAGCTATTCGTGATACGCTTCCCACGTCACGCTCGATACCTTTTATAGTAGGTAGCAGCGAATACATATCCACACTGCAGAGCAGTGCAACGAGGAATTCATGAACGACAGGAAGTCACTCAGCGACCAGACTGATCCTTTGCACACCTATGTGGATGAGGAGAAATTCTTTACACTCACTGCTCCTGAACACTCTGGTTCAACAAAAACACTCTGCCTGTTTCTCCTCAGCGAGGAAGTCAATGAGCAGGCACGAGAGGGACATTTTTCTCTCATCTCTGGCTATACACGTGAAAATGAACCAAAGTGCATAACCAGTGATGCACTGGCTGTCCTCCTCATTGATGGTGGTGTAGAGGGTGCTGAACGTTTGTGCGGAAGAATTCTGCAGCTTTTTGCTTCCCTTCACCTTGAACACATTCTCACGATCCTTGTGGTGTCCCTTCCTGAAGCACTTACTCCTGAGCATGCAGCCAAGCTCGTAGCAGAAGGACGAACACGTGAAGCTGGCTCTGTCCATCTCATTGCATCGTAGTCCTGCTCTCTGCATATGCAACAAGAGCAGCATGACATGCTGTACATGTCTGCTGCCCTTGCCGCGTTTCAATGAATACAGTGCTTATCCTGTCGCGTATTTCAC
Organism: Candidatus Dormibacteria bacterium; assembly: GCA_049964715.1. Lineage (GTDB taxonomy): Bacteria > Chloroflexota > Dormibacteria > Aeolococcales > Aeolococcaceae > JAJZLL01. The sequence continues at coordinate 29,648 of JBMFXB010000002.1, forward strand.
TCCTTTCTCAATATTGGAATACACATTGTTGACCTGATGACCAAGAAGAATCACTGTCACAAGTACTGCCAGTGCAATGAGTACGATTATGAATGCATATTCGACAATACCCTGACCTTTCTCCTCCTGACATCCCAGTCGCATCCTACCTCCATATAAAAGCAGGACTGGAAGAGATCGTAGCCACGTTGCCACTATAGGCTTCCTCCTTTATATCTGACGTTCTCGCACACCTGATAATTCTGTGGGGAATTATAGCACCCTGTCAAATTTACATACTTTGCGTCATCCACCTGTCATAATCTTGACGATTGCAGGTCCGAGAAGCACAAGGAAAACACAAGGAAAGATACAGAGGAGCATTGGCAGAAGCATGAGGACTGGTGCTCGATGTCCTGCCTCTTCTGCCCTCTGCTTCCGGATACGTCGAAGTTCTTCGGATTGGACACGAAGGACATTCGCAACACTCACACCTAGTGGCTCTGCCTGCACAACAGCACGAATAAAGTTGTCAAGCTCCTCTACCGGATTTCTCTCAGCCATTGCTGAGAGAGCTTCAAGACGTGGTCTTCCAAGTCGAATCTCATCTAGCGTTTTCTTGAACTCCCTCCCAAGAGGACTCTGCTCAGACTCTGCGACGCGGGACAATGCCATGTCCATGCTGAGACCAGCCTCCATACTGATGGTAAGGAGATCCATGACTCCTGGCAGTGCCCGGGAAATGAGTTTCTGCCGCTTCTTGATCTTGCTCTTGAGGGAAGAGACTGGCAGACTCCTTCCAAAGAACACACCTCCTGCAACTGCTGCAAGAGTGATTGGAAGGCCAAAGTCGAAGTAATTTCCCAGAAACAGTGCTGCGAGCACAAAGACGATTGGGAGCAGGATTTGCTGTCCAAGAAGCATCTGTGGTGATTTCCCCTCAACATCAGCCTGTACAATGAGCCGCTGAAGCTTTTCAATCTGACCAGCCTTGGAACTCCGCATCATGATATTGCCTATGCGATTAAAGAGTGGAGTGATCACACGATCAGTAAAGGGAAGTGCCATCTCTTCCTCGCCAGGAAGTGCAATATTTGATCCACCCATTGCCTCATCGACACCGTAGAGTCGCTGCTCAAGTCGATCCTTGCTAGTCGATGGAGAGGCTATTACCAACACAAGGACAAACACACCAACTACAACAGCAATGCCCTCAATGATCGTGATCGGTGTCATTGTCTCTACACCTCCACATTCACGATTTTTCTGATGATGGCATACCCGCCAGCAATCATGAAGAATGCAAAGCCGAGCATGATCTGACCTGGGAGTTTTGTCAGCATTGGATCAAAGTAACTTGGTGCAATCATGTAAAGGATGCCACTCAGTGCAAGGGGAAGCACTATGAGTACCCAACCAGATGCACGTGCCTGGCCAGTTATCGTCTTGATCTCACCTTTGATTCGTACACGTTCACGTATCGTGTACTCAATATTGTCGAGAATGACGGCCAGGTTACCCCCTACCTGCTGCTGTATCTGGATTGCAGTCATGAGAAGCTTCAGGTCCTCTGATTCACTTCTGTCGACCATATGGCCAAACGCTTCAATAAAGGGGACTCCCAACTGGGTTTCCCTCATGACACGTGCCATATCAGGACCCATTGGTGGTGCTGCATTCTGGGAAACAAGATTCATTGCTTGTGCAAGGGTGTAACCGGCCTTCACACCATTGCTCAATGCAAGAACTGTCGGACCAAGCTGATCCTCAAACTTCTTTCGTCTTTTGTTGTACCGCATCTTCAAATAGATACGCGAGCCGAAAAAAACAACTGCAAACCCAATGATGAGCCCGATAATGCTCTTAAAGCGCAACATGAGAAGGAGACCCAGCACTATACTCGCAGCTGAAACCATTGCTGTCCACTCAGTGGGATGAAGCTTGAGATCAGCCTTCTGAAGCTGCTCAACGAGCTTTGCACCCCGGGATGACTTCTCGAACCGTTTTCCCACACTCTGCTGCAATGAATCTCGAAAGTCAAATGAACTCTTCTTGGTACCCTGAAGTGCAAGAGGGGTATCACCATACTCGTCCTCCCATTCACTTTCAGCCGATGTTGCAAGTGAAGGGTCTTCGACTGGAGTACTCTTGGCTCCAGTGAGCATGAACACACCACCAAACACTCCCAGAACAACGAGTGCACCAGCAATCAGAGAGACGAGGCTCACGATACTTCACCCTTCCTACTGGACATAGTTATTGAGATTAGATGGACCAACTGTTGCTGCACCTGTAAGTTGACCGTTCTGGTACAGCGAACCATTTGCAATGACAAAGCTCAGTATTGCTGATGGATCTGTAGCCTGCAGATACTCAAATGCTGCAGCCTGTCCTGGAGACATTTCCACAATGATCACTGACGGGGTAGTCACAACTGGAGCAGCAGCAGTGGTCGAGGCTGTACCAGTTTTTGCTGCAGGTACTGCAGCTGCTGCAGCAAGGGTTTCATCAAGACTTCCCACCTTGAGTACCTTGATATCCTGGAAACCAAATGAAACAGGTGTTCCCTTGCCTCCAGCTTGAGTGAGAATATTGATGTAGTCACCCGGCTGGATGTAATAGCCAAGTCCGAGTGTCTTGCTTGTGGAAATCGCAACAGCAACATTACCAGGATCTGGAAACACACTGTCCGCTGCAGAAGGTACACCTGTAGCATTCGAAGTCACAAATGTCGATTGAAGAATTGTTCCTTGGGCAATCTGGATTGCAGAGAATTTTCCAACAACACTCGCAGCTGTTGAAAATACTGTGCCCTGGGGAAGGACAGACTGTGGCACCTTCTTGACAGCCACCATGCTTGCTGAGAGTGACGTTCCCTGCGGAATGCTTGTGGTCGCCACGACGACGCTCACAGTTGGTCCCTGCACGGAACCTGTGGACGTGGCAGCAGCTTTCGGAGCATGTCCTTGAGACAATGCAAGTGCAAATCCACCTGCTGCCACAACTGCGGCAATGATTGCAATGAGAATCCTTCTGCTCTGTCCACCTTGATTCACTTAAATCTCCTTATGGATGGGCTGCAACCACACAGCGGTGCTTTCTCCTGCACCACTCTCAATCCTACGAGAGCCTTTCGTGAGACACGATGTTTTCACACACTTGTCACCCGATCGCATCACGAGGAGAACGCGTGAATCCCCCCGCCAGCTATACTGCGTTCGATGGCAGAAGAGAAAACCCGCTCCCGGATCTACCTTGTGCGACACTGCGATGTACACAACCCAGAGGGCATCATCTATGGTTTTCGACCTGGCACACACCTCAGTGCATACGGTGTTGCACAGGCACGCACACTTGGCACATTCTTCAAACACCGTCCCATTGTGGCCATCATCACCAGTCCTCTGGAGCGTGCACAGGAAACAGCATCAATCATTGCTGATGCCCACACTCCACCACTTTCCTTGACTGTTTCTGATGACCTACGCGAGGCAGATTTCAATAAGCACCTTGAGGGCATCAAGCGTCCCCTCATTCCTCTTCTTCGACCACTCTGGCTCATCCACCTGTTGGCACCCGGGCTCCTGCCCAATGATGAATCAGTGAATGCGCAGGCACAGCGGATGTTTCGTGCAATCCATACAGCTCAGGCAACGTATCCGACAGGAGATGTCATCCTTGTCAGCCATGGGGACCCGATCCAATCCCTCTGGATAACAGCAACTCAACGATCCAGATACGCTATTCACCATCTCCAATGTGCAAAAGGAGGCATGCTCATCCTCGATATCGCAGATGGTCCACGCATCAGCCTCCAGTACCTCTCACCCCTCGACATCCGCTACCGTGCAGCACACCCGGATTCACATGAAAAGTCACACGTACACTGACTACACATTCTGATGCTCACGTGGGGCACTATCTGTCAAAGGTGGTGTCTTTTGGGATTCTCCAGCAGGCAATGGTACATTGACACTCTGGGATGACCCGTTTGTCCTTGTTTTCTGGGACACCCTAATTGCCTTCTCCCTTTTGTCGAGAATGGGCTTGATGTACAGCTTCAGGATAATGCCCAGCATGATGAGAAAGAAGGAGACATACACGAGCGGGACCCCGCTGTCCTTGGAGATCTGGAAAAGGGAATACGGCTTCAGTGAAGTAAACGAAATTGTGAATGGTACAGAAGTGCCATTTGCACCTGGCAGCTGGAGTTTGAGTGTAGTGCCTAGTGGGAGATATACTTCCTGACCGTTCTGGAAGTACGGGACCATCTGTGAAACATCGAGAGTGTCAACATTCTGAGGCACGCCACTTGTCAGTCCCAGATTTCCTATAAAAAGCTGCATTCCAACAACGGGATTGTTCGCGACTCCACCGCCTGGAGCATAGGTCGTCCCAATCGTGTTGAGCTGCCCCGAGTTCGTTACGGGCACAATGGGTCTCGCATCCGGCAACATCACCATCTGGGCACCAACCTGAAGCGGGTGCTTTGCACCTGGAACTGTGTAGTTGAAATCCGGGACCTTGAGAACACAAGTTTCATCGGACTTGTTTTCACCAAAACACTCGATGGGACTACTGAACACGACCTGACCAGCAGGATTGCGTACAGTGATGACAGGTGCCCACCCATAGTCCTGCTGGTAAATGTGGATTCCATCAATAGCAAGGTAATGGTTCACTTCGACATTGCGTGTCAAAATTGGCTTCCCATGCTGATATACAGTGAGGGAACTCTTGTAGAGGCTTGCCACTCCTCCAGCTCCGTACTTCGCAACAAAACTGTTCAAGTGAAGCTGGAGATTCGTGTGGTATCCGTTCGAGAGGACACCCTGGTCAAGTGAGTCATAGGACGCAGCAGCCTCAGTGACAGTCTGACCCTGAATAATCGTGAGAAGGCCATCAAAGCCTGTCGCCTTTCCCCAGATTGCTGCAATGAGGATGAGAAAGAAGGAAGTATGAAAGAGCCAGCTTCCCCACTCTCCCCAGTACTGGGCATTCCTCTTGTATCCACGAACTGTGCGCACAATAAGAGCCTGGCCACGCCGCAATACACACCAGCCAAGTGACAGATAGAGAGCTGCAACAAGGGCGTAGAACAGCGGGGAAACAAATACTGAGGTGAGCGGTAGACCAATCGCTGAAGCAAGGCTATTTAGGTGCTGGTGAGATGCAAGAAATGAGTCAACGAGTGTTTGTGAGTCCGTATTCTGCTGCGGAACAAATGCTCCAACAAGGGTAATGGCAATTATTGCAATCAGGAAATAGATCGCTGTTCGCATCCTGGTGAATTCATGCCAGAACTTCAACCAGTACCGCAGTACTCGTGGAGTATGTCTGCGCTTCGCAATAGCGTGCGTTGTCACCTTCAACCCCTCCTACACCTGCACTTCTCCCACTCTACGCTACCAAGCTCAAGCAGTGCAGTCAGTTACGGAGTAGCAATGCGAACTAGCAGTGAATCCCTCGCAGACAGTGCAAGGTGATACACCACGGGAACAAAGACGCCAAAGAGGACTGTTGCCACAACTCCAAGACCCACTACCACTGCACCAACCCGTGCTGGTGCAAACCAGGAATCAACTTCTCTGTGTTCACTCTCCTGTGGAGTGTAGAGAATGAGGATGACACGAATGTAGTAGAAGATCGATATTGCGCTCGTGAGAACACCCCAGATGGCAAGGGCAATCTGTCCATTCTGTATGGCACTTGAAAAGACGAAGAACTTCCCCCAGAACCCAAGAAGAGGGGGAAACCCGGCAAGCGAAAGGAGTGAGAGTGAAATCATTGCTGCAACATAGGGATGCTCATGCCCAAGTCCTCTCAGTGCACGGTACGAAGAAGAATCGTCATCGCCCTTTGCCACGAGCATTACTCCTGCGAGAACACCAAATGTGCTAAGCGTATATGCAGCCAAGTAGACCAGCACACCAGCAATCGCAGCACTTCCCGAAACTGCAACTCCGATGAGCATGTACCCTGCCTGGGCAATACCAGAGTATGCAAGCATACGCTTGATGTTCGTCTGCCGCAGTGCTACAAGGTTACCGATGAGCATCGACAGTATCGAGATTGCGGATACTGCAATTTCCCAGTGGGTGTACAAGGGTGTAAGGGCCACACTGAAAATGCGCAGGATGGCTGCAAATGCAGCAACTTTCGTTGCAACACTCATGAAAGCAGTGACTGCAAGTGGAGCACCTTCATACACATCGGGAGTCCACATATGAAATGGAGCTGCACTGACCTTGAAGCCAAGTCCAACAAACACAAGTACTATCCCTGTCAACAACAGTGGATCCACTGTCTGCAAATCTGATGCAACAACCTGGGCAATTGCCGGAAGCTGAGTGTGACCTGTCTCACCATAGACAAGAGCCATGCCCATAAGCAAAATTGCTGAAGCAAAACCTCCCATGAGAAAGTACTTGAATCCCGCTTCCTGCGATTTCGTGTTTCCACGCCGGAAACCTGACAAAAGATACAAGGCAAGTGACAACAATTCGATGGACAAAAAGACCATCATGAGGCTTTCTGAGGATCCCAGAAACATCATTCCTGCACTTGCTGCGAGTATGAGTGAATAAAACTCACCATGATGAATCTTCTGGCGTTCCAAATATGAGGGACTGAGTGCAATGACAAAAAGCGCTGCAAGAAGAATGAGTCCATTGATGAAGAGACCAAAACGGTCATATGAAAACGACTCTGCATACACAGAGATCTGTTGACTCCCAACTGTTACCCAATCAGCAATAGTGACGATACCAGCAGCAAGCAGCACAAGGAGTGACCATACTGCGAGCCATGTCCTTCTGGATGGAGGAACTAGCGTGTCAAGAATCATTGTGATAATGAACCCACCCCCGACAATGAGTTCCGGCAAGAGATGAACCACATCAGACCCTGATGGGAATTGAAGTGCGGGAAGTGTGGCTGCGAGCATGTGCGCGAGGGTCATGCATGCACCTCATGAGTCATTTGGGTTGGTGATGTGATGGCTGAGGCATGCTGCGTATGAGAGGTAGTAATGTACTGCTGGACACTGCCCTGATCGAGCTGCCCCACGATGTTCGGAAAGAGTCCAAGAACAATCATCAATGCGCAAAGGGGAATGAGAACCCACCGCTCGGGAAGTCGAAGATCAGCAATGCCCTCCTTTGTTCCCTTGTGGAGTGGGTCATGCATGAGTCCCTGATGGAGACGAAGCATGTACCAGGCTGCAAGAACAACACCGATGCCGGCAACGACTGCGAGGATCCAGTTTGCTTCGAAAGCTCCAAGCATGATCATGAACTCGCCTGCAAATCCATTGAGTCCGGGCATGCCAAGAGCAGCAAGCGCTGTAATCATAAAGAGGAAATACATCCACGGCATTGCCTTTTCCAGTCCTGACATGAGAGCACGGTCACGGGTACCTGTACGCACTTCAATGAACTCCATGATAATGAAGAGTGCAGCAATGATTATTCCGTGATTGATGACCTGCAGTATGGCACCATGCAACCCGATTACAGTCATGGCAAAGACACCAAGTGAAATAAAACCAAGATGACTAATGCTTGAATAGGCAACGATACGCTTGATATCCACCTCTTGAAGTGCCATGAAGGCACCGTAGAGAATAGAAACAAGTGCAAGGACGAGGAGGAGTCCCTGAAAATCGTGCATTGCATGAGGAAAGAGGGTCATTGCATATCGAATGAATCCGTATATACCAAGCTTGCTTACAATCCCTGCAAAGAATGTGAGTCCACTTGCAGGCAGTGACTCATAGAGATCTGGCAGCCATGTGTGGAATGGTACTAGCGGCACCTTGATGGCAAATGCAAGTGCGAATGCAAGAAAGGCAAATTGATCTGGTGTAAGGAGTCTCCACCCCAGTCCTGGAACAGTAACTACACTTTGTCCAGTAGTCTGACGTGCAGCGATAGCTTCGTAATTGAACGATCCTCCTGCTTGTGTATGGAGGTAGATGATGGCAAGTAGCATGAGAAGACTTCCTGCAACGGTATACCCAATGAACTTGATCGTTGCCCTGTGTCGCTTTTCGTTGCCAAAACTGCTGAGAAGAAAATACAGCGGCAAGAGCATTCCTTCCCAGAACAGGTAGAACAACAGGAGGTCTGTACTGAGAATAACTCCAGCAGTTGCAGCCTCAGTGAGAATCAGGAGACCAAAGAAAAGCTTCGGCCGATCAATACCGCGCACCATGGCAACGACAACTCCCAGAAGAAACACCACTGCATTGAGAGCAAGAAACCATGCAGAAAGTCCATCGAGACCGAGTCGATATGATGCGCCAATCTGTGGAAGCCATTGAACATCTTCGACATATCTGAAGGAGATTGGAGATCCTGTGACTGTGGCCTGACTAAAATTCAGAAGAAGGCCCAGAACAACAAATCCAGTCGCCAGAGCTGCAATGAGTGCAAAGGTCTTGATGAGCCACGCCTCACGACGAGGAGTGCACAGTATTGCCAGGGCCCCGATAACCGGAATGAGCAGAACAAGTGTAAGCCATGAAAATCCCGAAGTCATCGGACAACAACCCCCACGATAATGATGACAAAGAGCACTGCGAAAAATACCATGTACGCGATGTAGTCACGTATGAGACCACTCTGGAAAGGCTGAAGTGTGTTACCGAGATCATCTACTCCAATCCCCACACCTTCGACCCAACCATCCATGATATCCGGCTCAATGAGTTTCCTGCACCACAGAGCAAAAGCTCGAAGAGGACGTACAAGAATTGCATCATACAGTTCGTCGAAATAGAACTTGTGCAGTGACAGCTGGGTAAGGAATCTTGGTATGCGATTTGCAACTGTCTCGGCATCCGGATCACGATGGAGCCAGAGTCGAAGTGCTGCTCCAACACCAATGAGGCTCATCGCCGTGCCGACAAGCATGCCAATCCACCCCGTTGCTGCACTGGGCTCATGGGCAAGTGGACCACTGGTGATCGAAGTAAAGACTGGAGAGAGAAACTGGGCAAAGTCCTGCACGCGAACTGTACCAAAGGTTATCGGCCACCAGAGAAAGATGCCTGCAATTGCACTGAGGACAGCAAGTGTGACAACAGGAAACAGCATGATCTTCGGTGCCTCATGAGCTGCAGCTGGACGTGCAGTCTGTGGCTCTCCCTTGAAGACGAGAGCCCACAGACGAAACGCATAGAGACCAGTCAAAACATTGATACATACCCCAATGATGTAGAGGATGAGTGCAAAATGCCCTGGACCATTGAGGATGCCATAGCCCAGGAGGTTTTCCTTGCTGAACCAGCCTGCAAACAGAGGAATGCCAGAGAGGGCTAGTGAACCTATGAGAAATGACTTTTCCGTTATCTTGAGCTTCCTGCCAAGCCCCCCCATCACGCGAATGTCCTGCTCATCATGCATCGCATGGATGACATTCCCTGCCCCAAGAAAGAGGAGAGCCTTGAAAAAGGCATGTGTTACCAGGTGATACATACCTGCTGCATATGCCCCCATTCCCACTGCATAGATCATGAGTCCAATCTGTGACATCGTGGAGTACGCAATGACACGCTTGATATCTACTTGGCTTAGGGCAATGATGCCTGCCATGAAAGAGGTCCCAATTCCAACGCATGCAACAAGTCCCTGGATGATGGGAGCACGATCGAAGAGTGGATGAAATCTGGCAATAAGATAAACCCCTGCAGTTACCATCGTGGCAGCATGAATGAGTGCTGACACTGGAGTTGGGCCCTCCATGGCATCAGGAAGCCATGTGTGAAGGGGAAATTGGGCACTCTTTGCAAATGCGCCTATGGCTAGAAGCAAGCATATCCATGTGGTCGTAGCCCCACCATACTGGAACGATGCAACATTCCTGAAAATCGTAGGAATGCTCATCGAGTAGATATGCGTCCCAATCGGGTTCATGACATTGGTCACGATAAGAAATGATGCAATGACAAGTGCAACGTCCCCGATGACCTGGGTAATGAACGCTTTCCTTGCTGCCACGACTGCACTTGGACGGTCATACCAGAAGCCAATGAGAAAGTAACTACTCACAGCTACGAGAGCCCAACCAATAATGAGGAACACCAGATCTGCTGCCAATACGAGAAACAGCATGGAAAACACGAAGAAGTTCATGTAGGAGAAGAAGCGTGCTACTCCTTCATCGTGTTCCATGTAGCCGACGCTGTAGACATGGATGAGAAATCCTACACCAGTCACTACAAGAAGCATGATGATGGACAGCTGATCTACTGTAGCCTGAAATGCAACTGACAGGGAGCCGCCAACGACATACCAGTTCCATAGCGTTACAGTGACTGCGCGATGAGAGCTTGCTGCCGTGAGCATCACAATGAACGCAATCACACTCACACCAAAGGCAGCGCCAATTGAAGTTGTACCCACAATGTTGACAAGTCCACGTCGCTTGGCAGAGCCGAATGCTGCATTGATGAGCGATCCCAGAAGTGGAAACCCAAGGACGAGAAGCACGACAATAGTGACAAATCCCTGACTCATTGCTTTAGTCCTTCATCTCATCAAGACGGTCCACATCGAGCGTGTGCTCAACACGGAATATTCTTGTTACCATTGCCAGTCCAACTACGACTTCAGCAGCTGCCACAACGATCACCATGAAGGCGAAAATTTGGCCACCAAGACTGTTGAGTGCTCGTCCGTACGCAACAAGCACGAGATTCACGGAATTGAGCATCAGCTCAACTGACATGAAAACGACAAGTGGATTTCTTCGGATAAGGACACCTGTAGCTCCAATCATGAAGAGGAGAGTGCCCAGAAACAAAAGGAATTGAAAATCTCCAGTACTCACAGTCCTTTCCTCGCATGATGGGTAAGATATACTGCTCCAGCTGCAGCTACGAGAAGGAGCAGGGATGACACTTCAAATGGCAGCAGGTACTTCGTGAACAGCTCACCCGCAATGGTTTGGACATTGCCGTGCGCATTCACGGCCTGCTCTGTGAATGCAAATGATGAGGCATGAGAAACAGTGCCCACAACGGCTCCCCTGATATGTCCGTTCTGTATCACTGCAGTACTCCCGGCCATTGTCCAGACTCCCACTGCTGCAATAATCGATGCAAGTACTCCCAGCACCATATGCCAATCCACTCGTGGGCGTTCCTCTGATCGGGGATTGAGTAGGGCAATGATAAACACAAAGAGCACCATCACTGCACCTGCATACACAATGATCTGAACTGCAAAGAGAAACTGCGCATTGAGGATAAGGAAGATCACGGAAAGTGCACAAATAGTCACAACGAGGCTGAGTGCCGAATACAGTGCATGTGATGACCAGATAAGTGAGATGGCTGAGATAACTGCAATCGCACCAACGAACCAGAGAGCCCAGTTCATTCGCGTTCTCCTTCACTCTTTCCAACCCTTTTCACAGTTGGAGGTGTTATTTCGAGCCCTCCATGTCCTGGGGTTGCATCGTCAGGATGAACATGAGAATCCTCGAATGCATCCCACGCCTTGACTGGATCCACTCCCGTTTCGAGCTGTTCATGACCACGCTGATCTGCTCCTGCACCGAGAGTACTTGGCTTCTTTCCACCTGACGTGAATGATGGCCATGACTCGAGGAGTTCAGCTTTTGTCACAACAGTGTGTTCCCGCCTGTAATCTGCAAGGTCATACCGTGGTCCAAGTGTGATTGCTTCCGTTGGACACGCCTCTGCACAGTATCCACAATAGATACACCGCATGAGGTTGATCTCGTATCGGGCAGCATACCGTTCCCCAGGCGACACTGGATGCTCCGGATCGTTCTCTGCAGGCAGAACGTATATGCAACCAACAGGGCATGCAGCAGAACACAGTTCACAGCCAATGCACCTCTCCAGGCCATTATCGTATCGATGGAGCATATGCCGCCCTCGATGCCGAGGAAACGTGGGCTTCTGCTCCTCAGGATAGTTCAGTGTAATTGGTTTTCTGAACATCTGTCGGAGTGTAAAGGCCATGCCTTGTGCAATCTCTTTCAGCATCCCCCTACTCCTTATGCTGCTCGAAGCGCAATGACCACACCGGTAACGATGATGTTCGCAAGTCCGAGGGGAAGGAGCACCTTCCACCCGAAATTCATGAGCCTATCATATCGGAACCGAGGCAATGTAAATCTGATCCAGATCATCGTGAAGAGAAGAACAGCTATCTTCACGAGATACCAAATGACACCCGGTACAAATGACAAGAATGCAAACGGTGGAAGCCATCCCCCAAGGAACAACGTTGTTGCGATCGAGCAGATGATCACCATATTGATGTATTCAGCAAGGAAGTAAAAGGCAAAACGCATTGATGAATACTCAGTATGGTACCCAGCACCGAGTTCAGACTCTGCCTCTGGCAGGTCAAATGGAAGTCTGTTTCCTTCAGCGAGCCCTGCAATGAAGTACAGGAAGAAGGCTAGAGGTTGGACAAATATAAACCACAATCCTGACTGCTTCATGACAATCTGCTCGAGATCAAGGGATCCCGACAAAATGACCACTCCCATGATTGCAAAGGCTACTGCCATTTCATATGACACAAGCTGGGCAGCAGATCGAAGGCCGCCGAGAAGTGAGTATTTACTGTTTGCAGCATATCCGCCAAGGAAGAGTGAGTACACTCCGAGTGATGTCATGGCAAGGATGAACAGCAGGCCAACATTGACGTGAATAAGATCCCAGTGCAATGTGTATGACCCAATTGTTGTTGGACCATTTACTGGAATTGCTGCAAAAGCAAAAATTGCGACAGAGCCAGCAATGCTTGGTGCAAGGAGAAACAGGAACCGCTCCCGCCCCTTGGGTGCAGTGTTCTCCTTGAAGAAGAGCTTTACAACATCAGCAAGTGGCTGCAGAAGGCCCAGTGGGCCAACACGATTTGGACCACGACGCAGTTGGATCCGGGCACTCACTTTCCGTTCTGCATAGGACATGTATGCAGCAGCAGTCGCAACAAAGATGAGAATGATGACTGCCTTGAGAACAACGATTCCCACCCATCCCCAGAAGGAAACTGCTCCTACCATGCGACCCGCTCTCCTTTCCGGCTGAGTGAATATGCTGGTACATCATGTGCAATGCGCTCATATACTGATGCAGCTGTAGGAACCCAATTTGGTTCGTCTCCACATACCTTGGCAAGTTCAGTCAGGACGACAAGTTCATTTGGGGTCCGTGTTGCTGGAGGAAGGGCTGGCCGCAGTGATTGAACACGTCCCTCCGTGTTCGTGACAGTACCTGCCTTCTCAAAGAAACTGTGACCTGGAAGTACTACAGTCGCATTGTCAGTTACGATGCTTGGCACATCTTCGATTGCAACGACCACTTCGCACGCTGAAAGAGCTTCCCTGAGTCGTGCTTCTCCTATCTCCTCGACAAGATCGCTACCATGCACAACGAACATTGCCTTGATTGCTCGATTCGTTGCAAGGTCAAGTACCTGGCCAAGGTACTTTCCGGACTTCTTGGCAGGAACATATCCTGGAAGGAAATTTGGCTCAATGCCAAGATCTTTTGCCCCACGACCGTTGACTGCCCTGGTGATGGTGAGCTGCTGCACATTCTTTGCTTTACGAGTAAGTTCCTCGCGAAGAGCTGCTGCAATATCACGGTCGTCCTCGTGAACAATCACCCCTACAGTTCCCTCTGCATGTACAGAGAGAACAACATCATGCACATCACTTCCATCTTCACGAACACGAAGTACCTGCACACCACGCTTTGTTTGTGCCTTTCTCAAACGAAGAGTCAGTACTGGTGACTCAACTTCTCCTCTGCTTCCAACTACAATCACTGTGCTGCACTGTTCAATATCTGCAATGCCCAGTGCATGCTCAGCAGGTGACAGCTTCAGGAATTCACGAATTGAGTGATTGACATGTTGCGTATCGAGTACTTGTCGTGCAAGGTGCTGAATGAGCCAAAGTTCTTCATTCGTGAGATGCGGGGATGCCAGCACTGCAATAGCACTTCCTCCGTGCTTCTCACGTACGCCAACAAGCTGTCTCCCAGCTTCCACGTAGGATTCCTCTATGGTCGTGAAGTCTGCCTTCTCTCCTCTCCGGTGTATTGAGGGGCGGTGTATTCGTTCCCGATTGTTCCACGATGTAGCACTGTATCTTCCACGATCACAGAGCCACATGTCATCGACTGCTGGATTGTCACGTGAAGCAAATCGCCGAACTTCGAAATCCCTGCTGTCAACAAAGATATTGCACCCGTACGAACAACCTGGGCAAATACTCGGAGTACGCTGGAGATCCCAGGGACGGGAAGTAAATCTGTACTGCTTGTGCGTAAGTGCACCAACAGGACATACCTCGGGGAGATTACCCTGAAATTCTGAGGTAAGGGGCTCACTACTGAACGTTTCTACTACTGTCTTGATACCCCGTTCCCTGAGGACAATTTCCTTCTCACCTGTGATCTCATCGTAGTACCGCACGCATCGCCAGCAGAGTATGCACCGTTCCTGATCAAGTTCGATCTTGTCAGAAAGTGAAAACGCCTTTTTCGCATGCACCTTGTCAGTCGTGCTGAAACGTGAATCGTTTGGTCCATAGCGAAATGCGAAATCCTGAAGGTCGCACTCACCCCCGCGATCACAGACAGGACAATCGAGAGGGTGATTCTCAAGCAGGAACTCCAGTACTCCTTCTCTCACCTTGTGAACACTGTCACTCTTTGTGGTCACTACCATGCCATCTGAAACAACTGTTGCACATGCAGGTTGTAGCTTTGGTATCTTCTCAATGTTTACAAGGCACATTCTGCACACTGCAACAGGATCCATCTTCGGATGAGCACAGTACACAGGTATATGAACTCCTGCAGCAAGAGCAGCATCGAGAACGAGGGTTCCCTTTGGAACACGAACTGTTACCCCGTCAATGGCAACACCAACGAGACCGTCATCAATGACAGTCTCCTGGGTTGCACTGTTCTCCTCAGCCATTCTCCCCTCCTTAGACCATCACCACTGGATGGCGAACTGGACATGCAGGTACTCCACAGTGCGATCTGAATTCCTCCCGGAATGCCTTATACGCTGACATGACAAACCACGTTGCAGTGTCTCCAAGTGGACAGAAGCACTTCCCATTCATGTTGTCACAGATATCTTCCAGCGTTGCGAGCTCATCAAGGGTTGCTTCTCCTGCTTCAAGCCTGTGCATGAGCTTCGACTCGAAGTAAGTCCCTTCTCTGCATGGAACACACTTTCCACAAGACTCATGATGATAAAAGTCAACTAGCCTCATTGATACATTGACCATGCACGTTGTCTGATCCATGAAAATCATGGCCCCTGCACCGAGAGAGGATCCTGCCTTTGCCACTGCATCGAAGTCCAAAGGAAGATCAAGGTGTTCAGGAAGGAGAACCTGCATCGAGCCACCACCAGGCTGAAATGCCTTGAGCGTACTTCCCTCAAGCATTCCTTGGCATTCCTCTTCCAGGAGTTCCCGAATTGTCGTACCCATGGCCATCTCGTACACACCTGGACGGTTTACATGGCCCGAGCAGCAAAAAAGTCGCGTTCCAGCACTCGTCTCACAGCCTATGGTCTTGTACCATGCTCCACCGTGTTCAATTATGTGCGGAAGTGTTGACAACGTCTCGACATTATTTACTACTGTTGGCTGACCATACAGCCCTTTTATTGCAGGAAATGGTGGTTTGAGCCGTGGTTGTCCACGATACCCTTCGAGTGAGGAAAGTAATGCTGTCTCCTCACCGCATATGTATGCACCTGCTCCACCATGAACAATGATTTCACAGTCAAAGTCCTTGCCCATGATATTCTTGCCGACATACCCTTTTGCTCGGGCTTCCTCAACACATCGTTCAAGAGTGAGTCGTTGATCATGGTATTCACCACGGATGTATATGAATGCGTGGTGAACCTGAAGGGCAAATGCTGCTATAAGGAGCCCTTCTATTAGTTGGTGGGGATTCTTGTCAATGAGATAGCGATCCTTGAAGCATCCTGGTTCAGATTCATCCGCATTGCAGCATAGATACCGTGGAAAAATATCCTTCGGAAGAAAGGACCACTTGGTGCCTGTAGGAAATGCTGCACCACCACGACCCCGAAGACCGGAAGCCTTGACTTCCTCAATAATTGCCTCGGGAGTCATGCCCAGTGTCTTGCGGAGGGATTGATACCCGCCAGTTCGCTCATATCCCTGAAGTGTATCCAGGTCTTTGTCGCCGACGTGTGCTGTGAGCAGTCTGTGTTCAGCCATTATTCTTCCTCGCAGTACATTCTATCGTTTTGAAGAACGACGACGACCTTTCTTTGGATCGGCTTCCGTTTTCTCCGATGTCGACTCAGTGTGGAGTTCGTGAGCCTCTTGTGGACCTGTTGCACCATGATGGCCTTCTTTCTGTGCAGGAAGGTACTTCTCAGTGTGTTCGAGGAGGTCATCGATCTCCTCTGGCGTCAAATGCTCGACAAAGTGGTGATCCAGCTGCATGGCTGGAGCGTAACCGCATGCACCCAAACACTCAACTGTACGTTCCCACGTCATGGTGCCATCTGCTGAGGTTGCTCCTGATGGACCAATACGTGCCTGAAGTCGATCGGCGATGTCATCTGCACCACGCAATGCGCACGATACGTTCGTGCACACCAGAAGGAAGTGCTTTCCACGGGGCTTGAGTGCAAACATTGAATAGAAGGTCGCAACAGACTCCACCTCACTCGGAGTGATACTAAGGAGATCAGCAATATCTGCAAAACGCTCTGCAGTAATGTAGCCCTCTGCTTCTTGTACAGCCCAAAGGGCAGGAATAACAGCACTTCGTGGTTGTGGATACCGATCCCGGAGTGTCGAGATTGATGTTCTGAGAGTATCTGGCAGTGTCATTAGCGATCTACATCCCCCAATACTATGTCGATCGAACCTATGATTGCGACTGTATCCGCAATAAGATGACCCCTGGCCATACTCGGCAAGCCAGCAAGATTGCTAAACGATGGAGCACGTACCTTGCATCGATATGGACGATTGCTTCCATCACTCACAATGTAGTATCCAAGCTCCCCACGAGCTGACTCTATGGCTGTGTATGTTGTCCCCTTTGGAGGATGCATACCTTCAGTGACGAGCTTGAAATGATTGATAAGGGATTCCATACTCGTATTGATCTCGTTCCTTGGAGGTGGGGACACCTTCCTGTTCATGGAAGTAACTGGCCCCTCAGGAAGTCGATCAAGTGCCTGAGCAATTATCTTGAGAGACTCACGCATCTCTTGCATTCTGCAGAGGTATCGGTCATAGACATCTCCATGGGTACCAATCGGAACATCAAAGTCGAATTCCTCGTAGCCGCAATACGGCTGTGCTTTTCGGAGATCAAATGGAATACCCGAACCACGAAGGCTGGGGCCAGTAAGACCATATGAGACAGCATCATCCTTGCTGATCACACCGATCCCAATCGTCCGATCCCGAAAGATTGGATTGTTTGTCACAAGAAGGTCGTACTCTTCAAATGCCTTCGGGAATGTGTCGAGAACATGTCTGACCATGTCGACAAATCCCACTGGAACATCTGCCATCAGACCACCAATGCGTATGAATGATGTGTGCATTCGTACACCACTGATGAACTCATTGATATCAAGGATCGTCTCTCGCTCACGCCATGCATACATGAATGGTGAGGTTGCACCCATATCCATGGCGCTCGTTCCGAACCAGATGAGATGACTTGCAATACGTGTGAGTTCAGAGAGGATCACACGAAGATACCGTGCACGCTCAGGAACCTCGATACCAAGAAGCTTCTCTACAGCAAGGGCAAAACCGAGATTGTTGAGCATCGGCCCGAGATAATCCATGCGATCCGTATACGGTACGCACTGCCAATACGTGTGGGATTCAAACGACTTTTCAAACCCAGTGTGGAGATATCCAATATCTGGTCGGCATTCCTTCACGACTTCTCCATCAAGATCCAGTACAAGCCGGAGCACACCGTGTGTTGAAGGATGCTGTGGACCCATATTGAGTTCCATCGTGCCGTCATCCAGCTGTGTCGCATCAATGGCACTATTCCCAGGATCAAGGCCGACAGATGCACGACCACGTGCGAATTCATCCATCTCCTCTCCCGTGCTGTCCTGTACCACTATTTCATCTCCCCGGGCATCGTGTCTGGTCTCTGCGCTTCCTGAGAAGCCCAGTGAATGTTATGTGTGAAGGCAACAGGTTCTCCGAAGGAGATGTAGTCCTTCCTGAGAGGATACCCCTCCCAGTCATTTGGGAGCAGAATGCGCTTGAGGTCATGATGGCCATCAAACACGATTCCAAAGAGATCGAATGTTTCTCGCTCGTGCCAATCCATACCAGCGTACATGTCCTCAAGAGTTGGAACATGTGGATCTTTCTCAGTGACTCGCACAATGATTTGAACTGAATCATTAAAAGAGAGTGAACGAAGAACGTAGACAACATCAAATCGTGGTAGATCCGGCTCTCTGTCAGGGTAGTCCACTGCAGTCACAAGCACGGGAAGGGTATAAAGTGCTTCATGATGATCCCGAAGGAGTTTCACGACTGCCACAAGTTCACTGCGGTCTATGACGACAGTGAGTTCGTCACATGAAACATGTTCCTCAAGGATTGCCTGTGGCATGGTCCGTTTCAACACATCACGTGCACGAGCTCCTGAAACAATCGGGTTTACCGATCCCTGCGTGTCTGTCACGCCATATCCCCCCACAATTTCGGATCCTGCTCATGGGAAATCTTCTTCTGGAGCTTTACGACTGCATCGAGAAGACTCTCTGGTCGGGGAGGACATCCTGGAATAAATATGTCGACTGGGACAACCTTGTCCACACCCTGAACGATGGCGTAGTTGTTGAACATTCCACCGCTGGATGCACATGCACCCATGCTTATCACCCACTTGGGCTCTGCCATCTGGTCGTATACCTGACGAAGAACTGGTGCCATCTTCTGTGAAACACGCCCGGCAACAATCATGACATCTGACTGCCGAGGAGAGGCACGAAAGACCTCAGAACCGAATCGAGCCATGTCGTACCGAGCTGCACCTGTTCCCATCATCTCGATCGCACAACATGCAAGTCCAAAAAGGGCAGGCCAGAGGGAACTGTACCGCCCCCATTTAACGACCTTATCTAGCGTTGTTGTGATGAAACCGCTTTGTGCAGCAAGCCTCTCACCTTCAAGTGAACGAGGAAGTGCAATTGTTCCTTCATCGCTTGCACGCAGCCATGGCTCACTCATTGCCAGTAGGGTATGTTCATTCATCCCACTTCAGCGCCCCCTTGCGCCACACATATACAAGCCCCAAAAAAAGCGTTGCAATAAAGACACCCATCTCTATGATGCCAAAGACTTTCAGCTCACGTACGATGGTTGCCCACGGGAAAAGAAAGACAGACTCCACATCAAACACAATGAAGAGCATTGCAGTGACATAGAATCCAATTGCAAACCTCCGATGCGCCTGCTCTGCAGGTACGATGCCAGACTCGTAAGGAACATCTTTTGCAGCCAGGTGCCGTTTGGGTCCGACAAACGATGCCACGATGGGCACGACCACTCCGAACGCAAGGCAGACGATGAGAAAGACGACGAGTGGGAGGTAGTTACTTAACATCACCCCTATGCTAGCAAAAGGATGAACACTCCCTCGGGAAGCAGAGAGAGCTCCAAGTACGCTATAACCAGCACATGGTACTCCCTGCTCTTCCCTCCTCTCTACCGGTCCTGGTGACTGGTGCCTCAAGTGGTATTGGGGCTGAATTTGCCCGCCAATTCGCTGAACGTGGCCACAACTGCACTCTTGTTGCTCGCCGTGAAGATCGACTCACACGTCTTGCACAGCAACTAACTGCTACCTACGGAATAACAGCTACACCACTTGTTGCAGATCTCACCACACCAGAAGGTATCGATGCCGTAAAGACACACATTGCTACCCCAACAGCGTGGATCCTTGTGAACAATGCAGGTTTCGGAACATCCGGACCATTTGCCAACACGCACGTTGAACGGGATCTCGAGGAAATCCGACTCAATGTGACTGCTCTCCTTGCCCTCACCCATCAAGCTCTCATACAGAATTTGCCTCACAGGAGTGGTGGAATCATCAATGTTGCAAGCCTTGCTGGATTTCAACCGATACCGTACATGGCGACGTATGCAGCAACAAAGGCTTTCGTCCTCCATTTCACAGAGGCAATTGCCCAAGAGAATGCTGGTAGTGGCGTTCGCATTCTTGCACTCTGCCCAGGACCAGTTCCCACGGAGTTTGGAACTATTGCCCATGCAGGACCAATGTTCTCTCAGGTTCCAACCATTCCGGTGGATCAGTGCGTCCAACTTGCACTTCGTTCATTCGACCGCAATCGTGTCATCTGCGTACCTGGGAGTGGACCAACAGTCCTCTCTACACTCTCTCACCTAGCTCCACGCAGTCTCATTCGAAAGTCCCTTGGGCGGGTCCTGAAGGCAGGAATCGCTCGTAACTAGTGCACCTCATCATGGGGACGGAGACGAACTTCAACAGAACCCTCATGACGACGGACCTCGAATATTGTCTGTGGTGCTGATGCAGGTCCATGGACGACTTCACCGGTAGCAAGATCAAAGACACTTTGATGCCAGGGACAGGTAACGCACCCATCTGTATCAACACTTCCCTCTGCAAGGGGCCCCCCTGCATGCGAACAGGTGTTTGCAAGCGCATAGATCTTCCGGTGATTTTTGTACAGAACGATATCAACTCCATGAGCAGATACTTTCGTAAGTGTATTTTCCTTGAGGTTCTCATCCTGCATTACTGCAATCCACTGCTCGGGATATGCTTCAAATGCTCCGTGGTTGACACCCATTCCCTTACGGAGGGTCATATGCCCCCCAACAAAACCTGCACCTGCAAGGAGACTGAATCCAAGGAGTCTGAGTGCTCGTGCCCGGAATCCATGACCACGCAGTCTGGGTTCAAATGACAGGAGATAACAGGATAGTCCAGCACCATTGCCAACGGCATGGATGAACCCTATACGCTTCTCTTCGCCATATGCATCAACCCAGTCTGCAAGGCCGCTCGCTACAGTTGGTATAGCTGCAACAAGGCCAACTGCCACAAGAAGATCACTACTTCTTCGTGCATGGCGTGTTCCGACTACATGGAGAAGAGTTCCAGATGCAAGTGTGCCAATCACAACATCCGTAAGAGCAGGATGCACAGCATGTCCAAGCCACCCTCCAGTGAGTGCATCCTTGAGTTCACCTTGGGGAAGCACCTCGCCAATCAGCTTCTGGAGTGCATCTGCATACCGATCCAGCCTGTCATCCCTCGAAAGCCGCTCAAGTAGCTGCTCCCACTGACGCCGCCCTTCATGCTCCATTGACATACCGTTCCTCCTCAACTCCACTCTACTTGCATTACACCAAAACAGGGAATCCGTAACCGGATCCCCTGTTCGTAAATTACTTCTGCATATTGGTTAATGAAACGTCGACGAAACGGAAGACTCTGTCTCACGATACGAATTAGCTGCCTGATGAAGCTTCGCTGCAATCTGTATCAATGCATCCTGTAGCTGTTTTGCACCCGAGTTCCACTCCTGGTACAGACCATCAAAGTTTTCGTGAGCAACACCACTCCACACGGACTGGAGAGCATCCACCTGTGAGCGCAGCTGTGTGAGGATTTGCTCAATATTGTCATTTGCCGAAGTAGCATTATTTCCTGCCTGATCTACGTCATCAGGAGTTACTGCAAAACCACTCATTTTTTTGACTCCTCTGCTGCTGTGCACTCCTCCACCCGTTAGGGCTTGGTGCAAGTATACGAGGTGACTTTTCACGACAGGTCTTCCTGTCACCCCATTGTTACCATTTCGCCGACAGCCATGATAACGATGTTTCAGTTCGCAATGTCACTCCCCATACCCTTCCCGAAGGTACTGTGAATTCTCTACACTGCATACACATGGCAGCATCAGCTCCGAACACTGCAACACTCACTGTTCCCACTTCGCTCTATGCAAAGTGTGTTGCAGCAGCGCATATGGCCCGCTCCACTCCCGATGAACTTGCCTGCCGAATTCTTTCACAGTATTTGCAATCTGCTGAGGAAATGGACGAACTATTTGCTGAAGCAGAGCTCACTGCTGCAATGCATGGACTAACAGAGAATGACATTGTTGATGCTGTCCACCGAACTCGAAAGGCACTTTCACGATGACAACTGCACCACCTCAAGGACCTCCGACACGGGTCGTCTTTGACACAACCATTCTTATTGGTGCTGTGTATTTCAATGGAGTCATGCGTCGTGCTCTCATGTCAACAACACGACCGAATGTCCAGCTGTACACCAGCTACCGCATCCTCTCTGAATTTTATTGGACCTGTGCGAACGATCCCCGCTTCCGCACCAGACGTCAACACTACAAGACACTCTGGACAATGCTTCGTGCAAAGACTGTTACCCCTACCACCATTCCGCCGACATGTCCCGATCCCAATGATGACCATGTGCTTGGAGCTGCAGTTGCAGCGAAGGCGGACATGATTGTGAGTACCGATCATCATCTTCTTGGCATGAAGGAGTTTCGGGGGATACCCATAGTCACACCTGCTGAGTATCTCAAGTCACTTGTCCGACCAGAGCAGACTCTGTAACAGCTATATTCCCTCGTTTGTGCATTGCTGCAGCCCACACATCGGTGTGAATGCTGCTGACCGGGAACTTGTGGAATGCACGTACTTCCTTGCTGCTTGCAAAGGAGCACATGTAGCTTTGGGACAGCGTTGCGGGCACATGCTTGGATCTTCACCTCGAGTGTGCACGCATGACACAAGCCTTGGAAGAAGCCTATTCAAGACCTTGTGAGGACAATCGTGTACGGTCGATATGCATCATGGCATCAAGAGCTGGAGTGACCCTCCTTTCGAGGATGAGGAGACGTGGTCTTGTGCTTCTGGAGAGTTGATGGGGATCAACTACTTTCGATGGCCCACGTACTGCATCATGCGGAAACTGATCCCGTGTAATATCAAGTTCCTCACCTGAATGAAGGACGAGAAGGTAGTGGGGCACGTTATTGTACGTTGTCCGAAGTATGGTCCCTCCGAGATACGAATGGAGGATGAGTGTTGTCACAGCACACTGGCCAGTTGATGGAAGTTCTGCTGTCCACTGCTCTGCTTTCCAGGCAGTAGTAGCATCCCATGCCTGCTCAAAAATTGCGCGAATTGCTGCTATGCGCTGTGGATCCATTCTCCCCTCCTGCAGTATCGTAGGTACACTACCATGTCCCTTCTGCCTTCGTCCAGTGGAATGTAAAATGAATGACCAAGGGGTACACATCCATGTCATCACTGCGCAACATCGCATGGAAACAAGTCGATCCAGCTCTCTATGATGCTGTTCGCCCACAGTATCCAGAAGAACTTCTTGCTCAGTGCAGTGACGTTCTTGCAATCACACCAACGACACGGATCCTTGAGATTGGTGCTGGAACTGGCATTGCGACCAGGCCACTCCTGATGCAGGGGAGCGTCATTGATGCACTCGAACCAGATCGCAGGTTCGCTGCTTTCCTTGCACAACGTACTTCCAGTTCACGTCTTTCTGTCCATGCTTTCAGCCTTGAACAATGGATCCCAAGTACACCTGCCCATCATGTGGTAGCTGCCAACAGCTGGCACTGGCTCAATGCGGATACAGCCCGTAGTGCACTTCAGAATGTGGTTCAGCCTGATGGACTTCTTGCAGTCCTCGAGTACCACCACTGTTCTGGTGGCAATATGGATGCATTCGAAGCGATCCACTGCCCCCTAAACTGCAAATCTCCTGGAAGGAATACATTCATACGAAGTGCACAGGAAATCATCAACGACATATGTGCACAGTGGCAACACTACCATCCAGTACTCCCTCCCACTGCTGTGGAAGTAGCCATTCCGTACACAGCTGAAGCCTACTGCAATCTCATCGCAACATATCCCGATATACTTGCCCTTCCCCCAATGGCATATGAAAACATTCTTGCAACTTCACGAGTCGTCATTGAGGCACTTCCGGATCACACGATATGGAAGAACTATCTCTTCTCACTTACCATCATCGAGATTTCCGCCTTTCTCGGTACTCCCTAATACGGAATGCCTAGCGCTTCAGGCAGTGAAACAACGACAATAGGGAGAAGATCGACAGATCTCACATGGAGATACCCGCAATGGCCACTGGTCTCGATTCCCTGCAGCGCACAGATGCTGAAGCACGTGCTCGTCTTCTCAGCAATATTTCGTATGATGTCACCCTTTCCCTCTCTAAAGATCCAAAGCAGGAGACATTTTCCAGTACTTCTGCAATCACATTTGACTGCAGTGGGGATAATGCATCAACATTCTTGGATGTCAACGCTCGTTCCATCCACAAAGTCATGCTCAACGGTCGGGAACTCCGTCCAGATGAGTACACATTCCGTGAAGGGAAAAGACTTGAAATCAGCGGGCTTTCTCGTGGTTCGAATACTCTCACGATCGTTGCTGAGATGGAATACGGCCAGACGGGCGTTGGGCTGCATCGCTTCGTGGATCCAAGTGACCAACAGGTCTACCTGCATTCCCATTTCGAACCTTTCGACGCCCATCTCATGTATCCCTGCTTCGACCAACCAGATCTCAAGGCCACGTACAGCTTTCATGTAACTGGACCCAAAGACTGGAAGATTGTATCCAACTCTCCTGCAGCTGCCATACACGCTCTTCCATCAGGCGAGCAACTGGTTGACTTTGCTCCAACGAAGACGCTGTCAACATACCTTACTGCCCTTGTAGCTGGTCCATTCGATGAATACAAAGATCAGTACAATGGTGTTCCCCTTTCCATCTACTGCAGAAAGTCTCTTGCACCGTACATGACCCCAAAAGAGCTTGATGAGATGTTCACATTGACAAAGCAGGGTCTTGCCTACTACGAACAGCTCTACGGTGTACCGTATCCCTTTCCAAAGTACGACCAGCTTTTCGTGCCGGAATTCAATGCAGGTGCCATGGAAAATCCAGGATGCATTACCTTTCGTGAAGACTATATCTTTCGGGGTGTTGTAACGGATGCTGCCCGGGAAAATCGTGCAAATACGATTCTTCATGAGATGGCCCACATGTGGTTTGGCGACTACGTGACGATGAAGTGGTGGAATGATCTCTGGCTCAATGAAAGCTTCGCAACGATGATGTCGTACCTTGCACTCACGGAGGCAACCCGGTTCAAGCAGGCTTGGGTAAGCTTTGCAAATACGGAAAAGTCGTGGGCTGCACGCCAGGATCAGCTTCCAACAACCCACCCCATTGCGAATGATGCTCCAGATACAGAAACAGCAGAAACGAACTTCGATGGCATCACATATGCAAAGGGAGCTTCCGTACTACGTCAGCTCCTGCCATACGTTGGCCGTGACAACTTCTTCACGGGGCTGCGGTCGTACTTCAGTACATATGGCTGGGGCAATGCAACACTCCAGGACTTTCTTGCCAAACTTGCTGCAGCTTCCGGCAAGGACTTGACAACATGGTCCAGGCTGTGGCTTGAAACGACCGGGATTTCAACAATGTCCACCCGTACGAATGAGTCAGGTGGAGTGTATACGTCGTTTGCAGTACGGCAGCGTGTGCCAAAAGACCATCCGACCCTTCGTCCACACATCATGAATATTGGACTGTACAACCTGGATGCATCAGGAAAGCTCATTCGGACACGATGCCTTGAGAATGTCGCGATACATGGCTCATCCACAGACATACCTGAACTCATCGGAGAGCGCGTGCCGGATCTGCTCGTGCTCAATGACCAGGATCTTACCTTTACAAAGGTTCGATTTGATTCCAAGTCCTTATCGACACTGGTCCATCATCTTTCTGACATACCCGATCCCCTTACCCGCTCTCTCTGTTGGGCAGCGTCTTGGGACATGCTGCGAGATGCAGAGCTGTCTGGCAGTGCATTTATCGCACTCTTTGCAGAACAGGCACCCCATGAAACAGAAGTCGCTACTGTAGAACGTCTCATTGCACAGGCAAAAAGTGCAGCTACCCTGTATGGGCATCCTTCCACACGCGATGCCAAGCTTGCCTCGCTTGCACAGACAGCACACTCTGCGTACACGACTGCGAAGGATGGTTCCGATCTTCAGCTTGCATGGTTCAAGGCTTTTATTGCATTTGCGACATCTGACACTGAATTGACAATGGTAAGGGAGTACCTTGACGGTACAAAAACGGTACCAGGCATTCCTGTACACACGGATCCACAACTTCGCTGGCTTCTTATCAACCGCCTGGCACAAGCCGGGAAGGTTGATGCTACCTTCATCGAAAGAGAGCAGAAGCGGGAAAACACGGATCTCAGCCAACTTCGGGGTGCAACTGCTCTTGCTGCACTCCCAACAAAAGAAGCAAAGGAGCAGGCATGGCTTCGACTCACGGCGGATCCCACGCTTTCGTTGTACCTACGTGAAGCCATCCTCGCAGGATTTCAACAACCTGGACAAGAGTCACTCACGAAAGAGTACATCACCAAGTACTTTGCACAACTCCCTTCGATGTGGACTTCGTACGATCATGAGACTGCAGCTGCAATGACTACGATGCTTTACCCATCATTTACTGTCTCCAAGGAGACTCTTGCAGCAACGAAAAGTGCCATAGGGGATGCCCGGCTTCCCTTTTCTGCACGACGCTCTCTTCTTGAATCTGAGGACACTGCCAAGCGCATGCTTAAGGCACGAGCCCTGGATCGTACAGCTCCTCGTCCAGGAAGTCCCGAAGCACGTTCAGTGGACAAATTCTAGAGGCAGAAATGGCTCTCCTGGGTGGAGCAGGATCAATCTTGCTCCACCCAGGATGCAGTACCTGTGACCTACTCAGGCCAGTACTGCTCCTCATGGATCTGGTTGATGTTCAAGCCTTTCCTCTTCAGGATCTCCTTCGCATGCGTGATCATGCCTGGATGACCACACAGATATGCTGCACCAGAGCCCGGTACAATACTGAGTTCATCAGCATACTTGCGAAGAAGCTCATCTACGCGGCCAGTTTCTCCTGTCCAGTCAGGATGTTCCCATGGCCGACTGAGCGTTGGAACATACCTGAACCATGATTCAGATTCAGAGAGAGCATTCAATTCCTCTGCATATCCGAGCTCAGCACTATGGCTTGCACCATGAAGAAGCAGGACATTCCTGTCTTCTGCGTCTGTTCCGTTTTGCCGCTCCCGAACCATGGTGCGAAGTGTACTTACATACGGCGCAACTCCAGTTACCGTTGCAACAAAGAGGAGTGGTCCATGCATCAAGGGAAGGTTCTTGAGAAAAAGTCCCTTCGCTTTCTTTCTCACAACGAGTTCCGTGCCTGGCTTGCACGCATGAAGGGGAACAGAGAGTTCGCCTCCAGGAACGCGTTCAAGAAAAAGGTCGATGACATGATCCTCAAGCGGAGATGAACATACAGAGTATGGCCGTTCAATAAGACTGCCCTGTACATCCAACCCTATTGTCACATACTGACCAGACCGGAATGGTATGGTTTCTTCCAGCTGTATACGTATGAGCCACAGATCCTCAGTAAGATCCGTACGGTCGATGATTGCTGCAGTTGTAAACTTCTCTCGATCGATGGTGTGTGCTTCCACACATTCAGTGTAGACATTTCTCACACGACACTGCTCCTACCACCTCGAGCAAAGACATCTAGTCTTCAGATTGCTTAGGAGAGCCAGCAATGTCCAGCACCCATTCCGGGAGTCCTGTGTCTACCCCACTATCAGTCCCAGTACCCCGTTCCAGGTGACTTATGTGTCGCCAGTATGGTGCTGTCAGACGCCACGTCCGACCACAGGAACATTGCCACATTGAACGTGGGCCAATCGTTGTGAGTTCATCCTCGGATGGAAACTCGCACTCATGACTGTCTCCGTTTTCGCTATCCCACAGCACAAGAGGTGTCACATGCTCTGAGCGTTCGACTTTCCGGATCCAGTGTCCCAATGCGGATCTCCTTTCATGGCGTGGAAAAGCTGCATCCAGCATACAGTGACTGGATGGCCCTTGTGGAGGGGGGAGAATTATCCAAAACGCGGTGAAGGGATACCCGTTGGAGCAGGTGGCTGAACAGGAAGTGACTGATTTGCAACCACAGGAGGTGTGGGCTGTACTGAAGGAGGCGATGGTGTGGGTCGTGCTGAATGTGGTGCATTCCCATGATGTGAACCCTTCTGACTCTGTGCTTCATGCTGGGAATTACCATGACTGCTTGCTTTTGCTTGCGTTCGCACCTGAACACCATGCATGGAAGCATGGGAACTCACACAAGAACCGACACCATGATTATTCGATTGGCTCCTGCACACTATTGTCTGCTGCGAAATGGAATGCCCCCAGACAAGGGGATCCGGACTTCCCGTTACTACTGCTTTCACGCCAACTGATGCTCCTGCAAGTAGAAGAGCAGTAAGTCCTCCTACTGCCAGCTTGTTGAGCATGAGACCCGCAGCACTTGCCTTCCAGAGCCACCGGAAGTGATGGGGCCGGGAACGATTCTTCCACATAGCATCGGGAATCTGGGCATGCTGCATCTCCGTCACACGAACCTGAAGTTCGTGTTGCAGCTGCTTCTCGAATGGTGTCAGATCGTTCATGCGTATTCTACAGCTCCCCTGTTCTATATCTGATAACGCTTGTGACTGGCAAAGTAGCCACTACTTTTCTTCTTCCCACTTCAGTTCCTTCTGCAGCCGGTTTCTTGCAAGACTCAACCGTGAAGCGACTGTACTCTCCGAAGTCCGAAGGATTCTTCCAATCTCACGATTCGTATAGCCATATGCATATCGCAGTACTACACACACTCTTTGTGCATGGGGGAGATTCTGGATGGCCTCCATCACAGATGTGGTGTATAACGGTGTACTGGTTGATGCGACAACACGTTCTTCAACATCGTCTCCAAGCCCTACCATTGCCCGGATGCGTTTGGACCGTATGTGGGAAATGACGACACGATATGCAATAGTAAGGAGCCAGTGGGCTGCAGGTGCATCTGGTCGCCATCGATCCCAAGCCTTGTACGCACGGACAAAAGTTTCCTGCGTACAGTCCTCTGCGGCATGCTCGTCTCGAATCAATGACCTGACAAAGAAAAGAACATGCTGGTATTCCGTTCTGTACAGCTGCTCAAAATCCACCTCGGATCCAGGACAGTAATCCTCATGAAAAGCACCTTCCTCGGCTCCGAAGTGCATAGCCCCAGGGCTCAGAGAAGACTGGTCCTCCATGACTGGGCTGTACCTCCACCTGCTGACCGCACAAGCGGTTCACTGCACTTGTTTTGTCCTCTACACAGTACCACTGCTCTCTGTGCCAGGCTCCTCAATGAGGAAACGTACACCGGCGCTCCCCAACAAATACAGAAAAGGTGCCCTATCCACCGCAAGCGGCATACAGGGCACCTGTGACGATGGTGCTTCTTGGTCAGTGAGATCCAGCAGCACTTCCTGGCGAAACTGGAACATGACTACTGTTGTGCTGTGTGGCAGCAGCAGCTCGATGCTTCTGGCCATTGCTGCTCGCTACCTTTTTAACACACTGCCCAATGCCATGCTGTCCTGCTGTCAGGGCTGCCTTGCATGATGCTACAGCCTGAACAACGAGTGCTCCATGAGTCGATGTCGCTGGCGTTGCCGTTGCTGATGGTGAAGGTGAAGCAGCAGGACTCACTGCTGGAGTCGATGCTGGAGAAGAGGTGCTACTGGGATTTGGGAGTTTGACAGAAGCAGGAACGACTGCTGCTGCTGTAACAAGACCTGCTCCAACGACTGCAACTGCTGCAACTGCCTTCGCAGAGATTCCAAGTGATGAGAGGAACTGAAACATGCGAACAACCTCCTTATAGAACTCTCAGTTCATACCTTCTGACAGTGAAACGCTCCAGCAGTGTGAAGTATCCAATCCTTCGAAATTCAGTCATCAACCAATTCGACAATCCCATGAATGTCCTGTTCCAGGAGTGACCGGTGGATGCTCCTGTAGTGGATGTCGTGAAAGAGTTTTGCAGTAAGAATGCGGAGATGCCAACCTGTCAATCGAGCAAACCCTGCAACAGCGACTGCACCGCAGATCGGACCACAGCAGTACACCCAGAAATCATTCCACACACCGGAGAATAGTGCAGGTCCGAAGCTTCGTGCAGGATTCATCGAAGCACCTGTGAGGGGTGCCCCAACACAAACGAGAACAGGAACAAGGCACCATACTGCAATGGGTGTCCACTTCGCTCTCTTCGTGGAAGCAACACAGAAGAGAATGGTTCCTACCAATGCTGCAGTGAGCAGAGCTTCAATGCCACATGCAAGCAGAGGAAAAATGTGGAAGCCAGGTTTCGTTACTGCCTCGCCAACTGCATGCGCCTCAGAACCAAATACAGTCAGCCACACAGCCATTGCACATACTGCACCAAGACACTGAAATGCAATGTAGCCAATGAGGTTCTTCCAGGAAACATGTCCTGTGCACCAAAATGCAACGGAAACTGCTGGATTGAGATGGGCTCCACTTAGCCTGCCTATGGGAAGATATGCAACGAGCGCTCCAGCTCCTCCAAAGACTGCCCCAACACAGGCAAACCTGAAGTACGCTCCACTACCCGTCACACTGCCATGGTATGTCGCAAAGGCAATACCGATAGCAGTGAACCCTGCAAGGAGCAAAATCAGAGTTCCAATGAGTTCGCAGAACCATTCAGGAAGAGCTGTATTCCACAGTCGATGCTGAAGCGTGCGAATCATACCTTCCCAAACCGTACCCTCAACAGATCAATGAAGGTCTCGAAAGAATCCTTGACCGAACTCACGTGTGAAGCTTCAACATGAGCCCAATGGACAGGGACTTCAAGAATGCCAATGCCTGCCCGTCTCGCACGGACAAGAGTTTCCACATCGAAACCCCACCGATAGATCGTAAGCCTGTCAAAACAGACGTGTGCTGCCTTCTCTGTATAGACCTTGCACCCACACTGTGTGTCATGGATATCCGGGAGAAGCAGGAGCCGTACCAGGATGTTGTATGTCCGTCCCATGACTTCCCTGTACCACGGCTGATGCACAGTGACAGTACTTCCCCTGAGTGCTCGTGATGCAATGACAACACCATACGTGTCAGACAACTTTCCAATGAGCAAGTCGAGATCTTCAAGAGGTGTACTGAGGTCAGCATCCACAAAAGCTCGCACATCACCCTTGGCCTCACGCATGCCCCGTTGAATGGCAGCTCCCTTTCCACGATTCACACCTGCTGCAATAACGTGCAGATTTGGCCAGTCCTGCTGGAGCCTTGTCACAGCCTCAACAGTATCATCCGTACTGCCGTCATCAACAACAATGACTTCGTATTCCTGGGAACTTTCTTTAAAGTGCTCATGCATCCGCTCAAGAGATGCAGGGAGTCTGTATGCCTCATTGTAGGCAGGAACAATTATGGACAACACGGAATTCAACTCACTCGCCGTTCAAGACGCTCACGAAGATAAAACTCTGGGAGCACACGTTGTCTTGTAATACGCCACGGTTGAAGAAGCAGTCTCCATGCCCACTCACCACCAATGCGCTGAACTACTTGAGGTGCACGGTGCACAACTCCTGCGAGGTAATCGAAAGTGCCACCGATACCAACCCCTACTGGCGCATCCATAAGGGGAAGAAACCTGTCGAGAAACTCCTCCTGCTTGCCAGCCCCATACGCTGCAAACACTACCTCAGGAGAGCATTTCGCAAGTCGCTCTGCTGTCTCCTGTGTTGGATGGCCAGAGTCTGCAGCAACGATCAAGAGACCCGGAACAAGCTCTCGAGCACGTTTGGCAGCTCTTCCAGCAATGCCCGGTCCTGCACCAACGAAAGCAACTCGATGTTCATGGAGGGCTGCTATTGGAAGATAGGCCGTAACGAGGTCTGCACCCGTTACGCGGACTGATTCAGGATGTCCACGCTTCTGCAACGCATTGACTACTCCTATTCCATCGGGAATGACTACGGAAGCACGCTCAAGAATTCCTCGGAATGCGTCGTCATTCTGTGCCCGAATAACCATCTCTGGATTGAGGGTAACAATGAGATGTGGTGCATTCCATGCCCTGGCACCTTCGCGATGATCCTCCACAGCAGCCACGATTCCTGCAAGGGTAGTCTCCATGTCAATGACATCGACAGGCACTCCAAGAATACGTTCTCGCTCAGGCAACACGAAATCGTGGTGCATTTGCTCGTGATTGGCTTGCATACTGTCACCTCCGCTTGCGGAGTGCGGGACGCGCTTATCGCTTCGTATATTGCGGAGCCTTGCGGGCACGCTTGAGGCCGTACTTCTTCCGTTCCTTCACACGGGAGTCCCGCGTGAGAAGCCCGGCTCGCTTGAGTGGTGTTCGGAGGGTGTCCTGCCAGATGGAAAGTGCCCGAGCAATACCGTGGCTTACAGCACCTGCCTGACCTGACATACCTCCGCCTTCAACCTTTATGGTCCCTGAGCACTTGCCCAAGAGTCCTGTCACACGTAGTGGTTGCATGATGACGATTTCAAGGTCTCTACGGCCGAAGTACTCACTGGGGGATTTTCCATTGATGACAAATGACCCCTCACCGGAAAAGAGACGTACACGCGCGATCGACGATTTCCGTCGACCAGTTCCGTAGAAGTATTTCTGCTCAATCATTGCTGTCACGAACTATCTCTCCCAATCGTCCAAAGGTGATTCGAACCGGTTTTTGTGCATGATGCTCATGATGGTCGTCTGCATAGATCCGAACGCAAGTGAGCATGTCACGACCTAAGGTATTATGCTGAAGCATTCCGCGGATTGCACTTCGCAAGGGAAACGTTGGATCATGTTCCACAGCTTCCTCATACGACCGTGTCCGAAGTCCGCCAGGATATCCTGTGTACCTGTGATACTGCTTCTTTTCCTGTTTGCTTCCTGTCACACGCATTGCCGAAGTATTGATGACAATGACATGTGCTCCAGAATTGATATGCGGAGTGTACTGTGGACGATGCTTGCCACGAAGGATCCGGACAATGTTTGTTGCCAGTCGTCCGAGTGTTTCGTTACGAGCGTCAACGAGAAACCACTCCTCATCACGCTCAGCTGGTGATGCAAAGTACGTACGATTGGTGACGCTACTCATTGTGAGATCCCATTCCTTCGTTCCAGTTAAATACAGTGTTGGGATATGTGACGTTCCAGAGATACAGGCCATGGGGTGGTGCACTCCATGGAATACGTCTTCCTCCCTCTGGAGATACTATCATGTTTGCAACTGCGCATGTCATAGTGGGGTTCTGGGCAGCATGCACCATTCCGCCAACAAGATGTCGTACCATTCCACGAAGAAATGCATTGGCAGTTACTGTATATGTGCCGACCTGAATCGCCAGTCCTCCAACTTCACGTTTCTCCCACTTCCACATGCTTTCTGTCACAGTACGTACCGTGTTGGTTCCGTGTGGAGCAATCCCGACTGCAGCAAAATCATGAGTACCAATAACAGAACGTGCACATTCATCGAGAGATGCATGGTCAACTGCCGAAGATACATGCCAGTATGCTGACCGTAGTGTTGGGATGGGTAATTCCCCTTCGGAAATCACATAGCAGTATGTTCTCTCTCGCGCATCGAACCGTGCATGAAATGACTGAGGTACTTCCTGTGCACCAGTTATGCGGATTGATGCAGGGAGCCGTGCATTGAGTGCACTTCCCAGACGCTGTGCCCCATGCTTCCAGCCAGGGCAGGTAACAGCCATGACCTGTCCCACTGCATGCACTCCACGATCGGTGCGTCCAGCAGCAGTCCATTGAGAATACTCTGGTTCACAATCCAAAAGACACGCCTTAAGCGTACCTGCCACAGAAGATGCTGTTGGTTGTTCCTGCCATCCAGAAAAATCCGTTCCATCATATGCAACACGAAGTGCTACTCGCATGGATGTGCCTATTCACTGCATGTGTACAACGAAGTTGTGCAGCGAGAACGGAGACCCTGCTCTCTACGCTTCCACAAACTCGATGATAGCCATGGGAGCAGCATCCCCTTGCCGAATACCGCAGTGGACAATACGTGTGTATCCCCCAGGACGATTGAGGAACCGTTCCCGGTACACAGAATACAGACGCTTGTGTGCCTCACGTCCATACACTATGCTTGAAACCTTTCTGTGAGATGCGACATCGTCCACTTTTGCAGTTGTAACGACACGCTCAACCCAACGTCGGAGTTCTTTCGCCTTTGCTTCTGTTGTCGTGATCCGTCCATGAAGAAGGAGAGCAGTGATGAGATTTCTCATCATCGCCTGGCGATGTGCGCTATCCCTATTGAACTTACGACCACTCTTCTGATGCCGCATGGTGTGTTACTCCTGCTCCTCAAGTGCGGAAGCAAATAGACTTCCGAGTTCCTCGTCCGAAACAAGCTGCTTCTCAATGAGCTTCAGTTTTACTTCATCAAAGGACTTCTTGCCAAAGTTCCTGAGTGTAAGCAGCTCTTCCTCACGCATAGCCACAAGTTGTCCAACTGTCGTGACATCATTTGCCTTCAGGCAATTGAGTGCCCTCACGCTGAGGTCAAGTTCTTCAACTGGAACGTTTGCAAGTCGTGACTGGAGATCATTGCCACCTGAAGAGGCTGTGACGGGTGGTGTTTCAATACTAGTGCGAAAGTGCACAAAAAGATCAAGATGGGACGTAAAGATTGCTGCAGCTTCACTGATGGCATCGACAGGATTGAGTGTCCTGTTCGTCCACACTTCCATGACCAAGCGGTCCCAGTTCGTATCCTGTCCGACACGGGTTTTTTCAATGACGAAATTCGCCTTCTCAACAGGTGTGAAGGTAGCATCCACAGGAATAACACCTATTGGCTGTCCTTCCTTCTTGTTCTTGTCTGCTGCAAGGTATCCCTTTCCACGTTCGACAACGAGCTCCATCCGAAGGGTTGCATCCTTCCCACTCAATGCACAAATGTACATTTCAGGGTTGCAAATCTCAACAAGGCTGTTCGGCTCAATATCGCCTGCAGTGACGACTCTTTCACCCTTGACTTCTAGGCTGAGACGAACTGGTTCATCTGAATGCGAAACGACATGGAGCCCTTTGACATTGAGGAGGATCTCAGTTACATCCTCCTTTACAAAGGGTACTGCACTGAATTCATGAGCAACACCGTCAATCGAAACCGCAGTGACTGCAGCACCTGGAAGTGACGACAGGAGAACCCGGCGCAGCGAATTGCCGAGTGTTGTTCCAAATCCAGGCTCGAGTGGCTCTATCGTAAACCGACCATATTGGTCGTTCGACTCAACTTCTTTCACTGTTGGCGCGTACATTGTTTCTCCAGTCATTTACCTGCCCCTCGTTCGTGCACTTGTTCGATAGCTCTGTCAGTTACCGGCTGTAATATTCAACGATGAGCTGCTCGTTGATTTCCCGCTCCATCTCCGGACGTTCCGGAAGCCGGACGACTGTTCCACGGTAGGACTTTGTGTCCACACTCAGCCACTCTGGCACCGAGCGTCCCTGATGGACAACCTGTGCACCAGTTTCCAGTGCAAGAAGGTTCCGACTCTTTTCACGGACTTCAACGACATCGCCAGGCTTCACCTGTGCTGAGGCGATGTTCACTACACGGCCATTCACAGCAAAGTGACGATGATTCACAAGTTGTCGTGCCTCATTCCGGGAAGAGGCAAAGCCAAGTCGGTACACAACGTTGTCAAGTCGACGCTCAAGCTCTTGGAGGAGCACAGTTCCAGTGACTCCCTGACTGCGTTCTGCCCTGTCGATATAGATACGAAACTGACGCTCAAGTACACCGTACAAACGGCGTGCACGCTGCTTGGCGCGAAGCTGGATACCGTAGTCACTAACCTTTCTACGCGAAGGTGTCGTGTGCTGGCCAGGAGGTGTGCCGTTCCTCTTCTCAAGAACGCAGCTGCTGTAGCACTTCGTGCCTTTCAGAAAAAGCTTTGTCCCTTCACGCCGACACAACCGACAGACAGGTCCTGTTTCTCTCGCCATTGTCCTTCCCTACTCCTCTTGTCCTACACACGACGCCGCTTTGGCGGCCTGCACCCGTTATGTGGAATGGGTGTCATATCGGTAATTGCTGTTACATCAAGTCCTGAAGACTGCAGGCTCCGGATTGCTGCCTCACGTCCTGCTCCTGGCCCCTTTACGAACACTTCGATACTTCTAAGGCCATGTTCCATGGCACGCTTTGCTGCATTCTCAGCTGCTACCTGTGCTGCAAACGGTGTTCCTTTCCGTGAACCCTTGAAGCCTTGACCGCCTGCTGAACTCCAAGCAAGAACGGCACCCTGAGGGTCAGTAAGACTGACAATCGTATTGTTGAACGTTGCGAGAATGTGCGCTTGTCCAATGACAACATTCTTCTTCTCGCGACGACGAGTACGTACGACCTTCTTCTTTGCCATGTCCTTCCCTTACCCTACTTCTTCTTCTTTGCACTGACTGTTCGACGTGGTCCACGGCGAGTTCTGGCATTCGTCCTGGTTCGTTGACCACGAACAGGAAGCCCTCGACGATGTCGGATCCCACGATATGAACCAATGTCCATCAGCCGCTTGATATTCATGGCGACCTGTCGACGAAGATCTCCTTCAACACGACCCTCAAGCTCCTTTGCGATGATGTCACGAAGCTGCGCAACCTGCTGATCTGTAAGATCCCCAGTGCGAGTATCTTCATCCAGACGAGCCCGCTCAAGAATATGCTTGGCAGTCGTCGGTCCAATGCCGTAAATGTATGTCAACGAAACGACAATGTGCTTGTCGCGCGGAATATCAACACCAGCGATACGTGCCACTCGTCCTTCCTCTTAACCTTGCCGCTGCTTGTGCTTTGGATTCGTGCAGATGACCCGGACAACTCCGTGGCGACGTATGACCTTGCAACGTTCACACATCTGCTTAACCGATGCTCGAACTTTCATGATAGTGCATTCCTCATGGTGCTCACGATTCACAATACCAAATTCACACATAGCCACGGATTGTATCTCTACCGTAGCCTTACATCCTCACACCCCCTGGCGGATGCAGTGTTACTTATTATATGGAATTCCTCAGTCAAAGAGCAAATGTGCACATGCTGTCCTTCCAGCAATTAAAGAAGAAAAGGAGGAAACATCATGGTCTCCCCCTTTCAATACGTGAAGCAATTATGTACTACATATAGAGAACTACACAGTCTTCTTCCGGTCCTTTAGCCGAGTGAGCAGCAAGCCCGTCAGGATCATACCGAGAGCGAGTAAAAGTCCAAATCCCAGTCCTGTGGCCGGTACTGAAGCTCCAAGTACTTCACCTGAGGCTGGATCCCCTGGAGTTGGTTGGCCACCAGTTGAGACACCAAGCACTCCACCTGTCGGCGTATGCGGTGGTGTTGATGTTGGAAGTGGAGTGGATGTTGGTATAGGTGTTGATGTAGGCGTAGTCGTTGGTGTTGATTTTGGCGTGGTAGTTGGTGTGGATGATGGCGTAGTCGTTGGTGTTGATTTTGGCGTGGTCGTTGGTGTGGATGATGGCGTAGTCGTTGGTGTTGGTGTGGATGCAGGCGTAGGCTTAAGCGTTGGTGCAGGTGTAGGAGAATGCGTTAGTGCCACTGGGGGGCAGTCCACCCAGAAGGTCTTGTGCTTCTGCGGATCCATGCTGAACTGCAGCTTGAAATGCAATCCCTGTGTAGCTTGGGGTACATCACCATTTGAGAGGGCATGAGCCACAAGTTGGGCAGTATTGATCTGGGCAACAACATTCGTTCCAGCATGTACTGTCCACAGTGCTTCTGAGGGTGCTGCCTTGGTTCCAGGCCATGCCTGGTCCTGGCTGTATCCAGGTGCTGAAGCTGCATCTGAAGCAAAATGTGACGGGCCTGTCAAGGTCTTTACATCACCTTTGCCAGATCCTGTACCGTTCCACCCATCAATGGTGAAATACCCTGATGAATCAGCAAGATCACTTGCAAAAAGATAAATGACTGGAGGACAGCCAAGTTTCGGATCGTGCTCATGACCGGGATCAGTAAATCCTGATGCACTATCGAGCCACACATCCCCATGGTTGTTGTTTCCACCACTTGCATTGCCGGTTTTCGAGTTCCCGCCAAGGCTGTTCGGGCTACTTGCAAATACGACTCCGGACAGCCCAAGTCCAAGTACTGCACTAAGCACAACGCCGAGAACACTCTGCATCAACAGACTTCCTCTTCTCGACAGACGTCTCATGTGAAATGTCGTGGTACTGTTTACAGTACGCATACTCCCCCCCAATCATCTTGGATGATATCTTCCTTACCCAATCGATGTGTATTTGAATTCTAACTGATTTGGTCTGCTTTACGCAACAATTTCGTCACATGACAGATTGTGTACAATGACTTCCCTTATGACGTCATGTAACAGCAGTGTCGCACCTTGTGCGATAGACATATCTCCATATGCTGTCAGGTACAACAATGAAAGGTGACGATTCGGCGCGAGGATGTACATCTCAAGGGAATGAAACATGGATCGTATGCCAGTTCACGAACGTGGGCATGCATTGCTAAAGCTTGCCATTATCAATCACGGGCCGACTCGAAGGCGAGCACTTCAGCGTGGTCAGTCCATGGTCGTTTTTGCAATGACATCGCTCATTCTCATTGGTGTTGTAGGTCTCACAGTGAATACGGGCTGGGGAACAATCCAGCGTGAAACAGCTCAGAGTACTGCTGATGCTGTTGCACTTGGCATTGCATATGGCTTCAACAATGGCGACAACCTCAATGTTGCAACGCATGACTACGCAGGTCCGATCATGCAGGCAAATGGCCTTCCCATGTCAGACCTCACAACGAAGATGATTACCACAGCTACTTCAGTCGAGATCCAGGCAACTGTCTTGGTAGGTGTTACATCTTTCTTCTCGGCTGCATTTGGCAACAAGACCTTCACAAGTGGAGCAACTGCTGAGGCACCTCTCACGATTCAGTGCGGTCTCTGCATTGATGGCACAATGACGGACAACCTGTCTGCTACAGGAAATCCAAGCATTGATGTATCAGGTACAAACATTTATACAGCAGGGAACCTTTCTGTCGGAGGCAGTGCCCAGGTATCAGCAAACAACGTCTTTGTCAGTGGTTCAACGACAGTATCCGGTACCGTGATTCCATCCCCGCCGATCACGGTTCCTCCGTTTCCCAATCCTGTTGCAGAGCCACCTCCACCCACCTGTTCCACCCTTGCTGCTGAGGGAGTCAGCGACTGTCCTTCCGTCCAATCAGCTGGCAACCCCATGTTTCCAGGCGTGTACAACAACATCACCCTCAATGGAGGTGCAGGTGATGTGACAATGGAACCTGGCATCTACGTCATTACAGGAAATCTGAAAGTCAGCTCAACGACGGACCTCACGGGAAGTGGTGTCATGCTGTACTTCACCTGCAGTTCATTCCCGAATCCATGTCCAGCAAACTCCACTGGCGGGAGTCTCACGATTGAGGGCTCCGGCAACATCAATCTCACACCGCCGACCTCTGGACCGTATCAGGGGCTCCTTATCTATCAGGATCCAAACAACAGTTCCCCCCTATACCTTACAGGTGGAGGCGATCTCAGTCTCACGGGAACAATCTACGCTCCTTCCGCAACCCTGCAACTCCAGGGCAATTCTGGAGCCACGACGTCACTCAACTCAATCATTGATGTCGGTGGAGTAACAGCAAAAGGGGATGGAACCATTAATGTGAGCTACAACGAAAATGCAAACTATGTGAATGGCATTACGAAGAGTGAGTGGCTCTATCAATGAGGACATCCCTCATTCCTCGTCACAGAGCTCAGGAATCTGGACAGGCAGTAGTAGAGTTTGCACTCTTTCTTCCCATCATCCTGCTTCTTCTCTTTGGTGCAGTAAATGTGTCCATTCTCTTCAACAACATCACCTCTCAGGACGGCGCAGTCCGTGATTCAGCTCGATATGCCAGCATCAATCCAGCATCCTTCAGCACCCACACTCCCCCTGATGCCAACTCCATCCAGGGCATTGCCTACGCTGAAAACACAAGTCTTACTCCAGATGCAATCACGATCAACTACTACTATCCCGATGGGGGTCTCTGTGGCACGTATACAGCTGGAGATGGTTTCGTTGGAGATCAAACAGATTGCACACAACCCGGTTACTTCGTACAGGTTGTCGGAAAAGTCATCTATACTCCAGCCATCATCAATGTTTTCAGTGGTTTTGGTTCTGGTGGGCTCCCCATCTCCACTTCATACGAGTTTGTCATCCAATGAAACAGCATCGCAAGCAACGACGAATGACACGTGCACAGGCAGCAGTCGAACTCGCCCTCATAGCACCCATTCTCCTTGCAACCATCTTCATCCTCCTTGACACTGCACTTTTCTATACGACGGAGCTTTCTGCTGCTAATGCTGTGCAGTATGGAGCCCGATACGCAGCAGTCCATGCTATTGAGTGGTCGAACGCCAATCCTCCTGCGTCCGACACTATCCAATATGCTGTGACCTCAAATGAAGGTCTTGCTACCCTCATCAACCAGGATGCTACAGCCCCGGATGGTAGCCCGAACAGGACATACCTTGAGGTCACATATTATGACACGAGTGGCGATACGATGACTGAGTGTGGTTCATATACTGTTGATAACGGCTTCCAGGCAGCTTCCGGGTATACAGAATTCAGCTGTGTTCAAGCTGGAAACATGGTGAGGATCACTATCCACTGCGTGTACACTCCCCTCACGCCCGTACTTGGTCAATTCCTTCCCAATGGTATAGTCATCAGTGAATCTGCAACTGCACTCATTGAGCATATCTGAGGAGTGTGACTTGCGTTCCTTGACCCGCAACTACGGCCTCAACCAACTGCACATTTGCGCTCTTGGAGAATGACTCGCTCAGAAGGGCGCACTGTGAGTACATGGGGACCATCTTCCGTTATTGCAACTGTATGCTCTGCATAGGCGGACCAGCTTCCATCCTGCGTGACAACTGTCCAGTTGTCCTCCAACGTGCGAACAGCATCACGGCCCTTGTTAACCATGGGCTCAATCGCAATGACATAGCCTGGCTTTAGTTCATTGCCTGTACCTGGCTTTCCATAATTGGGCACCTGTGGTGGCTCATGCATATCCCGCCCGATACCATGGCCAACATAATGTTTCACCACCGCGTAGCCATGAGACTCGACATATGTCTGAACCGTATGTCCAATATCGCCAATGTGAGCTCCTGGTCGTGCTACTTCTATCGCCCGATACAGCGCTTCCTGTGTCACATCAATGAGCTTTTGCATCCCTGGCTCAACATTGCCACACGGCACAGTGAGTCCACTATCCGCCCACCATCCATCGAGAATGAGACCACAATCGAGCGAAACAATATCTCCATCCTGCACCACCCGCTCTCCAGGAATGCCATGTACTACTTCATTGTTAACAGAGATGCATATGGACTTTGGGAAGCCATCATAACCAATGAACCCTGGAATACAACCATGATCCCTGATGAAGGTCTCTGCTTCACGGTCGAGAGTATTGAGTGTTACCCCTGGCGCAACATGTGTGGCAACATGCTCAAGGCATGCACCAAGAATCTCTCCTGAACGAGCCATTCGTGCGATTTCATCAGGCTTCTTCAGTCGAAAGCTCTCGCCCCGCATGATGCTCCTCCTCAAGATTTCCCTTCTCCAACACATGAATGAGTCTCGTCGTCACAGTATCAACATCCGGCGTGCCATCGACATCGACCATCGGTGCCCCCTGTGCACGGTAATACTCGATGGTGGGAATTGTCTTTTCCTCATACTCCTTCAGACGCTGTTTAAGCACTTCAACAGAATCATCCGATCGACCTTCAACTGTCGCACGGTGTTGAATACGCTCCAAAATGACATCCGTCGGAACAGAAAGATGAACAATGAGATCTATCGTCATTCCGAGTTCCCTGAGAAGATCAGCCAGGCCCTCTGCCTGTGGCTTTGTGCGTGGATACCCATCAAGGAGGACACCGTTGACACCTGTCGTTTCCAGAAGGACACGACGAATCATGGCGAGCATGTACGAATCTGGAACGAGTTCTCCACGATTCATGAGATCCTGGACTTTCTTCCCAAGTTCAGTCTCTTCAGCAATCTCCTTCCGAAGCAATTCACCTGTGCTGACATGTCTGAGATGAAAATGGGCTGCAAGTTGTGCTGACTGTGTCCCCTTACCACTTCCTGGAGGACCACAGATGATGTAGTGCTTCATGGTGGAAGCGGCTCCTACCGTATAAAACCTTGATAATCACGCATTTGTAACTGTGCTTCAATCTGACGCATTGTGTCAAGGGCAACCCATACCACAATAAGGATTGACGTTCCACCCAGGTACAGGGAAGTTGTTGAGACTCCCGTCATGAGACTCGTGAGAAGGGGAAGAACAACAGTTATTGAAGCCAAGAACAGCCCCCCTACGAACACAACACGATTCCGTACCTGTGCAAGGTACCGCGAGGTAGGTGGTCCTGGCCGAATTCCCGGAACATACATGGCGCTTCTCTTGAGCTGATCCGACATATCGTCCGCATTGAAGATGACAGTTGCAGCATAGAAATACGTGAATGCAATGACAAGAACAAAGTAAAAGACGTTATAGATAACCTGGGTCACAATCGGACCACCATTCGGGCTCCAGTTGGCTACAAACCATTTCCCAACCCCACCAATCCAGCCTGGCGCATTCTGAATAAAGGATCCAAGTGTTGCTGGGAAAAGCATGAATGACACTGCAAAGATAATGGGGATTACTCCACCTGCAGTGACTGGGATGGGAAGATTCGTCCGGTTCGCTCGCTGTGCTGTACCGGAGCGTGGATTCGTCACACGCGTCATTGACTGTACAGGAATGCGACGCTGGCCCTGCTGCATGAGAATACTCAATGAAATGACAACGAGTGCAATGACACCCATGCCAAATATCTGGATGATATGTCCTCCACCAAGTGAGCCGTAACTTGTAACTGCGAACGGAACACGGCTGACAATACCTGCGAAGATGATAAGCGAGATTCCCTGCCCAATACCGTATTCAGTAATGAGCTCTCCCAGCCACATCGTGATGAGTGTTCCTGCAAGGAGGATAAGCATGATTGTCAGGATTGTCGTTGCAGGGGTTGTCGAAGACAGTACTTGACTGTTCTCGAACAGAACAATGACACCATAGGACTGCAGGAGGGACAGCGGTACTGTGAGCCACCTTGCATATCGATTGATCTTGCGGGCTCCCTGCTCACCTTCCAGTGCAAGTTCGCGAAGTCGCGGGATCGATTGCTGCATGAGCTGAAGCATGATCGTCGCGTTGATGTATGGGTTCAGTCCAAGCGACACAATTGAGAATTGACTGAGTCCACCCCCACTGAAGATGTTCAAGAGCCCTAGAAAGGTATTCCCTGAAAAGAGTGACTGCAAGGCAGTAGGATTTGCTCCCGGGATTGTGATGGCCGCGAGAGCTCGAAATGCAAGAAGCATTCCCACCATGAACAGTAGTTTCTTCCGGAGCTCAGGAAGTGCGAACGCACGCTTGAGCGCCTCGAGCATGCTCACTCAGCAGTCTCCACTCCTTCGGATTCGCTGCTTCCAGGAAGTGGAAGGATGTCAACTGAGCCACCAAGCTCCTCAATCTGTTTTCGGGCAGCTCCAGTTACATATGTCGCCTTGACATCAAGCTTCACTCGAAGGACACCAGCTCCCAGGATACGGAGTGGCCAT
Source organism: Candidatus Dormibacteria bacterium (assembly GCA_049964715.1). Taxonomy (GTDB): domain Bacteria; phylum Chloroflexota; class Dormibacteria; order Aeolococcales; family Aeolococcaceae; genus JAJZLL01. The sequence continues at coordinate 73,519 of JBMFXB010000002.1, forward strand.
TCAGGATGCTTGATGATACCTGCTTCAGCGAGTGCAAGACTGTCAACAGTTGTACCTGCATCGAACCGGTTTAGCTTGGATACATTCACAATTTCAAACCTGGTTCGCCAGTGATTGACAAAACCACGCCGTTTCGGAAGTCGCTGCGTAAGTGGCATCTGACCACCCTCGAAGCCAATTGGCAAAGAGACACTTGTACGTGCAAACTGTCCCTTTTGGCCACGTCCTGCAGTCTTTCCCTGTCCAGCTGAAATACCACGGCCAACCCGCTTTCGCTTCTTCGTGCTCCCCGGAACGGGATGCAGTTCATGCACGTTCATGAGATCTTCCTGCCTTTCCTGTAGTTCTGTTAAGTTACTTTCGTGCGCCAGTTGGTGCATCAGCAGGTACACCATCGACAGACACAAGATGGCGTACTTTGTCGACCATGCCACGCACAGCCGGCGAGTCATCATGTTCAACTGTGTGATGAAGCTTCTTCAGTCCGAGGGCTGCAATCGTTGCCTTCTGGTCAGAAGGATAACCAATTGCGCTTTTTCGGTAGGTAACATGTATTGTTGCCATCATTTCCCCCTACGCGTGATGCTCCTCTACCTTGCCCTGAAGTCGTGCAGCAAGCTTTGGTCCTGCAATCCGTTCTGGAGTCTTCCCGCGTGCAGCTGCAACCCGATGAATTGTACGGAGCTCAGAAAGTGCCTTTACTGTTGCATGCGCAACATTGATCTGATTGCTGCTTCCCAGTGATTTTGTGAGAATGTCATGCACACCAGCTGCCTCAACGACAGCACGCACGGCACCACCGCTGATAACGCCAGTACCTGGTGCTGCTGGCTTGAGCATGACTTGAGCTGCTCCGAATTTCGAGATGATCTCATGTGGAATGGTACGTCCCATGAGCGGAACGGTCACAAGCGATTTTTTCGCACGCTCAATTCCCTTGCGAATAGCATCAGGTGTCTCACCTGCACGCCCAACACCGACACCGACATGACCATTGCGGTCACCGACAACGACAAGTGCACGGAAAGAGAATCGACGACCGCCTTTGACGACCTTCGCAACCCTGCTCAGTGAGACTATTCGTTCATCCCATTCGACAACAGGTGTTTCCACTGTCATCTCTGTTGCTTCTGCCATGACTTAGAACTCCAGTCCCGCTGCCCTGGCAGCGTCAGCTAATGCCTGAATGTATCCGTGATATCGGTATCCCCCGCGGTCAAAGACGACAGCTGTGATCCCTTCCTTCTTCGCCCGCTCTGCTATAAGCTTCCCGATCTCAGCAGCAATATCCATGTTCCTTACTGTACTACCTGGTGATTCCTTGGAACGGAATGAAGGTTCATACGTTGAAGCTGCTGCAATGGTATGGCCCCGTTCATCATCAATGACCTGAACTGCAATATGGCGAAGGCTGCGGTAGATACTCAGGCGTGGACGCTCAGCAGTTCCAAATACTGCCCTGCGGATGCGGTAGTGCCGACGCTGACGAGCAGCGGAGCGCGTACTCAGACGTACTCTCATTCCTTACTTCCCTTTCCCTGCTTTTCCAGACTTTCCAGCCTTGCGCCGGATCTTCTCCCCAACATACATCACACCCTTTCCCTTGTACGGTTCTGGCTTTCGAAATGCCCTGAGCCGAGCTGCAACAAGTCCTACAACTTCTTTGTCTGGACCTGTCACAACAATTCGTGTTGCAGATGGAGTTGCAAGTGTGATGTGCTCTGGCGGAGTGTATCGAATTGGATGCGAATAGCCAAGCGTGAGAACCAGATCTCTTCCAGCCATGGTTGCACGATATCCAACACCGACCAGGTCGAGTTCCTTCGTAAACCCGGCATTGACACCTGTCACCATGTTTGCAATGAGAGTTCTCGTGAGACCATGAAGTGAACGCGATTCATGAGAATCGTCAATTCGCTTCACTGTGACTGTTCCACCATCAACTTCGACAATGACACGGTCTGTCAGCTCACGGCGGAGCGTGCCCTTACTCCCAGTGACGACGACTTCACGTCCGTCCCTTGTCGCCTGGACACCCTCAGGAAGCAGGATCGGCTGCTTGCCAATGCGTGACATTATTCAGTCCCCCTACCACACGTAAGCGACGACTTCGCCGCCAATGCCTAGATGATGTGCCTCGCGCCCAGTCATGATGCCACGAGATGTTGAGATGATCGCCACACCGAGTCCGTTGAGCACACGGGGGATCTCCTGCTTTCCTGCATACACACGACGTCCTGGTGAACTCACACGCTTAAGGCCATTGAGAGCCTTGCCTTGACGACGTGATGGTGGCTTCAAGGTCACGACAATGGATTTTGCCGGAACTTCGCCTGTCACTTCAAATGAATCAATGAACCCCTCTTCAACGAGGACTTTCACGATGTGCTCCTTCATACCGGAGTGTGGAACAGCAACAGTTGCATGATGTGCAAGAGCACCGTTCCGGATACGAGTCAAAAGATCTGCAATAGGATCACTTACCATTAGTTGTCACCATGAACTCTTACGGACGCCAGGGATCTGCCCACGTCCTGCCAATTCCCGAAAACAAATACGACACATACCAAATTTCCGCATGTATCCACGCGGACGTCCGCACAACGCGCACCGGTGATAGTCCTGCGTTGAGAACCGTGCCGGACGGAGTGCCTTTGCGATAAGTGACTTTTTTGCCATGTGTCCTTCTTCCTACTCTGTTCTACTGTGTCTGGTGACTGCTTTCGCGGAATGGCATGCCAAGCTGTTTCAGCAGCATCCTTCCCTCATGATCATTCGAGGCAGTTGTGACCATGCACACCTCTAGTCCTCGTAGTTTATCAGTTTTCTCATAGTCGACTTCCGGGAAGATAATCTGCTCCTTGAGACCAAGGGTGTAGTTTCCTCTTCCATCGAATGCCTTCGGACTAATTCCCCGGAAATCGCGAATACGCGGGAGTGCTACTGATACAAGCCGATCAAGAAATTCGTACATCCGATCGCCTCGTAGAGTCACAGTTACGCCAATAGGCATACCCTCCCGAAGCTTGAATGATGACACGGACACTCGGGCACGACGTATTGATGGCTTCTGTCCTGTGATAAGAGTGATGTCTTCAAGTGCATGATCCAATGCCTTAGCGTTTTGTGTAGCCTCTCCGACACCGACGTTTACCACGATCTTCTCGAGTTTTGGCACTTGCATGGTATTCGAATAGTGAAACTCCTGGGCAAGCTTGGGAACGACCTCAGTAAGGTATTTCGCCTTGAGTCTCGGTTGCTTCCGGACTTCTATCTGTTTTTTCGCGCTCATGCCATTCCTGTCCTCTCGTATGGTTGGCCACATCTCTTGCAGACAATGGAGCGCACACCATTCTCCAGTATCGTGTGTCCAATACGTGTCGGCTTGTCACAGTGCTTGCACACAAGCTGTACATTGCTGTATGCAATGGGAGCTGTGAAGTCAATGATTCCACCCTGGAGGTTTCCCTGGGTTTGTGCCTTCACATGTCGCTTCTGAATATTGACACCTTGAACAACGACCCGCTGTTCATCCACAAGCACCCGATCGACAACGCCACGCTTGCCCTTGTCCTTTCCACCAATTACTTCAACAGTATCCCCTGAACGTATGTCGAGCATACGTACATGACCATGAGCCCAGCCATCATGCTGGCGCTTCATTTTCGCCTGGCGGAGATGACGGAGAGGTGTATTTGCATAACTCATCACAGTACCTCCGGTGCAAGCGAAATGATTCTCATGAAGTTCTTTTCGCGAAGCTCTCGGGCAACTGGCCCGAATATGCGCGTTCCACGGGGTGCATTCTGCGCATTGATAAGCACAGCTGCATTCTCGTCAAAACGGATGTTGCTGCCATCTGGACGCCGGAATTCCTTGCTGGTCCGAACAACCACTGCTCGCACTACCTCGCCCTTCTTTACAGGTGCGTTTGGTTGAGCTACTTTGACGGTTCCAATGATGATGTCCCCGACAGAGGCATACCTCCGTGAACTGCCACCGAGGACTCGAATGCACAGCAGCTCACGTGCGCCGGAGTTGTCCGCCACTTTCAGTACTGTCTCTTGCTGAATCACTGTAGTTCCCCTACTCTGCCCGATGCACGATTTCGACGACCCGCCAACGCTTCTCTTTTGACAGCGGTCTTGTTTCCATGAGCCGAACGCGGTCTCCCACGTGGCATTCATTATTTTCGTCGTGTGCCTTGAGACGCTGACGGCTCCGTACGACCTTGCGGTACAACGGATGGGCCTTCAGATCCTGAACAAGCACAACAACAGTCTTCTCCATCTTGTCACTCACGACTACTCCTTCGCGGACTTTACGGTATCCACGTGGAGTCATCTCTGGCGGTGTCTCGGCACTCATGCCTTCTCCTCCTCAGCAGTTCCTGCTGTTTGTGCCTCATTCCGCACTGTCATAAGTTGTGCAATTTCCCGTTTTAGCGTGCGAAGCTGCCTATGATTGTCAACCTGTCCAGTCATCTGCTGTACGCGAATCATGAAAAGCTTCTTTCTGCGAGATTCGAGTTCTGACTCCGTAACTGCAGGATCCATTGCCCGCACTTCATCAATCCAATGTGTACGCTTACTCATTTTCCGCCTCCTCTTCAACCCCAAGCTCTTCACGGACGATGAACCGGGTATCAATCGGGAGTTTGTGAGAGGCAAGCCTCATCGCTTCTTTTGCAGTCTCTTCAGTTACGCCAGACATTTCAAAAAGAACCTTTCCTGGCTTCACAACTGCAACCCATCCCTCTGGTTGTCCCTTCCCGCTTCCCATACGAGTCTCTGCAGGCTTCTTTGTATATGACTTATCAGGAAAAACGCGGATCCAGATCTTCCCTCCACGGCGAACATGACGGGTCATGGCACGTCGTGCAGATTCAATCTGGCGACTTGTCATCCAGCACGACTCCAGTGCTTGTAGACCAAAGGTTCCAAAACTAATTGTGCTGCCTTGGGTTGCCACACCACGTCGCTTGCCGCGATGGGTTTTCCGGAACTTCGTGCGCTTTGGCATCAACATGACTACTCTTCCTCGTCATCCGCAGCCTTCTTGACAGTCGTCTTTCGACGACTCGTGGGGCTTGCGGCTTTCGCTGCTGCTTGGGTCTTGGGAGTCGCTGCCTTGCGCTTTGCTGCGGGTCGACTTGCCGTAACCTTCTCTATCTTCTCATTTCCTGCAATCGTCTCGTCTTCTTCCACAACTGCAACGACAACTTCTTCAACCTCAACATCCTGTGGTGTTTCACCCACTTCCGTGACGATCACTTCCACTGCTGGTGCAGCTTTTGGAGCTGGCGTTCGCGGGGCTTCTTCCGCTTCAGGAAGATCTACTGCGACCTTCGTTTCAAGACCCGTTATAGCTTCACCTGTTGCTGTAACGAAGTCACCAACGTAGAGCCAGCATGTTACACCAATCTTGCCGAATGTCGTATGAGCTTCTGCTTTTCCGTAGTCAATGTTTGCCCGAAGTGTATGAAGTGGGACACGTCCATCCATCTCCCACTCACGTCTGGACATTTCAGATCCACCGAGACGACCTGCAACTGCAATCTTTACCCCAAGGGCACCTGCACGCATTGACCGCATGATTGCCTGCTTCATTGCACGGCGGAAGGCAATACGCTTCTCGAGCTGTGTTGCAACATTCTCTGCAACGAGCATTGCATCCAGTTCAGGAGTCTTGATTTCATGGATACTGATCCGGACCCGCTTGCCGCTCATCCGCTCAAGCTCATCTCGAAGAGAATCGACTGCTGCACCCTGCTTGCCAATGACAATACCAGGCTTTGCTGTACGTACTACAACAGTCAATTGGTTTGCACTTCGCTCTGTTTCCACCCGTGAGACACTGGCATTCCGAAGTCGGCTCCTGATGAGACGCCTCATGGCAAGATCTTCGTGGAGCAACTTTGCGTATTCCTTGTCGGCATACCATCTGGCATCCCAGCCACGGTACACGCCAACACGAAATCCGATCGGACTAACTTTCTGACCCATCGTCTTCCCCCTTCTCATCCGTAGTGACCGGCTTATGCTGCGTTGTCCCGCTGGTCTTCCGCGGTGCGCGTCGAGTAGAGGTTGTCTTCGTTGATGGTTGTACTGTTTCAGGGGCAGATTCTGTCGTGGCCACTGGCTCTGTACGTGCCTTGCGCACTGGTACCTCGACAACCTCATCTGTAACAATTGCAGTGAGATGGCTCATGCGCCTGAACACACTACCCACACTTCCACGGGCTTTTGGGCGGAAACGCTTGATCATCCCTGCTGTGTCCGCTGTAACACGGACAACACGAAGAGCATCAGCATCCAGGCTGTAGTTGTGTTCAGCATTTGCAGCAGCAGACTTGATCACCTTGGCAACATCGCGGGCAACGTGACGTGGCATAAAAGACAGTACAGTGAGTGCATCACTCACACGCTGCCCTTCCACGACGTTGGCCACAAGACGTGCCTTGCGGGCAGTCGTGCGTACCCACTTTGCTGTCGATGTGACTTCCATGTACTACCTTCTCCTACTTCACTGATGAACTACGTTCGGACTTTCCACCATGACTTCTACTTCGGCGTGTTGCCACGAACTCTCCGAGCTTGTGGCCTACCATTGCTTCAGTGATGTACACAGGAACATGTTTGTGCCCGTCATGTATGGCAATATTGTGTCCAACCATCTCTGGGAAGATATCGCTTCGACGTGACCACGTCTTGATAAGGCGCTTCTCGCGAGATGCGTTCATGCGCTCCACCTTCCGCATCAGGTGTTCGTCGCAAAACGGTCCTTTCTTTAGTGAACGCCCCATGACTTACTTCTTCCTCCGACGAACGATGAGTCGATCTGTCAATTTGTTGTTACGAGTACGATATCCGAGTGCTGGCTTTCCCCATGGAGTTTGTGGATGTCCACCTGGACCAGACTTGCCTTCACCACCACCATGTGGATGGTCAACAGGATTCATTGTCGAACCACGTACTGTCGGTCGACGACCACGCCAACGACTGATTCCTGCCTTGCCCCAATTTTCATTCTCGTGTTCAACATTACCAACCTGACCAACTGTCGCGTAGCATCGAACATCAACCTTCCGCATTTCTCCGCTTGGGAGGCGAACCTGTGCGTACTGTCCTTCCTTTGCAAGTAGCTGTGCTGAAGCACCTGCACTGCGGACAATTTGTCCACCTCGACCCAAGGAGAGCTCTATGTTATGGATTGTCGTTCCAAGAGGCATCTTCATTAGAGGCAAAGCGTTTCCTGGTCGGATTGGAGCATCCTCACCAGCAAGCACTGTCGCATCGACGTGGAGACCAACTGGTGAGAGAATGTATCTCTTTTCTCCATCTGCATAGTGCACCAAAGCTATGCGAGCCGATCGATTTGGATCGTACTCGATTGCAGCAACACGTCCAGGGACGCCACGTTTGTCCCGCTTGAAATCGATACGACGATATGTCTTCTTGTGACCGCCACCATGATGGCGTACAGTGATCTTTCCCGAATTGTTTCGGCCAGATGACTTCTTCAGATGTTCCGTCAGTGACCGCTCCGGCTCAGTTTTTGTAACGTCAGCAAACGAGCTTACTGCCCTGAAACGCTGACCTGGACTTGTGGGTTTGTACTGTTTAACTGGCATTTCTAGACTCCCTCGTAGACACCTTCAATACGCTGGCCATCCGCGAGGGTCACGACTGCTTTCTTCCAGTCGGGGCTCTCTCCAAGCATGCGCGCTCCACCTCGACGTTGCCTGCGGCGTGCACGACCCTGGACGCGCTGTGTGTTGACACTCGCAACAATGATCTTTTGATCCGAGAACGCTTCTTCCACAGCACGCTTGATTTCCACTTTCGTGGCATCCAGCGTGCATCTGAAAACATACTTCCCGCTCGAAGCAATTTGTGCATACGACTTCTCGCTCACGACTGGGCGAACGAGGATCTGTTCAAAACTGCGTCTCATCCCCAGAGTCCCTCCATTTCCGTAAGCGCGTCCTTTGTGAAGACTACTGTCTCTGCCCTAAGCAGGTTGTACACAGAAAGATTGCTTGCAAGAACCACGTGTGCAAATGGTATGTTCCTAACACTCTTTTCAAGAGGTACGTTGTGGGATCCAAGTACGAAAAGCACACGTCCCTTGGCATTCATTTCCTGCAACATACTTGCAATGGTCTTCGTTTTTGGGGCCTCAAAATCTAATGACTCAAGGACAGTGACTGTATGATCAACAGCAACAGTCGTAAGTGCACCAAGCAGAGCCAAACGACGTTGCTTTCTCGGCATGTCCATCGTATACATGCGGGGATGCGGACCAAATACAGTACCTCCACCCCGGTAGTGTGGTGCCCGAATGGAACCCTGACGTGCTCGACCAGTACCCTTTTGTGCATACGGCTTACGTCCACCACCACGAACATCTGCACGTGTCTTTGTGGAATGCGTACCCTGGCGAGCATTCGCAAGCTGGCGAAGGACTGCCTGATGCATTACTGCACGGTGCACCGGCACATCAAAGAGCGTTGACGGAAGTTCCATCGAACCTGTCGTGTTTCCTGTTTGATTAATGATGCTTGCAGTTGCCATCGCTATGCCCCTTCCTTTACTGCATTTTGGACGAGCACGATGGCATTCCTTCCACCGGGGACACTGCCCCTGACAAGAAGAAGTTGACGATCTGCATCAACCCGGACAACCTCAAGATTCCGTACTGTTGCCCGAGCATCCCCGAGATGACCAGCCATTTTCACACCCTTGAAGGTGCGGGCTGCATCAGTCGATCCAATGGACCCTGGCTGCCGAATGTTCATGGATCCGTGCGTTACTGGTCCACGACTGAAATTATGCCGCTTGTGGTGACCAGCAAACCCCTTGCCCTTGCTTGTACCCACAACATCGATACGCTCGCCCGGAGTAAACATCTCCACGCTCAGCTGTTCACCTGGTGTCTCATGCTCATCCAGATCCCGAACTTCCATTAATGTCCGGAGAGGCTTTACATGAGCTCGCTCAAAGTGTCCCTTCATGGGCTTGTTCACACGCTTCGCACGAACTTCCCCATAGCCAAGTTGGACTGCTGAATAGCCTTCAACAGACTTGTGTTTCACTTGTACAACATGACAGCTCGTTGATTCAAGAACTGTGACCGGGACAACCGATCCATCCTCAAGAAAGAGCTGCATCATGCCTTTCTTCTGTGCAAGAAGTCCGCGCTTTGTCATGACTTGATCTCTATGTGCACACCACTTGGAAGGTTCAGGCGCATCAACGCATCAACCACTTTTGGGTTGGGATCGATGACATCAACAATGCGGTTGTGCACCCGCATCTCGAACTGTTCGCGTGAATCCTTGTCGATAAACGTTGCACGATTGACCGTGAACTTCTGGATACGTGTAGGAAGGGGAACTGGCCCAGCCACACGTGCTCCAGTACGCGTTGCAGTCGCAACAATCGTTAACGCTGCCTGGTCGAGGACGCGGTGGTCGTATGCCTTGAGCCGGATACGGATCTTCTGAGCCATTGTGTCGATTCCCTACTTCTACGTTATTCCGATGTGTTACTGGAGAATCTTCGTGACGACGCCCTTGCCCACTGTATGCCCACCTTCTCGGATTGCGAATCGCATTCCGTCCTCGATGGCAACAGGGGTAATGAGCTCGATGACCATACGGGTGTTGTCTCCGGGCATGCACATCTCAGTTCCTTCAGGAAGAGTTGCAGTTCCAGTGACATCCGTCGTACGGATGAAGAATTGTGGACGATATCCCGTGAAGAATGGGGTGTGACGACCACCTTCTTCTTTGCTCAGGACGTACACCTCTGCCTCAAATTTCGTGTGAGGTGTGATGGATCCTGGCTTCGCAAGGACCTGGCCACGCTGAACATCCTCACGCTTTACACCACGGAGGAGGCAACCCACATTCATGCCAGCCTCACCCTGGTCGAGAAGCTTGTGGAACATCTCAACGCCAGTGACAACTGTCTTTGTCGTGTCCTTGATTCCAACGATCTCGACATTCTCATTGACTTTCACGACACCACGCTCGATACGTCCTGTGACAACTGTTCCACGACCTTCAATCGAGAAGACATCTTCGATTGGCATCATGAAGGGCTTGTCCACATCGCGCTCGGGAACGGGGACGTACTTGTCAACTTCATCGACGAGTTGAACGATCTTGTCTTCCCACTCCTTGTCTCCCTCGAGAGCCTTGAGTGCGCTTACCCGAACAACTGGAACGGTATCGCCAGGGAATTCGTAACTGTTGAGAAGGTCACGAACTTCGATCTCAACGAGTTCAAGAAGCTCTTCATCATCAACCATGTCGCACTTGTTAAGTGCAACAACGATGTACGGAACACCGACCTGACGTGCTAGGAGGATATGCTCACGTGTCTGTGGCATAGGTCCATCCGTAGCGGAGACGACGAGTATTGCACCGTCCATCTGTGCTGCACCGGTAATCATGTTCTTGATGTAGTCAGCATGTCCTGGACAGTCAATGTGCGCGTAGTGACGATTTGGCGTCTCGTACTCAACATGAGCTGCTGCAATGGTAATACCACGTGCCTTCTCTTCCGGTGCATTGTCGATAGAGTCGAATGAACGGAATTCTGCGCCTCCACGCTCTGCAAGCACCTTTGTGATGGCAGCTGTCAGCGTCGTTTTGCCATGGTCAATGTGACCAATAGTGCCAACATTGACGTGGGGCTTTGATGAATCATATTTCTTCTTTGCCATTTTCCTTCCTCACCTACTGCTACAGTCTTGCCATTTTTTTAGACACGATATCTATCTTACTGAATTCACGCATGCTCGCTTCACCCTCCCTTCTTCGCTACTACTTCAGCAGCGAGATGACCAGGAAGTTGATCGTAGTGATCGAATTGCATCGTGTACGATGCACGACCCTGTGTCATGTTCCGAAGGTTGGTTGCATAGCCAAACATTGTCTCAAGTGGCACTTCCGCTGTCACGGAATGCATCGAACCACGCTGCTCCATCCCAAGGATCTTGCCTCGTCGACCAGCCAGGTCTCCCATGACATCTCCCATGAAATCCTCTGGCATGACAACACTCACATGCATGATGGGCTCAAGAAGCACAGGATTCGCCTTCTTCATGCCATCCTTGAATCCCATGGAGCCTGCAATCTGGAATGCCTGTTCTGAGGAGTCGACATCATGGTACGAACCATCGACAAGAATGACCTTGAGATCGACAACTGGATAGCCTGCAATGACACCGCTTGTAAGTGAGTCAACAATGCCCTTCTGTACTGCAGGGATATATTCCCGTGGAACAACACCACCAACAATCTTGTTGACGAATTCGAATCCTTTTCCTGGATCAAGTGGCTCAAGCTCAAGTTCCACATGCCCGTACTGGCCACGGCCACCACTCTGGCGAATGAACTTGCCCGTTCCATGCGCAGTACCAGCAATTGTCTCCCGATAGGCGACCTGTGGCTTTCCTACATTTGCATCGACCTTGAACTCACGGAGCATCCGGTCCACAATGATTTCAAGGTGAAGCTCACCCATGCCAGAGATGATCGTCTGTCCAGTCTCTGTGTCAAGACGTACCCGAAATGTCGGATCCTCTTCTGCAAGCTTCTGCAGAGCAATGCCCATCTTGTCCTGATCTGCTTTTGTTTTTGGCTCAATTGCAACGCTGATGACAGGTTCAGGGAAAATCATTGACTCAAGAACAATTGGCGCATTTTCCGCAGAAAGCGTGTCACCAGTTGTCGTATCGCGAAGACCAATTGCTGCTGCAATGTCTCCTGCCCGGACTTCTTCTATTTCTTCCCGATGGTTTGCATGCATCTGGAGGAGACGTCCAACACGTTCCTTGGTTTGCTTTGTTGCGTTGTACACATAACTCCCACTCTTGAGTACTCCGCTGTAGACACGAAAGAATGTGAGCTTTCCGACAAAGGGATCCGTTGCAACCTTGAATGCGAGAGCTGCAAAAGGCTCATCATCCGATACATGTCGCTCAAGAGGCTCTCCAGAAAGCGATGCCCCTGCAATAGCTGGTCTGTCAACAGGAGAGGGTAGAAAATGTACGACTGCATCAAGCATGGGCTGTACACCCTTGTTCTTGAGAGCAGACCCACAAGTTACAGGGACAAGTGAACCATTGACTGTTCCCGTACGAAGTGCACGGATGAGTTCCTCCTTCGTACCCTCTTCACCTTCAAGGTACTTCTCCATAAGGTGGTCATCACACTCAGCAGCTGCCTCAACGAGTTCAGCATGGTACTTCTTCGCCTGCTCCATCATCTCTTCAGGGATATCCGAGACATCAGATTGTGTCCCGAGATCATCGATATATATCATGGCCTTCATCTCAATGAGATCGATGATGCCCTTGAAGTTGTCCTCTGAACCAATGGGAAGCTGGATCGGTACAGGGTGAGCTCCAAGCCGCTCGATTATGGAACTCACAGAAGCATAGAAATCAGCTCCCATGCGGTCCATCTTGTTGATGAAGCAGATTCGTGGGACATTGTAGCGATCAGCCTGACGCCAGACTGTTTCCGACTGGGGCTCAACACCTGCAACTGCATCAAAGACAGCAACTGCACCATCGAGGACTCGAAGACTTCGCTCAACCTCGACGGTAAAGTCGACATGTCCTGGAGTGTCAATGAGGTTAATGCGGTATCCCTTCCACTGTGCAGCAGTTGCTGCTGAGGTAATGGTGATCCCACGTTCCTGCTCCTGGACCATCCAGTCCATGGTTGCTGCTCCTTCGTGCACCTCACCCATCTTGTGGATTCGACCGGTGTAGAAGAGTACGCGCTCTGTCGTGGTTGTCTTCCCCGCATCAATGTGCGCCATGATCCCGATGTTTCGGGTCTTCTCAAGTGGAGTTACTCGTCCAGTTGCCACAGCCATGATTCCGTTCTACCGTCCTGCCTAATAGCGGAAATGTGAGAATGCTTTGTTCGATTCAGCCATGCGGTGTGTATCATCACGTCGCTTGATTGCTGCACCGAGTCCGTTCGCTGCATCGAGAAGCTCTGCAGAGAGCTTCTCAGCCATGCTGTGTCCTCGTCGTGCACGTGCAGCATTTATGATCCATCGCCGTGCAAGAGAGTCTCTACGGTCATACCTGATTTCAACAGGAACCTGATACGTGGCTCCACCGACTCGACGAGGCTTGACTTCAATCTGAGGTGTAGCATTCTTCATTGCTGCCTCAAACACCTCGATCGGTTCCTTTTTCGATGCACGTCGAATGTGTTCGAATGCGTCATACACAATATGCTGAGCAAGACTTTTCTTGCCATTGAGCATTACGCAGTTCACGAACTTTCCAAGCGCTACGCTTGCGTAAATGGGATCCGGTGCTGCCGGATGCTTTTCAAACCTTCGACGTCGTGGCATTCCTCACCGTCTCCTCTTATTTCTCTCTCTTCGTGCCATACTTGCTTCGGCCCTGCTTTCTGTTCTTCGTTCCAGCAGTATCCAGTGCCCCACGTACTACGTGGTACCGCACACCAGGAAGGTCCTTGACGCGTCCGCCGCGAACAAGAACAACTGAGTGTTCCTGCAGGTTGTGACCAATACCAGGAATGTATGCAGTGACTTCAACTTTGCTCGTGAGACGCACACGTGCAACCTTCCGAAGGGCTGAGTTCGGCTTCTTCGGTGTTGTCGTGAAGACGCGGACGCAAACACCCCGTCGCTGTGGGCATGCCCGCAGGGCAGGCGCTTTGGTCTTGTGTACGATGGGCTTTCGTCCCTTCCGTACGAGCTGTTGAATAGTAGGCATTCGGTACTCCAACCTCAGTGCAATGAGCCTGTATTGTCCTTCCTCACCGCTCATCCCCCTATCTCGGGAAAATGAACGTGCAATTGAAAATCATACCGGGTTTGTACAGGGAAAATCAAATTGACACTGCATGGCATTGACAGCAATGCAGTGCTGACTCCCTCCCGGGTTCTTCCATCATACGAACTTCGGGTAGAGGGACATTCCTCCATCGACGACAACGGTCGTTCCTGTGATGTACGATGCTTCATCACTCGCAAGGAACGCAACTGTAGCCGCGATCTCTTCTGGTCGTCCCATACGCCCAAGGGGAATCTCAGACTCAACAGAATGCTTTGCCTCAGGATCATTCATGACAAAGCTGTTGATGGGGGTAACGATAGCTCCAGGCGCAACATTGACAACACGAATGCCAGAAGGGGCAAGTTCGCGTGCGACTGTTCCCATGAAAAGCTTCATTCCACCCTTGCTTGCAGTGTAGTGAGCAAATCCCGGCCAAGGTATGAATTCGTGCACACTCGACATGTTGATAATGACCCCTGCCTTCTGCTGCTCCATGATCTTCCCGGCCTCACGAGTGCAGAGGAACGTTCCAGTAAGGTTTGTCTCAATCACACGATGCCAATCCTCAAGTGACATTTCAAGTGTGGGAATTTGCTTCTCAATACCCGCGTTATTGAGGAGTACATCCACTCCTCCCCACGTGTCAGCCACCTTTTTCACAAGTGCAATTACATCTGATTCACTACTCACATCACCCTGGATGGCCATTCCTGATCCACCTGACTTCGTGATGACGTCAACGACTGCCTGGGCATCTGAAGCTTCCCCTGGTGAGTAGTAGTTGACTGCGACCCGTGCACCCTCGCTACCAAAGCGTTCTGCACAGGCCCGTCCAATTCCACTTGAGCCTCCAGTAACAATAATCCGCTTGCCTGCCAGTAATGTCATTGCCATCCTCCATCTCAATGTTTAGTGCTGTGTCGTTAGTAGCGTACGACGATGAAGGATGGTCAAGTTTTCTATCGCTTGTTGCCCTTTCTCTCAATTGCATTCATGACATTGCGGTATGTCATGCCATCGACCACCATATCCTCCCTCCGTTTTTTCTCCCTGCGTACTTCACGGTTCCTCTCGGTAGGATCAAGATTCTCAATGTCCTCATCCTCGGGAGGAGGGGACGACGGCTCATGAAAGTGGTGATGTGCAGACATGGTAATGGTCTCCTGACCCAAACATACCCAAATGCCATTCCATGGACACAATCAATATGTCGTACTAGGCGATGGAGATGGTGTGGATATCGGCCCTGGGAAAAGCGGATTGAATGGAAAACCTGGTACATCACTGCTGCCCTGTGGTCCAGGAAGTGCTCCTGCCAGCATCGTGCAGGGGTTGAAACTTCCACTGAACACTCGAATGCTCCGTGCAATCCGGTGTGTTCCTGAACTGCCACTTCTCACTAGTACACATGCGTGCAGAGGTACTTCACCTGTCCGCAAATTTGCGCCTGCAGTGTCCGTGATGACAGTGGAAGAAGAAAGGGCAAGGGATGTGTTCTTCTGAGTGATGAGATCCTTCACTGTCACTGATGATGAAGAAATCGCTTCCACTGAACCGAGCATGCCACGAATCATTCCACTACGTGGAAAGATTACATGAATACTTCCTTGACCGGGAATGCGCACTCCAAACACTCCCTTGCCACTTTGTACTGTCCGTGCAGTCTGGAGTGCACTTACTGCTGATGGATTCATCTCACTACGAATACCAAAACCGAAAAAGAAGCCAAGAACGAGAGTTCCCACTGCGATGAGCGTTGCAGGAAACGTAAGTGAATGAAGAGAAAACTTCTGCATGGACAATCAATCCTCCAAGATGTGATTCCACTACTACAAATCAGCTGTTCTCTTCAAGCATGGCTGTCCTGTCTTTCAGATTCGTTAACGGTGAAAGAGCCTCACTATTATCCTGTGAGCGAAGAAACTGTGTCCGATACAATTCTGCATACATTCCATTTTTCGCAAGGAGATTGTCGTGAGTACCTTGCTCGACAATGGCACCGTGCTCAATGACGAGAATCTGGTCTGCATCCCGAATGGTGGAAAGTCGATGTGCAATGACTACTGATGTCCTGCCAGAAAGTGCAGTCCTGAGTGCTTCCTGGACAGCGACTTCAGATTCGGAATCGAGATGGGCAGTCGCTTCATCAAGAACGACAATGTCTGGTGCTTTGAGGAGAAGTCGTGCAATGGCTATCCGTTGCTTTTCGCCTCCTGACAGTCGGTACCCTCTATCTCCCACAACAGTATCGAGACCATCTGCAAGTGAATCCACAAGGGGGAGAATTTGTGCACCACGAAGTGCTTCCCGTAAATCAGCATCAGTTGCCCCGGGGCTTGCATACAGCAAATTGTTGCGAATCGTGTCATGGAAAAGGTGCGCATCCTGTGTAACAACACCGATCGCACTTCGGAGTGTGGACAGTGTGACATCACGGATATCTGTCCCATTGATGGTTATTGAGCCCCCTACTACATCATAGAGACGGGGTATGAGTTGACCAATTGTTGTCTTTCCAGCCCCGGACGGTCCTACGAGTGCAACGAGCTGTCCTGGCTTGACGACAAAATCGATGTCATGCAGAATGTTGGATTCCGTGGTTGCGTGTTCAGCTATGGCAATGGACTCGAGTGAGGCGAGGGATACTTCGGAAGCACGGGGATACCGGAAGTCCACATGGTGGAATGCAAGTTCAGCAGTACCACGCTGCAAGGGTGTGGCACCTTCGCGATCCGCAACCATAGGTGGAAGATCGAGAACTTCAAAGACACGTTCGAATGACACCAGACTCGTCATGATATCCACATTGATGTTGGAGAGTGCAGTCAGTGGGCCATACAGTCTGTTGAGATACGCTGTAAGTGCGACAAGCGTTCCCACACTGAGTGCTCCATGAAGTGTCAAAAGCCCACCCCACCCGTACACAATCGCAGTGGCAAGGGATGCAGTGAGCATGAGAGAGACAAAGAACACCCTCGCATACATTGCCTGTTTCACACCAATGTCACGAACCCTTCCGGCACGCTCTTCGAACGAGCGATCCTCATCCCGTGAACGGCCAAAGAGTTTCACAAGCAGTGCACCAGCTACATTGAACCGTTCCACCATGGTCGTATTCATTGCTGCATTGAGGCTGTAGCTTTCCCGAGTAATGGCCTGAAGCTGTCTTCCAATCCACCTCGCCGGGAAGAGAAATACTGGAAGCAAAACAATGGCTATGAGTGTAAGTTGCCACGAAAGAACAAGCATTACACCGAGCGTGAGTATCACACTTATAAGGTTCCCGACTACTGTCGAAAGCACATCAGTAAATGCTTCCTGTGCACCCAGAACATCATTGTTCAAGCGCGATACAAGTGCACCAGTCTGTGTTCTTGTGAAGAATGCTATGGACATTTCCTGCACATGGCTGAACACCTTTGTCCTCATGTCAAAGATCAACCCCTCGCCAATGCGGGAAGAGAGATACCTCTCCCACAACGTGAGTCCAGCATCCACAAGCGCCAGCACAGCTATGAGGAGTGCGAGGCTTATGATGAGTCCACCCCTCTTCTGGAGAATGCCGACATTGATGATCTGCCGATACACTAGTGGGTTTGCAACGCCTACAAGTGCATCAACAATCACAAGAAACACAAAGAGAAACAGAAGTTTTTTGAATGGTGCAACAAAGGAGAAGATCCTTCGAACAGTTGCACGGGTAACTGAACGCTGCTGCTCCTTAGTGAGTTGATCCTGCCCACGCATGGAGCGTCGCATGTACCCGCGCATCATGCCCATGCCTCCCCCAGGCCCACTATGCACGACACTGCCCTCCATTGCCATCTGGATGAACGAGAACACGTTCAAACAGCCTGATTAGAAGTGATATCTCATCTGGAGTGAGTGCTGAGAATACTGCACGTGCAGCTGCTGCACGTGCGTGATCCATTGCGAGAAGAGCCTGTTGTCCAGAAGGAGTAACAACAAGCCTGATGCTCCGTCTGTCTTCAGGATCAGGTACACGTTCCACGAAGTCCACCTCTTCAAGCCCGTCAATGACTGCAGTGACTGAGCGGGGAGCGATTTCGAAGCGATCTGCAACATCACGCATGCGAACAGGGGTCTCACAATGAGCAAGATGCCGCAATATCCGTGCCTGACCCATCGTTACCTGCGTTGGTGCAAGTGCCTTCATGCCACTTCGTCGAAGATGCCATGACAACCGTGCCAGCAATTCAGCAAGCTGGAGTGACTGATCCACTGTTCCACTGAAGTCACCCTGCCCCTGCAGTTCACCTTGATTACGATCCATATATTTCTAAGTACTCAATATATTTACATAAGTATACTATTACATTAGCACAATACCATTACCCTACAACAGGGTTATACTGCGAATATCACAGTGCTATACCTTTGCATATTTCCCAAAAGAAATAGCATGAGATGCTTATTCAATCAGCTTGAGATTTCCATGTTCAATGTCATACGTCCCTAGTACCCGTACTGTTTTTTCCCGACCCATCAAGTGCCTTGGTACAGTTTTTTTCCCGGTTCTCCTCTTTGGTCTGCTCCAGGTACAGGTTGCTGCTGCCAGTCCTTCCCTCTCTGGTACCTGCTCCTATCCACCATCAGTCTCCCCGAACCCCACCATCTCTTCAGCTGCCACTTCGTACCCGATACATGGCACTATTGAGCTCACTGGAATCGGATGGCCCTCTGGAGGCACTGTGATGGTTACCATCTCACCGGCAACAGAAATCATTAATGCCTATCCTGTGGTAATCGGCTCCTCCGGAAGGCTCTCCATTTCATTTCCTGCTTTAGATTCGCCAGAAACCCTTTATATAAGTGCCCATTGTGGCACGCTCATCCGCACACTCACCGTTGCCATCACAAATGCATCCATGGGCAGTACAGAATCGAAATCTGGCACTGCCATTACTGCATTCTCACCACCGACGCAAAGATTAATGCTCATCAGCCTCCTCACACTTGTCATTCTTGGCGCACTTTTCACACTTCTGTTTCTTCATAATCATTACAATCACTCCCGCCCCCCCTCCAACCGCACGCCGCATGAGTGATCCTGTATAGTGAATTTCACGCACCGAAGATCGTCGGCGTAGCTCAGGCTACTCAATCTCCTACGTGAGGTGAACACAGCAGAGGGGTACCCTTGTGCCGTTCACGTTTGCGTTGGGACGAACGGCAGTGCGGATGAATATGTATCAGCGCATCAGCACCCACAGCAAAGGAGACCGCCCATGGCAAACGTCCAGGTTCATGTGACACGTACTCCTGCACACAAGCGTGATGTGGTTGCAGAACTCACTGACAAGTTCGAACGAGCAACATCCGCGCTCGTCACTGACTACCGTGGTCTGACAGTCAAGGAACTTGAGGAGCTCCGCACCCAGCTTCGCTCCGAGCAGGTTGAATATGTCGTTGCGAAGAATACACTTGCCCGACGTGCAGCCAATGAAGCAAAACTTGAGGCTCTCGTTCCAGCCCTCAAGGGTCCTTCGGGACTCGTCGTTGGCTACGGAGAAGTCACAACACCAGCACGACTTATCATGGCATTCGCCAAAGCGAACAAAGCCCTCACTGTCAGTGGCGGTGTTATTGAAGGTTCCTTTGTCAGCGAAAGCGAGGTCAAACAACTTGCAGACCTCCCAAGCAAGGATGTCCTCCTTGCTCAACTCGCTGGCACACTCCAGTCCCCGCTCACACAGCTTGCAGGCTCACTGGAATCCATCATGTCCACATTTGCAGCAACGTTGGAAGCATACCGGGACTCCCGGTCATAGCCAGTAGGAAGGAGAACACCATATGGCAACCAAAGAATCCACCCTCACCCCTGAGGAGTTCGTCGACGCGCTCCAGAGTTGGACCGTTCTCGACGTAGTCAATGCTGTCAAGCTCATGGAAGAGAAGCTTGGAGTGAAGGCAGCAGCACCTGTAGCCGTTGCAGCAGCACCTGCAGCAGGAGGCGGAGCAGCAGAAGCAGCAGCTGAAGAGCAGACCGAGTTCACAGTCACACTCAAGGCAGCTGGTGATTCCAAGATCAATGTCATCAAGGCAGTGCGCGAACTCACTGGTCTCGGGCTCAAGGAAGCCAAGGACCTCGTCGATGGTGCTCCTAAGGCAGTGCGTGAGGGAGTGTCCAAGGAAGACGCAGAAACTGCTCGTGCAAAACTTGAAGAAGCAGGCGCATCTGTTGAAGTCAAATAGTGAGAGTCTCTCTCACACTTGTGTAGATCGAAGCGTTATCCTTCCGTACGGATGTACGGATCGATAACGCTTTCGGCTACCCATTCGTAGTACAATTTAAGATTGTCGCTCTCAGTATCGTGAGGCCACCGACCACCACCTCAACAGGAGAACTGTAACACATGAGCACGCGAAACACCACCCCATTTCAACGTGTCAACTATGGGAAAATCCCGGACACGATTGAAGTGGGCGACCTGATTGAGATCCAGACAGCATCGTTCAACTGGTTTCTCAGTGAAGGACTCACGGAACTCTTCAATGAGATCAATCCAGTCACGGACTACACTGGGAAAAACTACGAACTTCGATTCGTAGGACACCGCTTTGGTGAGCCTCCATTCGACGAGGAGGAGTGCCGGCAGCGAGACATGACCTTTGCAGCACCACTGTATGTAACCATTCGTCTTCACATCAAGACTGGCCCAACAGCAGGTGAGATCAAGGAGTCCGAAGTATTCCTTGGTGAGTTCCCACTCATGACGTCGGTCGGGACGTTCATCATCAACGGGACTGAGCGTGTCGTTGTCAGCCAGCTTGTACGTTCTCCAGGCGTGTACTTCACAGCGACAGAGGATGCAACAACGGGACGACCTCTCTTCTCTGCAAAGCTCATTCCGAATCGTGGTGCATGGCTCGAGATTGAAACATCCAGCCGTGACGTACTGACAGTGAAGATCGATCGCAAGCGGAAGATTCCTATTACGACCCTTGTGCGTGCACTAGGCTATGCCACTGATGATGATATTCGATCCTTCTTCAAGGATGTAGACACAGGTGCAGACCATCAGTTCATCCAAAGCACGCTCGAAAAGGACACAGCAACTTCAGTAGATGAAGCCCTGATTGAGGTCTATCGCAAGCAGAGGCCTGGAGATCCACCAACGCTTGACAATGCACGGAATCTCCTCAGCAATCTCTTCTTCAATGCTCGACGCTTCGATCTAGGAAGGGTGGGACGATTCAAGCTTGACAAGAATCTCGGCATTCCCGAGGCAGAAGCAAGGAAGCGTGCACATGATCCGCAAAAGCACGTACTTGATAATGAGGACTTCATTTCCATCATCCGAAAGCTCATTGCCCTCAACAATGGCAATGGTGAAGCAGATGATATTGACCATCTTGGCAATCGTCGTGTACGTGCAGTGGGTGAACTTCTCCAGAACCAGTGCCGCATGGGGCTTGTTCGCATGGAGCGCATCATCAAGGAACGCATGAGCCTTTGTGATGCTGAGACAGTCACTTCCGCAAGTCTTGTCAATGCACGACCAGTCGTTGCTGCTGTCAAGGAGTTCTTCGGATCCAGCCAGTTGAGTCAGTTCATGGATCAGACGAACCCTCTCTCTGAACTCACAAACAAGCGTCGTCTCTCAGCACTTGGCCCTGGTGGACTGAGTCGTGAACGGGCAGGCTACGATGTTCGAGATGTCCATCACAGCCACTATGGCCGTATCTGTCCGATTGAGACACCTGAAGGACCAAACATTGGTCTCATCGGTTCACTTGCAACGTTTGCCCACGTGAATGAATTTGGCTTTATCGAAACACCATTCCGTCGCGTGTACCGGGATATATCTCCAGAAGACCGTCATCTGCTCCTCGGCAGAAAGCTTTCCAAGGATTACCCAGATGTGAAGGCTTCAACTGGTGAAACTGTCACCGAGAAGATGCTTGATGCAATGGTGAAGGCAAACATCACAACTGTGTCTGTGGAGCCGTGGGTTTCCTCTGACATTCAGTATCTGAGTGCAGATGAAGAGGACAAGTTCACTGTTGCACAGGCAAATGCGCCTATTGATGAGAACGGGCACTTCCTTGCTCAGCACATAGCTTGCCGGAGCCGTCATACGTTCAAGGACCTTCCAGCATCGGAAGTTGACTACATGGACGTTTCGCCAAAGCAGACTGTGAGCGTTGCAACGTCCCTAATCCCATTCCTCGAACATGATGATGCAAACCGAGCTCTCATGGGCTCGAACATGCAGCGCCAGGCAGTCCCTCTCGTGGTTGCTGAATCACCTATCGTTGGAACGGGCATGGAGGGCCATGCTGCACGCAACAGTGGTGAGCTCATCACGGCAGATGTAGCTGGAACAATTATTGGTGTGGGCTGGCCAGAGCCTGATGCAGGTTCAAAGGTGGTAAAGCTTCGGAATGGAGAGAATACCGGCATTGGTGTTCTCCTGCGTCCTGATGACGGTGCGCCTGACCGGTGGTACGGCATCCACAAGTTCGTTCGCAGCAATCAGGCAACGTGCCTGAACCAAAGGGTTGCTGTCATTCCCGGACAACACGTGGATGTTGGGGATGTCCTCGTTGATGGTCCTGCAACTGACCATGGTGAACTTGCTCTCGGCCGCAACGTGCTCGTTGCATTTATGCCGTGGGAAGGCTACAACTATGAGGATGCAATCCTCATCAGTGAGTCCGTCGTCCGTGAAGACAAGTACACTTCAATCCACATCGAGGAATTTGAAACCGAAGCACGGGATACGAAGCTTGGTCCAGAAGAGATCACCCGGAATATCCCAAATGTCTCTGAAGAGAGCCTGAAGAATCTCAATGACCGTGGTGTGATCTACATTGGTGCTGAGGTTGGTCCTGGAGACATCCTTGTGGGAAAGGTAACACCAAAGGGTGAATCTGAGCTCAGTGCAGAGGAACGCCTCCTCCGGGCAATCTTCGGTGAAAAGGCACGTGAAGTCCGTGATTCCTCACTCCGAGTTCCCCATGGAGAGCGTGGTGTTGTGGTAGATGTGAAAATTCTCAGCAGGGAAAGCGGACATGACCTTCCTCCTGGAGTCAATGAACTCATCCGTGTATACATTGCACAAAAGCGGAAGATCAGCCAGGGTGACAAGATGGCAGGTCGGCACGGCAACAAGGGTGTCATTGCCCGAATTCTTGCCCTTGAAGATATGCCGTATCTCCCGGATGGTACCCCAGTCGAAATTGTCCTCAATCCTCTTGGTGTTCCGAGCCGTATGAACCTCGGACAGGTCCTGGAAACCCACCTTGGCTACGCAGCCCAGGCTCTTGGAATCAAGGCAGCAACCCCTGTTTTCGATGGAGCAACTGAGGAAGTTATCGAACAGGAGTTGGAGCGTGCTGGACTCCCTAAGTCAGGCAAGCAACGTCTTCGGGACGGGCGGACAGGGGAATTCTTCGACCGTGAGGTCACGGTCGGGTACATCTACATGCTCAAGCTTGCACACATGGTTGAGGACAAGATCCATGCACGCAGCACTGGACCGTACTCACTTGTCACCCAGCAACCACTTGGTGGCAAGGCGCAATTCGGTGGCCAGCGCTTTGGAGAAATGGAAGTCTGGGCACTCGAGGCATACGGAGCAAGCCATATCCTTCAGGAACTCCTCACCATCAAGTCCGATGACATCGTAGGCCGTGTGAAGGCATATGAGGCAATCGTGAAAGGAGAGAACACCCTGGAAGCAGGCATTCCTGAGTCCTTCCGAGTCCTTGTCAAGGAACTTGAAGGATTGGGACTGGGAGTCGAGATCCAGTCTGATGATGAGAGTCAAATAATCCTCAGTGAAGATGACTCCTCGGATGTACCGATCGATCTCGGCATTCACCTGGAACGTGACGAACGCGAAGATGCAGATGAGGTTGGGAGATAACGCATGCTTAAGCTCGAAAATTTTGACGCTCTCCGACTCTTCATTGCGAGCCCCGAGATGATACTCTCGTGGTCGCATGGTGAAGTAACGAAGCCAGAAACGATCAACTACCGTACACTGAAGCCCGAACGGGATGGACTGTTCTGCGAACGCATCTTCGGTCCGACAAAGGACTGGGAATGCCACTGCGGGAAGTACAAGCGATATAGGTACAAGGGCATCATCTGCGACAAGTGTGGTGTTGAAGTCACACGGAGCAAGGTACGACGGGAACGGATGGGGCATATCAAGCTAGCATCTCCTGTTTCCCATGTGTGGTACTTCAAGGGCATTCCGAGTCGCATGGGACTCCTTCTCGACATCAGTCCGAGAAACCTCGAGAAGGTCCTGTACTACATAAACTACATCATCACGAATGTTGACGATGATGCTCGTTCCGCACTTCTCGCGAAGCTCACTCCAGAGACGGACGAGAGGGTCACCCACTACGCAGAAAACAAGCAAACACAGCGTACTGAGGACCGAAGGACACTGTCTCTCCAGATCCAGGGCATTGAGAATCGACTCCATGACGATATTCATCGTCTTGAAAACAGCAAGAAGGCAAAGTTCGAAGCTCTCGATGCTAGCCTTGCAGCTCTCGATGAGCAGATTCACGCAACTGAAGGGAAGAAAGCACCAGCTGCAATGTTCATCACTGATGGAGTTGAGAACGGAGAAGTGGCACCGAAGGGTGCTGTCATGAATAATGCACTCCTTAACACTATCGAGGATGCAATCTCTTCATGGAAAGCCCGTCTCGATGAGGAACATGCAGCTGCAGTTTCCAAACTCGAGGAGACTACTGCTGCTGAACTCAGCTCACATCGGGAGTCCCTCGCAAAAATGCCTGAAGAGGTTGGTGAGGAGCCTGAAGATGTTGAGGCGCTGAAAAAGATCCAGGAACAAATTGAGCAGGATCGCATTGATCTCGAATCGCTCACGCCCAAGATGCTCCTTTCGGAAATGCAGTACCGTGACTATGTTGAGCGGTTTGGAAAAGTCTTCAAGGCATCAACCGGTGCAGCTGCAGTCAGGGAACTCCTTTCCAAGGTAAACCTTGATGAAGAAGGACGCACACTTCGGGAAGAGTCCACTACCACAACTGGTCAGCGTCGTCAGAAAGCAATAAAGCGCCTTCGTGTTGTAGAAGCATTCCGCAAGTCGGAGACAGAACCAGCATGGATGATCATGGATACGCTTCCTGTCATCCCACCAGAACTTCGTCCTATGGTACAGCTCGATGGTGGACGGTTCGCAACGAGCGATCTCAATGATCTGTATCGACGTGTCATCAACAGAAACAACCGCCTGAAGAGGCTTCTTGAGCTTGGCGCACCAGACATCATTGTCAGGAATGAGAAGCGCATGCTTCAGGAAGCAGTGGATGCCCTCATTGACAACGGACGACGTGGTCGTGCAGTAACAGGTACAGGCAATCGCAAACTGAAGTCACTCTCTGACATGCTCAAGGGCAAGCAGGGACGCTTCCGTCAGAACCTCCTTGGAAAGCGCGTTGACTACTCGGGACGGTCTGTAATCGTAGTTGGACCGGAGCTGAAACTCCATGAGTGCGGTTTGCCAAAGGCAATGGCTCTTGAACTCTTCAAGCCATTCGTCATGCGGGAACTTGTCAACCGGAATTACACGCAAAACATCAAGAGTGCAAAACGGATGGTTGAGCGTGTTCGTCCGGAGGTGTGGGATGTTCTCGATGATGTCATCAAGGAGCATCCTGTTCTCCTGAACCGGGCCCCGACACTCCACCGTCTTGGTATCCAGGCCTTCATGCCTACCCTCGTCGAAGGGCAGGCTATTCAGATTCATCCAATGGTCTGCAAAGCATTCAATGCAGACTTCGACGGTGATCAGATGGCTGTCCATGTCCCACTCTTTGGCGGTGCCATTGCAGAAGCGAAAAATCTCATGATGTCTTCCCACAACATCCTCAATGCTTCTGATGGACGTCCAGTCGTACTTCCTTCACAGGACATCGTTCTGGGCTGCTACTACCTTACGCAGGAAGAAGATGACCGGCCTGCTGAAGGAAGTGACGAATACCGTGCCCTTCCTGTGTACGCGAACACAAGTGAAGTACTGCTTGCCTATGACAAGAAAGTCATCGGAGTCCATGACTGGCTCCGTGTACGTGTACCAAAAAAATGGCTTGTGGCACGTCAATCGTCAGATCCAACACCTGAAGGAACTGCAATAATTGTCACGACTCCTGGGAAGACGATTTTCAACAGCGTTCTTCCACTTGGTGAACTCGGGAGCTTTGCTGACATCCCATGCCTTACGTACTATCACGATGTCATGGATGGCAAAAAGCTCGGAAAACTCGTGAAGGATTGTTATGACCTTCATGGAAATGAGTTCACTGCAACTGTAGCGAATGCTATCAAGCAGATTGGATTCCACTATGCAACGGTTGCCGGAATTACGGTATCCGCAATGGACATCAAGACACCTGCAAAGAAGGCTGACTTCCTTGATGCTGCTGAGAAATCTGTCGAGCTTGTTGACCTTCAGTTCCGTCGTGGACTTATCACTGATGACGAACGCTATCAGAAGACAATCGAAATCTGGACCAAGGCAACCGAGGACATCACCAAGCTCACAATGGAGTCATTTGACCGATTCCATTCAATTCTCATGATGTCGCAGTCCGGAGCACGAGGTTCAGTCCAGCAGATCCGTCAGATTGCGGGAATACGTGGCCTCATGGCTGACCCGACTGGACGAATCATCGACCTTCCAATTCGGGCAAACTTCTCTGAGGGTCTCACTGTACTTGAGTACTTTATCTCGACCCACGGGGCCAGAAAGGGACTTGCAGACACAGCCCTTCGTACTGCTGACGCAGGGTATCTCACACGTCGACTCGTCGATGTATCTCAGGATGTCATTGTGCGTCACGAGGACTGTGGCACGACATCAGGCATATGGATTGACCTTGTGGATCCTGAAGTTGGCGAACGGGTAGTCGAACGCTTTGCAGGCCGCATCGCTGCCCAGGATGTCGAGCTTGACGGCAAAGTCATTGTGCAGGCTGGTACAGAGATTACTGACGACCTTGCTGCACACCTTGCCAGCATTGGACATTCTGTACTCCGCATAAAGGTTAGGAGTCCAATGACCTGCCGGGCTCACGAAGGTATTTGCCGCCTGTGCTACGGTCGCAACCTTGCAACAGGCAAGCTTGTTGAGATTGGAGAAGCAGTCGGAGTCATTGCAGCACAATCTATCGGAGAACCAGGAACGCAGCTCACAATGCGAACATTCCATACAGGAGGTGTTGCAACCGGTGGTTCCGACATTACACAGGGTCTCCCACGTGTTGAGGAACTCTTTGAAGCGAGAATTCCAAAGGGTCGTGCAATCATCAGTGAGATTGACGGCAATGTGGAACTCATACGGTCTGACACCAGGGTGACCAAAGTACGGGTTGCTTCACATGAGGAATTCACAACAACATACTCCTTTGAGAAGGGTGCCTCACTTCGCGTAGAGAATGGTGCAGCTGTTGTGGACGGACAGGAACTCTTCCACTCAGCAGACCGTGATGCAGTCGTCCGGAGTCGGTATTCTGGCACAGCAAAGGTTACCAAAGACGCTGTCATTGTCTCGACTGTCGAAGAGGAAAGCAGAGAGTATGCAGTGCCTGCATCTTCGAAGCTCCGTGTAGCTGATGGACAGCACATTCAAGCTGGTGAGCGTATTACTGAAGGTTCAATCAACCCACAGGAACTGCTCCTCATCCGTGGACGTGATGAAGTCCAGAACTACCTGGTTCGCGAAGTGCAGCACGTATACCGTAGTCAGGGTGTCGATATCAATGACAAACACATTGAAGTCATTGTGCGTCAGATGATGCGCAAGGTTCGCATAGACCATTCAGGTGATACTGAACTCCTTCCGGGAGAAATCGTGTCGCATTTCGAATGGGAAGAAGCGAATGCGAAGGCACTCTCTGAAGGTGGGGAGCCTGCGATCGCAAGCACAGTACTCCTCGGCCTCATCAAGGCTGCTCTCAACACAACATCATGGCTTTCCGCTGCCTCCTTCCAGGAGACAACACGTGTCCTCACTGAGGCTGCCATCTCAGGCAAGATTGATCGTTTACGTGGCCTCAAGGAAAACATCATTATTGGAAAGCTCATTCCCGCAGGTACGGGCATGGACTATTACAAGCGGTTGAAGGAAGAAACGGCACGACTTGCAGCCGAGGGAATTGGCGAACCTGAAGCTGTTCCTGCAGGTGTTGATGGTGAACTTCCCACACCAGCAGAAGCTGATGGAGGTTCAGAAGAAGGATCGCCAGTAGGCACGATCTAGCAACATACCAGTCACAACTGGTTTAGACGGGGAACATGTCACGATTCAGTGATACTGCTCCCCGTTTCCTTTGTTCGCATGGTACGAATGGATCGGAATGGTATCGCTCGCGAATTTCTCATCCTCACCGCTGTGGATCGCTCTTGGCATTGCAATCACAGTCTTGGTAATCCTGTATGTCATATACAAGATCAGTTGGGCACGAGACTATGGAGTACCCATTCGTCGTCATGTCTTTAGGCTTCACATGTTTGTTGAGCGTGATCAGGTAGCCCATGTCCCCATTTGGTGGTCAGACATCATGATCCAGCACCGACTCGATCGCTACTGGAAAGAGTCACTACGCTCAAATTTCAATCCGAATTCACCAGACATGTAGCTGCCTGAGAGATCAACAACTACATCACTACTATGTCTGAGTGTGTCGTGAGGGTCGAGGCAACGTATCGTGAAGAAGTTGGGTGACAAGCCAGCGAATACCATCTGCTCCCTTTTGAGCAAGCACGATATCCACAACTTCCTTAAGTTCATGACAGGCGTTTTCAACAGCTACAGCTAGTCCAGTGACGTGTACGAAGGGTACATCGTTTTCTCCGTCACCTACGCCTACACACTCCTGCTCCTCAATACGCAGCTCTCTCAGTGCTGCACGAAGTCCACTTGCTTTGTCTGTCCCCCTTGGCTGCACCATTATGGACCCTCGGTTCCTTTCTACAGCCATGTCGTACCCGAGTTCATGAGATGCATCAAGAATTTTCTGCTCCCACCCCTCCCATGAGGCACACATCGTTTGTCCTACGGAAAGAGGTACAACGTGTCGTCTTCGCAGTTCAGATGCAAGTTCCTCAGGAAACGGTGGCACGAGCAATGTCGTTGTCTCGTGAACAGGATCAAAAAGGAGGCCTCCATTCTCTGCAACGATGCAGGAAAATGTGCCTGCATCGACACCAAGCAGTGACTGTACTTCAGGAAGATGTCGTCCTGTGACCAATATCACTGATATACCAGCATCCCTGAGTTCTCCAAGAGCATTCCATACCTCTCTTGGAGCAATACCGTGAAAAGCGAGTGTACTGTCGTAGTCACTTGCAAGTGCACGGTACGCAAGATTTGCCCCAGACTCGCGTGTTTCCCGTGGCGGGGCCTGTTCTTCCCCTGACAACTCTTCAGTTTGTTTACCCATGTCAGTACTGTAACGCTACCTTCACTGTCGTGCCCAGTCCCAGTTCAGATTCAATCGTGAGTGTACCGTTTTCCAATCCAGCCCTTTCTCTCATCGATACGAGCCCCAAGTGGTCTCTCCCCTGTACATGCTCTTCAATATGTTCTGTGTCAAAACCAACACCATCATCATGCACGACTGCACTCACTTCATGTGGGGCAAAGGAAATGGTGACATCAACATTCTTTGCCTTGGCATGTTTTCTCACGTTGTTTAGTGCCTCCTGGATAATGCGAAAAAGCGTTTGCTCATACGATCCTGGGAGCCGTACATCTTCACCGTTTACCCGAAGCATTGTCATCACCTTGGTATTGTCCTGAAACTCCTTTGTAAACTTTCGCAGGGTCGGCACTAATCCAAGATCATCCAGTGTCATTGGTCGAAGATCAAAAATAAGTCGACGTGTATCATCCAGAACATGCCTCACATCGTCCTTGAAATCCGCAAGCTCCTTGATTACGAGATTGGGGTCTTTACGAAGAAGCCGTTCCAGAATCTCTGCCTGAAGAACAAGATTCGCAAGTGATTGAGCTGGTCCATCATGCATGTCTCGTGCAATACGCATCCGTTCCTCTTCGATCATGATGAATGCTTGTCGTGGTGTAGTGATTCCTCTCCCATCCTGGAGATCGTCTGCCCCAGATGCACTTGCACTGAGGTCATCAAGGCTTCGTTGCATTTCATACAAGCTCTCCCGCTCTCCTCGAAGCTTCGTCAAAGTGGCCGTGAGTTCAGTGATGCGTTGTTGTGTTGCGACAACATCAGCCGACTGACGAAGTATCTCCTGGAATGTCTCTTCAAACTCCTTGCTTCCGGGAGTAATTTCTGAACGCAGGCGGTGCCACATCTTGTCGATTGCAGTTTTCTCTTCTGCAAGCTCATCTCCGTGGAGTTCCAGGACGTGAAGTCGGTACTCTTCATCACTGACATATTTTGTAAGTGTTTGAAGATGTCGCGACAAAAGCGACCGTGTGGCTTCGAGTGCAGAACGATTGATAGAGAAGTTGACCGTGGACACAGGGTCTCCTTGTGACGTACATACCTTACCCATGATACCGTTGCACTCTCCAATTCACGTCAAATCCACACATGATCTGTCACAATGCCGTTGCGTTCGTCACAAGACAATGCAGGAAATCGTATAACGAGAACACAAAGATGTTGCAAACAGTTGGTGGCATGGTGGATTTACTTTCTGATATTTCCTCGCTTCGTGTGCTCGTCGCAGAAGACGATGAGCAACTTCGACATTTTCTTGAACTCAAGTTTGGTCTTGATGGATTTGAGGTGCAGAGTGCTTCAGATGGCATAGAAGCCTTGAGCCTGCTTCAGATCTTCGATGCTGATGTGCTCGTCTGTGACATCATGATGCCTCGCATGTCAGGTCTCACTGTATGCAAGGAAATTCGGTCGAATGGACAAAACAGAATGCTACCGGTCATTCTCCTCACAGCACGATCCATTGATGAAGACATCGAAGAGGTTTTGCGACTCGGAAAAATAACCTATCTCGCGAAGCCATTTGATGCAACCTCACTTGCCAATGCTGTACGTGATGCTGCTGAGTCAGCCGGTGGAAAACGAGCCCTCCTTGGTCATCCGCATCCTGCAATTCCTCCAACGTCATGGCTGCACAATCTTGGAAAGAAACCAAGCAATGTCAGCGGTGAGAAACGAGTCTGACCTTCCTACGGACTCTACGGCCACGTGCACCTTGGGGTGTTGGAATGACGCTAATACTCCCATCAGCCTCGAGAACAGCGAGCTTCACCTCATTCACTGAAGCAACACCATGCTCCCTCAGAGCCATCTCGCAATCCTCGTGATCCACACCTTCTCTCCCCAGCGCTGCAAAATCCCAGACTCCATTCCGTGCAATGACTGTTGGAGTCGCATCAAAAAAGAACGACCAGCGACTTGGAAGTTTACTCCTCACAAGCGCAAGGATGCGGTTCATGACGACAAGCACCACGATGATGATGAATCCACCAACCAAGGACGTATCCGGTCCTGTCATTGCAGGCTGAACTGCGTTTGCCACAAGAAGCACAAACACAAGATCAAAGATCGTAAATTGTCCTATTTCCCGCTTGCCAAAGATTCGGAGAATGAGGAACAGGGCAAGATAGATTGCAACACATCGAACAACAAGATTCCACCATGGAACAGTGAGAAAGAATCCCATAATTTGCCTGAAGTCCTCACTTTGTGCATCGGCTCACCGATGAATTGGGCTACCATGTGACACATCATGCCATATTGGTTACGCCGGCTCGATACCCTTACTCGTCCGTCCTCCCTCTTCCTCGGATGCATGCTTATCCTTGCCATTCGACCGATGATAAGCCCAATCACAGATCCTGATTTCTGGTGGCATCTCACCAATGGCACTCACCTTCTGGTTCTCGGACATTTGATGGGGAATAACCCCTACACGTACACCGTTCCAGCACACCACTGGGTGATGCATGAATGGCTCTCCGAAGTTGTATTCGCATCTCTCTACCGGGTATGGAATCTCGGTGGAATTGTCATTGCCATGGGTATAGTCACGTGGCTCGGACTGTATTTCACCATGCGACGTTCACTTCTTGACCGACCTAACCTCATCATTCTTGGAATAGCACTGTTTCTCGCAGCTATTGCTGGCTATCCGGTATGGGGCCCCAGAGATCAAATGTTTACCTTCATGTTTACAGCACTTACGCTTTGGATACTCGAAAGGCATGTTCGACAAGGAGGACGTGCACTCTGGATTCTCATTCCCGTATTCCTTGTCTGGGGCAATATGCATAGTGCATTCATTGCTGGCCTCATCTTCGGAGGAGCAATTCTCGTCAGTGAAATTCTCGTGCAGCTTGGTGGCCGGGATGATGCCATCTCATGGCACCGCATCCGTGAAATTTCACTCTGCCTTTTCCTTTCTGCAGCTGTCGTCATGTTCAATCCCAATGGCCCATTCATCATCATCTATCCACTCTTCACCCAGTTCTCCACAGCCCAACAACGGTACATAGAAGAGTGGCAATCGCCAGACTTCCAGAATGCTATCCTCCATTCCTTTGAGTTTCTTTTTGTCTCGACGCTTTCCCTTGTCCTCATCGTTCGAAGTGTCAAGCTTCGTGATATTGCACTCCTCCTCTGTGTCACTGCAATGTGTCTGCAATCTGTGCGCCACATTTCGTTCTATCTTGAAGTGTCTCTCCCCATACTCATCCGGAACGCAGACCTTCTCCTTACCCATCTTCGTTCCCAGCTTGGTGGAAGTGGCAGTGCTGTATCCCCTCAAGAACCCTCACAACAGCATGTCTACCGACCTCATCTTCGGACACTGCTGCCCCAGGCTGTCATGGCTGTTCTCATCTGGGGCATTGTGGCAGCAGTTCCCGTGCTCGGAGCAGTGAGCAGTGCTTCCAAGACCCCATCATCCACGTTCTACATGAAAAAGTTCCCTGTGTGCGCAGCTGACTGGCTGTCAAGTATTCCGGTACCCCTACGAATATTCAATCAGTATGGGGATGGAGGCTATCTTGTATACCGCCTGTCGTCACAAGGAGACAAGCCCTTCATATTTGGAGATGCAGCACTTATGGGGAATGCAATGCTGTACAAGTATGCAGACATCCAGGACATCGCTCCTGACTGGTCCACACTCATCCAGTCAAGCGGTACGGACCTTGTGCTCTTCGAGCGTGGAACACCTCTTGTTAATGTTCTTCTGCACGATCCTGCGTGGACTGAGGTGTACATGGATCCGAAGATGGCAATCTTTGTACCAACTGCAAAGTTGGCTGGTTTGCGCCCTCTTCTTCCAATGCCACCATCCTCTTCTTCTCCAGCAGGAAAATGTATTGCATATCTAAGGCAACATCCCTCATGAGCCAGCGCACAGAGAAATTTATTGACATTCTTGTCCTCGCTTTGGGCATTGCAGGCATGGCTGCTGTTGTTGCTGATGCACCTCTCACATGGGCGCATCTTCGCAATGGACTCACACTCACTGGACTCACTGCACACTCCCCAATCGGAACTGTGATTCCTGGCGTTGTCTCCCCTTCGCATCTCCAATGGCTCCTCGATGCCGGAATTGCAGTGATCTATTCAGTTGGTGGGACTGCTGCTCTTACTGCGCTGTTCTTTCTTGCCAGTGCTGCAGCATGTGCTCTTGCCCTGGTAAAAAGGCCGCAACGTGGTCTCCTGTTCACTGCAATTGCAGCCATTGCCATTGCTCCAGCGCTCCATCCCTTTATTGGAGCTCAGGGATCTGGTGTAAGTTTCCTGTGTGCTTTTGCACTCTTTGGCATCCTCGACAGATGGGATACAAAAGATTCTCATTGGATTTGGGCCCTCCCATTCCTCTACCTCTTCTGGAGCTGGTGCACTCCACTCGCACTTCCAACACTCATTTTTCCTGTACTGAGCCTGCTTCTACCACGAACACACCCCACATCCCGACATGCAATGCTCACTTTTCTCTTCGCAATTCTCCTGTGTGGGGTTGCAACACTTCTTCCCCCAAATGGTCTTCATGGCTGGTCTGAAGTTCTCTTCCCGGTGGCAAACTCGCAAGGCACTAATATCGTCTTCGGCGGTGCATCTCCCGACTTTCACTCATGGGATTTCCGCATTGTAGAAGTTATTGCTGCCGTCTTTGCCACAGTACTCGGATTCAGAAGCACCCGTACCCTTCGCATGACTGGCATCTTCATCGGCTGCATAATTCTCTTCTTCCAGGCATCTGAGTATCTTGTCATCCTCGTTGCATTCATGATCCCTCTCTACGGGACAGTGCTCATGGAAGGCATCAATCGTCTTGGAGAATCATTTCCTGCCACCAGAAACCACGGAACTCATGGTGTACGATCTGTGACCTTCATTGGCTCGTGGATTGTACGTGTTGCAGTTGCCATGGGAGGAATAGTTTTTGTTGGACAGATGCTGCAGGTGCACACTGCACTGGAAAGGGATCTGCCACTTGCTGCACTGCGAACTGCAAACTCAGTCCTTCCCGAAGGCACTGTCCTTTACACTCCACTGCCATGGGCTTCTGCAACTGCTGCAGGCTACACAAAGGGAACAGTCACCTTCACTGGAGATTCGACGACGTTCACCACTCGGGAACTCGAAGACTACAACGAAATTCACCTTGTCAAAAGCTCATGGAAATCAACAATAGCTGACCGACACATTACTGCAGCAATCATTCCCACCATGTCGCAGGAAGCATCGCTGTTCAACCTTCTCGGGTGGCATGTGGTCTGTATGGACGGTGTACAACAAACTGAACTGGTACGTGCACCCTCACTCGATTCTGTTCACACTCCACATACTTCTCATGTGTGCCAGTAACGTACACGTCGTAGGTTGTTACCAATTCGTACGCCAGCAAATTGGGATTCCCTGTACGCTCAAGATGATCATGAGGAAGTGTGTCACAAACATGGAAGTACAGCATGAGCGATACTGTCGTTACTGATTCAACTGAATCAGTTAACAAGCAGACAGCGCAACAGTCATCCCCCCTTCCCCCCACAGAGATTCCTGTTCTCATAGAGCGAAATCGCAGAAGGGGTCTTGAGCGCATCATCGAGTGGAGCAGATGGACGAGCATCCTTATTGCTGCCCTCTTTACGAATATTTCGCCAAGTACTGTGCACGATCAGGCTGCAGCCAATCTTATCATTGGCATCTGGGCCTTCCTCAATCTCAGCATGACCATAGCTGTGCTGACAAACCACTATCCGAACCGCAATATCCAATTCATGTGGATCATTATCGATGTTGGTATAGCAAGTCTGCTAATGAATGAATCAGGAGGGTTCAATTCGCCGTATGCTGCAATCCTCTTTGTTGTCGTCCTCATGGGGAGCCTCCGTTTGGGGCTCATTGAGAGCATAGCGAGTCTTCTCGTCTGCGCAGTTCTCTATGTCGGCGTTGGTGTAGCACATTCGCACGTAAGTTCAACGACTGCACTTGTCGATTCTTCTTCCACCATTCTCCTCTTCATCGTCATTGCATTCATCACCCACCTGCTTGCCCGGGAACTCATCACATCCCATGAAAAGCAGATCCAGCACTCCTTCAACATTGAGAAAACTGCACTGCAGGAAATTCGTGACATCGAGCAGGCAAAAGGTGAATTCATGATGCTCGCCTCCCATGAACTTCGCACTCCCCTCACAAAGATCAAGGGATGGCTCTCACTCATGCAGGAGGCTGGTGACCGTCTTCCTCAGGATGCCCGCGAAGAGGCGATGAATGAACTGCGAATCGAGACTGAACACCTTGCACGTCTCACAGACAACCTTCTTTCCATTTCACAACTCCAGACAGGAGAAATCCGACTCAAGACATCAGCTGTTGATGTCGAGGAATGTTTCCGCGATGTCCTCTCACGATTCGTGGAAAGTGCGAACAAGCAACGCTTTCGCTTTGAACTCAGCACAGACACACCACGAGTTCTTGCAGATCATGACCGTCTCATCCTTGCACTTGCATGCCTGATTGACAATGCCCTGAAGTTCTCACCAGAGGACGAACCCATAGAGATCAACTCCAATCGTTCTGGAAGGTATGTCCGCATTGAGATTACTGACCATGGAAGACGGATCCCAGACTCAGATGTGGAACGTGTCTTTGCTTCGTTCTACCAGGTAGAATCTCCCCTGGTTCGCCAACGAGGTGGCTTCGGAGTAGGACTGTATCTGTCTCGCCAGCTCATTGAACACATGGGGGGGAAAATAGGCATAGACAATACGAGAGGAGTGCGGGGAAACACATTCTTCATTCAATTGAAGGCACAGGTATGATGCAGTCGTTCTTCTCCTTGATATGCAAGCAGCACACAATGCTGCAACAATACCGTCAAGTCGTACCATACACTCCCCTCGTGCATGGTAGTCTCAACGCAGTTACTGAATCTGGGTGGCGAGTATGAGCACGACACATATGCGAACGCTAGAATCTGGTCGCGGACAGGATGGTTCCTTTCAACAACATGCAGACCAGGCTGTCGTGCTCATCATTGATGATGACCGCACTATGCGAGACATCTTCAATGTCCTTGGGCAACAGCATGGCTTCTCTATCCGCTTTGCAGAAAATGGGCTTGAAGGCATGCACATTGCAGAAAACGATGACATCGATCTCATCATCCTTGATCTCAGTCTTCCTGGCCTCACAGGCTTTGATGTCTGCAGGAAACTTCGAAGTGCGAGCATTGAAACACCAATCATCATGCTATCTGGACGAAGTGATCCTGTGGATGTCGTAGTAGGCCTCGAAATTGGTGCAGATGACTATGTGACCAAGCCATTTGAAATCAGGGAACTTGCTGCTCGAATAAATGCAAAGCTGAGAAGGCAACGCTCAAGTGACATGCAAGTCAGACCAGGACGTTTGAAGTTCCCTGGCCTCCTCATTGACCTTTCACATCATGAAGTTCTCCGTGATGGACAATCTGTGAGTCTCACTCCAACTGAATTTGATATTCTCGTACTCCTTTCCTCAACCCCAGGCCGTGTCGTCTCGCGCTCAGAAATGATCCAAAGAGTATGGGGACAAGGAGCTGACCTTGATCTGAGAAGTGTGGATGCGCATGTATATCGTCTTCGGAGAAAGATCGAACCCGGTGGGCGAAAGCCGACATATATCCATGCAGTACCGGCCATTGGATACCGCTTTGAGCGCAGGGGCCTCACTGAGCGTCTTTCAGATACTGATGGGGTATAGCAATGATGGATAGCGCTCCCGACGAGGATCATCGGACTCCAACAGGGTACTAAGCTCCACCTGGCGGCCTATACTGCAGACCAACTAACCCTTGAGTCCCCTCATACCTGAATGGAACGCTCCCTCGTTCTACCCCCCAGGTTCGAACAGCAACATTCGGAGGGCTTTAACCGGTGAATGGCACATGGGAAAACACCACAGGCAAGCCTGTGACTCTTCTGCAGTATCCCCTACAAACGAACATGCGCTGGTCTTACTGGTTTTCTTCGACGCCGTGTGTCGTGGAGGATCCACTGTCCCTGAGCATTCTGCTCTATGAGACGAACCTCAATGATCTGCTCCTCAACGAGTGTCAGTGCCCTGCCTTGCGGAAGACGAAAGAAAAAGCACGCTGCCTGAGTGCCGTCCCACAAACGCTCGTCATGAATACCATCAAAGATGGCAACACTCCGAATGACGTGACTCCGTATGGAGTCGCCCACACGGTATGCAATGCGGTATGCCCTTCCTTCTGCGAGATCCGATCGTACAGTTTCAACTGCGAATGGTCCCATGTTGTCTAGGCCTCCAGTGACTGCTCCTGACGGAGCACTGTGTTCACCTGCCTTGATTATCCAAACCAACTTTCGCTGTCCATCAGATGCAGGGTCACGAAGAGGTAACGGGAGATTGACTAGGCTGCAGCATGCATAATGCAGCACATTGTTTGTCACTTTCCTCGACTCACAACCACAACGAAGTTGTGCAGCACTTCATTCCCAGCCAGATGCGTACACCCCGAGGAATGCTTGGTCTGTCGCAAAGTTACTGTGACTGCGGAACCGGAGTCGAAGTTGGTTGCTGTGGAGGAGGTCCACCACGCCGTCCCTGTGCCATCGAAATGAAACTTCTGAGTGCATCAACTGGTGCTGGTCGTGTGAGCACCTCATGAAGAAGTTCCTGCGATGCCTGCTGCAGCATTTCCTCAGGAAGCTCACCCTTGCCAGATGTCGCCACGATCCAACCCGAAGAAAACCACAGAGTTGTTCCAAACCGGAGGCCAGTCATAGAGAGTCCGTTGTACAACGACTCTGTGACCTTCGAGAGAGGTCGCTTTGCATTGGTCACGACAATCCCACGAATTCGCTCAAGGGATCCAAGCTGTTGTGCAAGTCCGACTGTGAGCGCTGCAGCACGCATGGACAGCAAGTCGAGTGCAGTAGGCACCACAATCCTATCGCCCACAGACAACGGACCAATGAGGGATGGCTCATGGGGATGGGTATCGAGCAGAATGATGTCTGCCTCATTGAGAACTGGCTGAATAATGGAACGTAGCTGACCTTCATGCAGCGGTTCCTGGTTCAAGCTCCTATGTCCGGCTACAGTCCTGATCCCAAGTGGATGTTCCACAAGGGCATCATGGAGTGTCACACGTCCACGAAGGACGTCTGCGATCGTGACAGAACGCTTTGCCTTTTCCAAGGCATTGCTAAGCCCTCCAGTAGGGTCGAGGTCGATTGCGATGACCCGCAGGCCGGTTGCAGCAGCTGCTGCTGCAAGGGCGTACGTAGTCGTCGTCTTCCCGACACCACCTTTGAGCGATGCGACAGTGATAATTTCGGCTGGCATAGTAGTAGAATACTCGTACAATAAGTAGATATGACGACTTCCAGCCCGTTTGTTAAACTCCTGCGACAGTTAAGCTCTGCCCAAGATGAATATCGAAGTGGCAAATTCGATATTTCTTGGGATATGTGCAGAGGTTCCCTTTTCTTTGTTTTCGGACAGCCGAACCATGCAGAGTACGATGATGGCAGCGGTACTGTCCTGACAGGCCAGGATGCACTTACAGCAATTCTGCAGAATCTCCCGCCCAACTTTGAAGTAAGTGGATGGCAGAAAAGTCTTGTAAGAAATCCAAGCCTGAAGTGTACAGTCCAAGACCTTCTGGAGCCCTTTACAAGCCTTGCAGGAACTTATCTTGAAGAAGAACCGCGTCCCAGTGATACTGAGGAGAGCATTGTCGAGGATGAATCTGGACGACTTCGTCCAGTCGGAATCACGCTTGAGACGTTTCCCATCCTGCCTGTGGGACAGTCCCTCTGGACAGAGGCATCATCCTCTGTCGTCCACCTTGATGTACTCATTCCAAAGCTTCCAACTTCACTCATCGTTCTCACAGGAACTAATGTACGAGCGTGTGCTGTTGTGGAACAGGGCCTCATGCTTGATGCCCTCTGGGTTGAACCTGGGGGAACTCACATGGGTGAAAGTGCAGCAATGGCCATTCAGAACGCACAGAATGTCACCCTCTCAGGGTACCGCATGGAATCCAAAAATCAAATCGAAGCACTCATCATGTTATGGCGATCTCCAGTGGCATTTCGTGAAATGAAATCCACTTGGCTTGATATCGAACGATTTGTCGAGGATCTGCAACATGATCCCTTTCTCGACTGTGTCATTGCTGTGGATGGTCCCACGAAGGGGTATGGCTTCTTTACAAGGGGAAGCCTTGCCATGGCATACACTTCGGATGATCGAAAACCAACGCAGGATATCGATGTGCTGAAATCCCTCCTTAAGCAGGATGGCGGAAAACTTTCCATACTCCGTAATGCAGAAAACATGCAGAAACGTGATGCCGTTAACGAAGATACCTTCCACATGTACGTTGAAGGTGAAGAGACTGGCGACCATATGGATTTCCTCACAGAACTGTCTCCAGAAGTATCCCCTGAAGAAACTCCAGTTGAACCAGCATATCCAGCACCTGAAAGTTCTGCGACCGCTGACGAACGGGAACACGAATTTGAGGAGAATCAGGAATCACCAGCTACACCGCTCGATAATGCGACGTCAGTGGAGCAAGGGGAAACTTCGAGTGCATCAGCAGCCAGCGACTCACCTGCAGCACAATGGGGTGTCCGAGAGCACGACAGTGAAAATACATCCACGCCAGCGTGGAATTGGGATGCTTCTACTAGTACAGACGATTCAGACACACGGGCAGACAATACTGTTGAAGATGATCTTCAATGGTCCGCACCTGCACCAGACAACACACCGTATCCTACAGAAACCGAGAGTACTTCAGACGTCGACTTCAGTCAACTCAAGGAAGACCTAGTCATGATTGCAGTGCACTGGCTCGGGGAGGATCATGTCACAAACATTGCGCAGTCAATACGCACCTGTAGAGAAACACTTGAAGATTTCACGCAGCTTGTTGATACGCTGAAGGAAAGTGCCAATCCTCCATTCGACCAGCATGTCATGCGCTCAATGGCGCGAGAAATGCATCGCTACATAGCAGAGTATTTGAGTGGCATCTAATCCACTCATTCGAGGAGAAATCGTATGAGCATCTTTCACTCATTCGTGAGTTCGTACACCTCGATACTCACTGGTGTGATCATTATCGAAACAGTCATCATCGTCATAATGCTGTTTCGGTACATCCAACTGTTCAGTCACCTGAAACGTGCAGAGAAGTTCGCAGAAGATTCTGCTCGAGCAGCTGCCCTCGCAGTCCCCGGGGGAATAGACTCTGAGGTCGTTTTGAAATTGCTTAAGAATGGCAAGCCCGTAACGCTCGACACTGTCTTTGAAGCCATGGAAAAGCAGGAGCGCCTCCAGCAGAATCAGTAGTCAAGCCACGGTTATCTCAATGCGAACAAACTGATAGCAACACCATAATTAAGGCTTGGCTACTCACTACAAATGTGAACCATTGTCCACTCTGTTCTGGAGAATGTACTACCCTCCTCCGCCTCCAACCATGCTCATGACTTTGAGAGCTGCAGGGCCAAGGAGCACTATAAAGAGTGTTGGAAATATACATGCCACCATCGGAAGGAGCATTTTGACTGGAGCTTTTGCACCTGCTTCTTCAGCACGCTGCGTCCTCCGTCGCCGAAGTTCCTCTGACTGAATCCGAAGCGTTGATCCAAGACTTGTCCCCATCTGCTCTGACTGATTAACTGCTGTGATGAAGTTTGTAACTTCATCAAGATCCAATCGTGACGACATCGCTTCCAGTGCTTCTACACGGGGCCGACCAAGCTTCATTTCATCGAGTACTTGATGGAATTCGACGGAAAGTGCATTTGTATACTTGTCAGCAACACGTGCCAGCGCTGCATCAAAACCAAGGCCTGCTTCAACACTAATAGTGAGAAGATCGAGTGCATTGGGCATACCTTCAATAACTTCACGTTTCCGTTTTTTCCCCTTCTGATCGAGTGTTAACGAAGGGAATAGATATCCAAATATGAGAAATACAGCAGGAATGAGAATGTTATTCGGAGCTCCTGACTGCAGGAGCATGTCAATGGCTACACCAATAACAAGGCCCACAACACCACCAGCCAACTGCTGGGCTATGACAAGCGTTGGTGTGAGTCCTGGAGGATTCCCTGCAGCACTGATCTTCTGCTCAAGACCCTTGATTTGACCTGGTGAGACATTACCCGAAACATTATCTCCTACTTTCTGAAGAAAGGGCTTGATGACTCGCTCAGAAAACGGAAGATTGAGAATTGCTTCCTGCTCACTTGATGCACCCCCAAAGTCAAATTGAGCAAGACGCTGAGACAGATCCGTTCTGCTCGTGTCTTCACCTGCAATGAGCCAGTACGCAGCAAGGAAGATCCCGCCTGCAACAACACACCCAATGACCACGAGAAGGATAATTCTTCCTACTGATACAGGATTCGGAGCCTGAAGAGCCGCAGTAGCGACCATGTTCATAAAGACCAGCATGTCACACACCTGTTAAACCTTGATGTTGGTAATGCGATTGATGAGGACAAATCCAATAATCTCAACGAAGAGCCCAATTCCCAACATGATCTGCCCAGGCAGTTCTGTTGTCATTGGACGGAAATAGTCTGGTGCAATAAAGAAGAGGGCAAGAGCAAGACCAATTGGCAAGATACCTATGATGATGCCAGAGATACGTGCCTGCGCAGTTAGGGCCCGGATCTTGTCCTTAAGACGAACCCGTTCACGAATTGTCGATCCAATTGTATCGAGAATCTCTGCGAGATTACCTCCTACAAGTCTCTGCAACTGCACTGCTGCAATCATGAGGTCGAGGTCCTCGGAAGGATTTCGCTCAACAAGTCGTCCCAAAACCTCTTCCATTGGGAGTCCCAGCTGGATCTCACGTGCTGCACGTGCAAGCTCGACGCCAATAGGAGGCTTTGAAGTTGTTGAGACACTTGACAGTGCTTGAGGAAATGAATATCCAGCACGCATACCGTTGGCCAGCATGATTACCACATCGCCAAGTTGGTTGTTGAACTTGTTCACTCTCCGCTTCTGGCGAAATGACAGGAAGAAGCGTCCTCCGAACATGGGAAGAAAAATACCGACAGCAGCAGCAAAGATGAAACTCGCAATAAAACTCGAGGTAACAAAACGAATAAGGATCAATCCAGCCAGAACAAGGCCAGCACCGATTTGTAGTGCATACCACTCATACCTCCGGAGAGGCAGGTCTGCCCGTGCAAGCGCTTCAGTGACTTCATCTTCGACATTCTGTCCTCCGTTACGATCATCCTCCATCTCTCCCAAGCGCTGTCGGATGCGGTCTAGGAGGCTCACTTGAGGAGCTGTCGCAGCAACTGCTCCAGTAGCTGATTGATCCAGGTACTGTTCAAGTCGTTCCAGGGCCACAGCACTGTGCTCCCGTTCTCCAACCAGAAGAACGCCTGCAATGATCGTGAAGAGCCCAGCAAAGACCAGGACTGCAAGCACTGCAACAAAAATACTCATGCCACTACACCACTATCAATAGTCATTGGGAATACGCAATTATTGTACGCACTCTTGGGCAAAACGGGAGTCGCGAAGCTATCACAGGGTCTCCGCAATGTTGACGGGATTGTGACAGTTAAAGAACTGTCACTCAGCTGCAGCAAACAGCATTGCATTTAGTTCTCCTCATTGAATCCGCGCTGAATTACAGATGAAATAAGTTGTGTAGCCCGGTGTCTCACTGAGGCACTCTGTACTTCCCT
This sequence comes from Candidatus Dormibacteria bacterium, assembly GCA_049964715.1. Lineage (GTDB taxonomy): Bacteria > Chloroflexota > Dormibacteria > Aeolococcales > Aeolococcaceae > JAJZLL01. Next base: position 116,595 of record JBMFXB010000002.1, read on the forward strand.
AACAGCAAGTGAAGCTGCTGCCCAGGTTACCTGTGTTGCACTCATGCGAAGCTGATCAATGATTCTCTCAGTATCCTTCAGCTGACTCACACTGTTCCGTGTATTCCAGCTGATTGGAGGAAGGTCCTGGGAAACTGTCACTGTACGGGTTGATCCCTGAACGCGCCCCCCTGTACCTGGCTCAAATGTACGGTATCCACTTGAAGGCAATTGCTGGGATCCTGTTGGATCAGTGGGCGGAAGTGCAGGAACATCCCCCACTGGACCCTGTTCCTGCTGTACATGAAAGTTTTGGGGTACGAATGAATGACTCGACATTTCCACCCATCTCCGCTTTTGTGCATCACCAGGCACTACGGGTGGAGGAGTCTGGACAGGCGGTGTAGGCGCTGTGGGTGATGAGGGAGGTACCACTGTAGGCGGAGAAGCTGCTGCAGCTATCTGAGGAGGAAGTGCAGGTTGAACCGGAGGAGTAATTGGGGCAGGTGTGGAAGGTGGTGGTGTTTGTGGCATGCCCACTGCAGGCGGAAGTGGTGCAGTTGTGGGAGGAAGTACAATTGCCCCAGGGGTTTGATTGATTCGTTCGAAAGGAGACTTCCATTCTGGTTGCGATTCCAATGCAGGTTTTTCCACTTCAGGTGGTGCGGGTGGAGGGGATACATCGAGGCCACCTCCACCACCCATTGCCATGAGGGCAGCAGCCAGACTTTCACTATCCGAAAAAGGACTTTCATCACCGAACCAATCATCAGGATCGAATTCTTCAGCAGGACTTGGTTCCTGCCCGGTAAGATCCATCATGAAGTTCTCCTTCACACCTGTAGATTGTCAGAATGGCCTTTCCACACTCGCACATCTTCGTGAAGGCAATTCATGACTATACGTCATCTTCAAGTCAACACCAGGTCCCCCCTCTCGCGGCAAACTTTCTGTCGCAATCATGTGACTCTTTGACGACAATTGGCATCATAAGCAAGTATGGCTACACAATCTGAATGCACATATATCGATAGACCACATGTGAGGAGCGGTGGAATATGAGCCCTGCAGATCTCCCTAAGCTTGATGCTCGTTATCTGGAAGCACTCGGGCCACTTCGTCCTCTCATTGAGGATGACAGCCTTACTGAAATTATGGTCAATGGACCAGACATGGTATACGTCGAGCGCAAGGGAAAGCTACTTCTCACAGATATTCATTTCGACAATGAAGCACACCTCTTGAAGGTCATAGACACCATTGTTACTTCTGTTGGCCGGCGTATTGACCAAAGAACACCGCTTTGCGATGCACGTTTACTTGATGGGTCCCGTGTAAATGCAGCCATTCCTCCAATTGCCCTGGATGGTCCCCTGCTCACTATCCGAAAATTCTCGAAGGATCCATACCAGGTATCTGACCTCATCGGCTTTGGCACAATGACAGAGGAGGCAGCAGCATTCATTCAGGCGTGCGTACTCGCACGGTCGAACATGATCATCTCCGGTGGAACTGGTACAGGAAAAACGACACTCCTCAATGTCTGCTCAGGATTCATCCCAATTGATGAGCGAATTGTCACTATTGAGGATGCAGCTGAACTCCAGCTCCATCAGGAACATGTCTGTCGCATGGAGTCACGTCCACCAGACATCAACGGCGAAGGACGCATTACC
>JBMFXB010000003.1:0-115762 GCA_049964715.1 Candidatus Dormibacteria bacterium
TGACAGCCATCACACTCATATGACGCATCGGACCCGCATAATTCGTTTACTTCTCATAGTTGTTTTTGTCGCAGCAGTGGCACTACTGTTGCGTCCTTTCCTTCCTGGGTTTGAGCTGTACGCTACAGGCTCAGGGCAGGTGACTTTCCAGAGAGATGGGCAATTCTCGGTTCAGTCATTGGGGAATGGAAAGAGACGGATCTATCATCCAATATCCCTCACGTTGCAGGAAGACAACTATATTCGTGGCTGTCCTGGCGGTTCAGGCCTGGTACTGGGGGTTACCATAATGTCTCCCTCATATCTGACAGGACCAGGAAATGTTACGTGGTTTCCCGTTGAACCGGGATCATCAACCACGTTTAACTGCGTTTCCGTGTCGCTGAATCGGTAAGGAATATGTCCCTATTGGGTAATCCACTACCATCGTGCGACATTTGCCATCACTGCGGAGCGAGTGCATTGAGGACTGGGGCTATTGTGACAGGCTTGGGAGTTCAGTTGCTGCCTGCATGACAGCCGGTACCGGTATTTCTCTGGTCTTACCAAAGGAGTCGTGCAGGGATGCTGTCCTGTATGTGGATTGCGTTAGCCAAAGACACCTCCTGCAAATGGCGCAATTATCCGGATTGATGTTGCATCAACTGCAAGCTGCATGTAGTGTCCACCACAGTTCATCCCGTAGCCACAGGGAGCAACGGATTTCCCGTTCGCGGCCATCATTGGCCGGGATGATTGAAGTAGAACCAGCCAAGCTGTCGTGAGTGGAATGCGGAATTCATAGTTGTCTTCTTTGAATTGGCACAGAGATGCAGGGACAACAGTTATGGGAGCAATGGCAAATACATCCTGTGACACCTCCAGTGTACGAAGTCCAAAGGACGCTGATGACTATGCGCCCAGGCAGGAGAGGCCTTGCATTGGGTAGAAGCTTTCCATGACTCCTCTGCACATCCAGTCAAGATGACTGTTTCATGGCACTCAGTGTCCAAACACGTTCCGATACAGCCCTAGATGCCCTGCCAGGACACGCTCATCCGGAGTCCGCTTTTGGGGGCAGGAGTAACTTCCCACTTTCCATTTGTTGCCTGGACAATGGCATCTGCAATGGAAAGTCCTAGCCCAGCACCTTCGGGAGAGTTTGACACACGATGGAATCTGTCAAAGATGTGAGGAAGCTCTTCCTTGGGAATACCTGGCCCTGTGTCATGCACAGCAATGACAGTTCGACCCAGCTGCATGCCTGCCTCGACAGTGATGGAACCACCGGACGGCGTGTACTTGATTGCATTGTCGATAAGGACACCAAGAAGTCGCTCAATCCACTCAGGTGGTGCTTCGATGAGAGCATGGGGTGAGAAAGAGGAGCCATGGAGGGTGAGTCCATGTTGTTCAGCAAGGGGTGTGAATCGTTCAACAGCCATCTCGCTTGCAGCAACACAGTCGACAGATTCGAAGGGAGGTGGACTCTCTGATCCATCGAACCGTGCAAGCCACAGGAGTTCTTCGAGCAGGTGACGCATGCGGGATGTCTCATTACGGACATGGCCAAACGCATCGATATATGCGTCTGGTTTTCGCTTTTGCGAGAGCGCAATACTCGCCTGTGCCTCAATAACGGAAAGAGGTGTGCGCAATTCGTGGGAGGCGTTTGCAGTAAATTCCAGTTGACGCTGGCGTGCTGCTTCGATCGGGCGAGCGACTCGCAGTCCAACTGTGTACGACCCGATAAAGATGAATGCAAGAAGTAGCGGAAGAGCGATGAGCTCACCAGTAAGAAGTGATGCTTGGGTACTGGTGATCGGCTCTGTTGAGAGACCAACAACAATGTGGGAATCCCCAATTGTCTGACCAGCTACTCGGAATTCGGTCTTTGACACAGTGATGGTGGTTGGCGATGTGACATTGAGACCGGAGGATGGGAGTACGGCATTTGGGTAGTTGCTTTCAATGATGCCGTTTGGCGAGATGATCCAGATGATGAGTGGTGTCTCGAAATGATTGCTTGGGGAGGGAGTGCCGAACGAGTTGCTTTGATTTGAGAACTGCCCGATGTAGGGGGGAACTCCTTCCGAGAGGTCAGTGAGCGCAGTTTTGAGACGGGTGTCGAACTGGCTCGTAAGGGATGAAGAGACAAAGAGCGCAATGATGATACTGATCACCATGTACACACCTGCCACAATACCAGTAGCAGAGAGCGCTACATTTGTTGCCAGGTGGCGGGGATTAAGTGCATGTGACTGCGTGCTCATGCAGACTCCAGTCGATACCCCACTCCCCTCACTGTGATGATGTGCATGCGTGCTGACGGGAATTTCGCACGCAGTCTACTTATCTGCACATCGATTGCATTTGAACCAAGAGGTTCTGTTTCATCCTTCCATGCATGCTGGGCGATGGTTTCCCGAGTGACTGCCTGGGGCATGCGGCGCATGAGTAGTTCGAGGATGAGGTATTCCGTTCCTGTAAGGTTTATTGTTGTTCCAGAGACAGATACCTTGTGGGCAACTGGGTCAAGAGTCACATCCCCACATGTGAGTTCTGGACCTTCAACACTTCGGGGCCGTCGTTGGACTGCCCGTATTCGGGCAAGGAGTTCTTCGAAGTCAAACGGCTTTACAAGGTAGTCGTCTGCACCTGCATCAAGTCCTTCAATGCGGTCAGTTGTTGCATCACGGGCTGTGAGCATGATGATGCCTACTGGGCGTTCTTCTGTACGGCACCACCGTACAACATCAATTCCTGGCGTTCCAGGCATACGCCAGTCAATGATTGCAACATCGTAGTCGTAGAATTTCAGGCGTTCGATTGCTGTCATTCCATCGAGAACTGAATCAACGATATACCCGCTCTCCCGGAGTCCCTGGGCAATGATCGAGTTGAGGCCGGGATCGTCTTCAGCTAGAAGGAGTCGCATGGATTGGTTTCCGTCAGTTTGGATCTTCTGGTCATTATATTCACACTCTCGTCTTTCAGTCCTGTTACACTGGATGATCCTGCAGGAGATCGCTGTGTTCGTCAAGCCATAGACGCTCAGCCTCTTTGCTGTGGGGAGGTATCGTGCCATCAAGGATTGCTTCCTCAAGGGCTTTCTTCACTGCACGTATCCATGGACCTGGGGGACGGCCAGCACGTTCCATGATCTCTTCTCCAGTGAGGGAGGCAGAAAGGCGTGAATACTGTCCTTCTGCCTCAAGGCGGTCCATTCGTGCTTTCAGTTCCACAAGACCATCAATGCTCGGATATGACGAAGCTAAAGTATCTGCAATGGCAAGATCTATCATTTCTTCTCTCACGGTCCCAGCATCCCGAATGAGTCGACGCACTGCAGCATCGGAAAAATCCTTCCCCGAATACTGGATGGGACGGAGATGGAGTTCAACAAGGTGTGCAACTGCACGTACGGTGTCCTGGCTCATGCGGAGCCGTTCGAGCGTGTGTGTGGCAATAGTGGCACCTGCCTGGGCATGACCGTAAAATGTGTGCTTTCCACCAGGTCCAAGTGCATGGGTTTCCGGCTTTCCTATGTCGTGGAACAATGCTGCAAGTCTCGTAACAAGGTTGGCTGGTGTTGCATCAATTGTGTGCAGTGTGTGCTCGAACACATCGTAGGTGTGGAAGCCTCCCTGCTCCACACCGTGTGCAGTGACGAGTTCCGGGATGAGATATGGAAGGAGGTTCCCATCATCGAGAATGCGAAGCCCCCGAGAGGGCATGTCTGCAAGGAGAAGTCGTTGAAGTTCGACCATGATTCTCTCAATACTCACGATCTGAATCCTGTCCGACACTTTCCGAATTGCATCAAGGACACCAGGTGCAAGTGAGAAGTCTAGTTGCGCAACAAATCTCGCAGCCCGGATCATTCGGAGGGGATCTTCAGCGAATGTGGCTTCAGGATCGAGCGGTGTGCGAAGTATGGCATCTGCGCAGTCTGCAAGTCCCTTTCCCGTGAGATCAAGGATTGAGCCATCCATGGCCTGACAAAGTGTGTTTGCTGTGAAGTCACGTCTCCAGATGTCATCCTCAAGACTCCCCTCACGAACATTTGGCTTTCGCGACGAGGGATCATACGACTCTGCGCGTGCACGCACAGCTTCAACTATGCAGTCATCGCTTCGTATCTGTGCTGTGCCAAACCGTTCAAACACCACAGGAGCACTCCATCCCAGGTGTGCTGCAACAGACGTGAGAAAGGCGACTGGATCTCCGTGAACGACAACACAGTCTATATCTTTTCCTGGATGTCCAAGAAGGAGATCCCGTACATATCCTCCGACGAAGTACACTTCATACGAACTCTCTGAGGCGACACTACGCAGTGCTGCAACGATGGGATCAAGTACTGGCAGTGCTGCGGGACGTGTGGAGTCGTGCATGCCCTTATTGTCCGGGATTTTCCCACAAAGAGGGGCTTCGCACGAGGATGGAAACACATGCGAGAACCGCAAGGGCTCCTGCAGCTGCTGCAGAAACAGTAAAAATACTGTGCATTTCCTCATGAAGTGCACGAAGTACTGCTTGCTCATACAGTGCGCAGGTTGGTTCACCGTGGCAAAGGACCAGGGGTGAGGGAAGGGCAGCACTTGCAACAGTGAAAGCATGCAGTCCAATAGTGGTGAGGAGTCCAAGCCCAATGACCATTCCAAGCAGGCGTGCCATGACTAGGAGTGAACTTGCTGTGCCATGCAGGGATAGTGGTGTGCATTCGAGAAGACAGGCTGTAAGGGGTGCAATTGTCGAGCCTAGTGCCAGTCCAGTTGCAAGAAGTATCCACCATGATGGACTGCTCCAGGAAGCAATTGCCAAGAGGGAAATGCATGAACCAGCAAATCCAAGAGCAGTGCTTATGCGTCCCAAATCAAACCGCACTGCCATGCCACCAATCACTGCTCCGATTGCAGTACCAGTGAGGAAGGAGAGGAGTATGAATGCAGGGGTTGCAGCCGTGGCATGGGGAAGAAAAGCCTGTGCTTCGATAGGTATATCGACAAGGATTGCAATAAGGACAATGCCACTTCCCAAAGTGAGAAGGAGTGCAATCCATGTACTTGGGGAATGGAGTGCTGCAGGAGGAATGAGAGGAGAAGTGGCACGCCGTTCCTGGAGGATGAGGAGAAGGACAAAGAGTGCAGCAACAGGGAGAAGGTAACGGTACGATGGCGGAATTGCTGCACCCCCTGGACTGGCATTCGAGACAGGAATGATTGCAATTGCAAGGATTCCTGCCAGGAGGACAAATCCCACAGCATCCACTTCACGTACACGCTTATGAAGAGAACGGATCGGAATCTTCCATGCAAGGATTGCTCCAAGAAAGATGAGCATCCCTCCAAAAAGTACAGCTACGGGAACTCCAAAGGGACCCACGGGGGAGAGTCCAGCATTTTGGAGAAGGATATCGAAGACTGATACATCCGGAACTGAAATGAGGATGAACGAGATTCCAAGCAGGAGAAAACCAGCGGCCCAGTGATGTCGAGCCTGACGAAACATACGCACAGCAAGGACTCCAGCCACACTGCACCATCCCCACACACCAAGAGCAGTGAGAAGGGGATTTCCAACCCAGAACAATAGAACAGAACACACGATGCAGCACGGTATGCACCACAAGAGGAATCGGACTGGGCGATCGACATTGCCTGCATAGAGGAGTGGTCCAATGATGGCAATGAGAAGGATATTGATGAGGAAAGCATCCTGCCAGCTTCCCAGGACGAGTACTCCTGCACCCAGAAGTGGTCCAGCAAGGCTGCCGACTTCCTGTGCTGCGCTTACTACACCAAGGGGAAGGCCACGGGATGAGCCACTCCACAAGTCAGCAGTACGTGCATAGGTGAGAGGCAGGAGTGCACCCCCGCCCGTACCCTGCAGAAAACGACCAATGACTGCTGTCCCTAGCGTTGGTGCATGTGCAGTGATGAATGAGCCTGCCCCGAAGAGGGCGATAGCAATGAGCATGAGCGGTGTCCGTCCGGAAAGGTCGGACCACTTGCCAAATACAGGTAGGGCAAGAATATAGCCGAAAAGGAAACCACTGACAATTGGAGCCCCCTTTTCCAGTGCTGTGACGGGGAGACCATACTGGGACATCATTGCAGGAAGGAGAATGACAACAACATACGTGTCTGCAGCAGTGAGTATGATGCCAAGCGATGATGCTCCTATGAGGAGCGAACGTGACCGGAGTGTCATTCCGACATGCTCATGAGGTGGGTACAGTGATTGGTTGCCGTGTTGCTGGATAGTCGAGCGTGATATTTACTGCTGTAAGCACCGATGCAGTATAGACTGGTGCACGAATGGACAGTGAATTGAGCACGCCAGAGTGCGGGTCAATCACATATGTCACAGTATCCGTACGAGGAACATCTGGTGTTTTGAGAATACGGGCAAGCATCGTGTTCGGAATGGAGCCTGATATGCTCCAGTGAAGTGTGCCGTTCTGGGCAGTGAGTCCAGCGTAGTGGAGCGAGGATGTTGCTCGTAGCAGGGCTGGAAAACCACTTACTGTGCTGAAAAATGCAATGGGATTCGGAAATCCGTATGCTCCGGGATTCCCTTGTGTGTAGTGTCCTGCAAGAGGTGCTTTGAGGTACGTGGTCTTTCCCAGAACTACAATGCCTACGGTGAGCGGAATGCCGTGGTATCCAACCAGGAATGAGCCAGCAAATGAATTCGGTGCCTCATACATGCCACTTCCCGATTCAGCAGCTATGACGGATGAAGGAGGAGCAGTATCTGTCGAGAACTGCATGTGTATGCTTTCAGCATTTGCAAGAAGTGTTGCACTATGGATAAGTGTTGCAGAAAGCGACGTAGGAGGAGGTGTACCGCATGAGGAAAGAAGTGGTACAAGCAATATCACTGCAAGTACACGAAGCTGTCGACCAAGTGGGAAATGCATGCGCTCAGTATACGGGCGCACTACTGCAGACGCATCTTCCAGCGGAGCATGATGAGTTCGCGAATTGCACGGAGTATGGGAATGAGTCTTCCACCAGAGTGAACACCAGCAGTTCGAGGGTAGTGGGGAATTGTCACCTGTACAACACGGTGGTGAGTGCGACGTGCCTTGATGTACAGCTCCGTGTTGAGGAGTGCTGAGCGTGAGACAAGTGGCAGTGCATCATCAAGAAAATTTCGCCTCATGAGCTTGAGGGCACAGTCAACATCGTCGTAGTGTATGCGGTACAGAAGCTTCACAAGGATATTGAATACACCGCTGGTGAGTTTTCGTTTCCAGTTGTCAGCACGATTTGCACGACGACCAGTGACAAAGTCAGCTTCTCCAAGATGCTCAGCAAGATGGCGGAGATCGTGGACATCAAACTGGCCATCGCCATCGATGAAGGCAATGAGATCACCTGTACTTGCCCGGAGACCATCCCCTACAGTGATTCCGTACCCCATCTTCTCCCGATGACGGATGATACGGAGTTGTCCGGGTGCATGAGGATCCATATGGTGGGTTGCAACCTCTGTTGTGCGGTCAGTACTTCCATCATCGACAATGATGATTTCGAATGAACTGGCAATTTGTGGAAGTACTTCACACGACTGCGTGACGAGGGACCCGATGTTGAGTTCCTCGTTGTGTGCAGGAATGATGAGGCTGATTTTTCCTGGGAGTGGCCCCTGTGAAGATGACGATGCCGAACTGCTCATATGGGCTTAGCTACCAACCCGTGCCATGAGGGGTACTTCATGCATGGAATTCGTGCTTCGCACCTGGGTAAGGTGTGGATGTGCAGCACCTTTCCAGTTCACGTTGCGACCCTTCTTCCAGTCGACAGATGGCTGGAGGAGCAGATCTGTGTCGACACGCTTTTTCCAGTGTTCGACTGTTTCAATGACGGAGTCGAGGAGAGTTGACCGGAGAAGGTGAGGCTGGAGACCGAGATCCATAAGGGCCTGGTGCTTCGCATTGTAGTAGTGATCTTCTTGCTCAACACGGGGATTTGCAACATGGTCGATCGATGTTTTGAGACCATGCTCTTCACGAGTTTCTGCAATGAGGGTGGCTAGTTGCTGAACAGAGAACTGTTCAGTGAACTGGTTGAACACGCGGAATTCATGTGCTTTTGCAGGATGCTCGATACTGATACGGATGCATTCCACAGTGTCACGAATATCAAGGAACCCTCGGGTCTGACCGCCCTTTCCATAGACAGTGATTGGTTGGTTCACTGCAGCTTGCACACAGAAACGGTTGAGGGCAGTCCCCCATATCGTGTCGTAGTCGAAGCGTGTGGCGAGTCTACGATCCATTGCAATTTCATCAGTGGCGTTGCCGTACACTACGCCTTGGTTGAGGTCAGTGGCACGGATCCCCCATACACGTGAAGCGAAGTGGATGTTGTGACTGTCATGTACTTTTGAAAGATGGTAGAAGCTCCCTGCCTGCTTCGGATAGGGAAGTCGGTCAGTCCTGCCATTGTGGGTGATCTCAATGAAGCCTTCCTCAATGTCTATGTTCGGAGTACCGTACTCTCCCATCGTGCCGAGCTTCACGAGATGGCAGTCCGGTTCAATATCGCGGATTGCATAGAGGAGGTTGATGGTTCCTGTTATGTTCCCAACTTGTGTGAGGAGGGAATGTTCCTGATCGACCATTGAGAAGGGCGCACTCCGCTGTTCAGCGAAGTGGACAACAGCATCAGGGTGAAATTCAGTGAAGAGGGCGTTTACAGCTTTTGAATTGCGGATGTCCACCCGTCTCCAGACCATATCCTTGCCTGATACTTCCTTCCATGCACGGATACGTTCAGGCATGCTACGAATGGGAATAAGAGTGTTCGTGCCGCATTCCCGATCCCATGCACGACGTATGAGGTTGTCTGCAGCAATGACATCGAAACCAACCTGGGAAAGGTGGAGAGCTGTTGCCCAGCCAAGATACCCGTCTGCACCAAAAACGATGACTGTACGACCTGTGCTCATGTGACGATTCTCCTTTCTGAGTGGCGATGACAAGAGTGGATCATGGTGCAGTGTGTTCAGCAAGCAGTGAACGAGGTGCACTGGAAGTTGGTACGGGGAACTCATGTGGAGTGCCGTACGAAGCTTTGAATGAATTGAAAGTGGTTCGAAGTCCATCAGACAGTGGCATGGTAGCAGTCCAGCCGAGAAGCTCCTTTGCACGGTGGACATCTAGAGAACTGTCCCGAACCTCTCCCCCGCGTTCTGGGTGGTACACGATCTTCATTGATGTGCCTGATGCCTCGATGATGTGTTCGATGACAGTCTTTACCGATGTGGCAGTTCCAGTGCCAATGTTTACTGCTCCACTTGCAGTGGAGGCAAGAGCATATACATTTGCCTTCGCAATGTCGCCAACGAAGACAAAGTCCCGGGTTTGAAGTCCATCCCCATATATCTCGGGAGAAGTGCCAGCAAGAAGTTTAAGCGAAGAAATGGCAACGACTCCTGCTTCCCCTGTGCCGTCCTGGAGCGGACCGTAGACATTGCCGTACCGTAGTGCAAGGAACGGTATGTTGTACCGTTCTCCAAGGAGTGCAAGGTACTGCTCACAGGTATGCTTCGCGAGTCCGTATGGGGAAATAGGGGCTTTGGGAGTGTCCTCTGGAGTTGGGTGTACAGTGGTGTGTCCGTAGAGTGCACCACCAGATGAGGCAAAGACAATGCGCTTTGTATTTGCATCCCTGCATGCAGCAACAAGAGCGACTGTTGCACGTACGTTCGCCTCGACATCAGCTACTGGATCTCGAAAGGAGCGGATGACTCCTCCCTGTGCAGCTAGATGAAGGACTGCATCCGGCTGGAACACAGTGATTGCATGACGGGCACGATCCGTGGCGAGCTCTGCATCAACGAGTTCAACATCAGAAGGGAGTGGTGTTGGTGCAGGATGCCGGAGATCGTCAATGACAAGTACAGTTGCACCATTAGCTCGGGCAGCTTCCACAGAGTGATGCCCAATAAAACCAGCACCGCCAGTGATGACGATCCGTTTTGATTCCAGCAAAGGTCGTGTCGTGTGTGTACTCATAAGCAGTGCAAAGGGAATATGAGATCACAGCACTCCTGTGCCTCACTTTCCCTACTACCGTACCACGGGTCAGGGTTCCCACATCTGAGATTTCCCTGAAAATGACGATGGACAATGCTCAGGTGAGCTCAGATTTTCCAGCACACGCACGGAGTCGATTGATATTGATACGGTCTGGACCTTCATGATCCATGCCTGGCACTTCAAGGACAGTATCGATGGAAGCCATTCGAGCATCCTGGAAGAGTGCACTGAGTCCCTCACTGCCAATTTTCCCATCGCCAATGTTTTCATGACGATCTGCATTGCTTCCAAGATCTGCCTTCGAATCGTTGGCATGGATGAGACTGATGTGATCCATACCTATGATGGAATCAAGAGCGTTGAGCATTGAGTGGACACCTTCTTCAGAGCGGATGTCGTAGCCGCTTGCAAAAACGTGGGCTGTGTCCAGACACATGCGAAGCCGTGGAGAGTTGACTCCATCAAGGATGGCAGCAATCTCCTCGAAACTCCTCCCAATGCACGCTCCAGACCCGGCATTGTTCTCAAGCAGGAGGGGTACTTCGCACCCTTCAGTCTCTTCGAGCACATGTGTGAGGACAGAAATGACTGCAGGGAGCATGACATCGAAACCTGCACCGAGATGGGACCCTGGATGGAAAACAACTCCTTTTGCATGAAGTCGACCAGCCCAGGTGAGGTGGTCGATGAGTGCTTCACCTGACTGTGCCCTGTGCCCATCCTTCGGCGTTGCAAGGTTGATGAGGTAGATGGCATGAAAGTACAGGGGGAGAGCACTATGTGCCTGGTGTGCGTGCAGGAAATCGTCAACTGTCTTGTCATCCGCAGCAATGGGTCGCCATGTCTGGGGTGAGGTGGGATGGATCTGGAAACATTCAGCACCAAGTGCATAGGCTCGCTCGGGAGCACGTGCAAGTCCACCCCTAGTCGATACATGGGCTCCAATATTCATCGCAGAGCTGTCAGCCTATACGGATGAATGACACATTTTCACGGAACTCTTCGAGTGTTCGTGCATTCATGTATGACATGGAACTCCGGAGTCCAGCAGAGTACCGTTGGAGGACTTCCCGCACAGATCCCTTGTACGGAACAAGCGTCTCTGCTCCTTCCACATACTCCGGGTCAGATCGACCCACTTCTTGTTGAACAGAGAACGATGCTGCACCCCGCATGATCTTGAACTTCTTTCCTTCCACCATCAGGATTCTTCCTGGGGATTCCTTCGTGCCAGCGAATGCAGATCCCACCATAACGAGATCTGCACCCAGTGCAAGGAGCTTGCACATGTCTGCAGGTGTGCGTACACCACTGTCACCAATGATGAGAGCACGCTTTCGTACACTTGCTGCCTCGTACACTGCCCATGGAGTAGGTGCATAGACTCCAGTTTCTGTCTTCGTTTCACACACGGAGCCACCAGCAATGCCTACCCGAATACCATCTGCACCTGCATCTTCAAGCCACGAGAAAGCCTCTTTTGATGCAACATTCCCTGCCATAAGGAAGCATGTTGGATCTTGGGAGCGTATCCACTCGAGCGAACGACTGACCTGCGTGTGGGCCCCATTGGCTGTATCGAGACAGAAGACACGACAGCCAGCCTCATGGAGTGCCTGGTATCGCTCCTGGTAGTCACCAGTAATCCCTATTGCTGCTGCAACACGTGCAGGGTTTGCTGCAGAGGCAATCGCAGTCTTGATTCCAGAGACATGCTGCTCAATGGGAAGGAATCGGTGAAATACACCCATGACACCTTCCTTTGCGAGCGTGTCGCACATGACGTCACCAGTGACATCCGGCATAGGTGAAGACACGAGTGGAAGGCTGAGACGTCCCAATGGGAGGTCTACTGAGGGATCGACATCATTCCGGTGTTCGACTGTCGAGGCCAGTCTCGGTACAAGGGACAGCGTATCGTAATCAAACGCCATCTGGAGATCTGCTGCAGTCATGAGTAGTGTGGATTGGAGGAGATTGTTCGTTACCATGCAGCACTGAGTGTAGTACAAATGGCAGGATGTCCTTCACCATTCTCAGTGGACTATGGACGTTGCAATCGTGCCAGTAACGAAGCCTACCCATGGGAGTGCAGCAAGCATCACAATCCACCCACGACGAGTCCCATTCCACAGGAGGCCAAGAAGAATGGCTGCAATGCCAATGGTGAGCACAGCTCCGATGATTCCAGGCTCTGATGGATTCCAGGGTGTAAAGAGGACAGCAATTGCGCCGAGAATACAACTCTGAAATGTTGCAGAACCAGCAACATTGCCAAATGCGAGGCCATCTGCATTGGTCCTGATCCACAGCACACTGTTGAGTGTTTCGGGAAGTTCAGTTGCAAGGGGAATGATGATGAGCGCAACGAGAAGTGCATTGAGGTGGACATCAGTTGCGATCGTCCCCACCTGGGCAACAAATACATCGGAGCCCACAATGAGGAGTGCGACAGAAACGATGAGCTGCAGGATGACTAGGGCCACATGGGGTCGTTCTGGATGGTGAAACGTAATGTGGAGTGGTTCTGGCATGGTTTCGGAGGGTGCACCCTCTTGAAGGGTTAGGCGGACATAGGCGATGTAGACGATCACGAGAACGATGCCCCAGATGACATGTTCAATGCGGGGAAGCCAGATGGATATGAATGAGCCCGTAAATGCGATGAGGAATACACCGAGATCCCGTCTACTCTGGGTACGTGCAAGGGAGAGGATGGGACGTTTTGTACGCAGGAGAACTGCTGCCCCTGTGATGCCAGCACCGAGGCTTAAAAGCATGAATGATGAGCCAAGTACAGCTCCAATGGCAATGCTTCCAGAGTGAGGTCTGTGGACAACGAGTGCCACAATTGGCACTATCGTTTCCGGAAGTGAGGTACCCAGTGCTGCGAGAAGACTTCCTGTTGCACCTTCGCCAAGATGGAGTAGGTATCCTGCCCACTCAATGGCATTGGTGAAAAGCTCAGCACCACCGACAATAAGTACGAGGCTGAGAGCAAGGAGGAGAGCAATATCCATGACTACGTATGGTACTGGCTTGTGGTGTTCCTATGGAGGAGGAGATCGAGTGGGCGAAGGAGCCATACGAGTCCGAAGGCAAGTACGTGGATCATGCCGATGTGCTGGGTACGGTGAACTGGGGTCTTGACAGTGCCTCGTTCGACTGCAACTGCATCAGCAATTCGTTCTTGAAACCAGGGAAATAGGGTTCGAGGGAGTGTGTCAGTGGGAAAGAAACCACTTCGTATTGCTTCGATGGACCGTTTTGGTGTACCGGAAGTGATATGGCCACAGTACACAACATCACAGGCAGAACGTAGTCCCTGCCACGAGTAGACACCTACAATGCCATCGATAACTATTTTGCAACCTGTCTCTTCCTCTGCCTCTCGCTTTGCTCCGATAGCAGGTTCCTCGTGAGGTTCAAGATGGCCTCCAGGGAGTTCCCATCCGAGGGGAAATGGCCGAAGTTGCAGAAAGACATCATGTTCACGAAAGAGTGCGACCTGAACCCCAGCTATGGGGTACTCAGTATTGTCCACAGTCACTGTTGGAAGGGAATGGGAATGTGGTGTTGACCTTCTTCCCATGGGTCAGTCGTCGAGCTTGATCTTCACTGGCTTAGGAGGAGGTGGCGCCTCTTCACCCTCTTTTGGCTGTGGGGATCGTTTGTTTGCATGGTATTCGAATGTGACTGCAACTGCCAGGAGGAGTTCCCGTTCTGCATTTCTCAAATGGTGGTGTGCCTCTTCAGGGAAGACATCACTCATGAGTTCGCCGAACATCGAGGAAAGATCCCCAATGATGGATGATGGGCACCCATCACAGTGCTCATGCGTCATGTCCATCAACTCCGAACGTGACGCGGAGAATCCCTTCGTCAAGCTTTGCACGCTGCACAGTCTTTCCATGGAGAACACGGGGGAGAGATATATCACGCTTGTATGGTCCAACTGTCACGAACAGATCGTTGCCGTTGTGGGAAAGGTCGAGACCTTCTTTTGATGCAAAGGGGAGGCTCAGCTGGAGTTCATACTCTTTGCCATGCTTTTCAATGCGTTGTGCAACTGAGTTGTAGAGAATTGCTGCAGGATCATGGTGTGCGAACAGGACATTTCCCAGTTCACGGAGACTGTCGAGTCCAACCATCTCATGACTGAACAGGTTGCTTCGCACAATTGGCACTGGTGAAAATGCCTGGTCGACGAGTCCAGAGTACTTTGCCTGTGATGCCTTCCATGAGGTGAAGTATTCATCCTGCACCTCATTTGGGAGGACGCGATTCACCACAATGAGGTCAGTAAGGTAGTCGTACAGACTGAGATATGTGTATGCACGTTGTGCTTCCTTGATGACCATCTTCTCGAGGTTGAGAACTATACGAATCGTGCATTCCTTTGGGTTACCGATGATGCGCTTCATTGCCTCAAGATCGAGGAGAAGTTCCTTGCCATACTCAAGAATGTCATCTGTAGGAAGTGGGATCGAGACAAGTGGTTGAATGAGGGGACGAGCTACCTTGTTGAGCTTTTTTTGCCATGGGAAAAGATGTTCGAGATACCACTTTGCAACATCAGGAAATGCAAGGAGTTGAAGGGTCTCGCCTGTTGGGGCACAATCAACGATGATTACGTCGAACTCACCAGACTCCTTGTGTCGCTTGATCCATAGAAGGCTTGCCACCTCTTCCATGCCAGGCGGAGTTGCCATTTCCTCAGCTACGATCTCGTCAATGCCCTGTGACGCAAACAGGGCAATAAGGTACCGGTGTATTTTTTCCCAATGGTGTTCGAGTTCATGGAGGGCATTGACTTCTTGTGCCCAGAGGTTCTCGGCTATGGGAGTGGGAACCTCATCGACTTCTGCATCGAGGCTGTCACCCAGGCTATGTGCTGCATCTGTACTGACGACGAGTGTCTTGTATCCAAGTGCAGCACATCGAATAGCAGTGGCAGCAGCGACTGTTGTCTTGCCGACACCGCCCTTTCCGGTATAGAGAATAACTCGCACTAACCAACTCCCACCAAATGGTCTAGGAGAGAGAACTCGTGTAGTGGACAGTGATGATGCCTCCCACGATGATGAGCAACACCATAATGACTGCCATGATGGCTACACGAAGAAGATCCCCTGTAACGTATGGTACCCGATCGAGGGGAATCGAAGCATCCTCGGGAGGAAGGGGTTCTATCAGTGCAGCTGCAGTACTGGGAAGTTTCGCAGCATTTACAGCCCTGCGCGGAGCCAGAACTGGCTGCTGCTGTGAGGGCTGGGAAGATACGTCGTTAAAATGCAGCTCAGGGGTACTAGCCATTGAGGCTTGCTCGGGAGCTGTAGCCGGACGTGGCTTTGCAGTCGGTTGGTTCGCTTGGCGGCGCTTTGTTTTCTTAGCCATGGGTGTTCATGTTCAAGACTAGCAGGCTCAGTGGAGTACTTGTGCCACATGCTGCACAAGTCTGTTCCCGCACTGCAGAATGGACCCCACGAACCCCTGCATGGTGTGGTAGCCTCTATTAGTCACCACAACATGTTGTGGTGTGGAGTGCATCGCGTGGGAGTCGGGCTCCTTCACTGCCCCGTCTACAACCCGTATGCGCATTGCCATCCGACCCCAGCACTCCGGCAGGGACCGTAAACGGTCACGGGACGAGGGTATCTGCGAGAAGGACACTGCTCACAATGCACGGTTGTCCCAGAGCTTGAGCAAAGCTGTTTGCAATCTGGGCTTCGAGCTCATCCCGGCTGACAAAGGGTGCAAGAAGGTTCACTGCACTCCGGTCAGCTGGAGCATCGTCATTCTTGAGATACCGGGAGATTGGCGATGGATCGAAGGGTATGATGCCATGCTGGAGAAGTGATGTTGCATTGCGCGTCTGTGCACTTCCAACAAGTTTTCTCCCTGCTACATCTACTACTTCCTGGGATCCTGGTACCGCGAAACAGTCTGAACTCCTGTTGCGGGTTGTCTGCATGTGTCCGACGGAGGATGTCGGAATGCCAAGCCAGTCGAAAGCACTCCGTATGACTTCATGAATGCGTGCACTGCTCTCTTCGACAGACCCACCGAAGATAGGATGGGCAATGGGGCAGGAGAATGCATACGTGAGGTCGCCTGGGCCATGGAAGACAGCCGTTCCTCCTGAGGGACGTTGAACGAGATCCACACCATCCTGATACAGGGATGCAGTATTGAAGTCATCGATGTTCTGGAATCTTCCATAGGTAATGCAGCTTGGAGAACACCTGTAGAATCGGAGGACTCCCGGAATATACCGTTCTGTCACTGCTTCAAGGAGCTGACAGTCGATTTCCATCTGGGTGGATCCAGGTGCTGTAACAGGGGGGACGAGGATGAAGGGGGATCCTGGCATATGAGCTCTCCACTGGTGAGTACTTGCCTTGGAGTATACGGTGCAGTACTGGGTTTCGAATAGCCCCTAGTACGTATCCGATGAGAGATATTTGTACCTGACCCCTTCCGTGAATTGGACTTCCCGGGCATACTTGGAGCATGTTCACTATCAGCAGGATCGAACCGGACGAGTGGAAGGAAGCACGTGCACTACGTCTTCGTGCACTGGCACAGGATCCGATGGCATTTGGCTCGACACATGCCAGAGAGGAGGCGTTCGATCCCACTGAGTGGGAACGTCGTCTTCGTGACAATCATTGGTATTGGGCTCATGGAGAACAGGGAGCAGTGGGCCTTGCCGTGTGCATGCCAGAGGAAGGAGATGTGCATGCAAGGCGACTAGTTTCCATGTGGGTGGATGAGAGTGTACGTGGAACTGCTGTTGCCTCAGAACTCTTCTGGAAAGTTGCATCGTGTGCCTATGGGGATGGGGCTGAACGGCTTGTGTTCTGTGTCATGTCGGACAATGTTCGGGCAAAGGCATTCTACGAAAGAGAGGGTGCTCTCCAGCTCGATCCTGCCTCAACTGAGGGATCTGGAGTTGCTACAGCTCGAAAAGAGGAACCGTATGAGTTGTGGCTTCCCGGAAGACTCCTCGACCAGCGTTCCTGATCGTTCGGTCAGCAAGGAGCACTGCACCAGCACTCCAACTCTGACCAGGATTGCCACAAGGTTCTCCATTCACAAATCTCCCCCATTCATTGAAGTGATTGGCTGTGCACCATGACATGAGACGGGAGAACTCATCCTCTGCTTCCCCACTGTGTCCAGAAATGGCGAGTGCAGCGCACCAGTAGCCACCAATGAATGGCCAGATACCACCGTTGTGGTAGTCACCAGGAGTATTGCGCCAGCGTTCGCCCTGCATCGGATCACAGTGGGCTTTGTACATTCCAGACGGATCAGTCTGCGAAATAGGCTCAGTATACGTGGATAGAGGGAAGGGCGTATGTATGGAGTGGTTGAGTATGCCATGGAGGATGCGTTCCACTCGGGAAGGTTCAGGAATACCAGTGAGGATTGCAAGCACATTTGCAAATGTATCGCACTTGTCAACGAACTCTGCGTACGTTATGTGTGACAGGTAGTGCCACCGATCCGGGACTACTGCATGTCTGAAGGCTGCTGGTGTTGCAGGGTGCGGGAATATTCCGGCAGATCGATCTGCCGCGCTGGTACCTAGCGGGCCCACGAGGTGACCCCAGGAGCTGCCCTCCTCAGGCCAGAATGCCATGTTGATCCTTTCCCGAAGATCAGCTGCCAAAGTAGTTGTTCGGGTATTGTGGATGGTCTTGAGTGAGAGCGTGTCGCACGCCTGGAGTGCAGCATAGAGAAGCACATTGTTGTAGAACACTTTTCCATGACGTACGAGCGTGCTGTCCATCCAGTCTCCAGCTTCAGGGGAATCAATGAGACCTGTCTGGTTCATATCCCGCAACAGGAGCCATGAGATAGCCCGTTCAACGCTCGGCATCAGAAGATCCATGTCAAGGAGGGAAGGAACATGTTCATTGAGGTGACGAACTGCGAGAATCCACCATGCAGTGGAGTCGATACCCCCTGTTTCCCCGCAATCTGCATAAGGTAGTCCTCCCGTATCAGGAGAACCTTCTGGAAACACTACTGTGGGAATCTCTCCTACTGGGTACTGCGCTGTAGCGAGAGCCATGACAGATGTGGCAGCAGCAGCAGCAATGATGTCGGATGCCTCGGGATACTCTGCATTCTCGGGAATGGGTAGAGCTCCAAGCACTGTGATTCCGAGATCCCGTGCCCATATGGATGAGTAGTGCTGCTCACTTCCGACATGGGAGTCTGAGGCTGCTCCAGCAAAGAGACCCCGCTTCGGATCAGCATTGGCGAGGAGTATGTGCACGGCTTCATGTATGCCGGTTTGGTGGATACGGGAACTCTCGTGTGGGTGCATTGTGCAGGCATTGTACGTCGAAGGGGTACACATCTGTACTCGACCGTGTACAATCATCACGACTCCACATGATTCCCCTATTGATCGAGTTCAGCCAAGGGTAGGCAGTTCCGGGAATGGCGGCTTCAGACGGAGTACAGCGCAATCTGGGAGACAAACGTTTCTCAATTGCGTACAATACGCCACAAGGGAGAATGCTCCCGCAAGTCAAAGCCTAGTTACGGAGGTTCAGGAACGATGGCTGTATCTGGATATTGCATGAAGTGCAAGAAGAGCCAGGAGATGAAGGACGCAAAGCCGGTCACGATGAAGAACGGCAAGCCTGCGACGCAGGGCGTCTGCCCGGCATGCGGCACCAAGATGTTCAAGATCGGCAAGGCCTAATAGCCCTTTCCATCAGAACTGCACGACCCTGGATGGCGATGATGTCATCCAGGGTCGTTGTGCATATGAACCATGCCTGCAGTATTCCAGTACACTACCGATCATGGACGTCAGTAACCGTGCTGCGGGAACGTTTGTGGATCAGGGATTCAATCGGGAGCTCAGTCTTGTCCGGTACGATTCCATTGCATCATTCCTGGAGGCAGCTGAGCCGTTTCTCGTCTTGGAAGAGGCTCGTCACCATCTTCTTCTTGGACTTGCATACCAGCTCCTGAAAGCTGGTGATACGGGAACGCATTCGACCTATCTCAGTACTGTTGCTGGACCTTCGGGCATTGTTCTTGCAGCACTTCGTATTCCACCGCAGAATCTCGTAATTTCACGGTGTGATGATGCAGATGCCATGCGACTTCTTGCAAAGGACATAGCAGGTGTGGCTGGTTCACTACCAGGACTCAATTCCACAGGAGATGCAGAGGGAAGCATGTTCGTAGCCAAGTGGCTGCAGGTACATCCAGGCGTTCCCTGCAGAATTGCTCGCAAAGAGGTGATATATGAGCTTGAGAACGTCACGATGCCAGCACTCGCCCCTGGGCGATTCAGGAAGGCAGGTCTTGGAGACAGGGAACTTCTTGTAGATTGGCTTGATAAATTCCAGCAAGAGGGTCTTGGCATTATGGACAAGGCACTTGTTGAGCAGACAGTAGATCACCGTATAGGCCTTCCAGGGGAGCTTGAAGGTACGTATATGTGGGAAGTTGAAGGCGTGCCAGTATCCATGGCAATGGCTTCGAGACCTACTCCCCACGGTTTCACGATTCGCGGAGTATGGACTCCTGAGGAATACCGGAGACTGGGCTACGCAAGGTCAGTTGTCGCAACGCTCTGTGTGAGAATTCTTGAGCAGGGATATGCTGCTTGCTACCTGTACGCAGACCGTGCGAAGGTAGCCTCAAACCAGATTTACAGCGATATGGGCTTCCATGAGGTATGTGCAGCTGAACACTGGATTTTTGAGCAGTAGCTCATGGTTCAGGGCAGTCATTCCAGCAAGTGGAATGGTTTGTTGGACTACGGCCCACTGACGAGTGACACTGTCCATGTTGACGTATATGTGCCAGCAAGCGCAGAAGAAGGGATGGACGCTTGCCAGCCAAGGCTTACTGTCTGATCTCCCATACCACTGCTTGCTGCAGCAGAAAGGAGTTTAGTTGCAGTAGCACCAGGTAGGACATAGGTGGACCATGTTCCGAAGTTTGCTGTCGAGCATGTGGAACCTGTATCACACGTTGTGGAGGGGGAGGAAGGAACAGTGAAGTCACTGCTTGGAAGCTGGTTTGCTCCACTCGTGAACAGTGTATTTGACAGGGTGACATTCCAGCCACTCCCAGACCCCGTGTTGTCTCCGACATCCAGAAGCTGCGATGCAGTACTGGTCTGATTGAAGCCGTTGAGTATAATGTTCGAGAATGTGACATTTGCTGGGGAAGAGACAAACGAGAGAGTACCAGCAGTGATTGATTGGCTAGCAACAATACTGTTAGCAGTCATGACGAAACTTACTGGGTTCGTCAATGCCCAGTCCCCATTGGCAATTCCAGAACTTACTTCATCGACAATGAAACTTGGGTACAGGCCAACAGGCGGATTTGTCATTCCCCCAAAGGTGAGGGAAATTGCTGCTCCGCTTGATATCGAGACTGGTGAGGTGATGGTGTAGGTGAGGGTAGGAACGACAGACCCTGGAGAAGAAGACCACGATCCCGAGACATTCGTAATGATTTGACCAGTATCGTCAGCTGCAAAACAGTTGAGTGGGCATGCAATGTCAGTAATTGTTCCTGTCGTACTGCTTGCCACTGTACTCCAGCTTGAACCTCCCGTTGTCGTTGTGAGGAGTGTCCCCCCATCTCCCCCGATAAATGCAGTTGTCGAGGATCCGGGCAGCCAAGATACTGCGTAGAGGGTATTCGTCGTTCCGGATGTTTCCGTTGTCCAGGTTTGCCCTGCATTCGATGAGAGAAGAATGGTTCCACTATTCCCTGCAGTGAGGCACACACCAGTGGAAGAACAGCTTGTGCGCTCCAGGTCGTTTGCTGTCACGGATGGTGCAGTTGACCATGTAGAACCACCATTCGATGTGTAAAGAGTCGTGCCAGATGCACCAGTTGCAACACAGGAAGTGCTGCTCCAACATGAAATTCCGTAAAGGAAATTGGTCGTTCCTGACGTCTGGGAGGCCCAGGTACTTCCATTGGTCGTTCCATAGATGTTTCCATTAGCTCCAACAACTTCGCACGTGGTGGTACTGCTGCAGGAAATGCTGTAGAGAATGGTGCTGGCAGTGAGAAGCTGTTCTGTCCATGCTCCAGAGCCATTGGAATTGGTCTCGGCTATGAAGCCTTCCCACATTGCACCATAACCCCACTGGAAGCCAACTGCATAACAGATGCTTGTGGAAGGACAGGAGATACCTGTAACAGCACCTCCTGACTTGGTCAGCGAAGTCAAGCCATCAGCAGTGTTCGAATATTCAGTCCAGGTTGGGGAACTTGTGAGAGAAGTTCCGAGATAGGATAGTCCACCGAACCCGGAAGAAAGACATGCATTCGTTGCAGGGCAGGAGATTGCGAGCATCTCTCCGACAGGGCTGGTACCCTGACCGAGGCTCACTGTGCCAGAGCCGAGGCCAGAAACGGAGGATACTGTCGGTGTGACTCCTGCTGTTGGTGTTGTGAGAGGGAGAGCAATCTCCACACTGCGTATCGTGCCACCTGAAGTGGTTGTGTAATTGTACGTGTAACTCACGCCAGTCTGACTTCCAAGATCGCTTGATACAGCCCATGAAACTCCGGAGTCGACCCCACAGGAGGCAAGTGCTCCCAGGGTAACCATACATGCAATTGCTGGAAGTAATCGGAAATATCGTTTCATGAGGAACCAATAGCGGGAAACTTGACATTTTGCATTATTTTACCAGTGAAGTCATGAGACGAAATGCTAAAGGGTCAATCGTCACATGTGTGGTGCGGAGTTGCGACAAACACCACATGGCGAAGGTTTGAGTAGCTTGTCAGCTTTGTACTGGAGGACCGAGGATAGCCCGACGCAGGGCCTCCGGGTCCAATCGTTCGGAATGAACAATGAGTTCATCGCCCCCATGAAGGATATAGGTGGGTATTGGGAATTGAACATTTCCATCCCTCACGATGCTCACAAGGTGAAACCCTTCAGGAAGTCGGAGTGAATCAACCTGGCTTCCCACATACTCCGAGTTCTCTGGAATGGCAACATCGATGATGCTGACTCCGGATGCCTTGATGGAGATTGCTTTGATGACTTCAGTATGGCCGAGTTCAGCTTCGATGAGACCCATGAGGAGCTCTGTACTGGAAACACCAACATCGACACCAAGTAATGGCATGATGCGCGTGTTTACTGGGTTATTTACCCGTGCTATTGTGCGGGGGACATTAAAGGCGAATTTCGCGATCTGACAGGCAACGAGATTGTCCTCATCATCAGCAGTGCTTGCTATGACGACATTTGCACGATCGATGCCAGTCGTTCTGACAAACGAGAGTTCATCACCATCACCAACCATGATGTTGAGACTTCCAAGGTGATGTTCAATCCATTCAGCCCGTTTGGGATTTTTCTCTATGAGGGTGACTTCATAATCACGCTCAAGAAGATGGCGTGCGAGATAATAGCCAACATTTCCACCGCCAATGATGATGACATACGGTTGTGATGGTGTCATGATGCATCTCCCGATACTGGTGCAGAGTCACGATGTGTATCTGCATGATCGAGAATGCTTCTGGCAATGATCGATGCACCGAGCGTTGTCGTACAGAGTGTGTCCATCTGCATGGTGGTTCTGTAGAACTCCTCCCTGAGGGGATCATAAATGCGGGCAATGACATGAGGGACATGGTATATACGCAGTGCAATCTGGGCTGCCATGATGTTTCTGTTGTCACCATTTGTGACTGCAGCAAATGCATCAGCATCGCGAATACCTGCCTTGTTGAGGAGATCATCATCGACACCATCCCCGACGATCATCGTTCCACCGAAGTCTGCCTCAAGGCGATTGAAGGCCTCCATCCTCTCGTCGATGACAGTGACATCATGGTGTGCCTGATCTAGCTCCCGAGCGAGCTGGGAACCGACACGGCCACACCCCACTATAATGACTCGCATGTGTCCTTTTACTGTCAACGATGATGACTGAAACAAAATCTGGGGCAGACCCCCGACCAGTAGAGTTTACACCGAAGCGGATCATCCTCCCCATAGGGGGTAGGACGATCCCTTGCAAGGCTGCAGAACTTGCTTGCCGTATTGCACGACGTGAGGGCGCTGTAATTCATGCTATGACTGTGGTGGAGGTGCCACGTGGTCTTCCGATCACTGATGTTCGTGATGAGATGGCCATGCAGGCAGATGAGTGGCTGGCAGACATTAAAGTCACTGCAAAAAAGCTTGAAGTTCAGTGTGAGCTCGTTATCGTCCAGTCACGAGAGGCCGGGCCTGCAATCGTCGATGAAGCAGAAAGCTGGGATGCTGATCTCATCGTTCTGGGCGTGCCATATCGTGAGAAATTTGAGGAATTTCAGCTTGGAAAGACTGCTGCGTATATCCTGCACCACGCGGCATGCCAGGTGCTTATGTTGCGAGATTGGGCAGATGAAGCAGCTTCACCACATGAGGGTACGTAGGCGCTCTACGCCTCATCCTTCGGAAGTGATGTTGGTGTTATGTCCACCCAGAGTGCGTTTGCAACTGCTGTTGCAACAGCATCAAGGTCAAATCTCTTCCTGTTCACCCAGTACGAGCATTTGACGAGAAAGCCTCCATCCACATGTGGTTCTGGGAGAATGATGGGGGATGGGGACTTCTCCACTCCTCTGACTGTGGGGAGTGTCGTTCTGATGTGCTCCACCATGGGACGAACAGCTTCAGTCTCAAGTACACGTACAGAAAATGTCTGTTGACGGCGCTCAAGGGCAGATGCATTCACGACGAGATTGGAGAATACTGTCAGGTTTGGGATTGAGGCAAGCTCTCCGTCCGTCATTCGAACTGTCGTGGTGCGAAGCGTGACAGACTGCACAGATCCTGATACTCCGTAGGCAGGATTGACACTTGCTGAGACAGTGATCCAGTCTCCAAGTTTGAATGGCCGCTCAAGAAGGATGAATATGCCTGACAGAATATTTCTCAGAAGGTCCTGGAAGGCCAGACCAATTGCGAGGCTAGTGAGACCACCAAAAGTGAGGAGGACACTGATACTAAGTCCAGCTGCGACAAAAGCTGAGAGTATGGCGGTAACGAATGTTGTGACAGTGATGACATTGTGGACAAGGGTACGAACCTGGTTGTCGCCTTTTGCCCGTACGACTGCACGCGTGGCAATGTGCCGAATGAGTCGACCTGCAAGGTAGATGACAAAGAAAATGACTATTGGGCCAATGAGACGTTCAAGTATCGGGCCGACAATATGGGTAGGGTCGTGTGCATTGATCTCATGGCACAGCCCAAAGAAGGTTGCCTTTGGATCACATGTCAGTGCTGCAAGACTCATACGAGCTATTGTTCCAGATTCCCGTACCTGTGGCACGGTACGTACAGGATTCCCAAAGAGCTGGGTCTAACCCTCTTCCTCTGAGGCTGACTTGGCAGTGGAGGATTCAGCTGCTTCCTCTTCCTGCTCTTGTGCAGCTGTCTGGACACGGTGCGGCACAATGCGTACAACAATGTCTTCAAGTGGTGTGTGAAGGATAACGACACCCTTTGGCGCAGCAATGTCTCCGACAGTTACACTCATGTCGACTTCAGTGAGTCCAGTGATGTCCACAGTAAGGTGTGGTGGAAGGTCTGATGGCAGGCATTCCACCTTGATGGCAGTCAGCAGCTGGAGAAGTTGCCCCACTTTTGTAACAGACACAGCTGGGGATTCCCCATGGAGAACCACAGGTACATCAGCTGTAAGCTTGTGCTTTGGGTTGATCGCAAAGAAGTCGACATGCTGGAACTTTCCCGTTCGTGGACTTCGCTGGATTTCCCGAATGAGAACAGAGTATGTTGCTCCGTTGAGTTCAAGGGAGACGAGCTGAGTCTTGCCAGCACGCTTCCAGGTTTTTTCGAGATCGTGAACATGTGCAGCAACAGCGACGGGCTCAGTCTTGAAGCCGTACAGGACACCCGGAACAAATCCTTCGTTCCGGAGTTGGGTAACACCGTGCTTCGTTGAGGAACGATCGACGGCGGAAAGGGTTAGTGAAGTGGATGAACCTGCCATAGTCCTCTTATCGTATCCAAACAGGCACACCGCTTGTCGGGAGCTGACCTATCGGTCGAGAAAACGGTTTTGGACGTATGACACAATGTCCTCCAGAGACGCACCAGGAGTGAAGATCTTGTCGACTCCTTGTTCATGAAGCGTTGCAGCATCAGCATCTGGGATGATGCCTCCCCCAAAGACCACGATGTCGGATGCATCCCGCTCACGGAGGAGTCGAACGATCTCTGGGAACAGCGTCATATGTGCACCGCTGAGGATACTGAGGCCAATGCCATCAACAGCCTCCTGGATTGCAGCATTGACCACCATCTCTGGAGTCTGGTGAAGACCTGTGTAGATGACCTCAACTCCTGCATCCCTCAGGGCTCTGGAGATGACTTTTATGCCTCGATCATGTCCATCAAGTCCTACTTTGGCTGTCAGGATGCGGACAGTGCGAGTTTTCGCACCGGAAGTTGCAGATGCATGCTGTGTAGTCATGACTGTGATGCCTCATGTGGCAGTGCTGGAGGTGTGAAGAGTTCGAACCGTGGGGGCTCCATTTGCGCATGATCCACTATGGAGTCCACGAGCCCTAGCATATCGTGCTTTGGTGGTTGACTGGTGTGGGGAAGGGCAGAACCTGAACAGGCAAACCAGGCACATGCAAGCACACAAGTTACAGGTGCGTGATCCCAGAGGGAGCGATCCTGAAGAGTGTCCTCAAGTGTGGAGTGTGTCAGGAGACTCAGAGCTCCGTGGAACACGCCCTCAGCAGACTCGTCGGATACTTCAGCAGCAGGCGATGTTGAGTCCTCCCTGAGCCAGTCGAGCACAAGTGTTGGGGCTTCCTCAAGGAGACTCTGATGGACACGAAGGAGAACGATTGGAATGTCGAAAGAGAGGAGATCGGCTGTAATGAGTGCAGCTGCTATGCCAAGTATTCGTACACCCTCAAGCTGGGGTGTATCGCCAGGTAGATGTGCTGCGAGCCGTCGCAGGAGGGGACGGTTGAGGGGAAGCGTGAGGGCAAGCGGAACTGTGTGAAGAAGGTATCCGCCTTCACCACTCACTGGCATGCCATGGAAGGGTGCGATTCGTGATAGCTGAACGGAAGCCAGGTGGTGTTCTGCTGCAGCACGGAGTCCCTGCTCAAGGTCCTCACGCGCAAGCGTTGCTGGAAGGGATGAAATGAGAGAATCGAGTCGGAGCACACTTGTGATCCGTTCACGGAGCAGTTCGGGGGTGAACGTCGTGGGCATGAAACGATATCCTATCCAAATAGCAGGAGTCACAGTGACGATCCTGCATTTGATCCTACACGAGCCATGACAAGATCCGCTGAATCCACAATGCGTTCCCTTCATGGGCCAGCACGCGAGCTGGTTCGCAAGATTGCACCCCGGGTAGTCCAGACACTGCTTGGTGCTTCTTCAGCACAAGAATTGGTACGGGGGAAGTTCGCTGATGGAATGGACGGGCAACCCCGTCACGTTCTCGAAGAACTTCGCCCAGCAGCCATACGTGTTGAGCGGTCACATTCTGTACGGGGTGGGGATCAGACTGCACTGACAGTGTGGTTTGGGGATGGACCATCGCTTCCCGGTCCTGATGGCATATCAGGACGCAGTCGCGGAGCGACTGTTCGTCTTGGAGCACAAGTAATTGGTGCAATTGCACTGAGTGTGGCTACAGTTCTCATTGGAGAGTGGGATCGAGCCCGTCGTACACAGGTGATAGATGCTCCTTCCCGCGAGATTGATGTACAGCGAACGTCAAATCGCAGTACGGAGTAAGCCGGTTAGAGAAGCGACATACATCCGGTTGTGCTGCTGATTCGCATGACCCGTCCCGTTCCGGGGTAGCGACTCACTTCGTACAGCAACCGTCCCTGTTGGCGTATCCACGCCCTGCCTTTCCGGTCATCTTTTGCCAGAAGCATGGAATCCCTGTCAGGAAGAGATACAAGAACGTTTGATTCTGCGTGTTGAGTCACGAGAAGTCGAAGATCCTTCACAGCAAGAAATGCTGCATGAAGAGAGGGAGGAGTAGACGTGATGAGAAGTTCGCCACGGGAGAGAATCTCCTGTCCCCACAAGACACATCTCTCGCGAAACCTCTGTGTAGTTGAAGTATCAGCACGCTCCATGGCACTCTCTGGAGAGATGGCTCGATCGGACCACCGTTTGTGAACTATAGGACGTAGCCCATCACCATGCAGCTCTGCAATCACAGCTGCTAGACGAGGTGCAATAGCCCGTGAAACCACTTGAGAGGGGAGAACGTCTGTATTCGCAAGGGTAACCACCATCCAGAGTGGATGAAGCTCGGGAAGAGCATGGAGAGGTGCTGGAGAAAGACACTTCTCAGCTTGCTGCATGAACTTTGCGATCTCCACTGCTGCTGTATGGGGCTGACGTGTGCATATCTCATAGAGCCGGGAAAGAGGAAGTGCTGTCGTGCGGTCAGGTGCCTGTACTGCAAGGGCAAAGCGTCGCTCATCGATATGAACATTTTTGGAAGAGAATCGGGATGCAGCCTGTCGCAAGATTCGTTCTGCGAATACCTGGGCCTCTGGTGAAAGGTAGGATTCCATATCCGTATAGTACGGCAGCTGATGGCAGGTCCCATTTGCCTGTATGGTGCCTACTGTTCTGTCTGGCATGCAGGACATACACCGCGGAGTTCGACAATGTGTTCCGAGAGGCTAAATCCCATGCGTGCAGCAGTTTCCCGGGCCCATGACTCTACGAGATCACTCCCTATATCCCGGCTCGTACCGCACACGCTACACACCATGTGGTGATGGTGACCAGTTGCTGGGCACATTTGATACCGTGTCTCACCATCGTCACTTACGGTTGTCTCGACAGTTCCTGCTTGTGTGAGCTTCCGGAGGTGCAGGTAGACAGTTGCGATGCCAATGTGTGTTCCCTGATCAGTGAGAAGACGGTGCAACTCCTGTGCACTCACAAACCGGTCGAGATTGCGAAGGACTGCAAGCAGGGCACGCTTTTGTCGTGTAGACCGTTCTGTTGGCTGGTAGGTTGGACTCACACTGCTTCCTCGTGTACATGTGAAGGGGTCCTGTGTGAGCGATGTGGAGTGAAGTATCTGGCAATGATGTAGGTACAGAAGCTGATGCCAGTAATACATACGCTAGGTTTCAGCACGGGTACCAAGAGACTCAAGATGAGTCCGCCATCTGCTGCAAGAAGTGCGAGAAGTATGGAGATGATGATGACATTTCGCGGGTGAACAGTCCATCGCACAGCAGCAGCAGCTGGTGATATTGCGAGGCTTAGCACGAGCAGGGTACCAACTATCTGTGCTGCTTCAGTGACAGTGAGGGCAAGGAGGAAGAGGAAGACTAGTCCTACGATCCGGAGCGGGACACCCATGGCTTGTGCAACTACATGGTCAACCGATGCAAAGAGTAGTGGCCGATAGATCCAGGACATGATGAGGAGAGTTGCGGCTGCAATGCTCACCAGGAGAACAATCTGACTCATGCTTACACCGAAGATGTCACCGAAGAGAATGTTGGTCGCTGCAGACGCAAAACCACGATAGAAGCTGAGAAGGAGTACACCAAGTCCAAGTCCAGCTGCAAGAATCACTCCGATGGAGGAGTCTCTTTCCCGCTCCGTGTTTCCCAAAAGACCGATGAGAAGGGCAACGAAGAGTGCCCCAATGAGTGCGCCACTGACAGCATCATTTGCAACAAGCAGTCCAGCTGCAGCACCAGTGAATGCAAGTTCGCTGGTTCCATGAACAGCAAACGACATGCCACGCATGATGACAAACGGACCGATTATCCCACTTGAAATGGCAACAAGAGTTGCAGCAACGAGGGCATGCTGGACAGCTGGAAGACTGAGATATGTGAAAAAGGTCATGCCATAAGCTCCCCGTGCTGATGGTGGCCACCTGCTTCATCGTTGATGTCAGACTGCTGACTCACAATTGCGATCCGACCTCCATCATGGATGACGTGAACATCCGTGTTAAAGAGATCAGTGAGGACAGCGTCCTGGAAGATGTCCTCGGGTGTTCCAAGTCGCCACTGCCCATTGGCAAAATAGAGTACCTGATCGACATATGGGAGTATGGGGTTGATCTCATGCGTGACAAAGACAATTGTTGAGTTCCGTGAAGTTCTCTGTGCATTGATGAGACGCACGATGTCGTGCTGGTGCGCGATATCGAGGGAAAGGAGGGGTTCATCACAAAGGAGAATTTCTGGAGATCCAAGAATTGCCTGGGCGACACGAAGACGTTGTTGTTCTCCTCCGGAGAGTGTTCCGATCGGTGAGTCTGCATATCGATCTGCACCAACTGCTGTGATTGCAGTGTCGAGAGCCTTGTGATCATTTCGTGAAAGTCGATGCCAGCCAAATTTATGGCCATCGAGTCCAAGTCGCACTAGATCACGACCACGTATAGGGAGGTCACGGTCGAAGCCTCTTTGCTGGGGAATATAGCCAATGTGGGGATTACCTTTTCGCGGAGGGGATCCAAGGATGGTAAGGGAGCCGGAAGTGAGCGACTGGAGCCCAAGAAGGGTTCGCAGAAGTGACGTTTTCCCTGAACCGTTCGGACCGAGAACTGCAAGAAAGCTTCCCCCAGGGAGCGCAAGATCCAGATTGCTCCACAGGGATCGTTCCCCATAGGTGAGGGTGGCTTTCGTGGCAACGATGGAGTGTTCCATGTTTCGTACCTATGATTTCAATGCAGACTGGAGCTTGCGGATGGTTGCGAGTTGCCAGGCAGGAAATGTGGAGTATGGGGGGGGCATGGTCTCACTAACGGGAACGACAGGAATGTGGTTTGCAACTGCGAGATTCCGGATGGAGGTAGTAACCGGTGAGATTGTCTGGTCATTGTAGACGAGAGCACGAATTTGATGTGACGTGATGAGATTCTGCATTGCAATGGTGTCGGCAATGTCAGGGGGAGTTCCGTTTTCGATCGCAATAGCAAATCCTTCGGGTGTGCGATTTGTAAGTCCTGCTTCTGCAAGGAGATATCCTGCAACACGTTCGGTATAGGCGATCGGTGCATGGTTGGCTGATATGGCAAGTGCATGCAGAGCGACGAAATCTGTTTTAAGGGCTGCAGTAAAAGCTCGATCATTTGCTGCAAAATAGGAAGCCTTGGCTGGAAGAAGGTGTGAGAATGTTGACGTGAGTGCAGCTGCGACAATGCTGACTTTTGTCAGGTCATACCAGAGATGGGGATTTGCTGTGGTGCCTGAAATACCCATGAGATGTGCAGCAACAAGGACAATTTGTGATGAAGAACCGTTTGCTGCAACCAGCTTGCTCATGAACGAGTCATAGCCAAGTCCGTTCTCAACGATGACCTTTGCCTGAGAAATGGCGAGAGCAGTCGATACAGAGGATTGAAAGAGGTGTGGATCGACATTTGGATCTGAAATGAGGGATGTCACATGGACAGCACTTCCACCGATTTCTTCAGCAATTGCTCCCCAGGTGTTGATTGAGGCGACAACATTGATCGTCGTAGTAGGTTTGGTAGTTCCACAGGCTGAGATTGGTAAGACAACAGCAAGCATGAGGAGAACTATGGCGATGTAGTGGTGGAGTATCTTCATACCAATAATAATAACGATTATTATCATGAATTGATAGCATAGCCAGCGTATTGCACTTCACACGCACCCTAAATGGGGCGAAATGCCACATTACAATTGGGTTCGATGTGGTTGAATGTCCCGGAGTAGGAGTTGGGGGGATTCCGTGCCATTCCAGCTGTGTTTTTCGAGAGTCACGCAGCAGTCGACAGGCCGTCCCTCGGGAAAATGGTGATGAATGTCTGCCTTGTTGAATGCAATGAGTTCGACGGTTGCATTGTCAGGAGTTGAGACTGTTATTCCAAGATGTGTGCGATCGCGTCCGAAAATACGTGTGCGACGTACCTGACAATCAAGCATGGCAAATTGTGGCTGAGGGTTCCCAAAGCCGAACGGTTCAAGCAATTCGAGATGGGATATGGAATCAAGGGTCACTTCTTTGCCGAGAAGGATTCCATCGATTGCAAAAGACCTGGCAGGAGCTGGAGGAAGGCCACGAGCTGCAGCATGCGTGGTGAGTGCATCCCTGAATGCAGGAAAGGCTGATGCATCAAGACTGAAACCAGCAGCAGCAGCATGACCACCGTATTTGGTGAGGTGCTCATCACTTCCCTTGAGGAGATCAAGGATGGGGATGCCAGGCAGGGATCTCCCAGAGCCCTTCGCTTCCGTTGGATCGAGAGCAACAGCAAATGATGGTCGGGCATACCGTTCCATGAGTCGACCAGCAACCAGACCCACAATGCCCATGTGCCAATCCGGACTTCCGACAACAATGACTGGACATTCGTCAGGAAGTGAGCTGACCATCGCTTCTGCCTCGATGAGAGCAGTGGCAAGGCGTTCCTTACGGACTGCATTCACCGAGTCAAGTTCTCGGGCAAGCTTGGAAGCAGAGTCGGGATCAGTTGCAAGACACAGCTCCAGTGCTGCATGGGCAGTCTCAAGCCTGCCGGCAGCATTGATTCGTGGACCGAGCCCGAATGCAACATCCTGGGCACGGAGGGGGAGGTCGATGCGAGAGATGGCAGCTAGTGCGTAGATGCCAAGATTCCCTCCCTCGGATAGTCTGGCCAGTCCACGCTTTACGATGATGCGGTTTTCTCCAGTAAGAGGCATGATGTCAGCAATTGTTCCTAGTGCAGCAAGGCCTATTTCACGCTCTGAGCAACCCTTTGGAAGAACTCCTGCTTGCTCGCATGCCTCAATAAGTTTCAGTGCTACTCCAACGCCAGCAAGGCCATCGAACGGATATGAGGAGTGAGGAAGTTTCGGGTTGATGAGCGCATCAGCTGGGGGAAGTGCTTGTGGAATACCATCGTGATCTGAGGGAGGGAGATGGTGGTCTGTGATGATGATGTGCATTCCATCCGGGCGATTGGCCACAATTTCTGTGCTTGTGGTTCCACAGTCAACCGTGATAACGAGTTTGGCTCCTTGTGAGGCGAGATCCTCGAGTGCAGGTGCATTGAGTCCATACCCTTCTGTCTGTCGATCAGGAATGTAGGGGAGGACCCGTGCATCAACTGCACGTAATGCACGTACGAGGAGGGCACTTGCAGTGACTCCATCCGTGTCGTAATCACCATAGATGGCAATGAGTTCGTTGTGCTGGAGAGCTTCCCTGATGAGGGTGACAGCCTTCTCCATGTCCGGAAGCAGGAATGGATTTTCTCTCTGGAATGCATCAGTCGTTTGTAATGAAGTTTCGAGGCCTGGACGTGCTGCAAGGACACGATGAAGAAGGGGTAGCTGGGGATCCCGACTGGCATCAGAGCGAAATTGCCAGATGCGTGGTGCTGGCTTCATGCGAGTTCCAGCAAGTTGCTAAAGTGCACTTTTCTACTGATGTGTATCGAGAAGTCCACTTGTACAGGAACTCGGTAGTGCATCTGTGCCTGCGAGGTGTGACAGGAGTTTTGTATACAGTTCAAGGAGCTGTTGTTGTTCAGTGTCATCAAGGACATCATAGAGATGCCGCTCAAGGGATCGCTCAACATGGGGACGTGCTGCATTGTATGCCTGTTCTCCTGCCTCGGTGAGCACTGCATAGGAACCGCGACGATCGATTGGGCATTCCTTCCGTTCAACATAGCCAATCTCCTCAAGACGAGAGATTGCATGGGACAGCCTGCTTCTCGAGGACTGTGCACTGTCCGCAAGTTCGCTCATGCGGAGTGATCGTTCGGGAACATCAATCAGGTGTTCGAGGATTTCGTAGTGGATGAGGAGCATGTTGACATGTTGCTGCAGCTCACGCTGCACAATGTCAGTCAGTCCCTGGGATGCCAAGAGATGGGTACGCCAGAGGCGCTCAGTACCAGGATGGGGGCGAATGGATATATTGGTCGTCACGACAGGTCACCTTGCAGTTTCGCATCGATATGTCTATATAATACTCATATGCGTAGTTGAACGCTCAATTATTTGTAGGAGGTTGGTATGAGTACAGATACTGCAGTTCAGATTCCCGGGTACGTTGCTGGCACATGGTCAATTGACACTGCCCACACCGATATATCATTCACTGTCCGTCATATGATGGTGAGCAAAGTTCGTGGTCATTTCACGAAGTTTGAGGGTCAAATTGTCACTGGTGAGACATTTGATCAGTCGAAAGCGACTGCAACGATTGATCTTGCCTCAATTTCAACAAACAACGAGCAGCGGGATGCCCACATCCGGTCTGCAGACTTTTTCGAGGTCGAGAAGTACCCAACCATGACATTCGAGTCGACTGCAATCCGTCAGGATGGGGATCACTTTGTCATGGATGGCAACCTGACTCTCAAGGGCGTTACGAAGCCGGTGTCATTGAATCTTGAAGTGAATGGATTCTGGAAAGATCCAAACATGGGAACCCGAGTTGGTTTCACAGCAACAGGCAAGATCAATCGCTTTGACTTCAATGTCAACTTCAATGCTCCTCTTGAAGGAAGTGGAGTTGTTGTTGGAGAGGAAGTGACCCTGCTCCTCGAAGTCGAGGCAGTACTCAACCAGTAGCAATCCGCTGGCTCCTGACGCGGCGCGCAGACCTGCGCGTCGCGTCTTTTTTGTGCATGCCAGTGCTGCAGCCATGGAAAATGGTTCGACTATGGTCCAGCATCGATGGACACATACCAAGTAGATCCATATGTCCCCGCGTAGGTCGTTGCAGGGACTGCAACGGTGAAGGTGAAGGTTTCATTGGAAGGACCTTCGCCTGTACCAGGTGAAGCAGTGAAGAAGGTTGTGCCTGGTGAAGGGGCTGTCGACCCGGCAGGCACAGTGAGTGCAGGCGAGTATGAAACTGTGTTGACAGGAAGCGAGCAGTTGCCGGTTCCTGCAGTGAGGGAGGAGAGTCCAGTAATGGCGGATGCTGACGTCGGAAGGGTGTGCCCTGACGAGGTTGTGAACGTTGTCGAGGTAATTGCAAGATTCCACCCACTCCCTGTCCCGGTTTCATCGCTTGTGCTGAGTGCCATACTGCCCGATGAGGATTCATTGGATCCATTGAGCGTCACACCGGGGAGGCTGATTGATGTGGGGGAAGCCGAGAGGGAGAGTGAACCTCCTGAACAGCTTGTACCAAACTGTGCAACAAACGGTGCTCCTGCACCAGTGTCACCAACTTCCCAACAGTATGAAGCTGACGTACAAAATGGCTGATGGACAAAATAATTCTGAGTCGAGGATACGCCTGAGGGACCACTCACGATGTACCAGGTAGAACCATCCCAATACATTTCCAGCGGTTGTGCATACCCTGAAGGAGTGTAGTATCCAGCTGCCCAGCAGGAGGTGGCGTTCATGCAGGAGTCTCCGATGAGGACATAGGCATTTGTCGTCACCTCTGATGCAGGATTTGTGGAAATCGACCAAGTTGTGCCGTTCCACATCATCATGAGTGACTGGTCTGTACCACCACTGTTTGGACTTCGAATGTAGCCGACTGCATAGCAAAGAGATTGTGTTGCACAGGATATGCCAAGGATGCCGTAGTAGATAGTACTCAACTCGGATACCTGAGATCCGAAACTCCACGTTGAACCGTCGTAGTAGATGAAAATAGACTCATCATCCTCACTCGATAGGCCACATGATGCAACGCATGTCGTCCCTGCTGCCCAGCAGTCAGAGGAAGTGATACATGAGATGCCGTACAGTGTGTACGAAGTAGACGTACTCTCCCCAGTGGGCGATGCTGCAACACTCCAGCTTGTTCCTCCACTCCATGTGAGAATGTACGTCTGCCAGTACGAGCCATTCCAGATCATTCCGGATGCAGCACAGAAGGAGGAAGGTGTCGGAAGACAGGAGATTCCAGTCAGCTGGTAGTTCACTGATGAGCTTTCGCCTGCAATGTCAGCAAGGGGAAGAATGCTCCACACGTTTCCATTCCAGTTCATGATGAGGGGCTGGTCCAGTGCGATCGAGTTCTTGAAGTACCCCACTGCCCAACAACTTGTTGCAGAAATGCAACTCACGTTGAAGAGTTGATATACCTGGGTAGTCACTTCACCTGAGGGCTGGCCCATCTGGCTCCACGATGTGCCGTTCCACAGCTCTGCAAGACTTTGATCAACCTCTGATCCAGTGCCACAATAGGAAGTGCAGTCATACCCGACACTGATACACATTGTCTCCGACGTACAGTCAATTCCCTGAACGACATCCGAGGTTGCCACTTGTCCCATTGTGCCAAGTGCCCAGTTCCCAGATGGAACGCCTGCTGAAGCACGAGGAGAGCTGGTGATCATCCCGCTTACAAGGAGAAGGACGAGTAGTGAAGGGAGGAGGATATTCTTCAGGGTTCGAGCTTTCATATGCGTTCACCCAGAGTATACGTTCAATTTTGGACAAAAAAGCTACAGTTGTGTGCCAGTTTTCCAATCCAAAAATTATGTCGTATTCGATGTGATGATGTTTGTTTGTGTGACATTTACTGTTTTCTGGAGAACGTTTGGATGGAGGAAAAAGTAGGCAGCGAGGGCTATGAGCCCAATGATGAGAACAATACGTACAATGCCGAAGATTATGCCGAAGGTCTTGCGAAGACTGCGCTGTTGCTTTCGCTGCTCGCGGGCGAGGGTTTTTCTGAGTTCAGTCGCCTGCATCCGTTGTTCTTCAGAATCTGAACCCTTTACTTCAGGGGCATCCTCTGGTGCCATGTCGCCGCTTGCCATGGCAAACAGTGCCTCTGCAAGGTTTGCTGCTGAGTCGAATGCATCACCCAGTCCCCCATCGTCAGTAACTCCTACTTGGGAAAGATAGTCCCTGACTGCTCTCCCAAGGCGTTCACGAAGGATGTCGAGTGTTTCTGGCCGCTCGAGGGGGAGGGCATCGCAAATGACTTGGATAGCCATGTCGAGTCCGTCCTGATCGAGCTGATTGTGATCCTTGAGGAGATCGAGTGAACGATCAAGAATGTCCGCGAGTTCTTGGGCACTTGCAGGAACAGTGACTGCGACAGCCTGTCTCCAGTCAGCGCGTAGTTGAGTTAACGGATCAAGCATTAGGGACTCCGCAAGGGAAAATGGGCAGTTCTTCGTCACGACTCGTGACGATCACATCATAAACGAATACGTGATTTTGGTTCGTCATCTTCTTTCTTTTTTCTCTTGGAGAGGAGGAGGACGATAATGAGGACAATGATGATAATGATCATGCTCGATGACACGACCACAACATGTCTTGCGACGAACGTTGTAATTGATTTCACACCACTCCCAATAGCATGACCTGCTGAGGAGACGGCGTGAGTGATTGAGCCGAAGAATCCACCAGAGCTCGTTGGAGGGTTCGGTTTGGAAGGTGATGAAGAAGGAGAAGGACTGGCAGTAAACGATGGCGACGGACTGGTACTCGGGGATGGCGATACCGTTGGGGAGAGTGCTGGACTTGGTGTTACTGTAGCCGTTGGCGTAGCAGAAGCAGTAGCAGTGGGCGTGAGTGAAGGTGTTGGAGTTGCTAGTAAATAAACGACAATAGTGTTTGAACCAGCAAATGCAGGTGTTGAGCTCTGTCCGTTACTGAAATTAACGATAATCGTGTATGTACCGGAATCCAGTGGAGGGGTCGTACACGTTATTTCTGTTGGCGAGAGGGCTTTGCATCCAGAGGTCACAGTATATTGGTGTGTTCCTGTGAATGTTACCGAGAGCACGGTGATACCACTTGAGTTTTCGAAGCCATTGCCTGTGATTGTGATATTGGTTGGAGTGGCCTGCGGAAGGTTGTAAGGCAAAATACCAGTCACATATGGGGCGGCAACAACAACAGTGACAGTTGCAGTCGAGGTACCAGC
Organism: Candidatus Dormibacteria bacterium; assembly: GCA_049964715.1. Taxonomy (GTDB): domain Bacteria; phylum Chloroflexota; class Dormibacteria; order Aeolococcales; family Aeolococcaceae; genus JAJZLL01. Next base: position 36,936 of record JBMFXB010000003.1, read on the forward strand.
TCGTACTCGTATCCCTGAAAATGCAAGAAATATGGTGAGCATGCCAAACACCAAGGCACCACCCATCATGTGCATGGGTCGAAACGTGCTTTGCGTCCCTTGACGGTTTGACACAAATTCATCCTCAATGTTGGGGTATCCCACCGAACTCAGTATGCCTGTCTCCGTATATGTCACCGAATTGGTAACTACACTGCGACAGACCTGACGTTTGGGGCCACATGCCCGTAACAGTATCTCAGGATCCTGGGTTTGGCTATAGCTTTGAGAGACGGAGTTCCTGTTTGAGGTTGCGCTGACGTCGGACGAGGATCGTTATGACAATTGCTGCAGCAATAACTACGATGAGGATGCCACCCATTACGAACCAAACCCAAAGTGGTACGCCAGCATTGTTGGCTTCGGGAACATACTCAACGTTCTGTTTTGTTGCCTTGAGAGCTGCAGCAAGTGTGTTCGTGAAGGTACGAGTTGTGGACTCCGGTGTTCCGGTCACTCCCTGGGAGTGCCAGCGGACTGTCACAGTAACTGCGTATGTTCCGACAGGAATGTTGTACGGCCATCGGAATGGATAAGGGATAGTGTCACCGGGAAGGATGTTGTCGAGCTGGAGAGTGCTTGTCTTGTCATATGAGGAGTTGTGGATTCGTATTGTTACCGTAGATTTTCCGAAGAGCTGTCCAGTGTTCGAAAGGCCAGTGGTAATGGACGCAGAGTGCGTGGCCTGAAGTTCCTGGATTTGTGCACTGTCAATGGCAAATTGTACTGCTGCTGGTCCAGGAACAACGATGACTGTGGCAATGACAATGCGATTGATGATGGTAATGGAGAGGGATCCTTTGGAAGTAGATGTATGTGAGGGCTGGATCGCCACTCCTGCAAGATGATCCCCAGGCGTCGCATGAGCAGGAACATGGATTGTGAAGTAAATCTTCGTGCGAACTCCTGAAGCGAGGGTATAGTTTTCCTGCTTCATCGTGATCCACGTTCCAGCGCCCTTCAAGGCAATCCCTTCATTTGAGTACACAGCCCCGGACGTGGCTCCAGTGAGTCCATCAACGGGATATGCAGTGACAGACATTGGCGTCGTTGTCGTGTTGGCGACATTGAGGCAGTTTGTGAAAGTCGAACCTGGTGCAAGGTCGAGTGTGTAATACGAGCTGTTTCCTGCTGCACACGGACCTGCATACAATGATCCACTTGATGGAGTAGAAGATGGTGTTGAAGCAGCAAGTGCACAAACAGGTACGAGAAGTGAACATGCCACAGCAATTGCAAGACACGTACGGACAGGAGAGAAGCGGAAGAGTGGGGAAGTCATGAAAAGGTATTCCTTAGGATGGGAGACTAACACGATCTAGTGTATTCCAAAAATGGACATTGAATAGCCTTGAACCTCCTTAGGTTGGCTACGGGCCTGCAGCAAGCGTGAAGGTCCATACTGAGCTGTAGGAACCAGGAAGTGCTCCTGCTGGAATAGCCAGCTGAACGGTTGGGATTACGGATTGAGATCCCATGCCGCACCCTGCTACTGCTCCAAACACCTTGTTCGGTGTTGGTGCAGCTCCAATGGGGATGTCGAGCGATCCAGAGTACGTGATGCCATCATTGGGAGAAGTACAACTCCCATTGTCAGGAGGAGTACATGTTGAATTCGTGCTGCAGGTCCAACTCGTAATGCTTGGTATGGTAACAGTGGTGGCAAATGTCCCCCCAGTTCCCGTGGTGAAAGTCGTGCCTGATGCAGTGATGTTCCATCCATCCCCTGTCCCGGAGCAGTCCACTACAGTGAGGGTGGGGGTCACACTTGCAGTCGTACTCAAACCACTGAGGGGCACGGTGCCGTAGCTGAATGCGTTGGATGACCATGAAAAAGCAAGTCCAGCAGTACCACAGCTTGTTCCTCCGTTGATGGCCAACGAAGCACTCTCAGCAGCTACGCGCGAGGAGTTACAAAGGGAGCTAAAAAGGGCAAGACCAAGTACCGTTCCAAAGATCAAGATCCACTTATAGTGCATTGCTATATCTCCCGGAGTGCAGGCTTGGGGGCATTCCATAGTGTGTATGGGAAATCCTGACTCCGTCGTCACCTAGAGAGTAAGACGAAAACTAGCAATTTGGGTGACAAAATGTTGACGATGGCTTCTTTACGATGCACTTGCACTCAGCGACCTGAAGTATTGTCGGAGAACATACGGAAGGATTCCCCCATTTGCGAAGTAATCCACATCAGTTGTGCTATCAAGTCGGCAACGGGTATCAAAGTTGAGCGTGCTCCCATCCTTCCGTGTAACCTCGATGGAGACGGTTCCTCTTGGACTTAGGGAATCGAGTCCACGGACAGTGAAGGTTTCCGATCCGTCAATGGCATAGGTCTCACGGGATTCACCAGGAAGGAACTCCAGGGGAAGAATTCCCATTCCGACAAGATTACTCCGATGGATACGCTCATAGGACTTTGCAATGACAAATTGGACACCAAGAAGAAGGGGACCTTTGGCAGCCCAGTCTCGACTACTTCCTGAGCCATATTCAGCTCCTGCAATGATGCATACCGGTGTCTGTGTCGATGCATACTGCTCGGAAGCCTCAAAGATAGTCATGAGAGTGCCGTTCGGAAGCAAGTGGGTATACCCACCTTCCTTTTCTGGAGAGAGCTCGTTCCGAAGGCGGATGTTTGCAAAGGTTCCGCGCACCATGATGTGGTGATTTCCCCTTCTGGAACCATACGTGTTGAAATCACGAAGCTCCACCTCATGTTCCCGGAGATAGATGGCAGCAGGGCTTGAAGGGGAAATGCTGCCGGCTGGGGAGATGTGGTCAGTCGTAATGGAGTCTCCGAGCACGGCAAGCGGCCGTGCATGCTCAATGTCCTTCTTTGACGTGGGCTCGATGGGGAGATGTTCGAAGAAGGGGGGTTCCTGGAGATATGTGGAAGAAGGATCCCATTTGTACAAGGCACCTTCAGGGATGGGAAGGCTTTTCCAGTGCTCATCGCCTTCAAAGATGCGGCCATACTCAGTTGTATAGAGTTCTGCAGTTATGGAGGTTCCAAGAACTTCGGAGATCTCCTCCCTGGTTGGCCAGATGTCGCTGAGGTAGACGGGATTTCCATCAGAGTCGTGCCCGAGGGGATCGCGAGTGAGGTCAATGAGCATTGTTCCTGCAAGTGCATATGCCACAACCAGAAGTGGGGATGCTAGATACGAGGCCTTGACCTGTGGGTGGATTCTCCCTTCGAAATTCCGGTTTCCACTGAGCACAGCTGCCACTGTGAACTGCTTCTCATCAATCTCTGAGGCAACTTCCTCAGGGAGAGGACCACTATTGCCAATGCATGTCGTACAACCATACCCAACAAGATTGAACCCAAGCGTATTGAGGTATTGTGTCAATCCTGCACGATCAAGGTAATCAGTGACGACTCGTGAGCCAGGAGCCAGGCTCGTCTTTACATACGAAGGAACAGTAAGCCCCCTCTCTACCGCCTTCTTTGCAAGAAGACCTGCGCCGAGCATTACTGACGGGTTCGAAGTATTTGTGCACGATGTGATTGCAGCAATTGCGACAGCTCCGGAGTGGAGTTCACGTATGCGACTCAGTGAAGTGCCGTTGCCAAAGGACTCATTGAAGGATTCTTTGGCGTGGTCAAGAGTGACACGGTCCTGGGGGCGACGTGGTCCAGCAATACTGGGCACAACTGTCGAAAGATCGAGTTCAACAAATTCATTGAACACTGGAAGAGGTGAGTCGTCAGATCGGAACAGATCTTGCTCGCGGGTATATTGTTCTACAAGTGCAATGTGCTCTGGTGACCGACCTGTAACTCGAAGATATTCCAGCGTACGGGAATCCACAGGAAAATACGACGCTGTGGCACCATATTCGGGAGCCATGTTCGAGAGCGTTGCACGGTCCTGTGCTGAGATCGAAGAAAGTCCATCGCCACAGAATTCTACGAACTTGTTCACAACGCCATGCTTGCGAAGAAGTTCTGTAAGGACAAGAACGAGGTCAGTTGCAGTGGTTCCAACGGGAAGATTGTTTGTGAATTTCACCCCGACAACAGTAGGGGGAAGAAGGAACATTGGCTGACCAAGCATGGCTGCCTCAGCCTCGATGCCACCAACTCCCCATCCAAGTACTCCAATGCCATTTACCATTGGAGTGTGGGAGTCAGTGCCGAGAAGGGTGTCGGGATAAAGGAGGCGTTCCCCAGACCGTGCTCCGTACACAACAGAAGCAAGGTACTCAATATTTACCTGGTGGACGATGCCCATGCCAGGCGGCACAACGCGGAAATTCTTGAAGTTCTGCTGAGCCCATCGAAGAAATGCGTAGCGCTCATGGTTGCGTTCGTACTCTCTTTCGATGTTGAATCCATAGGCTTGTGCTGTACCGAAGGCGTCTACCTGGACGGAATGATCTACAACCAGGTCGACAGGAATTGCTGGATCAATGAGTTCAGGATCTCCGCCTGCTTCGACAACTGCATGTCTCATGGCTGCAAGATCAGCTACTGCTGGAACTCCAGTAAAGTCCTGCAGAAGGACTCTGGAGGGAAAGAAGGGAAATTCCTCTTTAAGCGGTGAGGTTGAGGGCTGCCACACACACATTCGGCGGATGATATCTGCGCTAACAGCAGGATGATCCTGATGACGAAGGAGATTCTCAATGAATATCTTGACTGTCATCGGGAGATGAGCAATATCGTATCCGGCTACGGATAGGGCTCGTAGGGAAAATATCTCATGGTGCTCACCAAACGGACGACGCACATCGAATTCTGTTGCAGTCATGGTATGCGCTCCTCGTGCTCCTGGGGGTGGAAAACTTGCAGTACAGCCCCACCGTACCAAATCAAGGTTCCGATTTGAGAGAACTTGGTACGATGGCTCCACAATGACTGAGGTGCTACGAGGGGAGAAGCTTTCCAATTATAGATGCAGTTGGGCAGTCGGAGATCCGGATCTCATCACATACCATGACACGGAGTGGGGGGTTCCTGTCCACAATGACAGACTGCATTTTGAATTTCTCCTGCTTGAGGGTGCCCAAGCAGGATTGAGCTGGCTCACAATCCTTCACCGACGAGAGGCATATCGTGCAGCATTTCACAACTTTGATCCTGGGAAGGTAGCCGCCATGGATCCGGAGGAACAGTCACTCTTCTCACTGGAGTCGGGAATAATCCGTAACCATGCAAAGGTCCGAAGTGCAATCCACAATGCACGGGCATTTTGCACAATTCAGGAGCGATACGGAAGTTTCGATTCCTTTATCTGGACATTCGTGGAAGGCTCGCCCATTGTCGGCAATTGGGAGCATAGCTTCGACATTCCTTCTTCGACAAAGCTTTCTGACAGAGTGAGTACAACTCTTCGTGCTGCAGGTTTTTCCTTCGTTGGAAGCACTATATGCTATTCACATATGCAGGCATGTGGTCTTGTCAACGACCATGTCACGATGTGCCCTCGTTTTCGCGAGTGTTTCTGAGCGGGGTTCGACCCATCTTTGACATGGGAAACAGTGCTTCTACAGTCATGCTTATCAAACATTTCATAGTGCAAGTTGAAATTTGGTTGGTCGCTCCCGTAGCATAAGAACGTCACCCCAAGTTCTGAGGAACATACTATGTCGCCCATCGAATTCATTTCTGCAAACATTACAGACCGCACGATGCGCGCAGCCGCAGAAAGCGATTTACCCTCCAATGATGCTTGCGGATCCCAGCGCAAGCGACTTCTTACTTTCGAGAGAGTGGGAGAGCCTGAAGTTCGCGACCTTGCAGAAGGCTCTGCTGTTGTTTTACAGAGCAGTCATTACTACCGTGGCATTGGTACTTCATGTCATGTTGCTGTGCAACTCACACCGTCAGGAGATCTTGTCTGCGTTGCATACCGCAGAAAGTTTGGCCGTGAAGAGATTCAGCTTGTTTATTGCGGAAGTTCAGTGGGGGATGCGATTGAGGCAGGTAATACTGCAATAGTTTCACTCGAGAAGGAAGGATATGTTCCTCAGGGATCGCGTACATCACCTTGGTTTTCAGAACGGGCTGCAAGAAGTGCGATGAGGACCATGGCAACAGGGGCTTCCCCGTACGCTCCTGCTGCCCAGAAGTGTCTCCGAAATACAGAGCGGAGTGGTATCGATCTCTAGGAGGGATCATTTTTCCACTACCCAGTACAATGAGTCTCAAGGCTTCCATTTGAGGGGGCTGGCTGTATCGAAAATCGAGCTGTGTTCGTTTGAGTCAGGGGGACTATGGGAACCTATTCGCTCCAAGATCAGTACACTGCACTATGACTGTGTCGTGGTGTGCAGGAAATGAAGCGTGCATACTGGCTGGGGTCCAGGCGTATTTCATCCAGAAGGCGTGGTGGGGACATGAGACACCTGATGAGTTCACTCTCGAACTCATTGATTGTGGGAATATCATGTCAACGCCTGCTGCAGGGCTGCTCCTTGTCGAAATAGATCAGCACGGGTCACGAAAGCCTGCACGGATTGTTCCACTCATTGTGGGAATTGTACAGGATGATCAAATTGCAAATTCTCCAGCTCCAGTCATCTGCAATGTGGGAGAAGTGACAATCACTGATGGCATGCACGATCCACACATCATGCATGCCATACGCCAGGCTGTTCATGCGAACACTTCACTCAATCTTGAACACGGTGAGCTTCTGCTCCATCGACATGCGTCCGTTCACGGGGAGCCAGAGGATGGGGATGAGCTGGAGATTCATACAGAGTCAACAAATATCCTTGCCATTATGGGCACTGAGCAGTTCAAGATCCAGCGGGCGGTTGAGTGGGGAGATGTGATTGAACTCACGCGCATAGATGCACTCATTCAAGCTGGATTTGCCAGAATGCCTCGTCTGCTTGGGTGGATTGAGTATCGGAGGACTCACGAGGAAAGAACACTGATTGGAATCCTGTCAGAGCATGTTCCAGGAAGTCACTCAGGATGGGAACAAGCACGTCAGGCAACTGCTGCATTTGCGATGGATCCCACAGATCCTTTTGTTGCAGAATTCGAGAAGAGCATTATGGCGATCGCCACTATGACTGCACAAATGCACGATGCATTTCTCACTACTCCAACCCCGTATCACAAGGCCATTCGTGCAACGCAACATGAAATTGTTGGGTGGTGTGCAGTGATGCATGAGGGGTGGGAGAAGTGCAAATCGGTTGCTTTCCAGTTTGGGTGTGCCATACCAGAGGCCATGGACCGAATAGTGCGGGCACTGTATGATGAGGTGTCAGCGATGACAGACGTTGGCATGCTCAGCCATGTTCATGGTGACTACCATCTAGGACAGACCATCTGGAGTGTGAGCCGTGGCTGGAACGTCGTCGACTTTGCAGGGGATCCAGTCTTGCCACTTGCAGTACGAAACGGTGTTGCCAGCCCACTTCGAGATGTTGCGGGTTTCCTTCGTTCCCTTGATTATGCAGTCGTTGGACAGTTGCATGAGTCTGGCAATATGGTCCTTGCAGAGCAGCTTGATGATTGGTCAGACAGGCTACATCGGTTGTTCTGGATGACGTACATGAAGCATGTGCATGCGAGGTGGGCACTTCCGAGGACTGATGCCCATGCTGAACTCCTGTTCACAGCCTTTCAATGCGAGAAGGCATGCTGGCAACTCTCTGTAGAGCTCCAGGATCGTCCCGAGTGGGTAGATGTTCCCTACAGGTTCCTTTCTCGCCTGACTCGGGCTCGGGATGTGCTCCACCATACGTCCATTCCCGAGTTGTCAAAGCCGGAGCCAGTAGAGTAGGGCAGTACCTTCTCTCTTCTAGTAGATGAAGCCCAGTACACCTGCGAGTGTATCAACCTGCCGTTGGTCAACAACCCCCAGACCGTAGAAATTAGCTTCATGGACAGTGAACGAGGTCGGACTTTGGACAGCTACAACATAGGCGACATGTCCGTAGTACGTATCGTACCCATCTCCACCGCCCCAAACGACAATGGAGCCCACTTTGGGTGTCATGCCAACAGAGTAACCGTACGAAATAGCTCCAGCTACCCACTGGTTGGCATTTCCCCACCATGGAACATATCGCTGTGTTGCGACATACCACGTGCACTGGCCCCATGGGAAATGATCCGGGAAGTTCCCTGATGCCCCATTTCCAATAATCGTACCGCCATATGTTTCTTGGCTTGCAGCAGCAGCCCTTGCAGCTGCTTCCTGCTCAAGGAGAAGTGCTTGCTCCTGCTGTGCAACGGCTATCTGTTGGCGATATGAGGCGATTGAGTTTACGAGTGACTGTGCTTGACTACTGACAGATGTAGCCTCTTGGGAGAGCGTTGCGGCCTGCTGCTGATAGGTGAGCTCCTGCGTATGCAGTTGGTTCTGCTCGGTTTGGAGTTGGACAAGGAGGGCGCCAACTTGTAATTGCTGCTCCTGCTCTTGAGTGGCGAGTGCTTGCAGTTGAACCTTCTCCTGCTTCACGGAAGTGATGAGGAGTTGAATCTTGCCATTGATACTCTGCAGGTTACTTTCTGTGTCAAAGAACTTGAGGACATTCCCATTGTTTACAAGAGAGTTGAGGATGGGATTTCCCTGAGAGTACTTGTACAGATACGACACCATGCTCCCAAGCTCTTGTTGCGTCTGGTTGAGATGTACCTGTGTAGCCATGATCTGAGACACAGTGGTTGCGTATTCTGCATTGAGCTGATCTACACGAGTCTGTGTAGTGGTGATCTGGTTTTGCAGGGCATTAATCTGCTTTTGTGTTGAGAGTGCTGCAGAGAGGGCAGTATTCTGCTGAGCAGTGAGGGAGGCATGCTGTACAGAAATCTGATTGAGTTGTTGCTGGAGGGAACTGATCTGTTGTTGGTCATATGCAATCTGCTCGGTGTACTGGGAAGCAAGGCGCATGGCAGGACGTTGTACAGCACCGACGCACATCACAACGAATGTGACTGTAGCGATGCCAAGTGATGTTCGGATCCTGCGGAATTTCATAGGCAACACAATATTGAGGTATGGTTTGGACCTACCATTTGGCATCGTATCGTAAGTTTAGGAATCCCACAACGTGATACGCACACATTCGTTACAAACTTGTGTGATCCAGAACTGGAAGTATGACAGTCAGTCGACATCCCCCCGAGTTTGATGGATCAAGGGAAATTGATCCATTGTGTGCTGTGATGATCGTGCGAGCAACAGCAAGCCCAAGACCATTGTGCTTTTCGTGACGAGAGGGATCTCCTGTAGTGAACCGGTCGAAGGCAGAGGATCTCAGGGATTCAGGAATGCCAGCTCCAGTGTCCTCAATACGGATATTGAGGGCATTGTGACCAAGAGTAGCAGTGAGGTTGACTGAGGCAGATTCTGGGGTGTGGTCTACAATGTTTGCACTGAGGCAGTCGAGTGCATGTTCAACACTTTTTTCATCACCCTGCATCACAAGTGTGTCAGGAATGCTGAGAGATGTTGTGCAGTGCCGTGGGGCAACGGCTAAGGCTGTTTTCTCCATCCACTGTTCGAGGAAAGTGTTCGCATTCCACGTTTCCTCACGGAGTTGATCGTTCGGATCGACACTTGCGAGAAGGAGTAGGTCACTGATAAGCGTGGACATCATGTTTGCCTCTTCTCGAGCTTCATGGAGAAGCGAGTCGCGTTCTTTTTTGGGAAGTTCGGGATGTATTTCAAGGAGTTCCAGTGTGGACGAGATTATGACAAGCGGTGTACGGAGTTCATGTGAGGCATCCGCAACGAACTGGTGCTGTTTTTTCAGTTGGAGGGCCATCTGGTCATACATTGTTTCCACTTGGTCGAAGGTGGAATTGAATGCATCAGTGAGGGTTCCTACCTCATCAGTGTGATGAGTCGAGGGTACTCTGAGGGTGAGGTCTTGCCTGGTACGGATGGCAGTTACAACGTCGCTGAAGGCAGTGAGAGGCTTGAGTGCATGACGAGCAAGAAGGCGTGCACCAACTGCAGCGAGAATCAACGAGATGATGGAGGTTGCAAACAGAATGATGAGGAGCTGGCGCTGAGCTGCGCGAGTGCCAGATATGGAGTAACCAAAGGCAATTTTCGTAAGTGATGCGGATGAACTGCCAAGTCGAATTGGTGCATTAAGTTCTTCCGTTTTCAGGTAATACGGACCGTTTGGGAGAACGACAGTGCTGTAACTGCTCGTGGTTCGCCAGAGATTCCGTGGCGAGCTGATCGGGACTGGGGGGCCGCTTTGTCTGGTGAAGTTCACTGTGATGCCAGAGTCAAGGAAGCCCAGAATAGCTACTGAGCTGTATGCCTTCGATCCGTGAATGGTGGCGAGGAGAGTGCGTAGGGGATCAGACGAAGATGCAGCTGTTGCAAAGTCGTTGGTGATGACAGGACTGATGGTTGAGATACGCGTTTGTGCGGAAGCGGTATCACGTGCGACATACGAAGTGTAGAGAATGACGTTCGAAATCGCGAGGCTCACTAGGACAAGAAGTGTCGAAAAGAGTGCGAGGCGGTTACGAAGCTGCATTATCCCCAATCATAGTGGAGAGGTGCTGTGGTGGGAATACCAAAGATAGGATAAGGGGGATCCTTAGTAAATTCCAGCAGCCGAGAGTGGTGCTTTGGGAAGTGCTGAAACCCGTTCGAACCATGAGTCAGGATGCTTGAGTTCATTGGGAGTAGGAAAGTGGTCAATGGAGTGCCAGAGAAGTTCAAGAACATCCTCACCATGGCGCTCAGCAACTGCACCAAGGAAAGCCTCTCCTACAGCATATTGACGCATCTTGAGGGAGATGCCTGTGAGGGCGTAAAGAATTCGTTCTGGCAAGGTCTGTGTCGATTGTCTACGTTCGAACGTGGCTTCTATAGCATCAAACGATGCAAGGTGTGTTCTTGCAACCCGGCGGGTGACATAGTTTGCATGTCCCTCAATTATGCTCATTACGGATTGGAGCTTGCCTATGAGAGCAACTTCATCTTGCACCAGAGTGGGGAGACTGCGAAGCGCATTAATTCCTTTGGGAGCCTTGAGATGAATGGCCTGTTGCATGATGGAGGTGAAGTATGTGTCCAGCCAAGGATGGGTCGTAAATTGCCAGGCATGAGTGAGCTCGTGCATCATGATCCAACCACGGATATCTTCTCCGGAGATGTGGTATGTCGCCTCAATCTCTGCAATGTTCTCTTCAACCATGAACAGGGTTGCTGATTCTGTGGATGGTGGCGTGGAGAGTCCTCGTCCGAGGATGGGATCATATTGACCGAGAACTCGACGGGATGTGGCTCCAAATGCTTCACCGATGTAGGTACTGCTGATCTGACGGTTAATCGCAGTCAACCGCGTCTCCGGTCGGGAATGTTGGGATGCATAGAGAGCACTGACAATGCGCTTCATCATCGAGAGGTTTGCATCTATGAAGCCGGATCTTCCAACGACCTGGATTGGCGGGAGCGTGGAAAGTGAGTATCCCCAGGCTCTATTGAGATGTGGAAGCAGCGATGAAGCCTGCTCTATGTATTGGGCTTCAAGGTGTGAATACGGTGCATCAGAAGTGGCTTCCTCACCGTTCTTCGCACGTCGCTTGGCACGGTCTCTGACAGCTTCCCAGTCGATGAGAATTCGGTTTTGATTATGCAGTGGCTGACGTAGCCACTTGAGTACGCCAGCACCAGCACCAGCAAGTGCACCAAGTGTTACGAGCGTTCGTGTGTTCACAGGTTGTATTGTACAGCGTTGTGGTTTAGCAGTAGTCGAGATCGCCTGCTAGCAGTCGTGCAGGCCGAGTGCTAAAACATGCTAGGATTAGAAAAAGAAACAGTGAAACAATCAATTCGACACAAAAATGAATTTGAGGAGGAAAGACATGGCAAAACAGTTGCTGTTTGATGACGAATCGCGTGCAAGCCTGAAGCGCGGCGTGGACAAGGTTGCTGATGCAGTGAAAATCACGCTTGGGCCGAGAGGTCGGAACGTGGTGCTCGACAAGAAGTTTGGTTCACCAACCATCACCAATGATGGTGTGACTATCGCCAAGGAGATCGACCTCGAAGACCCATTTGAGAACATGGGTGCACAGCTCGTCAAGGAAGTAGCGAGCAAGACGAACGACATCGCAGGGGATGGCACAACGACTGCTACTGTGCTTGCGCAAGCACTCATCAATCAAGGTCTCCGGAACGTAGCACATGGTGCAAATCCAGTGCTTCTCAAGAAGGGCATGGACCTGGGTGTAGAGGCTGTTGTCAATGCAATCAAGAAGCAGTCAGTTACCATCAGCGGACGTGACAAGATTGCCCAGGTCGCTTCGATCAGTGCAGCTGATCCAGCAATCGGTGAAATCGTTGCTGATGCAATGGAGAAAGTTGGCAAGGATGGAGTCATTACTGTTGAGGAGTCGAAGGGTCTCGAGACTGAGCTCGATCTCGTCGAAGGTATGCAGTTTGACAAGGGTTACCTTTCCCCGTACATGGTGACCAACACGACTCGTATGGAAGCTGTCCTTGAAGATCCGTACATTCTCATTACCGATCGTAAGATCTCTGCCATAGCTGATCTCCTTCCCATTCTTGAGAAGGTAGTACAGACTGGCCGTGCACTCATGATTATTGCTGAAGATGTCGAAGGTGAAGCTGTGGCAACACTCATCGTCAACAAGCTTCGTGGCACCTTTACTGCAGTTGCAGTCAAGGCACCTGGTTTTGGAGATCGTCGCAAGGCCATGCTTCAGGACATCGCAATTCTCACTGGTGGACAGGTCATAAGTGAAGAGGTCGGCCTCAAGCTCGACACCACCCCTCTTGAGTCTCTCGGTCGTGCACGTCGTGTCACTGTGACAAAGGATGCGACAACCATTGTTGAGGGAGCAGGCAAGGACGAAGCAATCAAGGGTCGTATCGAGCAGATCAAGTCCGAGATTGAGAACTCTACCTCTGATTGGGATCGTGAGAAGCTCCAGGAGCGTCTTGCAAAGCTCTCAGGCGGTGTTGCAGTAATCAAGGTTGGCGCAGCAACGGAAACCGAGCTCAAGGAAAAGAAGCACCGTATGGAGGATGCCGTTTCAGCAACGCGTGCAGCTGTTGAAGAAGGAATCGTTCCTGGTGGTGGTGTTGTGCTCATCAGTTCACTTTCTGCACTTGACAGTGTCAAGGCAGAAGGAGACATGCTTACAGGAGTGAACATTCTCCGCCGTGCACTCGAGGAGCCACTTCGTCAGATTGCAGCGAATGCAGGCCTTGAAGGTTCTGTCGTCGTTGAAAAGGTGAAGGCACTCCCAAAGGGACAGGGATATGATGCATCGACAGATACATATGTCGATATGGTGAAGGCTGGCATCATCGATCCTACCAAGGTCACTCGTTCTGCAGTGCAGAATGCAGCTTCTATTGCGGGACTGCTTCTCACAACTGAGGCACTGGTAACGGATATTCCTGAGCCAAAGTCCGCAGCTGCAGCTGCACCTCCAATGCCGGAGTACTAGACATCTGATTCCTCAGATTGTCCACAGGGGCCTGGTCTCATAGACCAAGCCCCTGTTTCATATGTGGCAACAAGCGCAAATGAAGACAGGAGCAGTAAAGTAGCCATATGCGTGGAAAATTTCTGTGGGCAGTGGGTGCCATTGTCACAGCCATTGCACTGGCAACTCTGTATGGACTCTTACTGCCTTCGCATCCCGGGTTGACAGATGCTGAAGCTACTGCGAAAGCTACTCCTTTGCTTCTCACTCAAGCAGAATATGTGTGCTACGCAAATGTGGATATCACTGTGACAGTAGCTCCACCACCGACAGGAAGTGAGCCGTCTCTCTCTACTCTTGAACATGTCGCCATGACTGAATCAGCACCACTTCCTGGTGCATATATTTCAGACTCCCGCCTAGTTCAGATGCATAATCTCCAGGGTTTGCCTGTAAAGGGTGTATCCGTTTGGCTCTTTACAGTCACACCATTTGGAGGAATCACCATGACTCCTGCACTTGAGCACTACGATTACCATCCTGGATATCGTCCAATCTGTGCTGTTGCCATTGTTCGGGCATCAGACGGGAAGCCGCTAGGGCTCCGCATTGGATGAAGTCCCTAGCTGGATGCTTCGACGGGGCAGTTCACTAACGTGTACGTCGCGCTTCCAAGAGTTGGTTGGCGCTTTCCATGGCCAACAACGGTGGAATTGCTCTTGGGATCCGGACATGATGCTGGTACAAATACGAATACACTGCGGGCTCCTGCACTGATATATCCAGTGCAGTGAGCGGGCTTGCAGGAGTACGGTTGGAAGCTTCCACGAAGCTCAGTAATGCCGTTGACTGTTGCGCCCACGGGATTCTGCTGAAGACCAGAAATTCCCACAAAGAGAGCAATACATATTCCACCAAGGAGGACGATCCCCACTATCGATCCAATGCTTCGCCGGTGGCGCTGAAGAAACGTGTAAAGCTGTGCCATCACTATCATCTTACTGAACACTGTTAAGGAGAGTGGATTTCATGACAAGGAGAGGCGTGATTGAGACTATCAACTGGAATGCTGCTGACACACTGACTGCCCTGGAATCAGCAGAGCTAGACAGGCTATCTGAATCAGCGGGAATGCCCGTGCGGGATCTTATGGAGTTTGCTGGGTGGCAATGTGCGAGGTGGATTGCAGCACAATGCGGAGATCCAACCAGTCATGGACCCCACATTGGCATCATTGTGGGATTGGGCAATAACGGTGGAGATGGCCTCGTTGCAGCACGATACTTGTTTGACTGGGGATATTCGGTTGAGGTGATGTGCATGGGTGAGGAGAGCCGAATGAAAACTCTCCCCCAAGAACATCTTGTACGAGCTCGACATGAAGGCATCAGGGTTGTGGACGTACTCGCAACAGAACATGAGCTCCAGAGTATGTTCATGGGGGAAATACTCGTTGATGCCATTCTGGGAACTGGAAGTGTACTTCCACTCCGCAGTGAGGTGGCCCATGTCTGCAGGCTCCTCAATAAAATGCACGCCAGACATCTCGCCATTGATGCTCCAACAGGTGTTGATTCGACAACAGGAGACAGGGATGCTGATGCTTTCAGGGCTGATGCAACACTCTGCCTTGCAGCACCCAAGTCAGGGTGTGGGATAAGAGATTGCTGGGGAACGGTGTACGTTGCAGACCTGCCAATACCCCAATCTGCGTGGAAGGCACTCGGAAAGACTCGCCCAGTAGATCGTGGAAGAATCGTACAACTGGTTATGAGCAGATGACGCTAAAATGACGATATGGTAACAGATGTGACAAAAATGACACATTGACGTACACATCCAACCTGTGTATCCTGCATATAGCGTTCCACCCTACGTTTTCTCCACGTTATGACACACGATATTGCTTCCAGTGCAGCACAAGCCCCAGCTACTCTCATTCGAGAGGAACTGGACGATCTCGTATCCTATGCGATTCATCTCGTTGGGGATACGAGTGCTGCAACGGAATATGTCGTAGCTGGAATTGCGCACACACTTCGGTACCCTCCTCCACAGTGGAATCAGGATGCCCGAGCCAGTCTCTACCGTGCAGTGACACGTGCATGCCGTCAAAAGACGAGCTACCCCCCTCGTCCGAAGGGGCTTTCCCGGCTGTTCCGTCATCGGACACACCCTGTCTTCGTGGATATCGATACTCAACTCGTCTCAAAAGTAAACACTGTGAAACGAGCGCTCATGACGATGCCGTTTGAGCGCAGGGCTAGTCTCCTTCTCAGGGATTTCGCAGGACTCGAATATCGTGAGGTTGCCCGTGTTCTCGAGTGTTCACCTGCAAGTGCAGGCCGATCTGTTGCAATGGCAAGGCGTGAGTTTGGAACGATATTCAGGGAGATTGCCATATGAAATGTAGCTATCTCACCCTGAGCCAGTATCTGGATGGAGAGCTGGAACCTGTTGTGACAGGTGAGGTCGATGCACACCTCGTTGGCTGTGAACGTTGTCACACAGCTTTGGACATGATGCGAAGTGAAGCAAAGAGAATCCGTCAGCTAGTCCATATCCATGCAACCGATGATGTTGTAAGGCAGCTCTTCGTCGAACTTGGTCTTCAGGAAGGTGATGTTCCTCTTCCTGCACGGAAGGTCACGAAAGCAAAACTGACGCAAAATGAGGCACTTCCATGGCTACGCGCTGAAAGTAGTGGAGCAGCACTTCCATGGTCGCCTGAATCACCAATGAACCAGCAACCCATGGATGAAGTAGCAAAGCCATCCAACATGGTGCCATCGTCTGAACTAGAGGATGACTCCCGATTCACTGCATTTTCCAACCAGCATGGGGATCCCTCTTCTCTGCCTGTGCCTTCCTCCTCCCCTTCCCTTGCCGAAGAGGGGTCCCATGCTGCAGCTTTGTCCAATCCCGCAGAGGGGGAACCTCCTATTGACCTGCAAGGAAATCCGAGGGGAGAGGATGTTGCCCGGGTTTCATCATCTGAAGGTAGTGGAACTGCTGTACGCCAAACACAGTCAGAACCAATATCGGAATGGGGTGCTCTTCACCTTCATGACAGTTCCACACTCAGTGCGCCTACGGATCTCCTTGGTCAGGAGCATCAGGAAGCCTCTCCATCACCGTGGCGTCCACCAGTCATTGCTGCAAAACCGCCCGTACTTGAGGATGGGCCGACAACTGTGTCTCCCCGTCCCAGTACGGACAATCTCCTTGCGCAGGACCACACTATGCATCCGGATTCCCCTTTGGGGAGAGAGTCGGTCACGGAAAAAAAAACGGCATTTCTTGGAATGGACGAGGATGATGCAGAGGTAGTCTTACTCCGACCAGGACTGAAGGACCAGATTCTCTTTCGTCTTCAGTCTCTCATGCCACGAATCTCGCGTACCAAGGATGAAGATGCAATCGAGACAGTTCATGGAATAGGTGCTCCACAGGAACGTGTCCACTCTGCTGCCCGGAAGTTGTTGCAGCAGGGAAGCAGTGTTGCTGGCCTCGCAGTTTCTCAGGTAGAACGTGTAGTGACAAATTTCCACCTTGCACGTGCAAAAAGCATGCTCGAGGAGAACGAGAATACGTCTATCGATGCATTGCAGATGGACGAGGTTGTGCAAGAACAGAAGCGCAAAGTGACGAAAGATGTCATGTTGGAGTCACAGGGAGACCAGCATGAGGAGCCTTCAATCCAAACTAAGCACGGCACCACATTAGTGGATAGCAATGCAACCTTTACCCCTCCATCCCTTGAAGGAAGGCATGCACATGCTGTGGCAGCACATCGGAAATCCCGCCACGCAGAAGACAAAGAACATCACAACGTTGGTGTGATGTTGGATTCACTGTGGAGCAGTCGAACGCCAGCACGGATGCTCCAGTTTATAGGTGGTGGTGTCGTTATTGTTGTGCTCGCAGCCACTGTTGCCCTTGCACATCGTGGTCCTATGACGAGAACAGCCCATCCAGCTATAACTGGACACCATACGCTTTCCAAGTCTGCTCCTGCAGCAGTACATCCTTCGTCAACACCAACTCCCCATTCATCACAACAGATCGCACTCACGAATGTTCAAACCATAGGCACAAGTACACAACCAGTCCAGATTCAGGATCTTCGTTATGGTCAACACACAGGATATTACCGAGTTGTTTTTGACCTTACTGGCTCCACTGAGCCACAGGTAACCTTGGGGACAGATACAACAACTGGAGATGTCATCGTCGTTATCAAGGATGCACAGCCACTCTCCCAACCAGCACCACTCTCAGAGACCACGACAATCACTTCTGTGCACATGATTCCTCCATCATCCGGGATCAATGAGACAGTATTTGAGTTCAGCGTTGCGAAGCCAGTGACACTTCGGCCGGCTTATCTGCTCAGTCCAACCCGCCTCATTGTGGACTTCATTCCGCAGTAGTTAGGCAAATCGCAGATGTTTTGCATATGAAAACATTCCGTGGAAGTTGACCTTTCACGTTATCGTGACTTGTCACAGGCTGCCAGGAAGTGGCTACTTCAATTGAAGGGAACTATGCAGCCTTGCAATTCTTCGTGTGCTTGAGAACGCGCTCTCGACGGGGTTCTCCTGCTTGGCGCTCGTGTCGATAGACAAATTCAACTCCGATTTCATTCTGCCGCATATACTGGTGGCACACTGGGCACCGACGATGCGTCATGATGTTTGCCTGAGAAGCAACACCTTTTGATTCTTTGATTGTATTTGCCATGGATACAGACCTCTAAGGAATGCGATCAAGCTGATGTGCATAAAATGTACCTGCTATTGTACCGCAGAGTCATGTTCGGGCGACGTCGTATTTGTGGTGTGCGTACCCAAAAGGATGTTAGGCGTGCTTGCCCTTGGGGGAGGACTTCTTTGGTTCTTTCGAAGGATGGAATGGTCCGCCGAGAATGCTGTAGAGTGCCCAAGTAAGAGTAAAGGTCAATGCGAGCATGAGAACAGGCATGAGAATGACAAATACCAAGCCTGGTGCTTGTGCCATGACAATAGGTTCCATCGCCGCTCATTCTCCCTGACTATTCAAAGTGGATACGTTGTGAATGTGGAAACATTTTCCCACAAATTTCTCCACTCAGGGTGGATACGACGAGCGTTTCTATGAGGGAAACGTAAATGGCTTTGGTGCTGTAGCCGGCTTTCCAACAACGATGTCAATGGATGTGTGGTTTCTAAGTCGGATCGATGCAGGAGATGCATCTGTCCTTTTCCCGTTGACATAGATTGTGACGTGTCCTTTCCAGGAAGATGCACGATCCGACGTAAGTGGCTCATGCCAAATCGCAAAGAACGCTGCAAGAGTCATGTGGGCATTCACTTTGCCCAGTACATGAATGATACCTGTGGGGGCTTGTGTGGTGAGAGGGTACACGCATGTACCCCCAATGACAATTGCACCTGAGTATGTGCCCTCACTTCCCTGGTTTATCGACCACGGCTTTACATACCCAATACCTGAGGGAATGGTTTGCTGTTTCCCATTTGCAGTGATGCTTACATGTGCTAGAGCGGTTGTGGACTGTGGTGTTGTTGAACAGGTAAGGTGCGCAATGGTTGGGGCTGTGGGAGCAAACGACGATGAAGCGAGTCGAATTCCGATAACAAACGCAATGATGAAGACAATGACAATAATGGGCATTGTCACAAGTCGTTCCTGCCACCAGGGACGATGTGTGGTGGTTGTCCGTGCAGATGTTCGAACGTGTGGCTTGTTTCGTGAAGTTGATGGTGAAGGCATGTCGTCTGAATGCTATGGATTTACCCTCAGGTGCGAGGTATGCTCTGCTTGGAAGACGCCCCCTTACCTTAGCACAACAGAAATGTCATCTTTGGGGGTGTACGGGCAGAGCAAATATCGTAATCTCTGTGAAAGCTGCATCATGCAATAGTGACTAGTGGATAGAACACAAGTCCACACTTCGTTTTGCCGCCCATATATTTCAATTTCATTTAAATCAAGGAGAGCACAGTGAAAATTCCGTATATATTCGGCACACCCCGCCTCCGTGCAGGACTTGCTGTACTAGCACTAGGTATTGCACTCGCCGGTTGTGGCCCAGCGAATACGTCGTCTGTTGCTTCTAATACACCGATTGTGTCATTGAGCCCTGCACCAGCAGCAGGATCGCTTACGCCTGGTACGCAAGCTGCCACACTACAGCAGAGCTACATCAATGTCGTGAACAGGGTGAGTCCATCAGTTGTCGAGGTGGAAACCGACCAGGGCTTGGGGTCAGGCATTGTCTTTGATGGAAATGGCGATATCGTGACGAACAATCATGTTATTGCTGGTGGAACGAACCTTCAAGTGGTTCTCACAAATGGCAAGCATTATCCTGCAACGGTGAAGGGTACATTTGCGGAAGATGATCTTGCAGTAATCCATATCAATGCAACTGGACTTGTGCCTGCTACCTTTGCGGACTCCAGCAAACTCCAAGTTGGAGACCTCGTTCTTGCAATTGGAAATCCGCTTGGATTGAGCAGCAGTGTAACTGATGGCATCATAAGTGCTCTTGGGAGGACTGTCACTGAGAGTCAGTCAGGTACTACTCTTACGGATGTCGTTCAAACAAGTGCTCCCATCAACCCGGGCAATAGTGGAGGTGCGCTCGTGGACCTCAATGGCAACGTTGTAGGGATCCCAACACTCGGGCTTGTGGATCAGCAACTGGGTGGAGCTGCTGCGGGTATAGGATTTGCAATTCCCAGCAATACGGTGAGGAACATCGCAACACAGCTCGTACAGAGTGGGACAGTGACTAACTCTGGACGTGCGTATCTTGGCATCCAGGCCCAGACTCTCCAGCAAGGTAATGGTGTATATGTTGTGAGCGTGATTGCCGGGAAGCCTGCAGCAATGGCAGGCATCAAGGCTGGGGATATCATTACAAGCCTTGATGGACAAACTGTGACAGATACACAGTCACTCAGCCAAATCCTTGCAAACCTCAAGCCAGGACAGACCGTATCTGTTGTTGTAACGCTCACGGACGGGTCATCCAAGACATTTCAGGTGACACTTGGGGAGTATCCTGGCTAAAAAGTAATAAGCTATGAGAGGTCACTGGCATGTGGAGATGTGAGCATCGCATACATGCTTGTGACCTTTCTGTTCGCACTGTTTGAGGGGAAATGACTATGGGTTCACAGGGTTCAGCTCCGCTGTCGCTTGATCTCTTCTGGATTACGCTTGCGTTATATCTCGTTGCATTCATCTGTTTCGTTACGTACCTTGCAGTACGGAAAAACGTCCTCACAAAGATTGGACTTGGTGCCATGTGCATTGGCTGGCCGTTTCAGCTTGTCTCAATCATCCTGAGAGGAATCGAGGGAAACCACTGGCCGCTCGGCAACATGTACGAGTACTCGATGGGAATATCCTTCATCCTCATGACCTGTGCAATTGGTCTGAGCTTCCGAACACGGCAGAGAATGATAGGCCTTCCCTCGACAGGCGTTGCCATAGCACTCCTTGGAGTGGGTTATGTGCTGTACGAACCTCCAGGAAATCTCGTTCCAGCTCTCCACAGTTACTGGCTTACGATACATGTCACTGCAATGGCGACAGCATCAGCCATATTGACCTTTTCATTCTTCTTTGCAATGGCATATCTCCTGAAGTCATGGACTGACAAGCGGGATGCAGGAGAAACTGGTTCTTCACGCAGCACGAAGGTTGCTGCGCTTCGCACAGGGAAGTCAGAACAACAGCTCTCCTTCGCAGTTGCTGGAGCATCAGCTACAGGTGCAACCCTGGACCTTCCGAGTGTTGGCGTGAAAGAAGTGGTGGCTAGCGAAGAGGGTACCCAGGAATCAACGAGTAGGCACCGTGGAATACTTGCTTCCATAACAGATGGCCTTCCAAGTGCATCTTGGCTTGACAGCATGAGTTACCGGTTTGTCATGGCGGGATTTCCTGTTTGGACATTTGGTGTCATTTGCGGTGCTATCTGGGGCGAGGAAGCATGGGGACGGTACTGGGGATGGGATCCAAAGGAGACGTTTGCTTTCATTACGTGGGCCATCTTTGCCATATACCTGCATGCCCGAGTGACTTTTGGTTGGAAGGAAAAACGGGCTGCAATTATCACTTTCTTTGGATTTGCATCACTGATAGTGACACTGTACGCTGTAAACTTGTGGATTGTGGGACTCCATTCCTACGCACGTGCATGATTACTGCCCAGTGAGCTAGTAGGAGAGATTCAAAATGCCTAACATTGAACAGCGCCTTCAGGAAGGTGGAATTGTCCTGCCGGAACCGATTCCGCCAGTGGGAAACTATTCTCCTGCAGTGCGGTGGGGACAGCTCCTGTTCGTATCGGGTCATATCTGTCGTCGTGATGGCAAACCAGTTGTTGGCCGACTTGGGGACAACGTCAACCACGAACAGGGGTATGAGCTTGCCAGACTGACTGCCCTGGACCTTCTGAGTACTGTGCGTAAATCGATAGGGACGTTGGATGGTGTTTCACAGATCCTCAAACTCACAGGAATGGTGAAATCCACTCCGACGTTCGTGCAGCAGTCAGCTGTGCTCAATGGTGCTTCCGACTTTCTCGCAGTGCTGTGGGGTGAAAAAGGGGTACATGCCCGGTCGTCATTTGGTGTTCCAGAATTGCCGCTTGGAGCAGCTCTCGAGATCGATATGATCTGTGCAATTGCAGAGGGCTACTGAATCCTCAGCATTTCCTTGGCATGGATCATGTCACAAGTGAGAAAGTTGTTTGTGCTTGTGGCAAGAGATGCAATCATGCGGATTCCAGCCAGGACTGTGGAATCGTTGATGTCATTTTCTGCAGCATCATAGGTGAGCCAGCGAACAGGGTTATCCGCATGTTCTGGAGTACATAGATCAGGTAGCCGCGTTTCAAAAAGGTACCGCAGGTCGAGGTGCTTGTGACCGTGCTCCTTGAGGGATTCTGGGACTACTACACTAACTGCTTGAAGTGGAGTCCAGGGAGTAAGAGTACACAGTGGTTTGAGGTCAGGCAGGCCAGTCTCTTCCTGCGCTTCCCGAAGAGCTGCTGCAAGAGGATCAGTATCTTCCGCATCTATATGTCCACCAACCTGAATCCAGTTCTTTACGACAGAATGCCAGCGTACAAGGACACGCCTAGAGGGAGTGTCTATGATGTACGCCGATGCAGTGATGTGCAGGGGTGTTGATCTGATGTAGGGATCCACATAGGATGCTATTTGATGAAGATCACGCGCAGTCTGATCATCCATTGGCATAAGTGGCTTGAGAGATGATGCGACTAGCTTCACAGTATCTCTATGGTACCGGAGTGATACTTGCTCATTGACTACATGTCTTCGGAATAGATGTTCAAGGGCGTGTGGCATTGAGTGATCTCAAGATTTCAATGCCTGCAAGCGCTTTCCCCCCAGAATGCTTCAGTGATGAACACTGTAGCGTGCACTTGCATCGGGAGCCCCCTCCCGGAGCGTTCCGTTCTTAGTAAAGAACTGACATCTCCTAGCGTAGCGATATTGCACGGACGTGTCACGGACAATCCTGCTTCTCTTGTTGAACACCAGCGATAATGTCGCATTAACTGACCAGGGAAGACCCGGTTATGGAGTCAATTACGTTGAACGAATACCAACAACGCCAAGTGCGTATTCTGACCACTCTTGTGGCAGGAGATATCACGACCAACCAAGCAGCCATTTCACTGGGCGCGACGGTACGTACTTTCACAGACATCCCAAAGTGAGCATTGCCCTCGGACAGTGGGAGAGGACTGTCTGAATTACTTCTCAACGCCTTGTTGGGGAGTCCTCTTTCCATTCCGTAGGAGTGCCACAACCCCACCTACGACAAGCAATACCCCGAGGACTTCAGCAAGAAGATCCAGTACTCCGTTTGGGAGCCCGGCGAATGATGTGGTGATGCTACGTGCTGCAAGGGGACTGCTGGATCCGATCAGGAGTGAGGATCCAGCGGAGTCCAGGCCAGACACCGCGACAGTCCCGTTGCTGTTGCCCGCAACTGCATTTGCCATTCCCCCATTGAACGTGGAGAAGTTGATTTGGGACTGAACGTTCCACGTAGACCCATTCCAGTGGGCAAGGAACGGCTTGAAGGCGTTGGGATTGCCCACAGTGTTGGTGTAACCCCCACATACCCAGACATTCGACGCGGAAAATGCTTGCACACTCTGCACGCTTATGAGGAGGGACGATGGAAAACCGCCAGTTGGCACAGTGTGCCAGTTGGATCCGTTCCAGTGAGCTACGAGTGGGATGGATGCCTGGGACACCTGTACATGTCCAGAAAGCTTCGAATTCGGATAGGTGCCAACTGCCCAGCCGTCATTTGGACTGTCGAAACTCAGGCTCATGATGTTGACATTCGTGCTTGATGATGAAGGTACGCCGAGTATAGGAAAACGCTTCCATGCAGATCCTGTCCAGTCAAAGAGCGCGGGAGATCCCTTTGCTCCCACCCAGCCAGCAGCCCAGACATTCGAACCTGACAGGGCACTGACTGCATACAGTCCTGTTCCAGCACTTGGACTTGGGAGTGCATGCCACGATGTACCGTCGTAGTGGTATGCAATGGACTGGTATTGTGGATGTGTTTTGCTGTTCACAAATCCTACAGTCCACACATCCGACTGGGATGGTGCGGATACACTGTAGAATTGCCCACCCAGGGGAACAGAAGCAGGTGTCTTGTCCATCCACTTTGATCCATTCCACTCCATGATGAGTGGCTTCCATGGAAGAGAGTCACTGTACTGCGTGCTGTTCTGTGTTGCTCCTACTGCCCACATTGTCGATCCTGGCCCTGAGGTCCCATTGTCGAACTGGCTCATAACCCCTGGGATGGAGGGGTTTTGGGTGTGCCAGGCTGATCCATCCCAGTACGCAGAGGCAGCATACACCTGGGCGGATGAGCTCCCTGGAGCTGGAACGGTAGAACGTGATCCAAACTCCCAGACTGCCGATCCGGAAAAGGCAAGTCCGGTGAACATTGTTGTGTTGCTGGGAAATATCTGATCTGACCAACCGTTTCCCAGCCCAGCGAATCCAAGTCCTGCAATGACAATTCCCAGGACACATAGGGCTAGTGCCGCAAGGAAGCGACGGAAGGACGAGGGGTGTCGGGACACAGCTGTCGGCTTGTCAGTGCTCATGAAATCAACTTCCTTGTGTAGTGGGTGGTGAGCTGGATAGTTATCAAGGTCTCAGAGTCTGGTCTCAGGAGATGGGTTGCTCCTGCTTGACAATGAGTGTCATCTGGTCTTCATTCACATACTGGATGATAGTGGACTGCCATAGATAGGGAATGTAGTTGGATTCGAGTTTGTTGTAGTACGCAGTGTAGTTTAGGACGGACTTGTAATAGTAGGGAACGTACTGCGCCCCAACGTAGTGGAAGTTGTATGTGTGGATGACCTGGTGAACGAGTTGTTCTCCATGTGCCACAGGAGTGTACGAAGTGAATGGCTGGGTTGCGGCATAGGAATTCCATGTATAGTTCGAATACCCCGTACAGTACTTTGCATATTGATACACGGGTTCATCGTTGTCGCCGTCAGTGTCACCATTTGTCCGTGGACCCGGGGGACAGCTTTTCCAGTAGCCATAGTTGTGCGTTCCTGTGTAGACATTTGCCAAACGTGTTGAACCAGTGAACGTGTAGTGCGTGTAGTCCTGGGTAAGAGGAGTGATCCACTGGTTGTAGTCATCGTATATCTTCCGCACTGCGGACGTTGCAGTCTCGGGCACCAGCGTTGATTGCGTGAAGGGGGTGGAGGTAATGCTGTAGGTGAGGACTGGAGGAGGAACACTGTAGTTGGGACTTGCAAGGCAGCACGCGAGTACATTGTTGACGAGGGTATGGTTTTCTACGACATAGTAGTTGTAGGTTAGTGTTTCGGGGAGATACTCGGTGACTGTTCTGACATGTTCGACTGAGGTGTGATACGAGGAAGGCGTTGCGAGATCCCTCGCATTCGTGACGTGATTGGTAAATGGGTACCAAGCGAAGTATGCTGCATTGGTTCCAGTCAGTACAGGGTAGTTTCCGGAAACGACCGGGTAGTTGACGGGCTTTGCGGTTGTGACTGCATCATCCCCATCGCCCATGGCAAGACAGTCATTTGGACCACCGCCTGAGAAATTCGGATATTGGTGGAAGAGGTAGGGCACACTCACCCATTCCCAGGTGTATTGTGTTACCTCGTAGACATATTGTGTCCCATTCCAGACATAGCCCCAGGCAGTAGGCACGTCTTCATAGACCAAATGGTAGGACCACCAGCCCTCGCCCGTTTCGATCTGCCATCCGCCACCGTACTGGGTGCAGTAAAGCATCTCGTCATTGGTCATGTTTCCGTCACTGTAGGGATTGTCCCCGTACCAGTTCACCTGATAGTTCGCAGTCTGGACAATGCTCTTGTTTGGAGTGTTTGATCCACTGCGGTACTTTGAGTCGGTATAAGCACTGTCGTAGGACTGAATGGTGTGCTGCGTGAAGGGCACGGTGTTGTCAACAGTGTAGACGGCGTTCCACTGCATGGTTCGGAAGTAGGTGTACGAGGCAGTCTTCTGTACGATGGTCTGGTAGTTCAGTACTGGATGGGTGACGTACTGGAGGGTGTAGGGTCGTGATCCTTCCCAGTAGATGACCAGTGCTGGATGGTATGTTCCAATGGTCGTGTAATAGTGGGACACCGTGAAGGAATACGTGGCCGGTGTTGTGGGGTGGCTGGAGAGCGGTAGGTCGCTTGACGTGAGCTCGTAGCAGGGCTGCTGATCCGGTGAAGAGGGACTGCTGGCACTGCCAAAACTGATATTGAAGTGGGGATCAGTTGTGCTGACGCACGAAGTGTCAGGTGTCTGGGAGCCGTAGTAGAATTCAACAATGACGCGTGCCGGTGTCCATGTTTCCGTCACTCCTCCTGCATTGTTGCCGTTCACATGCGGGGTAGTTGTTACTGACTTGTCCACCGATACCGTGAACTGCTCGGGATATCCAGTGAGTCCAGGACTTGGTGAGGCACTCATGGTTGCATCATTCTGGGGGCAGGCTTCCTCCTGGAGGGTTCCGCCGGTGCCATCGAGTGGGCAGTAGGTGAAGACAGGTGTCGTTGTCGATACGCCGGAAGCTCGCACCTGGGGACTGTGGGAAATCTGGGCTGCACCCAGGAGGAGGCAGGCAGTTAGGGTAATCCAGCTGCCCCTGATGAAAGATTGGACTTTCGATACTTGCATGACTGGTACCACCCGTTACATCACTATCATCATACGATGGAAGTATTCTTCATGACGAGTATGAAACTTTCAGTTTCATTACGCAACGATTATCTCATTACGAAAAGGTAACCAATCTGTGATGTTTGAGGTACATCTCGAGATAGGATGGTTGCAGAGGTGCAACAGTGCCGGGCGTGTACCAAGGATCAGTCAGAGGTGTGGCAAACCAACTTCACGATGCCTGGGCTTGAGTTTCCTGTACCTTCCGGGGATATGACCAGAAGAGCGTGATGGTAAGGATTGCAGAGCCTACACAGCCAAGACTCACGGTGATGAGGCTAATTGCAGTTCCCGGATAGGTTATGCCGAATGCTGCAAGGATTGCAGCAGCAGCCCACGCAACAAAGGCTGCGCCTGTGCCGATACCCACCGTTTTGGCGGACGGACTATGCCAGGCTGCTGCGAACAGAAACATGGAGACAGCGACTGCAATGCATGTTCCAGCAACAAGAATATCGACAAATGTGGCAGTGAACGGTGCAACAACAGGATCCTGTGCGAGGGCATCATAGCCGAGAAAGAGGGAACTTGCCAGGACACCAAGCAAGGAGAGCAAGAGAAATAGGTGTGCCGTTTCCTCCTTGCGAGACGAATTGTCGTGTGGCCAGACCAGTACAGCTGCAGCTCCAGTGAGACTTCCCATGAAAAGGGAACCTCCAGCAAGCACTCCTGTCAGCGAGTTCAAGAATGTACCCGTTGCAACTGGTGCACTCATGGAAGCGAATACCGTGAAGAGTGTTCCGAACAGTCCAATGGCCAGCCCTCCAAGAAGAAAACTCAGCCGTGCCCGTGCAGTCGTAAGGGGGAGGGCTACTGCAAGGCTTCCGAATGCTATACCGCCCACCAGGCATGCAAAGGCTACGAGGAGGAGGACGGGTTGAGTCTGGGCTGTGTAGCCAGCTCCAAGTGAGGTGACAGAGAATAGTGTTGCCAAGGTCGCAATGAATGCTGCTGATGCGCCCGTCAGGAAAGCTCCACGAAGGACTGAGGTATTAATGCTAGCCCTGTGGCGCAGCAGGCTTTCAGGAGCCGGATGTGCCGTGGGGGGAGGAGGAATAAGGTTCTTCGTTTCTGACTGACTGAGTGCTACATGGTGAGGCTCCTGGCGCACAAATGTAGTCCAAGCATCCTGCCAGCCCTGATCTGACAGCGGGAATGTCCGCATGACTGCTGTTCTTCCATGTTTGTCAGTATGGAGAATGCAGTAGGAATCCCCATCATTTCCGAGGGCACAAGTTGATCCCCGGTACCTGATCTGTAATGTTGGTGTTGTTGACATATGTACACCTCCTTGACATTTCTAGTGTACGTCGAACATCCTTCCTTGTCAGAAGCAAGATTTTGGTGAAGTAACCTCATTTCAGGACAGGGTGCACATATCGAGGTACCATGTAACCGGTTTCATGAAATCGCAGGAGGACCGCATCAATGCGACCAGCATCACTGAATGCAGCACAAAGGGAACAGGATCTTGCTGCATTGCGGCGCGATCCGGATGTGGATGTAGTCGTCATAGGTGGTGGAATTACAGGTGTTGGTGTTGCTCTTGATGCAGCAACACGGGGACTTTCTGTTGTCTGCATTGAGCGAGATGACTTCGCCAGCGGCACCAGTCGTTGGAGTTCGAAGCTCATTCATGGAGGGCTTAGATATCTCAGAAATGGTGACCTCGGCGTTGCCTGGGAGTCAGCCCGTGAGCGTCATATACTCATGAAGTGGACTGCACCGCATCTCGTGATGTCGATGCCGTACATGATTCCACTCACACCACATGTGTCCATTCCATATGCGATGCTGTCCGGTAGTGGCATACGTTTCGGTGACGTGCTGAGGGCAGCATCAGGATCCGGTCATTCCATGCTTCCTTCGCCACGGCGGATCAGTTCGCTCGAAGCCATGCGGCTGTATCCAGCACTTGCACAGAGAGGTCTCCGTGGAGCGATCCTCTTTTGGGATGGACAGGCAGTTGACGATGCAAGGATTGTCATTGCAGCTGCAAGGACAGCAGCTGCCTATGAAGCTCGACTCATCCAGCGGTGTGTTGCAGAACACGTGGAAGAGGGAACAGTCATTGCACGGGATGTCCTTTCCGATGACACAGTAGTGCTTCATGCTCGCTGCGTCATCAATGCAACAGGTGTATGGGCACATGAGCTTGCGCCAGATGTGCATCTTCGACCAAGCAAAGGTTCACATCTTGTCATACGTGGGAGTGCACTTGGTGAGCCGAGATCTGCAATGTTGGTACCTGTTGTCGGAGAGAGAGCTCGCTGGGTAGGAGCAAATCCCACTCCTGATGGGCATGTCATTGTAGGCGTAACAGACATACCCCATGATGGGCCGATTGAGGATATCCCGCAGATCTCTCGAGAAGAGCGCACATATCTCTTGTCCCTCATTGAGCAAGTGCTTGAACATCCCATTTCTGAGGACGATATCATTGGATCATATGCTGGTTATCGGCCACTTCTTTCCAGTGGAGATTCTGAGACAACGTCTGATATTTCCCGGAAGCACGCAATCATTCATGATCCAGCGATGAAAATGATCACTGTCGTTGGGGGCAAGTTCACTACATACCGGAAGATGGCTGAGGATGCTGTAGATGCTGCAGTGCAATTTGCAGATCTTGGGGCAGGGAAGTGCGTCACAGAACGCACAGCACTTGTCGGAGCTGGTCCATCGGAAGAGATTTCCATGTTGGAAGCTCCAGAACGGCTCCGTAGAAGATTTGGAAGGGAAGCAGAACAGGTGGTACGGCTTGCACGGGGAGAGAAGGATCTCCTGACTCCTCTTGGTCCTGAGCCACCAATTCTTCCAGTGGAGGCATTGTGGGCAGTCAGGCATGAAGGAGCCCTTTTTCTGGAAGATATCCTTGATCGGAGACTGCGTCTTGATCTGGTTCCTTCAGAACGAGAGCGGCTGAGGAGCACTATTTCCTCGCTTGTGGAACTCCCAGTACGCGAGCATGTACCTGTATGAGTGGACTCCAGCCGCTGCTCTGGAATGGGTGGGGAGCTCCCCAGGAGCACGTTGAACTCACAGGACCGTTTCGAACGTGGCTCGCTGAGGCTCTCAGTATTGAGCCAACCAATGTACCCACCCATGCATCAGTACGCGAAGGAGATATCACTCTTCCCCCTTCACGCATTTCTGCATCCATTTGTACTGCCCTATCCAAGGCCGGCAACCCTGCAGAAGACATAACTGCTCCACATCAGAGACTCATGCATGCAGCTGGCAGATCATACACGGACCTTCTTCGCCTTAGGGAGAATAGTGCCCTTGCCTTTCCCGATGCAGTTGTTGCTCCAACGTCGGAGAATGGCGTGATCGAAGTGTTGAGGATTGCACGAGATGAAGGAATTGCAGTTATCCCGTTTGGGGGAGGGACAAGCGTTGTCGGCGGTGTGGAACCAGCGAGTGGCAGTCTTCCCTATGTCATTGCTGTCGATACACGGCATCTTCATGCCATTACCGACCTCTCTGAGATGAATTCAAGAGTCACTATAGGTGGTGGTGCACGACTAATGGCTGCAGAAGACTGGTGCAGGGAGCATGGGTACATTATTGGGCACTACCCGCAGTCCTACGAGTTCGTCACTGTTGGCGGATGTGCAGCAACACGTTCAGCAGGTCAGTCCTCGGAGGGGTACGGGCGATTTGATGACATGGTTCTCGGACTCACATGCATAACTCCGGAAGGACGGTTGGAAATGCTCCCACATCCGGATGTCTCAGTGGGACCAGATCTTCGAGAACTGGTCCTTGGCTCAGAGGGAACTCTGGGCATCATTACATCGGTGACCCTCAGGGTGCATCCAAAGCCCCGTACGACTCGGTATGAGGGATGGATGTTCCCAACATTTGAGGATGGAGTGTCAGCCTTGCGATATCTCATGCAAGCAAGGGGATCCTGCACAGTAGCACGACTCTCCGATGAGGAGGAAACTGCAGGACTCATGCGCATGGGTATGCACGGATCCCTTGCGGAGAAGATGTTCTCCTGGTATCTCGGTGCACGTGGCTACAGAGATGGAGTACTGGCAATTGTTGGATGGGAAGAACTTTCCAGTGAGGAGATCAATCTGAAGAGTTCCCACACTGCTTCACTGTTCCGTGATCATCATGCCATTCGTGTCGGAGAGCAGATAGGAAGATCGTGGGAACGAAGCAGATATTTCTCTCCGTACGTACGGGATGTACTTATGGATATGGGTGTCATGGTTGAGACATTTGAGACAGCTGCATCGTGGTCAGACCTCATTGCCATTCGTGATGGGATTCGGGCACTTGCACAATCGATGTGGTGCTCAGAGGGGGGGGCAGTGGGATGTCACGTGTCCCATATGTACTCGTGGGGTGCATCGTTGTATTTCACGGTACTTGGCAGAAGAGCGGGTACGACAACCAATGATGCCATTGAACAGTGGAAACGTGGCAAGGAAGCAATCATGGACTACCTGCTCAAGATGGGGTCACCGCCGAGTCACCATCATGGCATTGGTGTAGATCACTTGCAGTGGATGGGACAGGAAGTGGGAAAGGTGGGGGCTCAAGCCCTGAAAGCACTCAAGTCAGCTTGTGACCCTACTGGCATCATGAATCCTGGCAAGCTTGTGCAGGAAGTGAGTTCCTAGACATCAGTATCCCCTGCAGCACAAGGGAGGACTATTCAAGTCCGGGATTCTGTTTCCCCTTCTGGTCAGCCCAGGGACGCTGGAGAGGGTCTTGGGGAGCTTTCCGCCACCAAGCGGGTGGTGCAATCTGCGATGGAGCAGGTGCATGTGTTTGTGGATGCTGTTCAACAGACGTGATCCAGGCAAGAGTTGCGTAGTAGATCTGGTGTTCCCCTGGGATGAGAAGGTCCCGAGCACGCTGAATGGTTGTACGTGCTTCTCCATATTTGCCCTGCTCTGCAAGAATTTCAGCCAGTTGGATGGCTGCCTGACGCTGTACCAGTGGTTCACCATGACTCTGTTGTGCACGCTCGAGAGCTGTAATTGCACCATCAATCCGTCCAAGCTTGATACGTGCATTCGCTACATCGAGAATTGCTGGTGGAAATGAAGGGAGATCGCCTCGCTTCCATTCTTCGACAAGCACTATGCGGTGGTCTCCAGCATGGAAGGCAATATACCGATCGTCGCAGCGTAATACAACCCGTTCCCCATGAATGGTGACATTGGATGCATCAGAGGATGGTTCAGACTGGGGCTTTGGATTGTTGAGCTGGACATTGAACTTCTCGGATGTCCTTGTGACTGTGTACCACTTGTGGATATTGTCCCCGTAGATCTGTTCTGCCAGTGTCCTGCATCGATCTATGAGCTCAATGTGCCATTGCTCCTCCAGCAGATCGGTTGCAATGGTTTCAAGACGTGTGATGAGCATGTGTGCAAGATGGGGGAATTGTCGATTTCGCTCATCAATTGTGACAGTCGTATTGCCATCGTCAAGGACGAGACGGCGGGAAGTTCCCATCTCCTGTTCATCTCTGCTTACTCCGGGGCTCACCTTCTCTCTGTCAATGCACTGCTTAACGAGCCGAGCAAGTTCACGAGCAGTGGAAGGAGTCAGGGAAGAGGTAACAATGACATCCTGGAATGCAATGTCGTTGGAACCAAGGTCGTATTTCGGATCGAGATGACCGCGAACAACGATGCGATCATTTTCCACGTGAATATCAGGCGTTGTACTGCGTTCTTTGGTATCGACAAACAACGCGATCCGCATGTTCCCCTCCGCAATTCCCGTTTCCACGATTTTACGTGGAATGGAGGGGGGCTGTGTGAACTACTTGCACATTGCCTGTGCCTCCACATGAAACCCAGAGAAGTTGGAGGATTATTTCAGGACGGAGGTATGTGGTTGAGAGGAAGTGCTCCTCCTGTGAGGGGGCGTGAGTCATCACTCATGCACCAAACGACCATACGAGCGACATCAGACACACGCACCCAGTTGGTCTGTCTGCTCTTGTCCTGCGACTGTGAATCTTCATCAGCGACGATGTATCCGGGGAGAACAGCATTTGCTCGTATTCCATGTGGAGCAAGCTCTTCTGCAAGTAGCTGTGACAATCGGAGAACTGCAGTCTTTGCAATTTGATATGACGCCTGGTGCAGTGTAACGTGAACTGCAGCCATACTCGCCACAGTAGTGATAGTGCCATGCGTGGAGGTTCGGATCATCTCCTGTGCAGAAGCTCGCGCAAGGGTCCACGGACCAAAAAGATTGGCATCAAAGAGTGCGTGAAGATGCTCCGGTGTTTCCACGTGTGCATCTCCCATGTCAAATGCCCCAGCACTGTTGATGAGATGGGTGAGAGTGCCAAGTTTCGCGGCATGCGATATGAGCGAATCGACATCCGCAGGATCAGTGATTGAACAAGAAATGAATTCCTCATTCGCATACAGTGGAGTGTGGGAAGAGCGTGAGGGAATAAGGACGGATACATTGTCGAGGGTGCTGAGCTCGCTTCGGATAGCAGTTCCGAGAAAACCGCTACCGCCACTCAAGATGATGACGTATTTGCTGGGTGCCATAATTCGTATTGTGACATGTCCAAGGGTTCCATAATCCACATACACGGGTACAATGGCACTGTGCAGTCCAATCCAGGGGTGTTTCCATGAATTACTCGACATCGAATCCCGCACTTCGTCCCTCAGTTCTACGATCTGTCGTAAACGGCATGAACACGGCATCAGGAACGATGACACTTGATGGTGTTGTCATTAAATCACTTGTCCTTTTTGCTATTGCAGTACTTACTGCTGGAGCAACGTGGTCAGGAATTTCCTCTGGCAGTATCCCTGGTCTTGTTCTTCCAGTAGCCCTTATAGGGGGATTCATTGTTGCGATCGTTACAATCTTCAAACCAGTTATTGCCCCGTACACTGCGTGGTTATATGCCCTCTGTGAGGGAGTTGTCCTTGGGGCTGTATCCCAGGCATACAATGCGCTGTATCAGGGGATAGTTGCTGAGGCAGTTCTTCTCACTGCAGCAGTATTCTTTCTCATGCTCATTCTTTTCGGAGCAGGCATCCTGAAGCCAACTCGTCGCTTTGTTGCGATCGTGACTCTTGCAACTGGAGCCATTGCACTCTATTACGTTGCCAGCCTGGTGTTTGGAATGTTCAGTGGTGGACAGCTTCCGCTTATTAGTAGTGCTACACCACTGGGAATTGGATTTTCCATTGTTGTTGTGATCGTTGCATCGTTGAATCTTGTCATCGACTTCGGCACTATTTCACAGGGAGTTGCAGCGAATGCTCCAAAATACATGGAGTGGTATGGCGCATTCTCCCTCATGATCACATTGGTATGGCTGTACCTTGAGATGCTCCGCCTCCTGAGCAAAGTTTCACGCAGATAGGGCACTAAAGTACAGTTTCTGATTGTTGACAGTCAGTGTATGGAAATGCTGTTTCCCAGATACTGAACCAGTCAAGGAAGAATTCCCGCTACATGCTTTTGGCCAAGTACATGTATACCTTCATGGTTTCTCCTTTCCAGAAGTCTTCCAAAAGGCATCTTGTTGCATTACTGATGCCAACTATCCAGGTTAAGGCAGGGACCATGATATTCCACCATGCATGAAACTTACGTCCTCGTGGAGCATCATCCCGTCTCGTGTCATGCAATCGCGACGTCTTTGATGCAGTGAACGACAGCATTGGGGCATATGGTCAATACATGTGCTCTTCCTGACACCCGTGAAGGATGGCGGTGTCTCGGATGGAGATTCCTTCCCATGTATCAAAAGAGCCCCGGGTATGGGCAGTGCTGAAGTTCGTATACCGGGTACGAAGCAGTTCACGAATCTGTTCATTGTCTGTAAACTACCTCCTGTTGCTTGGCACGTTACCGGCAATGCCGTGGAGGAGACAGGTAGCTCTGTCCTGCCTCGCTACTGCTTGTAGATGTTCTACATGCTGCTCTATGTACCCCACAGCATACTTCGTGGCAGATGCGATATTGATATCTCAAGCAATGCGCCAAGGGAGTATCTGCAACTGTTCTTGAGGCTGTGAAGTCAAGGCAATGCTTTACACGAAGGACATTTCCCCTGACAACGTATACCGACAATATCGCTGATGTCAGATATAACAGTCACAAATGTCCGTGAGCTGTCCGGAAGGGATGGCTACTGTTGTGTGTATGGGTGCACTCGATGATTCCCGAGAAATCGATCCTGTGAGATCACTTTCCAATTTGGCTGTTCATGCTGAGCAGAAAGGCTACGATGATCTTCTGGCAACCCGACTGAAACTGGCTACACGCAAGGGCAAGATCCGGACAATGGAAGGAGTCTTCCCGCGCGATGCGTACAATCCCAGCATAGTGGAGACTGGTTCACGCACTGTCCTTGCAGCCCGTGTTGAGTCCAAACTGAGCGAGTGGCATGATCCAGCACGATGGGATCCACAGGTGCGTTTTTTTGTCAGGAACAGGCAGAGACAGTTTGTCCCCCTACGAGGTGCGCCTGTCTTTGACAAGTTCGAGGACCCATATGCAACCTGGATTACTGACACATCCGGGAGACAGCAGCTACTTCTGGCAGCAGTCACCTTGGATAGAACGATGGCAAATCCAACTTCTCCTGGACTCAATCAGGCACTTGCTGACCCCATTCCTGTAACGAAGTTCTTTATGGCTCCGAGCATTGAGGAGCTTGATCCATCACATCCCATTGCCACGATATATGGCATGAAGGACGGATTTCGGGTCATCCAATGCCCGGATGGATCTCTGCTGATGGCAACCCGTCCTGCTGATGGAAGAGTGGGGGAAAACGTTTTGGGTTTGCTCCGCCTACCATCAATAACTGATGTGAATGCAAACGTTGTTGTCAGGGACAGCACTCTTCTGAATACGGGTTTGGACCCAGGGACATTCATAGCAGTCAACCAGATGCAGTGGGTGAAGAGATCACCTGATTCAGAACCGATTATCGGTGCTATGGGATGCATTTCTCGGGATGTGCCGGGAAAAGGGTGGCAGTTTGCTCCAGTGGTGTGGTTGATCGACCCGAAACGCATGATCATGTCACGTCCTGTTGTCATTGCAGAGCGGGCGGACTTTCCGAAGGGAAGTCCGAAGTATCCGGATCTTGCTGATGTGCTGTTTCCTGGCTCCTTGGTTAGATCTCCCAATGGACTTGCCCATTTGTGGACAGGGGTCAGTGATGCACAGATCGGTGAACTTGTCATGAAGGATCCCTTTACAGCGCTTGGCTACCCTGTAGGTGAGCTGAAGCAGGCATAAGGGGAATTTCGCATTTCAGTAGTGTGGCGAGGAGTATGGGCCTAGTGGCAATACGTGAGCCTGTTGGGAGAATGGCATTCAAGTACTTCACCTGCGTTCCAAGGGGTGAATTCCTTCCAGGTATCACTCTACGAAAGCAATCTACATCTCATCTATCGTGTCTTTGAGTACAGCATGGAAGCGTGCAGGCATTGCTTTGGGGTTTCAGGAGTGCATGCCATGCAGAAGGGACAGCATGCACTTCGAAGCTCATGAGGCAAATCGGGAAGACACCAACCAGGCTGAATAGTCGAGCCATGAGATGGTACCCCGTATCGGATTCGAACCGATGATCTCCACCTTGAGAGGGTGATGTCCTAGGCCTCTAGACGAACGGGGCGCACCATCCAGTATACGGAAGAGTGTTCCCACTACATCTGGTCAGGTGCTTCAATCCCGAGCAGATGCAGTCCTTCACAGAGAACACGTTCTGTGAGGTGTGATATCGCAAGGCGATTCTCTCGTTCCGTGGCCTTGTCCGCCTTGAGGATTGGACACTGCTCATAGAACGTCGTAAACAGGGAAGAGAGTTCATAGAGGTACGTGCAAAGCGTGTGGGGTCGGCAAGTCAAGGCTACTTCTTCAAGTACACTGCCCAGTGACAGAAGGTGAAGTGCGAGTGCCCTCTCTGCAGGATGCTGTGCTGGAAGAGACACGACTACAGCTTCAGGTGTAGCACCTCCCTTGCGAAAGACGGATCGAATTCGTGCATGCGCGTACTGGAGATACGGAGCAGTATTTCCTTCAAAGGACAGCATGCGATCAAGGTCAAAGACGTAATCTCGTGTCCGGTCATTTGCGAGGTCAGCGTACTTCATTGCCCCGATCCCCACCATCCGTGCAATGGCCTCACTGTCATCTGCGCCAAGTTCAGGGTTTCGTTCAGCGACAGCACTTCGTGCACGGGACACTGCCTCATCAATGAGCCGTTGCAGCTGGAAGGTATCCCCAGTGCGAGACTTGAACATCTTGTGATCCGTTCCCAGCATGTGACCAAAAGAGATGTGAGCTGCCTCTACACCCGAAGGGAGCCATCCAGCCATTGCAGCAACAGCAAACACCATGGCAAAGTGTTGTGATTGCGGCATACCCACCACATACAAGATACGATCTGCATGGAGTCTGTCCACCCGGTCCCGGATAGTCGCAAGATCTGTTGCTGCATACCCATACCCACCATCGGACTTCTGGATGATGAGAGGGAGTGGGGAACCATCGCGATTGAAGAACCCGGGGGGAAAAACGCATTGTGCACCATCGCTTTCAACGAGGAGGTCCCATGACCGAAGGTCCTCAACCACTTTTCCAAGTGCATCGTTGTACTGGCTCTCGCCCGCCACATCCTCTCGGGTAAGCAGAACACCGAGTTCGTGGTATATCGTTTCGAATGCTGCAAGACTTGCATCGACAAGTGTCTTCCATAGCTTGAGTGTTGCGGGATCCCCGGATTGAAGGAGGACAACCCGTTTTCTGCTTCGATCCTGAAATGAAGGATCACGATCAAATGCTGAACGGGCTTCCCTGTAGAATGCACCAAGCTCTCCTACAGAGAGCTCCTCAAGCCCCTCTGCTTCACCGACATCGATGAGATGTTCAATGAGCATGCCAAATGGTGTTCCCCAGTCACCAATATGGTTTTCCCTGATTACTGTATGACCAAGAAACGAGAGAATACGAACGAGGGCATCGCCGATGATGGTGGAACGCAGATGTCCTACATGCATTTCCTTTGCAACGTTGGGAGCAGAGTAGTCGACAACAACTGTCTGTGGGTGGTCTGACTCCGGAACTCCCAGTCGTGGGGAGTTGTACATTGCAGTGAGCTGTGCATCAACAAATTCCCCGGATAGTCGGGCATTGATAAAGCCAGGGGGGGTCACTTCCAATGAGGAAAACGCTGAGTTTTCCGGAACATGTTCAATGATCTCCTTCGCAATAGCCATGGGTGTTCTTCCAGGGAGATGTTTTGCGATACGAAGTGCAGCATTTGTTGACCAGTCACCGTGAGCTGGGTTTTTCGGCTTTTCTATGACAATGTCATCGGGCACTGCAGAAAGGGGGAGGGATCCATCGTTCATGCACTGCCGAAGAGCTTCGATGATGCCTGTATGCAGTAGAACCTCTGCAGTATCAACCATGGAACGTCTCCCTCGATCCTGTACACTCAGTGTCGTCAACTGCCAACACCATACTGAAGTAGTGTAGAACGAAAGAACGATGACTCAACCGATTCAGCAGTGCGTAATCCCAGCAGCAGGATTGGGAACACGGTTTCTTCCAGCAACAAAGGCGCTACCCAAGGAACTCCTTCCTGTAGGCAATCGACCTGCAATTCAGTGGGGCGTTGAGGAGGCTGTTGCAGCTGGTGCCTCTGAGATGGTGATTGTCCTGAGCGAAGGAAAGGAACTCATACGGGATCACTTCGCACCTTCTCCAGAACTCGAGGAGCTTCTCTCAAAAAGAGGAAAGGTGTCACAACTCGAGACTGTCCAGGCAGTCGCCTCACTGGCGAACTTCACCTACACGTATCAGGAAGAACCACTGGGCCTTGGCCACGCAGTCCTGTGTGCAAGAGACTGCATCAGGACAGCCCCTTTCTACTGCCTCCTTCCTGATGATGTCTCCTATGGGACTACTCCAGTGCTTTCACAGCTTGGAGAAGCCTTCCAACGTTTTGGGACGACAATTCTCGCACTCATGCGAGTAACGGAAGATCAAATCTCGAGGTACGGATCAGTGGCAATTGCTGAGACTGTGGGAAGGTATCATCGGATTACTCATGTTGTCGAGAAGCCTGCCCCAAAGGATGCACCTAGCCTTCTTGCAATTATGGGTCGGTACGTACTCCTCCCTGACATCTTTGATCACCTTGCGCATCAGGAACCTGGTGCTGGAGGGGAAATCCAGTTGACTGATGGCATTGGCAAGATGCTGGGTACCGGAGACATCTGGGGCGTGGAATTCGAAGGGGAACTCCTTGATGTGGGGACACTTGAGGGGTGGTATACGACCTTGTTCCGTCTCGCTCCGGAATATGCTCCACATGCATTTGAAATGGCACAATCGGTACAGTAATCGTACTGGTCCAAGATAGCGACTGATTTGGGAAGGAAGATATGCAGAAGGCAGTTCGTCAGGAATGGGGCGCCGCACTCTTTGTGGGGACAGTCATTGTGGGGATTGTTCTTGTGGGACTAATCTTCCTTATCAAGTCTGCCTCTGGTCCTCAAACTTCTTCCGCAGTTGTGCCAACTCCTGCTGCCCATGCATCTGCATCCCCAGCAATGAAGGCCTCACCAGCTGCGTCAGCAACAGGTATCCCAAGTACTCCTTCACCGTCATGACTCTCTCTTCATGAGCCCAAGATTTTCGTGGACAGTACTAGGCTGCATACAGAACATGCACACCATTTTGGGGTGCAATATCAGACAGTCGGAGTGTAATGTCAACTGTTCCAAGCAAGTCATCACTCATGACTACTTCAATGTGGTCCCGGAGTTTGAGATTTCCAAGCCGTATACAATCCCTGAGAAAGGTGACTGCAAGTGGGCGTACGAGGTTCCAGAGATACTGTCTCTCCTGGGATAGCACGTTGGCTGCAAGCTGTTGCTGGCTCGTGTCGCGGAAGGAGAGGACACAGATTTCATCAGTTATCTGAATTGGTGGTGTCCACATGTATGCATCATCATCACCAGGTGTGGAGACGATGCGATCCTTGTTTGCGAAGGTGGAAAGGTGACTGACAAGTATCCTCATTGGGCGAGAAGATCCCTCAACGATGATGGGGACATCGAGAAGGGCTACGTTGAGATCCTGCGCTGGTTGACGTGCAGTAAACCCAACATCGTCTACTCCTGAAAATGGAGAGGGAACCTTGATGACGAGTTCGCGCATTGGGTGTACCTCCGAGTCCGGAACCATATCGGGGCGGTGAGGTATCAGAACATGCGAGGTGCAACATCACGGCGTATGAATCGTGATGGCTTGCTGCATGGTGTTGCCACTCCGTACGCCTCGATACTAGCATACGTTCGACAAAATGCATGAATCTCATGCATTTTGTCATGCAATTGTTGTCAAGAGATCAAGTCGGGGTTGCGGCCCCCCTTGGACAAACTCTGGCCAGAGTCGGTCCAGCTGATGTTCCAGCTCGGCAATTGAGCCAGTATTTTCACAACACCACGTAGCGTGCTGACATTTGTCTTCAATGGGAAGCTGTGCATTGATACGTGCACGTGCCTCTGTGAGTGAGAGGTGGCGTTGTGTTACGAGACGTTCTTCCTGAACTGACATGGGAGCAGCAATGACGAGAACTCGCGGAAATATGCCTGAGAGTTTGCTCTCATAGAGGAGAGGGATGTCATGAATGATGAGAGGTGGGTTGCTTTGTAATGCAGATGCATGATCTTCAAGCATCTGTTTTCGGATGTATGGATGTGTGAGCTCATTGATCATGTGTCTGAGTGTTGCTGAGGCGAAAATCCGCGTTCCAAGGGCAGCCCTATCAATATGACCCTGAGGATCGAGGATTCCCTCACCGAACTGCTCGACCATACGCTTGATGAGGTCAGGATTGCGTGCATACATTTCATGGGCAATTGCGTCAGCATCGATAACCATTGCTCCTTTTCGTGACAAGAGCAATGCTGCAGTGCTCTTGCCTGTAGCAATATTGCCTGTGAGTGCAATG
This sequence comes from Candidatus Dormibacteria bacterium, assembly GCA_049964715.1. Classification (GTDB taxonomy): domain Bacteria; phylum Chloroflexota; class Dormibacteria; order Aeolococcales; family Aeolococcaceae; genus JAJZLL01. The sequence continues at coordinate 77,689 of JBMFXB010000003.1, forward strand.
ACAGGAACTTCTTTTGAGGTCACTGCTCAATCTCAACAATGAATGCTTCATGAGGATTAACGTACGTACCATTCCAGTGTTTTCCCTCCTCTTCGATGTGTGTGGCAATTACCTTCCTTCCTGAAGGGAGGCTGCATGACACTTGTTTGTCACCTATATTCATAACGACAATGTGACTATCACCTCGATTCCAAGCCCAGAGGGTAGATGTTTCAACAAGGGATACGTATGGACTGAGGGTGAATTCAGCGTGACGGGATCGGAAGGCAATCATGCGTCGGGTCAATGCTAGTGGAGAGTCCGGATCGTTTTGCTGCTCTGCAACGCTTGGAGTGAGATGTCTACTGATTGGAAGCCAGGGAACAATGTCATCGTCAGTAAATCCTCCGTTCGGAGCAGATGACCATGGCATGGGAGTGCGGGAACTGTCCCGGCTTGGGGTGTACATGGGATCTTTCCAGAACTTCGGATCCATTGGTTCATCCTGCATGCACAACTCATCACCGTAGTAGAGAACGGGTGTGCCACGAAGGGTCAGGAGCATGAGGAGAAAGCATCGTGCACGATCAATGTTCCCTGAACCCCACCGAGTAGGAAATCGTGGAATGTCGTGATTGGATCCAGTCCAGGAAGGCCAGGAAGTCGGTGCAAAGGCTTCTTCGGTCTCACGAATAGCATGTGCAAGTGCAGGAATTGTTCCTGGTATCTTGACTGACTGACTATTGAGAGTGAGCTGGAATTCATCATCAGTACCGTAGTAGCTGGCTGTTTCTTCAATAGTGAGTGCATCAGTTTCACCGTAAAGCAGGCGTTCAGGGCTGTATTGCCTTGCTAGTTCCCGCCATGACCGGTAGATTTCATGAACCTCTGGCCTGTGGGCATTGAACTTCTGGATCTGCCTATGGTAATGAATCTCGCCAATCGTGTGATCTGGAACTGTCTCAGGATTGTTGCGGAGTTCCTTGTCCTTGATCACTCCATGCGCAACATCAATGCGGAAGCCAGCAATACCACAATCGAACCAGAATGAGAGTATTTTCGTAAATTCCCGACGAAGGTCCTCGTTCCACCAGTTGAGATCAGGTTGACTTGCAAGGAAGTTGTGGAGATACCACTGACCAGAATTGGGGTCATGGATCCAGGCGCATTCACCGCGCACATCAATCCAATTGTTGGGGGGACCATTCCCTTTGCCATCAGCAAAGACATACCAGTCACGATGTGCAGCGTCTCTTGATGACATTGCATCTATGAACCAAGGATGTTTCTCACTCGTATGGTTGGGCACAAGATCGAGGATGATGCGAATATTGCGCTTCCCTGCAGCTTCAATGAGATGACGGAGATCATCGACTGTTCCAAAATCGGGATGGACACCATAATAGTCAGAAATGTCATAACCCCAATCCGTGTTTGGAGAGGGGAACGTGGGATTGAACCAGACTGCAGAAATACCGAGCCATGAGAGGTAGTCAAGCTTCTCCTCTACGCCTCGGAGATCCCCGATACCATCCCGATTGGAGTCCTTGAATGACCGGGGATATACCTGGTAAATGACTGCGGATCTCCACCAGGCTGCATCAATCGATTGCATGAGCTGGAACTCCTGAGGTTGTGGTTTTGGGAAGAAGTGTATGGATTGAAGTTTACGATGCTGGGCAGGATGCATTATAGGCTGCAAGATTCGGGATTGTGCCATGAACATATGCAGTTATACCCTGTTCATGTGCGACTGCTATCCAACCACCTGCCTGCTGTAGTTCATGAGCAAGGATTGAGTTGGGTGAAGTGATGACTACGTTTGTATGACTTGCATGAAGCAGGTCAAGGGCAGAAGGATGTAGCGAACCTTGGGAGATGAGAAGGTAGTTGTTGAAGAGGGTGTCTCCAAGCGAAATGCTCTCTCCGTACTCGTAGACGAATGCATGGGGCCAGAGTTTCCATATGATGAAACCTCCAATACCGTATGGGGCGAAAATACGAAGTGTTTGGGGGTCATGACTGAGTACAGAGGTAATACAGGAAGGGTATGCAGCACCCACACCACTGGGTGATCCATCGACAGCAGCCCGGACTACCCCAACACCAGCAACAAACATACCCATGAGCAGTACGAGTACTGATGTGAGGATTGCTGCAGGTGTTCCTGTGCGTGATGTTCGTATCCGGAAACGTGTGAGCAAGGGAATCGCAGCAGTATCCAGCATGGTTGCCCATGCTGGAAGTATGAAGGCTACAGCAAGTGTGGTATTTCTCACAGCAAGGAGCACAAGTGTGATGCCGATCCATGCAAAGAAAGCATCCTTTATGTTCCGATGGCTGCTCAGAAGACCAAGCAGCACAGTTGTTCCGAGGAAGAACAGCAGAGGCAGGAGTGCAGGGAAGTGGAAGTTTGGTGAGTTCCATTCAACAATTGGTTTGATTGCCTCACCAAATGTAGCCTTTATGGCATACAGCATGAGATAGGGACCACGAGGATTGCACCATGCTGCGGGAAGAGTGAGGATCATGGGAAGAAGAAGTGCTTGGAGTCGACGCAGGCGAAGAGGTACTTCAGCGGTATCAGTAAACAGTGCACTGATGAGTTCAGCAACGACAGTAATGCCCATGATGCCAAAGCCTGCAAGGAATCCAGCATGACTGTTTGCCCACACGAGCATGACAAGTGGGAGAAGCCACCTGGATTTCCGTGTCTTCATGAGGTTCTGCTCAAGGATGAGGAGCATGAGGCAGGAAAAGGTGAACGTTGTGACCTGGGGGCGTGACCCCAGCACTACCTGGGAGACCATTGCAGCACATGCAAGTGCAATTCCTATAGTCAGGGTGTGAGTTCCACGCTCCCGAAGAAGGAAGTAGAGTGCAATGAATCCCCCCATGGTAATAGCTGCTGCGAAAACTGCAACGAGGAGAAGCCCACCGACATGATTTGCAATCGCGAACAGTACCTCAGGAAGCCATTCGTGATCGACAAGCGGATAGCCGAGTCCAGGGTAAGAAAACAGCTCATGAGTTGCTATCCGGAGGTGGGTCAATGTCCAGTTACCGAGTTGGAGGTGCCACCAGAGATCTGGATCCTGAAGGACATCAATCGAAGCATAGAAGCAGAGAAGGAGTGCTGCGACTACGAGGGCTGCATGGGGATCAGTAAGGAAGCGAAGCCGTTTTTGGGTGGGTGGGGGTGTTCTGGTCATAGGCTACAGACGTTATACTAAAACTACGCGATAAGGGGGATTACATGGCAACGCAATCGAAGGCTCGAGCCGACAAAGGTCCACGTAGGACATACACTCCAGAGGAGATTCATGAGTACGGGACACCGAAAATCTCATGGAAAGCATGTCTTCTTGGACTCATAAGTGGTGAAGTGTTGCTCTTCGTTCTGGTGCAGGGAGGCATAATCCTCACCAACCGTTTTTTTGGCACAGCAGGACTTTCCCAGACAAATGGCATCGATGGTGGTGTTGTCGGTGCAGCAACACTTCTTGCAGTAATCTTCGGAGGCTTCATTGCAGGACGACAGGTACATCGCTTCTGGGGATATCAAGGAATAGTCGTTGGTGTTGGTTTCATTCTTATTGGAGCCGTGACGCAGTTCGTAACTGAAGCATGGCAGCTCCACGTTGCCCTTGCAAACCACACACATACCCTCATCGACTGGGGTTCGATGGACATGGGCAACCTTTTTGCGGGTGACTTCCTCGCACTCTTCGGTGGCGGGATAGGTGGTTGGCTAGCACATCGGGGAACTCCTGCAGAGCCTCATCCGTAGAGTTCGTTCCTGCATTTCACACACGAACTTCTGTGAATTGCAGAATTCCGACTATAACGCGAGATGAGATTCGAATCACCTCAGGGCCTGTATTGTGGGGGAATCATCTTTGGATGCAAGAACGACACGCAAAAGTGTTACAGCAAGCGAGGCAAATGTGTCAGCGGGATAAGTGTGAAGAAGATCCCAGGTCTCTTCAGACTTTCGTGCCGGTATTCCTGCAAGGGAAAAGGCTGCAGCATCCCATGCATCATTATGAAGTCCAAGAATCTGTACATTCCAATTGGCTCCAGGATCCCGCAGTGCATGTATGGTGCGTTCTGAGTCGCTGCACGATATCTGTATTTCAAGGGCAGGTAATGCAGTACGAATAATGTCATTCACGATTCCTGTATCCGAAGAGCGCTTGCAACTGGAATAGGGAATGGGGGGGGACTGGTTTCTCATCTCGATAGCAGATTGTGCGCATCTGCGAACATTTTCGTCCCTATCTGAAAGGAGGAGCTGCAATTCTGAAGCAGGAAGGACAGGAATGCTAGTTGCCCAACCGCGGACGAGAGGACTGGAATCGCGAGCAATATGTATTGCTTGAGATTGTGTGAGCGTTGGTCCCTGCGCAAGTCCTGAGCGAACACTTTCCACTGGATCATGAAGCAACCGTGAAATCTCTGCATTGGTGAGATCTGGTCGCATGGCAAATATCCCGCGCACCCTTGAGGATCGATCAACAAGAAGCTTTTGACGAATCTCTCGCTCAGGTAGTGGATTTCGTTGAGCCACAGCCCAACGTACTAGTTCATGTGGATCGAATACGAGACGACGCAGGAGTGCGTGTGGCGTTTCTGGGGCATATGCTTTTTTTTGACGATACGTCCACTCCTGTCTTGCAAAGCCAAAGGGATATGAGCGTGCAAACGTTAGTGCTGCTACTGCAAGGGCTACAACTGCCAAAAAAATAGCAGCCATTTTCCTTTCATAACTCTGACCGTAGGGGAAGTAGCCTGCAGCCAACAACGCTGCAAACCAGGACACTAATGTCATGGTTGATTCTGCATTGAAGAGCAAACGAATTTCGTGATTTCTTTGAAATAGAGGATTTTGGCGAATTATTGATCCATTCTGGATTTTGAAACGATACAACTGATAAAGTACCCCTGCAGGATTTGCAGCGAAAACCACAGCAATGCAATAGCAGATAAAACCGAGAATACTGACCAAATCCGGATGTCCTTGATGTATCTGAGTGTGATAGCCGATCCATTGTAGTCTGGATTCTTCATGCTTGGTGAGAAGTCCCAATTGGTGTGGGCTGCATTATTGCTGGAGTCTGGATGCAGCTCACAGAAGTACTTCTGTGTACACTTGGCTTCCTGTTGATAGTGTGCGATGGTGAGAGAGTGAAAGCGTTTGTATACTTTGGCATTCCAGGGGTTTTCGAGCTAATGGAATACCCCGTTCCTCAGCCACTACTTCACGAGGTCCTCATCAAGGTGGACGTCTGTGGGGTCTGCAGGACGGACCTTCATGTCATTGATGGGGAACTTGAGCATCCTGCTCTTCCAGTCATACCCGGACACCAGATAGTTGGGCAACTAGTGGCAACTGGAGCAGAAGTGACCATGAGACAGGTTGGAGAGTGCTTGGTGGTGACCTGGTTGCCCAGGTGCTGCGGAACGTGTGCCTTCTGTTTGTCAGGACGAGAGAATCTCTGTGATGGAGCTGTGTTTACTGGATATACCCATGACGGAGGATTTGCTGAATATGTCGTTGTTGATGAGTCATATACAGTTCCTATTCCTGATATGTTCACATCCCTTGGTGCTGCACCCCTGCTATGTGCAGGGCTCATCGGATATCGGGCATATAGGATGACAGGTGAACCAAAGACCTTGGGTATCTATGGGTTGGGTTCTGCTGTCATCAACGTACAACCGGACTGAAGAGTAGTATAGCGATATAATAAACATATACTTACAGAGTATATGTAGCTCCAAGATGAATAGCTTTACTACTGCCTTACATGCGTTGTGTTGTTCTGGAACCGTCTGGGGATCACCTGGTGACTAAGGCGACAAGGAAAAGTGCAACGCACTGCACGGGTCATGTCCTGCATGCACATCACTCAATTCCATCCAGACTACCTTGATATGAAGAAGCGGCACCACCACAGAAGTGGGGTGCCGCTTGGGTGATGGGTGGGCAAATACTACGGGTAGCTTCTACCTGGCTGTAGAAGCTGGAGTCACTGATCCTGTTGGGCCAGATGTTCCTACAGACGGAAACGTCTCGCTTGTGCGCGAAGGTGCAGCATGGCCGACAAGATCCACTCTTCCGAGAGTTTGTGCCAAGGCTACGCAGTCACTCCTCGAAAAGCGAAGATGATTGCCTGGTGTGTGCCATGCACGAAGGTGCCCCTGGGCGACTGCCCGGCGAAGAGTCGAACGGGATACACCACAAACTTCAGCTGCTTCTCCCGTCGTCAGGAACTCTTCCTGCTCCATGAGCACTCCCTCCTCTCTCTTGTACCGAGACTGTGTATTGCATTCTGCTTTACAACTCGTCACGAATATCAATACTATATCGATTTCGTAGAGGGTGTGTGGAGCGAATGGATAATTCAGGAAGCGGCGGAATTATAGCATAACGTTATAGACTAATGCCACCATTTGCAGTAGGCTTAACGTAGATGAACGCTCCGCCACGTGGTGCAGGACTGTCATCAAGAACCATGAAGTGAGGTGGTGACGATGTGGGGAAAAAAGACACCGCATCAGCTGATAGTCCCGCTCAGTGCTGAAATACATGTCGAGACTCCAGAGGAAAATGCAGAACGACAACGCCGTGAGCTCATGTCAAAGCTGGGCGATCAGTACTGCTCAGCCCGTGGATGCAAGGAAGAGACAGGATTGAGCTGTGAATATCTGGACAGGAGGGACCGTCCGTGTCCTACTGCGTGGTGTCCAGAACATCGCCATGTTGTAAATGGTCATGTGTATTGTCCATCCCATGCTGGATATGTTGAGGGAACTGAAAGTGAATTTGGAGCACATGTCCATCCAGATGTCGAAAACCGGGTCCCAGCGCTTGTCAATTGGGTGACGAGAGAACTTGATGCTGACGTTCTTGCCATGATCGAACCTCTTGTTCCAGTGTATGGCGACAAGATGGTCATAGATCCCATACGATTTGTTCTCTTTGGAGTGGAGCGTATCCGAACGTGGGAGCGATCATGGAAAATGTGTTCCCATATCAGTGTAGATCTCAGGGTTGCACTTGCAGTCGAGGAAAGCCGACCAGATACCATTCTTGGAAAGGTGAACTCCCATATTGTCATCACCACTCCAGCACCCTGGAGTGACGAGTACCAGTACGGCACTATGCCTGCAACGCCAGCTGAGGCAGAGGCTGAGAAGAATCATATGAGGATGACCCTCCTTCGTGGACTGTATGATGCAGTACAAGACTGGGCAGCACATGAGCCTCCAGCAGTCCGACCTGTGCAGGAGCCACCACCACAGACTTGGCCACAGGGCAATGCATCGGTCACACTTGAGCAAGGCATGGATGTGTCTGGTTCTTCACAGGTACCAAGCAGTACTCCTTCACAGCCAGGACAGGATGAGCAAACTTCTTGAGTCCGGAGAATTGTCGGCCTTGTGCGTATGCTATTCCCGTCCCATAAACTGCTCAGTGAGATGAAGTGTCATGCCGTCGTGCAGTGTGAGGGCTCCTTTCACATGTGGCGTGGCACCATAATGTGCAAGCAGGAAGCGGGTCGAAGGATGGTCATGTACCAGCTCTGCTATGTCATCTGTGCTCAGATGTCCAAATAAGGCTGGAGGCTTGAGGAATGTGCATTCCGTGAGAAGAACATCACTCTTGGAAGCAAGGGAATTAAGCCCTTGGCACATGGCAGTATCTCCCGTGATGCCAATAGTGATGGAGTCGTCGCTGTGGTCGAGAAGATAGCCAATCGAGGGGCCAAGGCTGTGGAAGAGTGCAATTCCCTGGCAGGTCCATTTGCCAAATGAGACAGTCATGGCATCATCAACCTCCTGGAATTCGAACCTGCCTTGTTCGACGATTCGAAGCCAGAACCGAAAACCATACATCGTTCGTACGAGACGTTCAGTGAACTCCTTTATGCCGACTGGGCCTACAATATGTGTCGATTCTTCATGTTCAAGCGAAGCAATGTGGCCAAGCGTTGCTGGGAGATTGCCTGTATGGTCTCCATGAAAGTGAGTGATGAGAATGTACCTCGGCACAGGGTGTGTTGAGAAACGGTGAAGAAGGTAGGGAACAGGTGCACCTGCATCAATGAGGAGTTCGTCATTCAGGAGGTGAGATGCATTGTGGCAGATACCTTCAAATGCTGACCCAGTACCGAGAGCAGTGAGTTTCATGTGCCCATAGTAGTTGGTCATTACCTTCCCGTGTTAGATAACGTACATCGTGTGGTACGTACCTAGTGCATCACCAATATCGAAGGGAGGTCTCAATAACGTGCAGTTGGATCGTCTCACGGACAAGGTTCAAGAGGCACTTGAGGAAAGTCACACTCAAGCAGTGCAGATGAAACATGCACTCATCGAGCCTGAGCATGTGCTGGGAGCGCTCATGGGAATACCTGAGAGTGCTGCACCGCGGATGATTGAGAGAGCTGGGGGAGATCCAAAGGTGCTTGCAGCTCGGATTGCAAACAGGATTGCATCGTTACCAAAACAGGAGCCAGCACCGGATCCAACACTCAGTCAACGATCCCGGACACTCCTGACGGATGCCCAGGCACGCATGAAGCAGTTCCACGACGAATACCTTGCCATTGAGCATCTTCTCCTTGCAGCTGGAAGCAGCACGGATAGAGATCTTCATGCCCTCTTTGAAGGAATTGACAGGACTGCGCTTTCGCACGCAATTGAAGAATTGCGGGCAGGATCGAGGATCACTGATCCGAATCCGGAGGCGAAGTACGAGGCACTCATGAAATATGGTCGTGACCTCACTGCTGTGGCTCGTGAAGGAAAGCTCGATCCTGTCATTGGAAGAGATGCAGAGATTCGCCGCGTTATTCAGGTGCTCAGTCGAAGGACTAAGAACAATCCAGTGCTCATTGGGGAACCGGGTGTTGGAAAGACTGCAATTGTCGAAGGACTGGCACAGCGCATTGCTACAGGTGATGTACCTGAGGGACTTCGAGACCGGACTGTTGTTGTGCTGGATCTCGGATCGATGGTTGCTGGGAGCAAGTTTCGGGGAGAGTTTGAGGATCGCTTCAAGGCAGTGCTCAAGGAAGTCACTAAAAGTGAAGGGAGGGTCATTCTCTTTATAGATGAGCTCCACACAATTGTCGGAGCAGGTGCAGTTGAAGGTGCAATGGATGCAGGAAACATGCTGAAACCTGCTCTTGCTAGAGGTGAACTTCGGTGTATTGGGGCCACAACGCTTGATGAATACCGGAAATACATTGAAAAGGATGCAGCTCTTGAGCGCCGATTCCAGCCTGTGTATGTTGAGCAACCTTCTGTTGAGGATACAATCAGCATTCTTCGTGGTCTGAAGGAGCGGTATGAGGTGCATCATGGTGTCCGCATTACTGATAGTGCAATAGTTGCTGCTGCTGTACTTTCACACCGGTATATTCCTGATCGGTTCCTTCCGGACAAGGCAATAGACCTTGTCGATGAAGCTGCCTCACGGCTTCGGATTGAGATTGATTCACTTCCAGAGGAGCTTGATGTTGTCGAACGGGGACTTCGGAAACTTGAGATCGAACGGGAGGCACTTAAGCGTGAGACTGATGAGGGCTCCCGCATGCGACGTGAAGCTGTCGAACGGGAACTTGCTAATCTCCGAGAACAGGAGAAGGAACTGCGTTCCCGGTGGCAGAGCGAAAAAGAGTGTCTTGGCGAGATTCGACAGGTAAAGGAATCCATCGAACGGGTTCGATACGAAGCAGAGTACGCAGAACGAATGGCTGACTTTGGAAAGGCTGCGGAACTTCGGTATGGAACTCTCTCGGATCTTACAGCACAACTGACTGCAGCACAGGAGCGGTTGAGATCAACTCAAGGAACCACTCCCCTTCTCAATGAAGAGGTTGGCGAGGAAGATATTGCTGGAGTCGTCTCATCGTGGACCGGTATTCCTGTACAGCGCATGCTGGAGGGGGAAATGCAAAAACTCGTTGAGATGGAGCAACGGCTTCACCAGCGTGTCATCGGTCAGGATGATGCCATATCAGCTGTATCGGCTGCTGTTCGACGAGGACGTGCTGGACTTGGAGATCCACACAGGCCAGTAGGATCTTTCCTCTTCCTTGGTCCTACGGGTGTAGGGAAGACAGAGCTTGCCCGGGCTCTTGCAGAGTTTCTCTTCGATGATGATCAGGCGATGGTCAGGATTGACATGAGCGAGTACATGGAGAAGCATGCTGTTGCCCGACTCATTGGTGCCCCTCCAGGGTATGTGGGCTACGAGGAGGGCGGTCAGCTCACTGAGGCAGTGCGTCGTCGTCCGTACTGTGTCCTGCTGCTCGATGAGATTGAAAAAGCACATCCGGATGCATTCAACACGTTTCTCCAGGTGCTCGATGATGGTCGTCTTACTGATGGACAGGGAAGGACTGTCGACTTCACTCATGCAGTCGTCATCATGACGAGCAATATTGGTGCGAACAAGCTAATGCAGTCCAGTGATGCTGAACAGCTCACAGAGGAAGTGCGAAATGCTGTGCTCGAAGATCTTCGTCATGCATTTCGCCCTGAATTCCTCAATAGGGTGGATGACATCATCATCTTTTCTCGACTTCTTCGAAGTGATCTTCGAGCCATTGTCCAGATCCAGCTTGCAACATTACAGAACCGTCTAGAGGGGCGAAGGATCAAACTTGAACTTGGGGATGACGTTCTTGATGCCTTGGCAGACGAAGGATACGATCCCGTGTATGGTGCACGTCCCCTGAAACGAGTCCTTCAGCGACGCCTGTACGATCCCATAGCTCTGGCTCTCGTGAATGGCACGATCCATGATGGAGACACTATTACAGCAAAAGTTGAAGACAACGGGATTGCTGTCCATCGCAGTAGTCCGGATCATGCAAAGCAACCTGCACTCCATGATTCCCATGATTCCAATGATCGGCCATAATCGTTCGCCTATCTATCCAGTCGTATGATGTGAGCGTGAATAGCCGGATCCAAAAGCCACTCCAGGCCCGTATAGTTGTGTCGGGTTCCATAGCTTTCGATACCCTCATGACGTATAGGGGTTCGTTTCCGTCTGCCCTTGCTATAGAGAACACATCCCTTGCAGTCTCGTTTCTTGTCGAACATAACGGTCGTGAACCTGGTGGAAACGGGGCAAATATTGCCTTCACATTGGCACTCCTTGGCCTTGAACCAGTCCTCGTCGGTGCAGTGGGCCACGATTTTCATGAACGGGAGAAGGAACTCAAACGTCTGGGTGTCATCACGGATGGCCTGGTGTATGCCGACAATGTTCCTACTGCACACTGTGTCATTGCTACAGATCTCGACAACAACCAAATCACGCTATTCTCCCCTGCTGCCATGGAGCAGTCCCAGGATGCAGAACTCAGTGCCTTCATTAATGGTCCAGAAACGTTTGTCATCATTGGACCAGATGATGTGACAGCAATGGTGCGTCATGTCGAAGAAGCTGCACTCCACAAAGCCCACGTAGTCTTTGCTCCAGGGCAGCAGATCACTGCACTGGATAATGATGCACTCGTGCACTGCATGCACCGGAGCAGTGTTGTTGTCGCAAATGATCATGAGTGGAAGAGAATCGAAGAAAGGACTGGTATGCAGGCAACTGCTCCGCCTTCGTCCACTACGCATGTGCTTACCCGCGGAGCGCAGGGTGCTACTGTCATTGAGGGAGATACCATACACGAAATTGCAGCTTGTTCTGATGTTGTGGTTGTGGATCCTACTGGAGCAGGAGATGCGTTTCTTGCAGGTTTTGTCACTGGACTTGCATATCATCGTCAAAGTGATGAAGCTGCGCGACTGGGCACGCTTGCTGCTGCATACGTGCTTGAGCATAATGGTTCCCAACGCCATTCATTCACCCGATTGGCATTTGCAGATCGCTATCTTGAGACATTTGGAGTGGAGTGCACCATTTTCACTACCATTGGAGAACGATGACTATTTCACCACCGCCAACCAATGCAAATACGGCTCTCCGCATAACACCATTTCTTCTCGTTGTGGGTATGCTCTTTGTCGGATTTCTCATTACATCAAACATTCTTGCAGTCAAGATTGCACGGATTGGGATTTTTACGGTGCCAGCTGCCATTGTTGTTTTTCCACTCACATATCTTTTCGATGATGTCCTTACCGAAGTCTGGGGATATGCTGCGTCGAGAATAGTGATTTGGACAGGTTTTCTGACAAATGCTCTCGTAGTCCTGTTTATAGAGTTGGCGATTGTACTTCCTGGTGTAATTCCAGGACAGGGCATTGCGTTCCGCTCCATTCTTGGTGCGACACCCAGAGTAGTTGTTGCATCGTTTGTCGCATACCTTGCAGGTGAATTTCTCAACTCGTACGTTCTCGCACGGCTCAAGGTGGCTACAAATGGACGCTACCTGTGGTGCAGGACCATTGGATCAACAGTTGTCGGACAGACAGTCGATACAGCTCTATTTGTTTCCATAGCATTTTTTGGCATCCTGCAACCGCATTTGCTACTTCTCACCATTGCAAGCGTTGCTGTGCTGAAGATTGGGTACGAAATTGTTGCCACACCTCTTACGTATGCCATCGTGACAGCACTCAAGCATTATGACCACAGTGATGTATATGATCGAGATACCGTATTCTCGCCCATTCCAATTCGGCAAGTATTTTCCTCGCTCAAAGGAACGGCAGCATGACTTCCCCCCAGATGAACAATTCGATAAAGCCTGGCACGTGGGCCATTGCGGAGGCACGACTCGAATCCTTTGAGAACAGGACTCCAGATCGTGACTATACTGTGCAGTTCACCATTCCTGAGTTCACCTGTCTGTGCCCAATGACAGGCTTTCCTGATTTTGCAACGCTTCACGTTCGGTACGTCCCAAAAGAGTTCTGTGTTGAGTTGAAGTCACTCAAGCTGTACATTAATGGCTTTCGTGACCAGGGGATGTTCCATGAAGATGTTGTAACGGGAATACTCCAAGACCTTGTCGATCTGCTGGGTCCCCGATATTGTGAAGTAGTAGGCGACTTCAATGTGCGTGGAAATATCAAAACCGTAGTGCGCGCAGTACATCGCGATGCATCTTGGCAGGGATCCCCGGAACCTTGGTGGGGCGAAGCACCTTCTTGGCATCGTACGGAATAGCGTGGAGATTTATGGCGAAATCAACGAATAGGGAGGCATCAGGTTCATCCTCCCAGCCGAAATACAAGAAGGCGATCAAGATCGTTGCGGAAGCCGAGGATCTTGCACGCACCGGAGCGCTTCTTCTTGAAGATGGAAAGGCGTACATCTATTTCATGTGGGGACAGCCAGTTCATGCTGTGTTCCGGGAAGATGATGGAACCCTTCTTGAAGGAGATCGCGCACTTTCGCAGATTGCAGTTGGACTTGCAACTGCTGCGAAGGTCTCCTGGAAGTCCAATGAGGTAATCCAGCAACACTCCCTCCGCTGCTCGTCTCAGGAGATTATCGATACGCTGAGGAGAATGGATGAGGCCCATGCAACGCCAAGTTTGGATGCAGGGGATGATACAGGCAGTCCAGCTTCCACGCTTTCCGATGTGTGGACAGGAGAAGAGCGAAGGAGTGCTGCAAAACTCCGCTACACTTTCGAAAACTTTCCCGTTATTCCTACTGGACCGCCACTCTGGGCAGACGTGCCAACAAATGTCATACATCTTGATGTCCTTCTTGGTTCCATGCCACTTGTGCTGGTTACATACGATGGACCTGGTGTGAAAGGTGTTGGCATCGTGCTCAACCATGAGCTTTCAGATGCGCTTTTTGTGGAACAGGCAACAATGATGGTCGGGAAGAGTGCTTGGGATGCGCTCATGACCAGAGAGGACGGTACAGTCTCTGCGTATGAAATTGAGGAGGACCTTGCACAGGCCATTCCGACACTGTGGCGGTGCAGGGTCATGTACAGGGATCTGGATACACGGTGGGTGAATGCAGAGGACATGCTTCGCCAGTATGGTCAAGGAATTGGTGACCGCGGTGTCATTGTCCATTCAAATGGTGCTTCTGGAGTTGCACTGTTTCAGAGAGGATCGATTGCTGGCGTTTACACATCAGCCAATCCTATTCCAGCACGAACATTGGCACCCCTTCTGCCACTGTTTGCCTCAGGTTCAGAAGGAACCGTAATGCTTATTGTCCGAGACGATGAGGAGGAAGTCGAATCTGTTCGACACGAACCGCCGGAAGAGGCCCCCTATGACGGTGCACCTGCAGCAGCTACACCTGAACAAGCTACGGAAGATGCAGAACCTTCTCAGGCTGCCATGACAGTTCCTCCAGTAGAACAGACTTCTTCAGCTCAGGTCCTGCCAGAAGAGACTGTGGAGCCAGAAAGTGGAGAAACTGTTCCTGCCCCGGAACCACCTCAAGAAGGGGAGGACGCACAGGCCAGTTCAACTCGCCTCGTATGGACACCTTTCCAGCCGAACCGCACGAATGCAGAAAGCGAGGAATTTCGTCCCCCAAAGGAAGAAAGACAAGGAGAACAAACCGAACCACCAGCTTCTGATATTCAGCATGTAATACCGGAAAATCCAGCCCCAACGGAGGCATCTGAACCGGAGACCAGGTGGTCGTGGGCATATGACAGCAAAGGTGACGAAGAGGGCCAGACGCAAGGAAGTGATGCAACGCAACAGGACATGCCAGAAATGTCCGGGAATGTAGGTGCAATGCCAATGCAGCCCATGATCAACAGTGGTGATTCATCAGGAAATGAGGGTGACGTGCAGGATGTTCCTCAAACCTCCCTGGACTCAACTGCATCTGCAGGAGGCACTGGCCTGAATGATGTCTCAATGTACCCGTGGGGAGCTGCTCCTGGAGCCGTAAATACCCCCCCCCCCGCATTGGGTTCCGACGATACCCAGACTCAATGGAGTACTGCATCGCAGCCCCCCGGGAATCCGGCACCGGATGTACCTCCGGAGGGATCATCCCAGGAAGCACTACAGGAAACTTCCCATGGAATCCCGTGGGATGAATCTGGATCGAATGAACCACTTGGGAATATCCCACCTCAAGGAGATGATCCCAGCTCACCCTCCCCTACATATCCTTGGGACTGGCAACAACAGACTCCTCCAGCTACTTCAATGCAGGATCCTGCAGGAGCAGAGGGTCAGGAGATGCCATCTGTTGCAGCTGCACCCGACACGGGAAATGCCAACCAACCCTTGCCCGGGTCAAGTGATGTTCAAGCACAGCAGACACCTCCAGCTTCCCCTCCGTCATCAGGCAGTGGAGCTCCACCAAATCAGCAGCAAGGTGGTTTCTCCGTTTTCGACTTCAGCAGTGTGTTCTCCCCGATGTCGGCACCACAGAACACTGGTGGACCACCCATGACTCCAATGAGCGGTTTTCAACAGGAACCAGAGTCCGGTGGTGGGGTGAGTTTCGATGCGATAATTGCTGATCTCGTTGAAATTGCCAAGAGGACTCTGGGGGACAAGGCTGATTCCACGATCTCTGTGCTCACCTCTGCAGAACACTCGCCGCCTGGAATCCGTCAGGCCATTCGTACTATTAGGCAAACGCCCATTGCAGGTGTGACAACTGAAGAAGTGACAGGCATGGCTACAGCAATGTCCAATTACGTGGCAGACCGACTCTCCGCGTTGTAACAGACTGCCTTGCACTCGCCATACCACGTACTATTTGGGTATTGCTGCTTGAACAGGCGTGGCTCAATTGTGTGCAGGGTGGGGTGCATTGTACACACCTGCTCTGTCGTATGAACTGCAGGCAGGATGATTGTGTGCCACAGTTCACTGCAGATACTTGTGACGATGTTGAAGTTGCAATGTCCGTGAGCTGTCCGCGGGGAGTTCGTATGCTGCGAGGGAAGGGTATAGGACTTGCCAGGTGCGGGAGATTTAATGACAGAAAGCAGCTTTCACGATGCACTGACACACAGGTGGGATGAGTACCTCTTCAGGTTTGTGCCAGTTGAATGGTGGGATGAAGTAGCCAATGTTTGGCGCCCGACGATCATCGATGGCGACTTTGCAATTCACCATGAACGGGGAATGGTTCCCGTAGTCATGCCTTGTACAGTCGGGGATGCAAAGCCTGGTACAGAGTGCACCGTTCAGAATGTCAAGGTTGGTAACCTTCGCTTTTCGTGGAATGTTTCTGAGACTACTCAGCGTTTTGCATTGTTTCGCTACACTCTGGAACTTCTTGAGTTGCTTTCCCCCTGCTTTGTAGGAGCTTCACAGGATATTCAACAGCGCTTCACGGATGTTGCAGAGTCCGTTCTGCTCGATTATCAGACAGCCCTGGGTGCTTGGAAACATGAGTTTAGCTTTGGTGTGGCAGCTACGCAAGAGCAACTCTTGCCAGAAACTGACAATATTGAAGTATCTGGTCGTATATACAGTCATTTCTTGTCAGGGGAGTGTACGGATACCCTTCGAGAGTACCTGTTGCGAGTAACTGATGAACATGGAGCATCAACTTGGTCTCCGGTCGCGTGGTGGGATGAGAAAACTGGTATGTGGCATCCCACACTCATGAGGGGTAAGGTTGAACACAACGATGAGCTTCTCCCATCACGCATGGCTGACATTCTTGTTCCTGACAATGGGGACGTGAAGATACGCAGTGTATCGTGTGGGGACCTGCGGCTTGAGGACGTTCGTGGTATTGCGCTGAGCATGTATCCTGTTCCGATCCTTGCCCATGAAGTCGAGCGGATGAAGTATGCACTGCGCATTCTCGGATGGAAGGCAGAATTCGGTGAACATCCAATGGTGGATGGTCTCCAGTCTCTCTTTGATGGTGCAGTTGAGGAGTGGAGTGCTGAGTATCTGTGCGGTATGCCTGGCTCGTCACCTTCTCCTCGCGTACAACTTCTTGCTCCGTCATTTTGGGGATGCACCGAGGAGGTGGCACCTGAAGATGATGCTTCCGCTCGTTCTCTGACTGGAGGAACGGAGTGACAGAGCAAATGCGCTTTCCTCATGGACTTGCTCTTCAGGTCTACCAGGATATTCTTCACTACAGGATTGGCGTTGGGTGTCCAGAGTCGACTACTGGCGTGAACTTGCTGGAGGTGCTCGAAGGGCTGCGGAGAGAAGCCATCAGTAAAGGTGAAGAGAAACTGGTGAGCTCCTGGCAGAATGCCCTGTTGTGGATGCCACATCAGAATGGCAGGGGGTGCTGGAGACTCACTGGAGTGCTCGATGCTGGTGGTGATATGCCTCTGGAATACGTGATTGTTCCAGATGGAGATCCAGCAACAGTTCGTTTCGTTGATGCAACTCTCGTGAAGCGTGTATCCCTTCCAGCTCACCAGGATGGGCTGAGAAACCTCATACCTGCAGCAAATCGATTCGTGCGTGCTTGTGTAAGTGATCATATGGCAGCAAAACAAGAGCATCCCGAGTTGAGTGATTCTCAGGTTCTTCAGGAAGTGTATGAAACGCTGTATAAAAACCCCACGATGTACGGCCGTGCACTTGATCTGTGCAATGCCTCACGGGAGATTGCTCATTGGAAAACACTTGCAGTGGTTGGTGATACGCCAAAAGGACGAGACGTGGCGCGTGCTTCATCTGAAAAGTACCTGGAAATGTGGCTGACACCATCGCTGCGTTCCCAATTTGCAATGAAGATTCCCCCAAGTGCTGACAGGAGTGTTGAATGAAAACAGTGAGGGGGAAACAATGAACTTTCTGCAACGAATCTACGATGAGATGTCGCAGAACTTTGAAGACACGCGGGAACAGACTCTCCAGCAGGGGCATACACACTCTGGCCAGTCGTTTTTTGATCTTGTGGCACCAGAGATGGTAGTCCGCATGGAGGATGATCCCCTCAGTACTACATTCCTTCATCCAGTTCGACTACGACCAGCGCAGCTCTATGATGCGGAATATGGGACGTGGGTACCCACCTGTTTGGTTCGATCTGCACTGGAGAGCGAAGACGGTGTAACTGCCATGGTGACAGTTCCGGAACGAGAACCAGTCGGTGTTGAGGTGGTTCACAGGAGTCGAATTATTGTGAGCTATGGGGAACGAACAACTCCTGCTCGTGAACTTCTCCGATGGAGTCAGCATTTTGCCATTGGGGTCAATGACATCGTTGATGTACTTCCATACCCTGCAACGCCAGCAGCAGTGATGCAGGCTGCACTTGATTCTCCAGGACTACGTACGACATGGGAACGGTTGCAGGGAGCACGGGATGCCTATGTTGCCCAGTACACAGCAGCACTGGGGTTCCAGAATACACCTCGACAACTCTCTGGACATTCCATGGGTGAGTTCGCTGGACATGGGATGCGGTAACTGGAGAAGTGATGGAAATACGTGCAGAACGGAGAGTCTATGAAGCGGTTCTTGCGAGGATAGATCCCCAGGAACAGTACATCGGGCGAGCCTACTCCATAATGAATTTGCTTGATTTTGTAGCAGACAATCGTGCAGCTCTCCAAGTCTACAAGAATCCGTCTGTTCATGTTGCACAGGATTTTCCGAGGTTCAAACCTGTCGTGGTATGGGACGAGGAAACACAGAGTTGGCATCCTTCCCTTGCAATTCTTCCTGAGGAGACTGATCCTTCTGCACAAAAACAGTTTCATGTGCTTTCTCCGAAGGGATCTCCTGCAGGAGTCAGAGAAGTACCAAGCGAACATGTAATGGAAAGGCGGTATGGGACTTTCCAGAGGTGGGCTCTTCTGGTGTACCTCACCATGAGGTTTGTCCGTCGTTGTAATGAGATCATCAGTTCAGATGTGGAACTCACACCTGAGCGACTTGACATTCTGGCAGCAGATCCATGGCTGGATACGACTGCGAGAACAATGCTGCAGCTTGGGAAGAAATTTGAGCTGACTGCCAAGGAGGATATCCCCCTTGAGCTGGTGGACTACAAGACGCCATATGCTCGACCTTCTTTTGGAGCATGGTTGACCCATTCCCTCAAGACTTATCAATTCAATGAAGAGAGAAACACGCATGTCGATCGTAGGCATGTGGAAGGGCATGAGGGACCAGGAACTGATGCAGTATGATGGGGAGTGAGATGGGGGAATTAGAAGAACTGTACGGTGTTGTCCTTGGAGAGCTGGTAGACCATTCACACGATGGCCCATCGAACGCAGGTGACATCTCAATTTTTACGTTCTATGAACGGTACATGGATTGGCTTGTGCACACTCATGGTGTCAAGTTTGATGACATCCGACTTCCATATGGAAAATCTGCATTTCTCTGGGATGCAGAAAGCAGCACATGGAAGATAACGCATGTTGTTGGAAATCCTCCAAGCACTCTTGATGAGTACAAGGGAGAACTTGCTGTCCTTGTTCCTGAGCCGTACCCCGCAGGAGTGAGGATGGTACCTGCAGAGCATGTTCGGTACATGACAGCAAACGTAGCTTTGTATCATACCTTCATGTTGTCAGCAGCCCAATTTGCCGTTGATACGTTTGTGAATCTCAATGATCGGGCTGATGTCAAGAGAGAAGCAATGTTTGACCAACTTGCATCTGATATGAGCGTTCATGATCAGGTTACAACCATTCACAGCGCAAGCCACGGAATTGGGGAGGTATTCCACAATGCGAGTGGCGTGCTTCAGACACCCTTACAGCCGCCTGACGTCGTGGTGGGGCGTTCTCTCTTTGCTGCATGGCTCACGCCCAGTCTCAACAGAAGTGGGGCAGCTCTTGAAGTAGGAGGGATGTAATATGGGATCCTTGTTTGCAGGGTATGCTGCAATCCTTGGTGAACTTGCTTCAATGACGCAGGGTGTGGAGATTGCTCCGGAGCATGCACATAATATCCTCGAATGGATTGAGAAGCAGGTTAAGGCCTCCTTTGGTGAATCGAGAAAAGCTGGAGGTGAGGGACAGCGGACAGCTGGTATATCCTATGCTCCAGCAGTTGTTCGTGTGGAAACTTCACCTGGCCAGATTCGGGAGTTGCCAACCATTGCTGTGACAATCAAGCCAGTTCCAGCCAGTGCAGAAGAAACCGTAGGGGTGTTGTTTCCTGGTACCCCATCATGTCCATCGATGTTCAGTATTCCTGAACGAGAGGTGCGGAAAATCGATCCATCTTCGCCTTTTGACAGCGAGTTCCAAGAATTCATGCTTCCCAGGGCTGTTGTCAATTCAGCATGGCAGCTGAGCGTATTTCTCTTCAACGCTGGCATTGCACGTGCGGCAGTGGGGGACATGAAGTATCTTGTCAACAATCCAGAAGCTCGACGCCTTACTGTACAGCTATATCGCAGTACACAACAGTATGTGCAGTGGGCCAAGTTACGCGCAGTGACTTCGACCTCCGCAATTGTTCCTCTCGACTATGTTCCTGCACCCAAGGCCACGAAGGAGTTTGATCTTGCCCAGTGGATTCCTGCATCAATGCGTCACGACAGGCAAATAGGTCGTACACTTTAGGCGCGTGCCTAACAACATTGTTTGGCAATCGCCTAAGACAGTGTACTTAACCTTAAGACATTGCCAAAAAAGCTAGCCAAGTCCGGGGATGCTGGTGCACAATGACGTCCACAAGGGAGGAAGGTATGAGTAATGCAACCCTGTTGGTCCACCGGTATGAGCTTGCAGCTCAGCTATCGGAACGGGTCAGCAAGGCAGCTCTCACGCTGTTGAGAGCGCACTTGGACCTTTCAGCAACCGGCGGGCGTCCGGATGCTGTATTGGCTGAAGCACGTCATCTTGTCGTGCGGACAGTCGAACGCATCGCAGACAACCTGGAACATCCTGGTCTCCTTTACGATCCAGAAGCGCTGCTGGATGGGGAGGTTCGGACCGAGGTTGTACAGGAACTCTCGCAGTGGTTTCTGGAAGCCAGTAGCACTGCTGACCGTATGGGGGGGGGAAAAGAAGTGAGGGCGCTTGCAGCACAACTCAAGCGGCCAGAGTCGGAGTGGAGTAGCGACGTTCTTGATGAACTCACGCGCTTCGCAACATCACTCGATGCGTATGTCGCATCGTTGTACGCACAGCTTCCCACACCACGGGACAGGAGGAATCAGGATGGATGACCTTCAACGAGGGTTGTATTTGGATCTCAAACGTCGTTGTACTGTTTTGCAGCAACGCTTGACGAAGGCACAGTCCGATCCTGATCTCAAGTTGCATGCTCAATATGCTTCTGAGTCGCTCAAGGCAGTCAAAGATGACATCGACCAGATCATGAAGCAAGCCAATGCGCCAGGGATCAACCCACAGGACCAGGAGAGACTCGCAAAACTCCTTGCCCTGCAGTTCCGGCAATTGAGCAGACGTGTGAGTATTGTGCAGAACTACTTGGTTCCACCTATCGAGCGATTCAGTGTGAACGACCGACGGATGACCCGGTATGTCGGCAAGCTGGCAAAGGAGATCAACTGGCCAGGCCAGGCTCCGATCGTATCCACAAGTTCCGATGCTGGCTATATGACTTTCATTGGCTTTTATCTCATTGAAGTCCCTGCTGGAGAGGATCAGTCGCTTCTTGCACTGCCAGACCTCATTCATGAGATGGGACACATCCTCCTTGAGGAAAATCGGTCACTTTTTCTCAATGACTTTCTAAAGTCGCTTGGCAAGTATGTCAATGAAACCAAAGATGCTTCAGGCAAGGCAATCGATCCGTCTCTGTATTCCCAGTGGGAAGAATACTGGGTCAAAGAGTTCGTGTCAGACATGATTGCCACGTATGTCACTGGTGCAGTGTTTGGTTACCAGCACATTCGTCTCTGTTCTGGGTATCCAGCTCGTGCATTTCGTGGTGCTGTCACCCATCCTGCAGATGATGCACGTGCACGAGGTGCTGTTGCAGTTCTGAGGAAAATGGGCCAGAACAGTGCTGCTGACGATGTCCAGAAGCGATGGGACGAATACCTCAAAAGTACTGGTGAGAAGAAGACTCCAAAGTACGACACTGAGGTACCAGATGTCCTCGTTGATGCACTTGCAAGCAGCGTTGTTGATGCATGTACGAAACTTGGCATTCGTCCTTGGACAGCACCCCAGATGGCAAACGACTCTGTGGGGATGATGCAGGAGGCATGGAAGCGCTTCCATGCAGATCCAGCTGCCTTTGAAAAGTGGGAAACTGATCGTCTGAGCCAATTGTGGAATGAGCTTGGTGTCCGCACGCCGCGAACGTCGCCACGGACCAGTCTTCCTACGCCTAAGGACACCCCACCCACAATGTCACGGTGCGGTGCGACTGCTTCAGTCATCATGTCCATCACGTCGCTTCTTGGGAAAAACGGCAAGGATTCACAAGCAGTGCCAAAACGTGGGGATCACGGACTCGCAGCATAGCGGTCACACATTTTGTGAAATGAAGGACATCCCCAAAGGGGATGTCCTTCACTGCTTAATGCGCAATTTGTTAACCATTAAGCAGGCTCTTGGATACGGGGCAGTCTGCCAAGGGGAATTCCGACATCCGGGAATGTGACTTGATTTGCGGAAATACTATTTCTGCAGAAGACTTCCACCAGATGTTTTCCCCACGCCACCCGTTTTGTCAACTCCTTGCTTGGGATATCTACGCTCTTTCCATTCAGTTCAAGAAAAGAAGAGCTGCATTCGGATACTGTCATTATTCGGGATAGACGAACCGATGAGAATGTGCAGTACTTTCCAGGTGAACGGAGATGAGCAATTACGCGAGATGCTGATTAAATGGGCTTGGCTTTGGGGATCAATCCAGTGCTGCTCTGGTTCTTTTTGGGGTTGTCGCGCACGTGGATGGACTTACTGTATTGGCATTGCACCAGACTTTAGGATGATATGGCAGACACTCGAGGAGGAGCAGTCCTCTGGACGGAGCTTTCGAGCATTGGCAACGAGACTCTCAAGGACTGACCTTGCCTTTTGCAATTCAGCGATGCGCTCGTCAATTTCGCGGCTTCGACGTCTGAGCAGTTCGAGGACATAGGCACACGGTACCTCACCACGGTCCCGGTAGGCGACGATCTCCCTGATCTCGCCAAGGCTGAGGCCGAACGCCTGGCTGGCGCGAATGAATCGAAGTCGGTCAATCACATCAGGTTCATAGTCCCGATACCCTGAGGGAGAACGCTCAGGTTCAGAGAGAACCCCGATCTCTTCGTAATATCGGATTGTCTTGACAGGCACTCCTGCATGATTGGCAATTTCCCCAATTCTCATATGTCTATCATACATGCTTGACTTTCCATCGCACTGGAAGGTTTATCATCGTCACATAGGCTTTTCGATGTAATTGGGGACAGGTCAGGCAGGGCAATGCGAAAGGAGTTGAGAATGGGGTGTTATAGAGAAATTTCTTGTGGGGACCCCGATGCGCAGATAACAATGTTGTGGGCACTCTGCGGAGCGACGCTGTCTATGTGCATTGGCCATGTAGTAAAACCAGCAGCCTCTCAGCTTCGGAGGTCGATACTGCTGACCACGTGCAACAACACCCGATCCGTCGTCTATCCTCTGGCCAACTCCTCCTGCTCACAGAAGCACCTTGTTGAGTGGAAATTCAGGGCTGGCAATCCACAGGGGGATGGCACCAATCCTGCACGTTTTGCAGAGCTGGGAATGAACGTGTGGAGTGATCTTTCAGGGGAGTATGCTCATGTCTAATACACCACACTACGATCTCGTCATCGTGGGGTCTGGCAGTGCAGCTTTTGCAACAGCTATCGAAGCCCGGCGCAAGGATGCTACGGTTGCGATTATTGAACATGGCACGGTTGGGGGAACGTGTGTCAACGTTGGCTGCATACCGTCTAAAGCACTTCTTGCTGCAGCCGAGGCCCGACACGTTGCTCTCGACCAGCACTTTCCAGGCATTGCCACCACATCGGGAGCTGTGGACATGTCAGCACTTGTGAACGGAAAGAATGACATTGTGGGTGCTCTTCGGCACGAGAAGTATGAGGATCTGGCTGGTCTGTATGGATTTGACATTCTTTACGGTCATGCCCGATTTGTTACCGGACCAGCTGTTGAGGTGAACGGAACACATATCGAGTCTGATTACTTCGTCATTGCAACCGGAGCCTCACCCTGGGTGCCACCAATTCCAGGTCTCGAAGGTGTTGGATACCTCACGTCGACAACGGCAATGGAACTGGATCATTTACCCGGGTCACTCATCGTCATTGGGGGCAATGCTGTTGGCCTGGAACAGGGACAACTCTTTGCCCGGCTCGGCTCAGGTGTCACCATCGTCGAGGCACTTCCACGTATCGCACCCTTCGAGGAACCTGAGATTTCCGAGGCACTAACTGACATCCTGAGTTCTGAAGGAATCACTGTGAGGGCTGGAGCAACTGTTGGGAAGGTCGCGCGTGAGAATGGAGACATCGTGGTTACTGTGAAAACTTCCTCAGGTCAGGAAGAGTTTCGTGGAGAAGTCATTCTCGTGGCAACTGGTCGTCGGCCCAATACCTCTGACCTTGGACTCGACACTGTTGGAGTCGAAGTGGGATTACGTGGAGAAGTTGTCGTCACAGACGAGCTTCGCACGACCAACCCACGCATATATGCAGCAGGTGACGTCACTGGTCATCCCCAGTTCGTATACGTCGCAGGTAAACACGGCAGTATTGTTGCTGACAATGCGATAGCTGGGGCGCATCGCCACATTGACTACCGCACACTCCCACGGGTGACGTTCACTTCACCAGCTGTTGCATCAGTGGGCATGACTGATGAGGAGGCAAATCATGCGGGACTCGTCTGTGAGTGCCGGGTTCTTCCTCTTGCACAGGTTCCCAGAGCCATCGTCAATCGGGATACCCGAGGCGTCGCCAAGATCGTTGCAGAGCGCGAGTCGGGTCGCGTGCTTGGCGTGCACTTGCTCGCTGACGGTGCAGGGGATGCGATCCTTGCTGCCATCTACGCCCTGGAGTGTGGCATGACAGTTGAGCAGCTCGCTACTACCTGGACTCCATACCTCACCATGGCTGAAGCCATCAAGCTTACTGCCCAGTCATTCACCCGGGACGTTGCAGCATTATCGTGTTGTGCATCATGAACCAGTACAATGTTTCACCAATATCACCCGGGAGTCAAAAGGAGCCGTCTGGCGCTGGCTGGACCCCATGGCTACTCGCCATTCCCATGGTGGTGTGTTGCGGACTGCCGTACCTCGTGGCAGCACTCGCAGCTGCAAGCATACTTATTAAGGGCGTGCTTCTTGGAGTAGGTATTGTTGTGGTCGGTACTGTTGCAGTGTTTCTCATTAGAAGGTCCATGAGGAGCAAGGTTGACTGCTGCTCACCACCTGTCCATGCAACGACGACTACCCAACAAAAGGATGTCGACAGGCCATGAATCACACCAGTACTTCATCTGCATCGCGCAAACCTGGGCATTCTGATAGCCATATCCGGGTTGCAGCTGCAATGCCCCCATCTTGGCTGTCCCTGCTTGGGGACATCGCACGGGACCATGTCAGCCAGATAGTGTTCCTCGTAACGGGTTGTGTCACTGCTTTCGTGTATACCCTGCTGCTTCCCTTCGATTACACAGAACGGGTTTCGTTTGACAACTGGCAGTATCTCGATGCGGGGCTCATTGCCTGGAGTATTGTACTCGGGTTCGGTATTGCAGCCGTAGTCATATTGCAGGTTTATGCCGTGCGACGAGTTGCTGCCGTGAGAACTCGTATAGGCGCAGTTGGTGGTCTTGCGTTTATTGGAAGTGTCCTTCCAAGTCTTCTCTGCTGTACGCCTATCATTCCTACCCTTCTTGCATTCGTCGGTTTTTCGACAATAGGTATTTACGGCACAACGGGTATCTTCCAGCATTTTTTCGCTACGCACCAAACGCAGTTCTTCGTGGGAAGCATTGCCCTCATAGTGTTGAGTGCATGGTGGAGCATCCATCGTATGGCAAAGGCCACGTGTCTCATGGATGGATGCGACATTAACACCACGACATCCATGTCGGGTACTCCCGATGAGACGCTTTCAGCTACAACAGGAGCTTCCCGATGAATCAGCGCAATGCTCAGCGCAACACTGCCCAGCATGCCCGAAACAATAAGTGGCAAGCAAGAAAAGAACGTGCGCGCCGCCTTTGGATCGCAGGTATTGCAACTGGCATCTGCGTCCTCATTCTGGGTGTGGTTCTCGGTCTTCACCTCAGGTCGACGTCATTAACGTCAACTACTGGAGTACGGATGGGTTCTTCACAAGCTGTTGGTCTTGTTGCC
The DNA here is from genome assembly GCA_049964715.1 of Candidatus Dormibacteria bacterium. Classification (GTDB taxonomy): domain Bacteria; phylum Chloroflexota; class Dormibacteria; order Aeolococcales; family Aeolococcaceae; genus JAJZLL01. Next base: position 103,870 of record JBMFXB010000003.1, read on the forward strand.
CCAAATGGAACGTTGATGACTACCTCAGGACAGAAACTCAGAGTAGCGTCATTTCGAGGAAAGCCGACGCTACTGTGGTTCGTGTCGACGTGGTGTTCATCGTGTCAGGCAGGTACGCAGACAATGGCCCAGAATATCTCACGGCTTCAAGCTGATGGTGTCCGAGTTGTGGAAGTCGAGCTATATAGGGACCTCGGCCAGGCTGGCCCGAGCATCTCCTCGTTCGGATACCAGCTCGCTGGTGCTGAGTACAGCAACCCGGATTGGATATTCGCAACGTCTTCGTCCGCGTTGACCCGGGAGTATGATCCAGGAAGCTACCTTGACATCTACTATCTCCTCAATGCACAAGGACGTATCACGTACGTCAATGGATCCCCGTCCTCAACAATGTCGAACATTCTTGCGGAGGCATCTAAGCTTTGATGATCAGCAGCATTGACTCACCACACATTTCAGTATTGAAGCGCCATCGTCTGAAAGTGCTTGCGCTCCTCGTTGCCGTGGTCATCGGACTCGTGGCATTTCGCATATTTCTCGTGGAGCGTGGGTCATCGGCATTCAGGGCAGTTGCGATTACTGCTGCTGTCGGGAGGGAAGCTCCTGTTGGGCAGTTCATGACATCCTCAGGCCACACTGCAAATCTTGCATCGTACATAGGTGGACGCAAGACACTGGTGTGGTTCGTTGCCGGGGGATGTGCAGGCTGTGCTTCGAGCATTCCTGCAGTTGCCCAGCACTTTCGACAATTGAGGGATGACGGTGTGCATGTGGTGACTCTTGGACTGTACGGCGCATTTCCAAATGGAAAACAGGGCAGTGAACAGTTGAAGAGTTTTGGAAGCGAAGCAGCAGGTGCAAGCATAAACCGTCCTGGTTGGACTTGGGGTATGGCATCGAAAAAACTCACTTTTGCCTACGATCCATCCGGAACACCAGACGAGTACTTTCTCATTGCGCCTAATGGAAACATTGTCTACCAGAACAGCGTGCCAGTAAGCACATTGCCTCAGCTGCTTACTGCTGCTTCACGGTAGCCGTTCCACTTTATTGTGTGCGAACTGTCGCTAACTCAGGCGGAGTGCATTATCGTTGGGTTCAAGGAAAACCTGGACAAATGGATCACTTAGCATGTCCTGACGGACATGTAGATAGAGATTTTCACCTTCGATTTCGAACTTTTCTCCGAACTCAGAAGCAAGAAATGCAACAATGCGTGGATCCACTGCACCCATCCCTGGAAATTCTGGAATCTCCATGGTGAGTCCGAATGCTGTCCCCAGTTCACGTATGTGCTTGTTCCACACTTCACCACTTACCCGAGGTAGTGGGTGTCCCAGAAGAGCATCCAGGAGACTGTCGAGAGCAAAGACACGGGATCGTGCAGGCTCGGGAATTCCATCCCACAGAGCACGTTCATGGGCAATGCCCTGAAGTACGTCACGGGCTCGGTCAAGGATGTCATCTGGGGGGATTGCAATCCAGACGAGATCACCTGCAGAACGGGACCACCATCCATCAGTAACTGCAATGTCTCCCTGTTTCATGTATGCAGCTCTGACACATGCGAGAAGTTTTGGCTCGATATTCACATCGTATCCAGGAAGCATGTTTGTCTCTTCATCCCATGCACGAGATGCTTTCACGATATGGCCCTGCCGGATGGCAGCAATTGGGAGTGCGAGTTGCTCAAGTCCAAGTTCAAGTGTTGAGACGACAAAACCATCCTCACGATCATAGGGTGGATACACAATTCCGCCAAGGGTATCTGCTGCAATCCGGGCAAAGCCCAAGCCCCACCGTTCACGTCCACTTCGTTGTCGTGAGATGGTAAATTCCTTTGCACCAAGTGCGCCCTTCCAGAGGACAGAGAAGGTGTGCTGGGACTGCGTTAGGAAGACTTCAGTGGCCTGCGCATGTCTCTCTGCATTGGAAGCGAACTGTACAAGAACTAGTGCAATGACTTCAGGTGCAGCAATGGGTGTGTTTGAACCAGGATCGATGGTTACAGCGAGACTTGTTCGTGCACTGATTCCTGCTTTTGCATACTCCATCACATCATGGCTCGTCCCTTTCGTAAGTACTTGTCTCCCAGCGACAATACGAAGTGAAGCTGCGAGCATACTCACACGCAGACGCTGTTCACCAGAAACAAACAGCGATGCATTGTCTATTGCATCGAGAAGCTTGGCAAGAATGGTTTCGCATTGAGGATGGAAGCTTCCTGTGGCGATGACGAGACGATTCCGCCGCACAGGAAACGCAATGGCACCAGTCGTGGCGCCAGTCCATTCAGGAGTCTTGGCAATGATTCCATCTTCGTCATCAAAGACTGCAGCTGGAAGAGGAAGTTCGGAGAGATCCGTAATGGTGAGATTCACTGCATAACCGTCAAGCGGTACTTGCGATTCCCATGACTGATGAGAGTGACGCGCGAGTCGTGCTTTGCAAGCCAATCACCAAAGCGACGTACCGCTTTCGTCGCACTGTCGGAATGGAAGGTCACGATCTCGGGATAGTGTACGACAAGACGTACAGCCTCACGATGGTGGTGTTCATCATTCGTTGGGGTGTGGATGACAACTGAGCCATCCTTCACCTTGAGATCCTCAACTGTCTGCTCCAGCATGCGATCGATACGCTCAATAAGCGATGCATCACCTTCACGCTTGTCATGGAGCCAGGCACGGGGATGGGAACGATGAATCTCACTTCGGACACGGAATGAGTCGACATTTGCGGAGTACACGATGACAAGACAGTCTGAGAGTTCATGAGCAATGAACGTCAAGAGATCCGAGGTAGTGCTGAGATTGTCAGGCGCCTTGCTGAGGTCCCAGTCAACAACAGCAAGAATTGGTCTGCTGCTTTCAAGGTTGTTCTTAAGAAGTGAAATAGCACGGGATGCACTTCTGGCTGTCAGTGGATGGAACCGTTTCCGGATGAACTCCTGGCGGAGATCTTCCAACTTTTCTGGATCGTCTTCAAGAATGAGGACTTCTGGGTTTGCTCTCATACCTCTACTCCTGCCCGAGCTATGAGGCTAACATGCCCCGTATCGGGATCACGGTTTACAGACGCATCAATGTGATGTGCGAGAAGAATTCGCTGGGCTGAACGAAATGCTGTCATTGGGATATCAAATGCAGCAGGTGCAAGGGAGAGGAGTGCTTGTAGTTCAGCTGAGCGTGCAAGCTGACCATCAGGTAGCTCAACTCCAAGACCAATGGCGAGGTGCATGCCTGCAATCTGAGCATCGAGGCGATCATTGATATAGGCAATCAACTCCCTGAATGTCGATAGAGCAACTGCATGTGCAGGAAGACCATCTGGGAGTTCGGAACCATACCATGCAATGAGTACGGGGTTGTGGCTGAGGAGCCGCTGCACAGTAGGGGAGATCGTTGGCGTTGTACCTACGACCATCCAGGGCCAGGGAAGTGATGCGTGAAATCCTTCTTCTGCTTCGTGGGAGCGAACATCACGTACAACGAGGTACGACCTGTCGACCATATCCCGAATGGATACAGCTATCTCGCCATTCGCAGAGATGGCAAGCAGGGTTCTCATGGTATCTGGAACCATCATGCCGAGTTCTGTGAGGGATTCTTCAGTCATGGTGTGGTGTTCTCCAGTGCCGCAGCACGCAGATGTGTATCGATAATCGTGTAAATGTGATATGGAGAACATGGCGGGGTTGTGTCCGTGTTCGATTCCAATTGTACTCGCGGGTTACTGGATTGTCCGCCCATGAACGAAGTGTTACAGTGTTGCGACAGTGAGATGCGCTTTCTTTCCGTATTGACGCGGGTATGTGCAGATCTCCTCACAGGAATCCAACGATTATGTGACATGACGGAGTGATGGATTTGCATTCCAGTACAGTAGTGTGTAGGTTAGCAGAGATGAATTTGTCTCTCATACCTACTCAGCTTGGGAGAGTGCATATACAGTAGACAAGGAACATGTGCAGTAGAAAAACTGTCCGTAGGATGTCCGTTCGGTTTCCATACAGTGAGGCTACGGAGATCAAAACACCAACAACTCCGAAATAAAAAAGGTCCGTAAGGAGGTCAACCCCATGTTTCTCGCAGACATTTCTTCGAGCATTGCTTCTCAGATTGCATCACCACTTCTTACAGGTATGCAGTTTCTTATTCCGCTTGCAGTTGCCATGTCAGGCATCCACAAGCTGATGAACCATCAGGAAAGTGCAGGTGGTTTCCTCGTCGAGATTCTCGTCAAGGGTGGTGGCGCGATCCTTGTTATCCAGCTCATCAAGACACTTGCAAAACTTCCCTGAATCATATCAGGGTTGAAAAGAGTCCCGGACACTGACCAGTGTCCGGGCTCAAGAACAGCAGCCAGGGTTCCCGCTTCGGCGAGGCTTGGTTGGTCTGTGATTGGAATGAACATGAACAGTTGAAGGCCACGCAAGTGGTCAACGAAGAGAGAGTGATGGGTGGAAACGACTGGGCTGTAGCTCTGTTATATCGGAATAGCTGACCTGGTCCACTCCATCTACCCACAATGGATTGAGTAGCACCAGACATGAACAGAGTCATACGAGTACCCCTATCGGTCGACTCCACGGTCAGATTCAATATTGGATCGATGGAATTTCCCATGCGATCCATGATCCTGGCTGCGATTGTGTTTCCTCTGGTGTTCCTTTCATTTACATCCTTGTTTAACTGGGCACCACCAATGGCAAAACTCACGGTGGATGCCTTTCTTCTGCTCTTTGCAATGACAGTTGGTGTGCCAACACGTGAGGGAATATGGGTGGGGACTTGGCTGATATACAGGAGATCGCACCATGTATTGCCAAATCTCATAGTCGAAAACGCAAGCAAGCGAAGCAAAGTGAGAATCGTTGGTAGTGCATTGCATGTTACTGACCAAAAGAATGCGTTCTACAGCAAGAACAAATACCTGCGCATATTCAATGTGTACGGTGGTGTCCCTCACTTCAGCTACGTAGCAGATGGTCTGTTCAATCTCGATCCTGGTGGCCATCGTGCAGTGCTTCAACTCGAGGGACCTCCAGTTTCCCTATCCTCTGAAAGCTACGGCAACTGGTGTGATCAGGTGATGCAGTGGCTCATGGCATGTGAGTGTCCAGTGCAATTTCTCACAGTAGTTGATCATTTTGATGACCAGAAGGCATTTGAGGCATACGCAAAGCGTGTTGAGGTATGGCCAAGGACTCCACTCAGGGAGATGGAGCAAGAGCTTGCTGTGAACATTGCGAATCAGTCACTTGGGTTACGGCACTATGTGATCTTTGCTCCCAAGACTTCAGTAGATGACGGCATACCTCATCTCAGTAAAATTTCGAAACTATCCCGTCATTCCGATACCTCAAGACAGGATGCCGAGCATGTGCTGGAGTCAGCAGTACGTCTGGCTGAAGGATTTTCCCTCTCGATAAATCGTCCAGACCGGCATGAAATGCTGCGCCTAACAGAGAATACGATTCTCAATGCTCCCCGTGCAGCCATGGCTGATGGAGTCACACACATTGGTGACCAGTACCACGTTGTTATGACCATGACGAAACTCCCGCCGACAGTGGAGTTGGGAATTGTTGTGGATGCACTGATGCGAGCAACAAACAAGGGTTTTGTGAGTCTCCACATCTATCCAGTCGATGTTGCCCATGCGCAAAGAGTACTTCACAGAAAGAATTCGATGCTTACCTATGCTGCACAGCAGTCATCGAGTGCAATTGAAGCACAGGTTGCAATGCAGGATACTGCAGATGTTCTTGCTGGACTTGCGCAGCGAACGATCAAGCCAGTTCGCATTGCTCTTTCCATTGATCTGCATCATGGTGAACGGGACAAGGCGCACGATGCACTCGAGCGCCTTGTTGGTGTTCTTTCAGGGGCAGGATTCCAGGTAACACAAGTGACCTCCCCTGGTTTCCTGCCCGTCCTTTCTGTTGCTCCTGGTTGGGTTCCACTAGGACGGAGTCTCATGCTTACATCAGATGGTGTGGCACTTCGCATGCTGCCTGCACTTGGAACGCCGTTCTCGGATATCACAGCTCCGCTTGTTGGCATAAATGCCATGACAGGCGCTCCAGCATATTTCTCTGTCTGGAATGCACCAAATCATAACGTTGTTATCGTCGGTAGTTCTGGTGCTGGAAAGAGTGTAACAACGAAAACGCTTCTCATTCGACATGTCATGGAAGGCGTATCTGCAGTAGTCATAGACCCTGACTCGGAGTACAGGCATGTCATCACAGCTGTGGGTGGCAGGTACTTCGAACTTGGCGAGGAAGCCATTAATCCTCTTGAGGCCGGTATGTACCAGACCCCGGATGCGGCTGCAAGCCTCATCCTTCCTATCCTCTCTGTCATGGCTGGTGATGAAAAAGGGGTAAAAGATGGTCGTCCAATCAGACGGCTGCCTGACGAGGACCAGGGGTGGATCCATTCAGAACTTACAGAATTCTACAGGTCGTGGATTCTTGAGCATCCCGGATCTGAACCAGTCATGCACAACCTTATCGAGTATCTCCAGACTGAGTCCGTGAAAAGAACACTGACAGAGCGGGAAGCTGAGCGAATTCGCATTATCTCTGCTCGTCTCATACGGTTCACTCAGGGCAATAGGGCACAAGTTTTCGATCGACCCTCGACATTTTCTGTTGGAAGGCAGCCTATCGCAATTGGACTCAAGATCTTTGCGCTCACGTATGGTGCGGATTTGACACCGGCTCTTGCAGTCATACTCACCAGCATACTTTCCGCTCTGGACAGGCGTGATGGACGTCTTATTGTCGTTGTTGATGAGGCGCACCGTGTCACTTCCGACCCTGATGCTGGTGAGGTACTTGGCCAGCTCGTTCGCCAGGCACGAAAGTATGGAGCAGGTGTCTGGATGTGTTCCCAGCAGATTGATGACTTTGTATCCACGCAGCTGGGCCGAACTCTCGCTGCGACAGCAGCAACAAAACTCATTCTTGGCACAGAAGAATCAAATGTTGATCAGGTCAAGGAAGTGTTCTCCCTTCATGACGATGAGGTGGGAGCCATCAGCCCTATTGTCAGAGGGCGTGGAGTTTTGCTGTCATCGGGAGAGCGAACAGTCGTTCATGTTATCCCTGGGCCAGCAATCATGGCCCTTGCGGATACGAGTCAGGCAAGTCGAGGACAGACTTCCTCGACTCCTGCAGCGTGACAAGTGTGAAAGTAATGGGGATCGGGGGTTGAGAAGAAGATGCCACTACCAGTAGCAGCAGCAGCAGCATCGAAGGGGCTGAAGGCTGCAAATGCTGCAAAAGACCTTCTCGGCGGAGGGAAGAAGAAAAACAACAATACAGGTAAGAAAATCATTCTTGGCTGTGGTGGATGCGGATTGGGGCTGTCTGTCCTACCTTTGTTGTTCGTATTCCTTTTGCTTGCATCGATTGCTGGAGGTGTGCAGTCAGCTGATGCAGCACAGAACGCAATGTCAAGTTATCCTCCAATGCCTGACATCTGTTCCACTGTAACCAGTCCTTCCGGAAATCCTGCACAGTATATGGAGATTATCAATGGTGTGGCTACAGCCCTTGGCATAGATGGTGGATCAGTCACGAGTGCAAATTGCCCCTCTTTCATAAAGAACAATCAGGCAATTTTACTGCTGTCAATGGCATGGGCAGATTCACAGTGGGGAACAGTGACATCAACAACACTCCCTAGTGCAGGTGGCGGCGGCCAGGGTGAGCTGGCAGCAGCCCAGGCAGCAGCCCAGGCAGGCTTCAGTGGTCAGTCTCTCGTAATTGCCATTGCCATTGCAGGAGCGGAGACTGGGTGGAAGAATGAAGCGGGGGGTGCTCAGTGCACACCAGGGAACTCATGGTATGACACACCGCAGGGAATGTGGCAGATTTGTGACAGCCCTCAGTACAATTTCCCTCAGTTGCAGACGGATCCAGTTTACAATGCCCAAGCAGCATTCACAAAGTCAAATGGTGGCACTAGCTGGTGTGCATGGGAGACCTACAGCGGAGTGGGTTGCAGTAGTGGAAGTTACAACAATTCGTATGCTCAATATCTGCAAAGTGCAGCACAGTATGCCCAGCAGGCTGCAGGGACCTCACTTGGTTCAAGTTATGAAGGCATTGTCCTTATGAGTAAACAAGCATGGCAGTCTGCAGGAATTGCAAATCCAAATGATGCGACAAATGCTGCAGCAATTTTTGCATTTGTTGTCAAGACTCTGAATACGGATGCCAATGGCGCCACGTGGCCAGCTAGCGATCCGTCTACATTGTTGACAGCATTTTATAGCACTGATCAAACTCAACCTAATACAAGCACAATAAGTAACCATGTTTCTCTTGTTGAGGAAGTCATGTCCATCGGGGGAAGTGGAGTCTCAAGTGTGCTCCAGATTGCAAATATGGCTGCAGACCAGGTGTGGCACATCACAAACTTCTGTACCCAGGGAGTCAATGGACAGCCATGGAGCAATTGTGATGAGTGGTGGTGTGCAGATTTCGCAACCTGGGTGTACTGGAAATCGGGTGCGCAGATCCCGGATATTCCTGGCGTTGCATCCCTCTATGCATGGGGGCAGAGCCACAATCTTCTTACCAATACGCCAAAGCCTGGTGAACTGGCACTATGGGGCCCTGGTACTGGAACGCATGTGAGCATTGTGACCCAGGTCAATCCAGATGGCTCTTTCATGACAGTAAATGGTGATTTTGGAAGTGGTGGCCCACCACAAAATACCGTACAGCGCCAGCTCATTTCCGGTGGCGGAGGTGGGTACTATCTACCAGGTGATGGGGCTCTGTGGAGCTTTATGAGTTTTCCGTAAAAGCAACACGAATGCAGGTATGGAATTGTCAATGAGTATGGAAACCGTATGGAAGGAAGTTGTTGTTGCCGTTTCTCTTGCAATACTTCTGGCAGGTTGTGGAACTGGTGTTTCCCATAATGTTGCTGGGGTACATTCGCAACATGGAAAAAGCACGAAGGTTGTATACATGTCCGAAGGAGGTGCTTTTTATCAAGCATTGACCAACCTGCAAAGGTGGAATGGATATGAAGTTTCATTTAAAGGAACAGAAGCTCAAGGTCCTTTGTCATTCAATGTTGTCGCTGACGGCAAAGGGGATCTCCAAGGTTCTATTGAGATAGGTAATGAGAGTGGAAATATTCTCGTGTATAAGGGAAACTTGTATGTCCAAGGACAGCAGTTGTTTGCCATGTTTGGCATGCATGAATCAGTACAGAGTGCCCTGAATTGGCTCTATCTTGGTCCGGGAATGACTGGGTCCATTGGAGGGTTAAGTACATCAAAAGTGCTTGCAGAGTGCCTTCAATCCAGTTTCGCAACTCCCCAGAAAGACAACCAATTTCAGTGGTCGAATGGGACTAAGCATACTTTGCAGTTTGCTTTGACTGGATCAAATACAGGAGCAGGATCTGCAGTCATTCAATATGACAATACATTTGCTCTACTGGGGTGGACAGTTACCAGGACAAGTGGCGAAAGCAGTTCAAGTCAATCTTCAGCATGCATGGAACAAATGGTATTGGGGGGGATCGTTCAAGGACCTCTTATTGGATCATTCACACTTTCACCTTCCTTGTCAGTTCATGTCAGTGTTCCTGCAAATGTCGTTCAGCCAGCCTCCTATGACAAAGGTTTCCCAGGGGGAAGCTCATGAACGCATGTGATTCAAACCGAATTGAATCGGAAATGCACTTACCATGTATGGCAAGAAAGTGTGATCTAAACAGCCCGGCAAGTGTCGTATATGATTGTTCACATGGGATAGTGCTATATGGGCGCACCCACGCTCAAGCGGAACCATTACGAAGATGTAACGAGCCGTTTACTGTCCGCCTTATGTCCGCTTGCGTACTCGATAGTTGATACATCATGAACGATATTGCACACCTCCTGAGCTCTTCCATGATTCATTTTATTGTGGCTGGATGTTCGCTTTTGAATCCTGCGGGGTGTATAGCCGATGCAGCCAAGAGCGTTCTTTCATGGTTTCTTAACACGTTCAATCCAATCACATGGATTTTTAAAATCATTGGCGATTGGATTAAAGGGGATTTTGAGAACATAGCAAAGGCAGGTTCAACCCTGTTTGTTGGTACTGTCCCTCCAGGTGCAGCGACAATGTACAACGTCTTGGCTCCAGTGGGAATTGTCGTAGCAGCATGTGCTGGTGGAGCAAGAATGCTGCGTGCGATGTTTGACCCCCGGCAGGATGGCATGACGATGCTCGTTGATGTAATTGTCAGATTTGGCATTGCAACGCTCGCAATCACAGCCGGTGGGGTCCTCTACCAAGGTATTGTTTGGATCATCAATGGTGTTGCAACTGTTTCGCCACAACTTGTTATGTCATTTGCGATTGGTGGAACGAAGAATGTTCCTGGTGGTGTATTTGGTGGTATTGCAAACCTCTTGATCACGGCAGTAACAGGAGTTTTGACTGCTGGACCATTCCTGCTGTTTCTTGGGATAGTGGCAGGTATTGCAGCATTGATTGGAATTATTTACGTGATTTTCCTATGGATTGGCAGGATAGTCATGATGATTTTCTGCATTGCAACTGCGCCGGTCTGCGTTGCCATTGCAGTGTATGACCAAAAGAACAAATTTGTTCAGTGGTGGCTCGAGCTGTTCCTGGGAGTAACCATAATGCCCATTATTATCTGGGGTACATTGGGTTTAACTCTTGGCTTTGATATTCATGCACTGGTGACCATACCTTTTCTTGGTCCGATAATTTCAGTATTGATGATACTTGGGGCTTTCTGGTTCATTGGCAAGATGATCAACAAGCTTGTGTGGTCGGGATATTCACATGGCTCAGCAATGGGTGCAATCACAGCTGCTGCTGGTGCAGTCATGGCACTTCCATCTGCAGCCAACGACATCTCAATTGTCGGCCGTATGGCAGGCGTTAAGTCAGCAGCACAGGTTGCTGCAGCAGGTGGAAAGCCCTCAGCTGTCAACAAGGCCATGGGACTGATGGATAGAGCTGCAGGTGCTGGAGTATCACGATTTGGAAGTGGACCTTTTGGAAGTACAGAGCCTTCAGTGATGCAAGGACGGGTTGGCCAGGCTACAAGTGCTCTCAAAGCAATGACCCCGGAGCAAAAGTCAGCTCTGGGAAGCAATTTGGGAAATTTTCGTGATTTTGCGGTCGGTGTTGCGACAAAACTCCAGCCAGAAGTTGCTGACCGGTTACTTAACGATCCGGAAACATTTAACAGTATGGCTATGGATGCATTTATGCAAGGTGGAAGTGCAGGAGTTGGTGGCTATAACACTCCAGATCGCGTCAACTCGATTCACGCAGCAGCTGCAGATATAAGCGGAAAGTTCCTTGGTACGACACCCAGCCCAGGTGGTAGTAGTGGGGGTGGGGGGCAACCCAAGCGGTTAATCAGGCCAGGTGACTCTGATTTCAAGATTGCCTAGGAGTATCAGTCACAACCGAGTGGTGTTGAGTGCATACCGGCGCAGCATTAATTGCCCTTGCTTGATGTGTTTCCTCAAAGAGTCTCTTGCTGAAAATTTTCTTCTTTTGCTTGGATCTTTTGCCTGATTCATTGCTTCCGCTTCATCCGGCAACAGTTTCACCTGTTTTTGGATGTCGGTCATGATGTACTGTCCAAATTTCGACTCGGGTCCGCACGACTCGTTGATCCATCCAAAGCTGTCCACTTCAACTCCACCAATCTGCATTCTGGCACAGTACGTCCTTAAACAAACCGCCAAACGCATTAAATTAATATGTGCATATCGTTCGGATAACACGACATGAGACCGGTCATCTGGAGGGTATTTGCAGACAAACGTTAGCGTCCAGAGACGTGGTGTATGAGTTCTGAGCGACCGGCCAGACGAGCCG
>JBMFXB010000004.1:0-9755 GCA_049964715.1 Candidatus Dormibacteria bacterium
CTCATTGGAGCAATACTCGCAATGTTCGTCACCAACCAGATGGTGCGACCAAACCCTGGCATTCGCTTCATTGATGCGATTGCAGTCGGTTGTGTCACGACTGTAGCGATCACCATTCTCCAGATGGGTGCACTCGATGGAGCGGGCAAACTATTTGGTAAGCACACACCATCGATGGTTGAGGTGTACGGGATCTTTGCTGTCTCAGTACTCCTGTCGTATCTAGTGACGTATCTTGTTGTTCCGGGAATGTATCGCCTGCTTGCCCGATCAGCAGGTGTATCGAGAAGTGCGAAAAAGTAGATTCCCACTTGCAGCACCACTCCCTCTCGTTGGTGAATACACACCGATTCAGCTGGGTTCACGAGAGAATGGCGTCACGCAATGTCGTGCGCTCTACATCCACATTCCGTTTTGTGAACATCGTTGTGCATATTGTGACTTCACGGCTATTGGTGGAATGGCACGTGCAAAAGAGTACATGGAAGCACTCAGGACAGAGATTGCACTCTGGGCTGGGGCTGTGGGCTCCTGTGAGCTTGACTCCATTTTCATTGGTGGAGGTACCCCGAGTTTCGTCGATCCACAGGAGATATCCACACTCCTTGATGTCTGTCGTACATCATTTGCATTTGCCTCTGACATAGAAATTACGATGGAAGCAAATCCATCGAGTACAACATATGAGCGTGCTGCAATCTGGCGTGATAGTGGAGTGAATCGTCTCAGCATGGGGATCCAGAGTTTCGATGATGCAGTGCTGAGGAAGCTTGGACGTGTGCACTCAGCAGATCGGGCACGAGAAGCATATGAGGCAGTTCGAAGGGTTGGATTTCAGTCCGTGAATGGTGACTTCATTGGAGGAGTATGGGGGAGTTCGCGGGAGGTGTGGAGTGCATCGCTTGCTGAGGCAATTCGTCTTGGATTCGATCACCTCTCATGCTATGAACTCATCGTTGAGGAATCGACGCCACTGTATGGTTCTGTTCACCGTGGAGAAGTAGTGCTCAGATCAGAGGAGGATCTTACACGTGAGGCAGAGGAAACGAAGGAGCAGCTGACTGCTGCTGGATACGAGCAATATGAAGTGAGCAACTTTGCAAAGCCTGGTCACAGGTGCCGCCATAATCTCGTGTATTGGCAAGGAGGGGCGTACCTTGCTTGTGGTGTGGGAAGTCATGGATACCTCACACGTGATGGAGCAGAGGTCATAGGATCTCCTCCGCAAAACAGTCCGGGATGCAGATTCTGGCATGTGGAAGGGATTGGTGCATATATCGATGCCCTCAAGAACAGGACCATTCCTCTTCGTGGGTGGGAGTGGATTACTGCGCAGGAGCAGTGGATGGAGCTCATCATGCTGCAACTACGCTGTCCGGAGGGGGTGTCGATGGAGCTTCTCGAGCCAACAGTTGTTGCCCCATTTGTTGATCAAGGACTTCTTGCATATCGGGATGCCAGAGTTGTGCCGACATCTCGTGGCTTGCTCGTTCTCAATGGGATTGTTGAACAGCTTGTGGATCATCCACCCTGCACTGTTGCCAACGCGTAACGATGTAACGCGTTTGAAAAGTGTTGCCGACTTATGGGTGACAATTGGAAACTTGCCTAGAAGTTTTTCTAGGGTTCGGGCAGTATGGCGTTAATGGAACACGTACGCATACATCAGCCTCCGCCAGACGCCCTCATCGCAGAACTCGTTCGCGCTGGGTTGTCACAGGATACTGTCATGTCCATGGAGCGCTGGAAGGCAGTGGAAATTCTTGAGCTTCTCAGGAATGATGTGACTGATGCTGTGCAGCATCCCCATGCCTTTTTGGGGGATCGTGGTACAATTTAGCACTTAGAAGGGGTGAGTGCTAATTATGAGTGATCCATACGAAAATCTGCTTCGTATCAGCCGGGGACACGTTCGCAATCATCTGGATGACCGAAAGCATCAGATTCTTGAGACGGTTGTTGTGGACTACACGCGAACACATATTCCCGTGGGTTCACAGCTTGTGGCTTCCCATTTGGCAGCCTGGTCCTCTGCAACAATCCGGAACGAGCTCGCAAACCTCGTGGAAGACGGATATCTCATCCAGCCACATACCTCATCAGGACGGGTTCCCTCAGATCAGGGATACAGGTATTACGTTAACTTCATCATGGAGGAGGAGCCGGTTCCCCCTGACGTGAAGGTATCCATTGACAGGTCGTTTCGACCTTCTCTCCATTCACTTGATGAGCTGCTCGAGAGTGCAGCAGAGGCTCTTGCGACTGCAACTGAGGCAGTGGGGATTATTGCCTGTCCCCAGGTAAGCATGTCCCGGATCAAGCACCTTGACTTGGTGGAGCTGGATGAGCCGGGCAAGGCACTCCTGCTGGTTGTTCTCGACGGGAATGTCGTGAGGGACCGGTTGATAACGCTTCCTGCTGTAGCAGACCAGGAGATGCTTTCAGAACTTGCTCTTGACCTTGCCCGGTCCGTTCGTGGACTCAGTGTCCATGAGATTCCTTCCCGCGTACCTGTCAATTCAGTCTCGGGTGAACCTGCCAGTCAGGAACTTCGGACTGTAGTATTGGGAGAACTTGCGGGTTTTCTCCATGATCTCGATGGGGAACGTGGTCACTGGGTGATTCATGATGGAGTGAGAAACCTCCTTCGCCAACCAGAGTTTGATGACATTGCAAAACTTGGACAAGTCATGGAAGTACTAGAGGAGGAGCAGATCATTGCGAAGCTTCTGGAGGACATTGACAGAGACGTACAGAAGATTCCTGGAGTGCGAATAATCATTGGACGGGAGAATGAGGTAGAGCAGCTCACTCATTGCAGCCTGGTTTTTACATCATTTCGCATAGATTCCTCCCGTTTTGGAACGATCGGGATTCTTGGTCCTACCCGGATGTATTATTCTCAAGTCGCAACACGAGTGCGGTATGTTGCACAGCGAGTGGAAACGAGTATTCACGAACAGATTGGGTAAGAGATTCGTATGGCACGACACAGGGACGACACACAGGCGGAACACATGCCTCCTGCCAAGGACAATCCTTCCAGTGCGGAAGAAGGAAATGAGCTCTCCCCAGCAGCAGCTCGACTCATAGAACAGGTGGGGCATGGAGCACTTGCTGAGCAGTATGTTCGCCTTGCAGCAGACTTTGACAATTACCGGCGCAGGACCGTTCATGAGCTCGATGAACGGAGGCGAAGTGGCATTGAGCATGCCATCACGGCTCTCCTGCCCGTTCTCGATAACCTTCGTCGTGCAGTTGATCATGCTGCAGAGGATGATTCCACACCGTCAGCATTTCTTGAAGGGCTGCGAATGGTCATGAAGGGATTTGAGGATGGACTCAATGATCTTGGCATAGAGGCAATTGCAACCGAGGGAGAGCCGTTCGATCCAACACTCCATGAAGCGATCATGAGCGAGGAGTCCAACGAAGTGGAGAGGGAAATGGTCATTGGGGAGCTGCAGCGTGGCTACCGGTTCCAGGACCACATTCTCCGACCAGCACTGGTGAGGGTGGCATACCCGGCACTGGCTGCCTCTCCTGCAGTAGGAAGTGATTCCACTTCAAACACGGATTCGACTGATGATGCATCATGACGATGCAGACTGTACTTGAGTGTGAGTGAGGAGAGAGGGCATGGCGACAGCAAAGCGCGATTACTATGAGGTTCTTGGGGTCCAAAAGACAGCGACCCAGGAGGAACTCAAGAAGGCCTATCGCAGACTTGCCATGCAGTACCACCCGGACCGTAACCAGGGGGACACATCTGCCGAGGAAAAGTTCAAGGAAATTGGTGAAGCGTACTCTGTCCTGAGTGATCCGGAGAAGCGTCAGCGCTATGACACATATGGACATGCTGGTGCTGAGATGCCCGATTTTGGGTCCTTCTCCTTTGATTCTGCCTTTGACCTTTTTGACATGTTCTTTGGAGGAGGAAGGAGCAGAAGCCGCTCTGGCCCCCAGCAGGGGCATGACCTTCGAATGGATATCGATGTGAGCTTCGAAGAGGTCGTGAAAGGAGCTACGAGAACAATTGAAGTACCGAAAGCAGGTACGTGTGAAACGTGTGCAGGTAGTGGGTGTGCTCCAGGTACATCCCCCATAACGTGCGCAAATTGTCACGGCTCTGGTCAGGTGCAACGCGTTGTGCAGTCCATCTTCGGGCAAATGGCAACAGTCACAACATGTCCGACATGTCGTGGTGAGGGCAAGACCATACCAAACCCGTGTCCCACATGCCGGGGACAGGGTCGTGTGGATGTGAAGAAGACGATTGAAGTCAATATTCCAGCAGGCGTGGATGAAGACATTACAGTGCGGGTACCTAGTGAGGGAGAGGCAGGACTCAAGGGCGGACCAGCAGGTGATTTGTATATTGGATTTCGTATTGCACCTCATGCATATTTCACAAGACGAAAGCAGGATGTCATCTATGAACTTCCTATCTCGATTGCACAGGCAGTTCTTGGGGATGAGATTACTGTTCCAACAGTGACAGGAACCCATACGATTGAGGTGAAGCCTGGTACACAGCATGGCTCTACCATCAAGATTGCGGGTATGGGCATTCCCCATGTTCGCACTGGTCGGCGAGGAGACCAGATCTGTGTTATTCGCATTGTCATACCGACGAAAATTTCACCGAAGGAGCGTGAAATTTTCGAACAGCTCGATGGACGAACCGGACAACCTGCCCAGGTGAAAAAAGGGTTTTTCGATCATCTGAAGGACGCTTTCAGACCGTAGTGTTTCCATGTTTCACTCCTCCAAGGGAGTGGGTACAAGTATCGGTGCACACACAGTGCATCAGATAACATCGTCTGAATAGGGAGGTACTACAATGACACTTATACGCTGGAACCCGTGGACAGATCTCACATCACTCCAGGATCAAATGGATCAACTCATGACGCAGGTTTTTGGCAGTGATGTTCGGTGGCCTGAAAGCGGCACAAGCCTTATGACACTTCCTGTCGATGTCCGACAGTCTGAAACCGAGTTCATCGTTGAGGCATCGATTCCTGGATTCAAGCCAGAAGATGTGGAGATTACTGTCGACAACGGTACTCTTACAATCCAGGGTGAGATGCATGAGGAGAAGGAAGAGAAGAAGGGGGAATACGTTCGTCGTGAGCGTCGTAGGGGTTCGTTTGCTCGCACCTTGCAGCTTCCTTCAGAAGTCCGTGAGGACGATGTCAAGGCAACGTTTGAGAATGGCATTCTCACTGTGGAGCTTCCACGGCAGGAGAAGGCTCATCCAAAGCGTGTGCCCGTTACTGTGAATGGAAAGGCCATCACTTCGGGAGCAGCCAATAAGAGCTCGTAACCGACTGGAGTACAAGCAACGGGGCAGTGCCAGCATTTCAGTGGCATCGCCCCGTTTTTCTATGTCTTCAAATGATTACTATCATCCAGGAGGCCAGCTCATCTGTCGTCCTCCAAGAAGGTGGATGTGGAGATGGTCAACTGTCTGACCTCCGTGCTTCCCAATGTTCGAGACTATCCGATATCCGTCAGCTTCAAGGTGATGTTCTGTAGCAAGTTGTTGGACGAGCTTGATGAGGGATTGGAGGATGCCTGCATGGGACGCTTCCATCTCGTGAAGGCTGCGGATGTGCTCCTTTGGGATAACAAGGATGTGGATGGGCGCCTGTGGGTTGAGATCCCAAATTGCAATGCATTCTTCATTTTCCCCTGCAAACCGTGCAGGGAGGTCATGTTCAATGATTGAGCAGAAGATGCAGGAGATATTGGTCATTGCAGGGGGGCTCCAAGTAGGACTGTGCCTGTAGATTGCGTAATGGTGACCGGACTGATTGTACCGATCGCAAGGTTCTCTTTGAAGGGGATACGAACCTCATGGTATGTTTCAGCAATTCCAATCCATTCCTGTCCGTCATGCATGAGCCATGTTGGATGCAGACACGAACCTATGAACCGATCATGCTCTGCACGACTTGTCATGGCAGCAAGCTGCCGGAGTTCTGCGCTGCGCCTTCGCGCAATGTGAACAGGAATCTGCTCTGGTAGTAGTGCTGCTGGTGTACCAGGACGGGGCGAGTAGCGGAATACGTGAGCCTTGAGGAACTGGGCCTCATGAATGAGTTCACACGTCTGCTTGTGGTCTCCGTCTGACTCGCCAGGAAAAGCAGTCATGATGTCAGTTGTCACTGTTGTCTCAGGACGGAGTGCACGTAGTCTCTCCACAACGCGAAGATACTGGTTCCTTCGGTATCCTCTGTGCATTGCCTTGAGGATGACATCACTGCCGCTTTGAAGGGGTATGTGCCAATGCGGACAGAACCGGTCATGCGCATTGAGTGCAATGACATCTGGGGTGATGTCATTTGCATTGATGCTGCTCAGCCTTATACGTATATCTGGAATTTCCTGCCATATACGTTTGACAAGCTCAGGAAGGGAGGAGTCACTGTCCCTTCCGTATGAACCAAGATCCACTCCTGTAAGGACGCATTCCTGATGTCCACGAACAGATGCAGCTCTCACATCCGTGAGAATGTCATTCATGGATCTGCTCGTGGACGCTCCACGGGCACTCCAGACAGAGCAGTAGGTACATCGATGCCGGCATCCATCCTGAACCTTAATGAAAGCACGTCCACGCCTGAGGGGAGGAAGGGAGGAAACACTATCAGGAAGCCGTGTCGTCTCCGACTGGAGGAGTGTGGAACGAATGTAGGAAGCTATCCCTTCCTTTGCACTGTTTGGAAAAACTGCATCGATATCGAGTGGATGACCCGATGGAGTTGGAGCAGTGAGGTAGAAGCCTGGATTGCCATCAACACTGCATCCAGTGACAATGAGGTGGCCATCTGGATGTTGTCGGCGAAGATGCTGGATGCGCTGCCTGCTTGTGGCGTCCGCCTGCAGAGTGACAGTGCAGGTATTCACAACGACAACATCTGCTGGTGCATCGTCATCAACAATGTCACAGCCGGATGCAGCAAGAACGCTTGCAAGCGACTCCATTTCTGCATAGTTCACCTTGCAGCCAAGGCTCGTAATACTGATGCGAAGTGGATTATTCATACAGGTGGAATTGCAAATGTGTTGTAGTGAGCCCTCACAATGGTGGCACTGACAATCCCAGCATACTGCGCACGGAATGTATTGGGCCCGAGATGGGCAGCGCTGAAACCAGCTGTGCTGAGGTGTTCGCGTTCCTGCTCACTAAAGCCTCCCTCGGGGCCAATGACAAGAAGGATGGACATTGCAGGATCAGGAAGCAAGTCAGCAAGTGGTGGAATGGTGTCATCGAGGTCGAGAACGATACGGATCATGTGGGGATCGTTGGTGTCGAGGAGATTCCCAAGAGTCCTGACAGGAGTGACTGTTGGGTAGGTGAGGTAGTGACTGAGTGCTGCATCAAGTCGGACTATCTCCTGCCAGCGTGCAAGTCGGCGTTCCTGGCGGGCTTGATCAGGGCGTACGACAGATCGTTCACTGATGAAGGGTATGACTTCCGCTACACCAAGTTCTGCAAGTCCACGGAGAGAGACCTCGAATTCGTCCTGAAAGAGTGCGTGCGCAATGGATAGTCTCGGTGAATCGAGCCTTGATAGGGTATGGAGCTTTTCTGTGAGTTCACACACAAGTTGAGAGCCTGACAATGAACGAATCGTTGCAGAATGGGCCTGGGGTTGCTCAGTCGTGATGACGATCCGAATGGTATCGCCAACACCGAGTCGAAGGACGTGAACGAGGTGGTGGGAATCTGTGTCGCCAATGGTGACATGCTTTCCGTGTACTTGGGATGGGAAGACAAAGACCTGGTGTATCCTCGGTAAGTGTCTGCGATCACGTGGATTTCGAGGTGAGGTAGAAGTCATACTTTGGATACTACACACGGCGTTTGTCATGATGCTGCACCGTCACGTACCCTGCGGGTCATGACTGATGATCGAATAACACTTGCGTGTTCTGTGTGGGAGGGGAAACCTGATGCAGAACCTATCGTGTGCATTCCGGGACTTGGTTCAGCACGACATGTGTATCTCCCTCTTATTTCCGCACTTCCTGCATCTGTTCCCGTAATTTCTTTCGATCCCCGTGGAATCGGGGAGTCAGACGTACCAGATGCACAGTACGGAATGGAACGGCTGGCACGTGATGTTCATACTGTTATCAACGAGATTGTGGATGGCCCTGTAACGGTATTTGGTGCATCAATGGGAGGAATGGTGGCCCAGCATGTTGCACTCACTGATATGGCTCAACATGTGCAACATCTCATTCTTGTTGCAACAACGCCAGGTGGGAAGCATGCGACTTTACCTGCACAGTGGGCATTCGACCGGCTCATGGGGAAAGGTGCACGTGATCCTGGGGATGCCTACCGAATTGCCTGTACTGTTCTCTACTCCGAGGAGTTCCAGTTGCGTGCAAGTGGATTCATTGAACGAGAAGTTGCATACAGGGGAACACATCCTGTTCCTGGGAGGACGTTTCTTTCCCAGCGCCAAGCGATTGCAGAGCATGATACGTACAGTGATCTTCCTGAAATACGCATTCCAACACTCGTACTTCATGGAAGAGATGATGTGGTGCAACCGTATGTGAATGGAAAACTCATTGCTCAGCTCATTCCCGATGCCGTTTATGAGGAGTTTCCCCATGCAGGGCACCTCATCTTTCATGAGGATCCCCAAGGTGTTGCGCGGTCAATTTTGGCATTTGTGGCACAATATCCTTAGGGATCATTGCAATTGAGGGGTTGGGGATCCAGAGGTGAGGGGGATCACAATACGATGCATCTGTCGCATAAAGTGCAACGGGATTGTCACGATTTCTCCAACACCTGGAGACTGTCCGTCACCTGTCCTCTCCTGTTGGCCACAATGAGCCTGAAGAGAACCAGTGTGATTCAAAGAGGGATTACTGCATCATGACTCAGCAGGGTGATAACCAACATCATCACGTACCGACCGGGAGAATCAAGCGCATTCAGCCGCGTCAGCATACGGGGTTGTTCAGTGCGCATGATCTTCGTAGCGATCTCTCGAAGCTTACGAGAAAAATCTCACCACGTCGCCAACTTGCAGCTGTAATTCCTCTTGTTGTTGCACTTATTGGTTGGTTCGTTGTTCCAAGTTTTGCTGCAACATATCAGTTCACTGGGAGTGGACGTCAGTACGGGATCAGCGAAAGTACCAATGGCGGTCTTGGTGCATTTGAGATTTGGGATGGAACGGGATGGCAGACTGCAGGAAGTACTTCGTACAAGCTCCTTGGGAATTTCCTTCTCCATGGGAGTGATGGTACGTCAGTTCCTGCGTACTGCATCTCCCTTGAGGATCAGCATTACGTAAACGATGTTCTTACTCCAGGAGCAGAGGGCCCCAGTCGACAGGTTGAGTACATTGTCAACAATTATTTCCCGGTAGTAAACCATCCGGGTGCTCTGAGTAACGATTACGAGGCTTCAGCAGTACAGCTTGCCATATGGGGATTCACAAACGACAGCCTCGATCCCGCACCGTACGCGGCTCGCGGATGGCTTCCTGTTCCGGGTGTGCCAGCAGTCATTGTTGCCCGGGCACAACAAATCATGGCTGATGCAAATGCGAATGCTGATGCCTGGTGGGCACAACAACATGAAGTCCATGTGACAATCCACTTTCAGCCAACAACACAGGTCGACAACAATCCAGCAGGAGTTCAGGCATATGTCCACGTAGCTTATGGAAGTGGAGCTCCAGCAGCTCACAAAGTTGTTGGCCTTACCATACAGC
>JBMFXB010000004.1:9855-95015 GCA_049964715.1 Candidatus Dormibacteria bacterium
TTGGCCTTACCATACAGCATGGATCTTTCAATACGAGTGGAGATTTTTCAGGAATTGTCCAGCTGGATGCGAATGGCAATACCCAGGCTCAAGTGTTCCCATGGCCACTCAATACTGCACAGACTCCAGTGATGACTGCTACCGTATATGGAAATGAAGGAAGAGTGCTCGATACAGGTATTGCTGGGGGGCAAAATCTTGTCTTTGCACAGCAGTTCCTTGCAGCCAGCGCCCAGTCCACGGTGACATTCACGACTCCACCTCCGCCTACACCAACACCTACACCAACACCTACACCAACACCTACGCCTACGCCTACACCTACACCTACACCTACACCTACGCCTACACCTACGCCTACGCCTACGCCTACACCAACGCCAACGCCTACACCTACGCCTACACCTACGCCTACACCAACACCAACACCAACACCAACACCAACACCAACACCAACACCAGTAGTTGTGCCACTTGCAGTGACGACATCTGCACAGCCAGCAAGTCAGGCTGGGCTGCAGGACACAGCAACAATCTCTGGCACTGTGCCCAAAGGGTCAGTTATTCTCTTCAAGCTATTCAATGCGAATGACACGACATGCCAGACCCCTCTCTACACATCACCGACACAACCAGTAACAGGGGACGGTACATACAATTCACCTGAAGTAACAAGTGTGAATGCAAGTGGTACATATGACTGGCAGGCGTTTGTGGAGAACAATGGTCAGGTACTTGCCAGTGACAATTGCAATCTTGCAAATGAACAGGTTATCATCGCTCCCCCACCATCACCGACAAGCGGTGTGCAGGGAGTGACTACTGGACCAGTGCCAGCAAGTGCAGTGCTTGGGGCAGTAACAACCCCAGAAACGGGAGCCCTGAGCGTGGCTGTTCTTCGGTCAATCATCATTGCTCTTGCACTTGTCATCTCTGGTGCAGTTATCGTGACTGGTCTCAAGGAGAACCCGCACCACATCGGCTGAGATGCAATATCACTAACGTTTTGAATGTGAACGAAGCAAGGCTCCGGGATGCTCAAGCACCGGGGCCTTGTTCTTAACAGAGATTTTCCTTTGGCTGTACGAGGCAATATACGTCACGGAACGAAACACCAAATACAATGAGGACCTGCTGAAAGGAGTTCCAGCAGGTCCAATGTTCACTGTGGTCGGGGTATTGCCATAACTCGGGCTATAGCTTTCTTCTCAGCCTCATGATGTACGCGCCCAGTGAAATGAGAAGTCCAGCAAAGAGAAACGGTGTTCCAAGGTTGGATCCTGTTGACGGTGTGGTAGCAGCCTGTACTACTGATATAGGAGCAGGTGTTGTGCTAGCTGCCTGGACAGAACTCGTGGGTGACGTAGCTACTGTAGCTGTAGCTGTGGCAGTCTCCGTGGGTGTGGGTTAGGCAGTCTCAGACGGAGAAATGGATGGAGACGGAGAATGATGATCACTATCACCACCGCCATTACCGTGATTGCCATTGTCTCCATTATTGTTTCCATTATTGCCGCCGCCGTTATCCTCTCCAGGTGATTGGGCATTGGAAACAACGCTATAGTGGGTTGTTACTTGGGACGCAAGAACGCCATTCGATGGTACAACATGCGCTCTTGCAGTAAGGGCTCCTCCCACTGCAAGCATTGAACCAACAAAAATGATCGCAGTAAGTGAACTGAGTCGGGAGATGCGTAACCGGAGTGTTCGCGGGGTTCGGGGGGTGTTCATTGGTGCTCCTCCTGTGGAGTAAGCTTCGGTGTGACGCAGCACTACGTTTTCCCCTGCTGCGTGAAGTGTAGTAAACGACTAATGGTTCAGCAAATGACTATTAGTAACAAGAGCGAGCACATGTCGTTCGTGAAGAACGGATATCAGTGACGGTGCTTCGTTGACTTCGTAGTACGTCGAGAAACCTGTGTTTGCGAATCATGCGGAGTACTATCGTGGAATTCACTGGAAGGCTCAGCTAGCTGATCTTCGTGACTGTCAAGGGTATGGTCGTGCGTACTGACAGGCGTGATTTGAACAGGTGCTGTTGCCGTTGCACTCGATTCCCTGATGACAGTGACCTTGATGATGCCTGGATAGTTCATCTCGGATTCGATTTCACGTGCAATTGTGGTACTGAGTTCCTGCACATCACTGTCTTTCACCTTGGTGGGATGGACAATAATGCGGACTTCGCGTCCAGCATGCATCGGATATGCCCGTTCCACACCACGGTGGCGAGTGGCTATGCTCTGGAGCTGGTCAAGGCGGGCAAGGTACGTGGAGAGGGTATCGCGACGTGCTCCGGGGCGGGATGCGGATATCGCATCAGCACAAATTGTGAGGAAGGCAAGATCTGTTGATGGCTCTTCCTCGAAGTGATGTGCACGAACAGCATGGGTTATGTGATCTGGAACACCGAGGAGATGAAGGAGTTCAGCTCCAATTACTGCATGGGAGCCTTCGACATCATGGTCAACAGCTTTGCCAATATCGTGGAGCATGCCTGCATGCCGTGCATCTTGACTGTCAAGGCCAAGTTCAGATGCGAGGACACCACAGAGATATCCCGCTTCCTTGCAGTGAAGGAGTGCATTCTGGCCATACGAATACCGGTAATGAAGGGTTCCTATGAGTTCAGCAAGCTCTTCGCGACCGGGGATTTCCATCTCCCACATGACTTCCTCACCACGGCTCCGGATCGATTTCAGAAGTTCAGTACGTGTGTTGATGAGCAGAGGTGGTACCTGGGCAATTTGGTAGGAACGACGGGCAAGTTCTTGGGACGCCTGACGGGCAACTTCTCGTCCAACAGGATCCATCCCGCGAATAGTGATGATGCCAGTTTCAGGGTCGAGGGTTGACTCTGTTGAGGTAGCTTCCGTCACTTCAGTAAGGGCTGCGCGAACATTTTCCTGTTGACTTTCGGGGATCTCTGCCAGGTCGATTTGAATTGGGCGCATTGGGTCTGTGCTGTGGGACAGATCCTGACGCTGTATGGCTGTTGTCATATTTCTTCGTGCAAGTGGCTCAGGATCCTCAAGTTGGCGAAGAAGGTGATCCACACGGTGGGCATGCATGCTTGCGAGTTCATCTTCAAGCGACTTGAGGACAAGAGATTTCGCCTCATCCTCAGGGAGGTTTGCCCGATCCCGCAGAAGAATCTCGATTTCCCTGCTTCGTTCTTCTAGGAGGTGTTCTCGTTCTTCAAGAAGTGCGCGATGCTGCTTGAAGGCGTATCGGTGCTGGTTGAATCGGTGCTGATCCTCGCGCAGAATACGGTCTGATTCATGCACGCTTGCATTGAGAGTAGTGAGGGCTTCCTCCTCAGCAACAAGATCCTCATCGGCAGAACGGCGAATAAGTGCAATCGTTTCGCTCGTGCGTGCAAGTATCCGTTGAGCCTCTTCCTCAGCCCGTCGTTTACGCTCTGTGTGACGGCGCATGTCTATCCGCTTTACCTTTGGTGCTGTCGCAATGAGGATGGCACCAATGACAATACATATAGAGATGACGATCACAAGCACGATGTCAAGCATCCTTTAACAGTACCATCGCGAGGAGTTGGGGGGAGACTATGGGTGTTCGTGGGTTAGATGTGTAAGGAAGCTTGCTACTGCAGGCGGAAGGGTTCGTCTCCGATCCCAGCAGACAACTACAGTCCTCTCAAGTACTGGATCCACAAGTTCAACAACTGTGACTCTGCTTGAGGAGTTCGGAAGAGGAGTGGGGAGGAGGGATATGCCAAGTCCTGACTCAACAAGTCCCTGAATGATGGAGAAGTCATCTCCTTCATATGCAACATGTTTCTCAATGCCTCGTCCTGAAAATGCTTCATCAACAATTCCCCTGAGTCCACTGCTTGATCGTGTGAGAACCAGGGCTTCGTTCTGCAAATCACGAAGAGAGCACCGCTTGTGCGAGGCAAGTTCATGTCCCCGGGGAACGACAACTGCAATACGTTCTGTGAACAGCACTGCGGACCGGAGATCTGCATTACCCCTGGGAGGTGGTCCGAGAATTCCGAGATCATAATCTCCTGCCAGAATGCCACGGACCACTTCATGAGCAGTCACTTCAGTGAGAGTGAATCGGACTGAGGGATGGGCACGGTGAAAAGGTGCAAGCTGCCCTGGCAGCCATGTGGCACCAATCGTGTGAAGAAAGGCGACATGGACTTCGCCTCTGTCTTCAGAAGTGGCAGATTCTGCATCATCAATGGCATCCTGGAGATCATGAAGTATACGTTCCACGCGTGTTGCAAACCTTCGACCGGCCACGGAGAGGCGTACCTGCCGCCCAACCCGCTCAAATAGTGGAAAGCCAAGCTCCTCCTCAAGTCGGGCAATCTTCCGTGATATAGTTGATTGATCAGACTGGAGTGCATCGGCAGCCCGACCTATGTGCTCATATCGGGCTACTTCAAGAAAAGTGCCGATCCAGTCGAGATTGATGCGATTCATGCATCAATCTGACATCATTTGTGCTGTTGATGTCAATAACAAGAGACTGTAGAGTTGAACTCAACGGTATCCGTAACGGATCGTTGTGTTACAGCGTTGATATCAATTGAGAGAGGGTTTTCCTGGTTAAGGAGGAGTTCAAGTGCTTATTGAAAGAGCAACAGCCGAAGTCCATGCATCACGCCGTCAGCACTGCGTTGATATGGTTGAGCGTACACGTCTCCGTCGGCTAGTTGAACGGGTCGACAAGGTCATTGAGGAATGCGAAGAAGCACACCTTCAGGGCCTTAAGGAAGTAAATCCTGAAATTGAGGCACGGGCAACACGCATTTTTACCTTTGCACAGAAGGCGATTGCGCGGACTGGCAATGACGAAGCAACCCAGGCAGTACGAGAAGTGCTTGCACGCAAGCATGTAAAGATTACTGACATTATGGACATTCTGTGGGAGATCCAGGAGATCGCTTTCAATGTGATGCTTCCCTGGAGAAGTGAGCTTCCTGAGGATGTGGATCTTCTTCCTTCAGAGGGAGAAGGGTTTTACAGCGATCTGATGTCTGCACTGACAGTGCGCATTGATCGTTCGTATCATCCTGTCAGCTAACATCTGTCATTGAATATTCCCGTGTGACCACATCGTGTGGTTGCATGGGAATATTTTGTATGAAGACATCTCATCAGTACGCAAAGGGGGGCAAGAGTGGCAGGAAGAATTCCTCAAGAGTTGCACTCATCTGCTCACCAAGTATTGTTTGACAATACCCTGATTGGCGAGTACGAGCTTCGCATCCATCGAGGCATTCAGGGACCAGTCGTCATCCTTGAAGAGACACCGCACTCACCTCTGCCTCTCGAGTATCTCTCAGAGCAGGCTGTCCTCCACTTTCTTGAAGCTTGTCCCTCAAGCAGGGCACGGTTTTTTGAACATCACCTTGTTGGAGGACGTGAACTGTGGGTAGAGGTGTTTGTTGAAGGTGTCGGGTGTGTGCGGCGTCCGAGCTCACTTGCAGTGGTTGAATCAGCCTGTGGCATTGAAGGGACAGTGAGCCGAGCAGCCGGTGCATGAAGTCCTATCCGGAAAGAAGTACAATTGATGAACGTGGGAGCCCCACCATAGGAGAGTGGGCGCATTCCTAGAAAGGAGGTGAATGTTTCGTGGCGGAAGTACGAGCCCGTGAAGGGGAGCCCTTCGAGAGCATTATGCGTCGCTTCAGCAAGAAGGTGAAGCAGAATGGAATCTTGTCAGAGCTTCGTCGTCGCGAATACTACGAAAAGCCTTCTGTCAAGCGGAAGCGGAAGTTGCTGGCAGCACGGAAACGGCGTCAGAAGACGAACGTTGCTTAGCAAAGGTCATGAGAGTCAACATCATCATTGATGATGGAGTGTCTCCGGACGATCGGAAGTTGATCAGACGTGCACTCATACGGTTTACCCTTCGTGGTGCCGGAGAAGTGATGTCATGCCCTGATATGTCAAGTGTGACAGTACGCTGCACGACTGATGATGTCATGGCTCAACTCAATGAACAGTACCGGAATACACCTGGACCGACTGATGTGCTCGCCTTTCCCTATGGAGTTGATCGGCAGATTGGTGACATTGCTGTATCCCTTGATCGGGTACGTGCCCAGGGAGGCGAGCATCCGGTGGAGGAGCTCCGTCTCTTGGTCGTGCATGGTTTTCTCCATTGCCTGGGATATGATCATGCAACTCCCGAAGAGGCATCAATGATGACTACGCTCACTCGGGCATGTCTTCCTGGACAACAGATTGAGGAGCTCATGACCCATGATGCGCAGTGAAGGGATCAATCGCATTGTGGGACTTGGCAACTACGGTACGAAATACGCACAGACCCGACATAATGTTGCCTGGCTTGTCCTGGTAGCACTCGAATCGCGCGGAACATTTGGAGGGGAACGTAGGAAGTCCCAGTATGGGATTCGCGAGGGTGAAGTTGATGGACTATCCCTCATGACTGTACGTCCCTATACATTTATGAACAACAGTGGGGATGGTGTGAAGGCAATGCTTCGGGATACGAGAGGAGACCCGGATTCACTTGTTATTATCCACGATGATTTGGATCTTCCCTTTGGACGTATCCGTATCAGAAAGGGTGGAAGTTCAGGTGGACAGCGAGGTGTGCAGTCAGTGATTGAGCGACTCGGGACGAAGGAGTTCATTCGTGTACGTCTTGGCATTGGCCGTCCTCCCTCAGGTATGGATCCTGTGGAGTATGTCCTCGATTCCTTCACGACAGCAGAGTGGCAGCTAATTCCTGCTGTACTCGATCGTGCTGTTGATGGCATTGTTGCGCTTGCACGTGATGGACTGGAAACTGCAATGAACCAGTACAACCGTGATATTCGTCAGGAGGTGTGACCAGCATCCCGATGACTGATCTATTTTCACGGTATTCAACCCATCTCAAGCCACAACAGGGAGGCCTCTGCACTATAGGTGGTGTGCCACGTGGAGCCGTGGGATTTCTCACAGCCGGGATTGCTTCCACTCTTGGGGGTCCACTTCTACTTGTCACTACTCATCCAGAAGAAGCCTATCTTGACTGTCAGCAGTGGCTACCTGAGAAGTATGAAGCTTGTCTTTTCCCCCAGATTGATACACTGCCGTTTGATCCACTTCCTCCCTCTGAAGAAGTTGTAAAGTTTCGTCTCCGTGCACTGGATCGCATGATGCATTCCCCTGAGACAACAGTTCTCATTGCTCCCCCAGAAGCTCTTGTCCTCCCAACTCTTGGGTTCGAAGGACTTGCACTAGTCCAACGACGGTATGAGACAGGCACGGATGTGCGTCGTGATGATGTTGTGCGGGATCTCGTCATTTCAGGGTATCGACCTGCATCCGTGGTGATGCGTCCTGGTGAGTATGCAGTTCGTGGCGGAATTCTTGACGTATTTCCTCTCACTTCTGCTTCACCAGTACGTCTTGAATGGGATGGACGATCTATTGGGGAGATCAGATCCTTCCGGGTGGAAGACCAGGTAGCGAGATCCCGGCGGAAGGATATTTCGCTTCTGCCTCGCGGTGAATGTGTGATGGAAGAGTCAACTGTTCATGAGGCACTTCGCAGGTTACGGGAACTTGATATCTCACACCTCAGGGATGAAGTGGCAGAAGAATGGCGAACTGACTGCAACACACTTGAAACAGGCATTCTCGAGGATAGGATGTTTCGCTTCTCGGCTTATCTCAAGGGAAAGTATGCAAAGGCACTTCCAGCAATTCATCCCAACCTTGGCGTTATTGTTGAAGGATCGCTTGAACGCATCATAGAGCGGATGCGACGGACTATTGGGGAGTATGAGGAACTTGCAGAGCGTGAGACATCTCACGGTGAGCTTCCTGGTGGTTTCGAACTTGGCTGTGTTGCCCCCGAACTTGTGTTTGACCTTCTATCTGCCAGGACGTCCCATGTGCTGGATCATGGTGCTTCAGCTGACGGGAAGGAAATTGTTCGTGGTGTGGCTGTGACGTTCGCAGGAAGTGTCGAGGATCGCATTGCAACACTTGTTCTCGAGGCATCGCACAAGCATGTTCTCTGTATTACCCGACAGGACCATAGAGTGCAGGAACTCCTTGAGGCAAATGGCATTTCCACCACAGTGGTCGAGTCCCTTCGTGACCTGCAGGACAGGCGAAGCGGGTGTTCACTCTACGAGGGAGAGTGTAGTGAAGGATTCGAGGCTCTCCTCGAGAATCTTCTTGTTTGTACAGACTTCGAATTGTTCGGCCGTCATGTTCGTCCAGAGACAATTGTGCAGCTCAGGGGACGAGGGCATCGTCGAGTTGAGACGACTTCGACACGTGGAGAGGCTACTGCAGCGACAGGACATGCTGCACGGGAGGCATATACCATCGCCTTTCAACCTGGAGATCTTGTCGTTCACCGGGATCATGGTATTGCGAAGTTCATTGAGATGCGCCATGTTGAGGAACTTGGTGCAGACCACGAGTACATGGTTCTCGAGTATGCAGACGCAGACCTTGTGTTCGTTCCTGTCACGCATATTGACCGTGTGGACAGGTATGTCGGAGGTGGTGGGGAACATCCGAATCTTTCCCGGCTCGGTACGAAAGAGTGGGAGAGGACAAAAACGAAAGCTCGACATCATGCTGAAGAGATTGCACGCAATCTCATGGATGTGTATGCAAGGAGGGAAATGGCTGATGGTCATCCATTTCCTCCGGACAGTGTGTGGCAACATGAGCTTGAGGAGTCGTTCCCGTATGAGGAGACTGAGGATCAGCTACTCGTACTCTCGGAGATCAAACAGGACATGGAGGCCACGCGGCCCATGGATCGGCTAGTTTGTGGTGATGTTGGGTTTGGCAAGACTGAACTTGCCATACGTGCAGCATTCAAGGCTGTATCTGATGGTTACCAGGTGGCAGTTCTTGTTCCAACGACAGTACTTGCACAGCAACACTACCGCACCTTTACACAGCGACTTCGCGCTTTTCCAGTGACAATTCGTCAGCTTTCACGTCTTCGGAGTGAGCTGGAGATGAAGGAGACTGTTCGCGCAATGAAAATGGGAACCTGTGACATTGTCATCGGAACCCACAGGCTGCTCCAGAAGGATATTGCATTCAAGAATCTTGGACTGGTCATCCTTGATGAGGAACAGCGATTCGGAGTTCTCCAGAAGGAACGGTTCAAGGAATTCCGTGTGGCAGTTGATGTTCTCTCACTTTCAGCAACTCCCATTCCACGTACTCTTCACATGTCCCTTGCTGGACTGAGGGACCTGTCAGTCATTCGTACACCACCTGAGGATCGCCAGCCAATACGGACGTTTGTCACTGCAGACGATGATGACCTTGTCACAGAAGTCATTCGCCGGGAACTTGGACGTGGTGGACAGGTGTATTACCTCCATAACCGGGTTGCGACCATTGTCCAGGAAGCTAAACGCGTGTCTACCCTCGTGCCTGATGCAACAGTTGGTGTTGCACATGGACAAATGGATGAGGAGGAACTTGCGAAGGTCATGGATGCATTCATGGCTGGCGAACTCAATGTGCTTGTCTGCACGACAATCATTGAATCGGGACTGGACATACCAAATGTCAACACCATCATCATTCAGCAGGCAAACAGACTCGGACTTGCACAGTTGTATCAGCTCCGTGGACGTGTTGGAAGGTCTGGCCGCAGGGCGTATGCGTATCTTCTCTATCCTCCGCATACATCCCTTACTGAGCAGGCAGACAAGCGGCTTGATGCCATTGAGGAGATGCAGGATCTGGGATCAGGCTTTTCACTTGCAATGAAGGATCTCGAAATTCGCGGAGCAGGAAACCTTCTCGGAGAGGAGCAGCATGGTGAGATTGCTGCTGTTGGACTGGAACTGTACAACCGTCTCCTTCGCCAGTCCATTCATACACTCAAGGGAGAGCCACAGGAACGGGAGCTACCTGCAACTCTTCGTGTATCGCTTCCACTTGATGCTCATCTCCCGAAATCGTACATAGCGGATGATGCAGTACGACTCCAGTGCTATCATGAGCTCTCCGAATGCATGTCTGAACCTGCACTTGAGCGAAAACAGCAGGAACTTCGTGACCGTTTTGGTCCTGTACCTGTAGAGGTTACAAACTTGCTGTACGTACTCCGTGTACGACTACTCGCTGCTGATCTGGGTATCACGGGAATTGCAGCAGAGGAACGAACGATTGTTGTGCAGCTTCCACCACATCATTCCCTGCCTCATGAAATCGTTGCCCGACAGTTTGGTCGCCATGCTGGAACTTCTCCTCACCGTATCTGGCTTACGCTTCCTTCTGGTACTGCGACAAAGCCAAGTAAGAGTGATGAGGAGGTGGCATGGCAAAGGGATCTCATACGACTGCTCAGGGAATTGGCACGTGTGGGACGGCTGCAGCAACAGTCCCATGAGGAGGTACACGCATGACAGCAGTGGACGAACTTCCTGAGGGACCACCACTTGAACGGTTCCGTGCCATCATTCATACCCTGCTCGCGCCTGGAGGGTGTCCATGGGACAGGAAGCAGACGCATGAAAGTCTGTGGCCGTATCTTCGCGAGGAGACGTATGAATTAAGGGATGCCATTGCAGCACATAATGATGACTTGCTCCTCGAGGAACTGGGCGATGTATTGCTCCAGGTGTTTATGCATGCAGCACAGGCAGAAGAACGGGGAGTTTTCACTATCGAGGATGTTGCTGAGCGTATCAGTACCAAGATGATCCACAGGCACCCTCATGTCTTTGGCTCGACGACACTCAGTGAAGCGGATGACGTTGTTGCAAACTGGGATGCACTGAAATCAAAGGAGAAGGGAGGAGAGAAGACCCTTCTTGATGGTGTGGGAGTATCACTTCCTGCCCTCGTGTATGCTGAAGCACTCATTGAGAGAACAAGTAGGCGCGGGTATGATCTTGCAGGTTCTCCCGACAATGCAGTTAGGGAACTGGGCGGAATACTCAGCGCACTTACTGCCCAAAAGACAGTGCATGCGACCAAGGAAGAGATTGGAAATATGCTCCTTGCTGTGGCTGTGATTGCCCGTGAGGTAGGGGTTGATGCTGAAGAGGCACTTCACGACATAGTTCAGGAAAAGCGTACGCAGTTCGAGATACAAGAGCGTGTCCTCAG
This sequence comes from Candidatus Dormibacteria bacterium, assembly GCA_049964715.1. Taxonomy (GTDB): domain Bacteria; phylum Chloroflexota; class Dormibacteria; order Aeolococcales; family Aeolococcaceae; genus JAJZLL01. The sequence continues at coordinate 20,955 of JBMFXB010000004.1, forward strand.
AGAGCGCGGCGTCGATGTACATACTGCTACAAGTCACGATTGGACATCGCTCAACGGAAATCAGCAGGAAAAATAGCCTTTGCCCTTGCAAAATGCGGTACGCTGCTGCATGCTAGGAGTTGGTAAATACTAGGCCATCGCGGTTCAATCCCCTCAACGTCGTCAAAGGAACCTTTTGTGGATCGATCTGGAATTGCACGCATGCTGCAGATTCCCTCACTGGGCATAAAAGCGAAGGTGGGAATAGTCATTTTTGCACTTATTGCAGGAATCGTTGCGTATGGCGTGTATGGGAGCCTTGAACGCACGATTTCCCTGCACTCACGCATCGTTGCAGTGGAGGCATCGAATCTCAAACTCCAGCACCAAATTGCAGACCAGCAGCGAGAGATACAGGCTGCTCAAACGACTACGTGGGTAGAGGAGCAGGCCCGATTACTTGGGTATATCATGCCTGGCGAGCATGTATACCTCATACTTCCTCGAGTAGCAGGGGCTGTGCATTCCGGTGGTGTTCAGGCACCTCTTGTGAACGAACCTATTACCACACCGACTCCCTCACCCTCACCCTCACCATCACCATCACCATCACCCTCACCATCACCATCACCATCACCATCACCATCTCCTTCAGCTTCTGGGAGCAGTACAGTTCAGGGAACACCTGCACCAACTCCTGGCGCAGTAACAATCACTGTCCCGTAGTGACTGGTAGCAGGAAGGTATGCAGAAACACAGTAATTCTGTTCCTGATTACTGTGAACGTGGTATCGTTCAGTGGAACGTACCAACCTCCTATATGAGGACATGAGCGCATGAACTGCCCCAACTGCCAAGCACCAAATGATGCCACGGCAACTGTCTGTAGTCATTGTGGCGCCCAGCTCCCCCAGCAACCTTCCGGTTCCGGTTCAGGCCAAGGATGGAGTATACGAACGCCAGAGGCAGCAACACCACCCACACCTCCTCCTTATGCAGGAATGGGAAATCCCCAGGATACATCTCCGCTTGCAGGTGGAAATGCACCTGTACCACAACAGCCAGTAGGGTGGAATGCTGCTCCTCCATCTACACCAGCACCTCAGCAGGGATGGAATCAGGCAACCCCACCGGCATCACCAGAAGCTGCACCACCCCAGCAAGGGTGGAATACTGCTCCTCCATCTGTACCAGCACCTCAGCAGGGATGGAATCTGGCACCCACACCGCCATCTCCGGAAGTTGCCCCAACCCAGCAAGGATGGAACCCAGTTCAGCAGTCACCTGTACCACCTAGCCAGCCACCCGCACAGCCACCACCTGCACAAGGGTGGAATGTTGTTCCTCCTGCAGGACAAGGCATGCAGCCCCAGGCACCAATGGGGCAGCCAGGCTTTGCACAAAATGCAGGAGGTGCATCATGGCAGGGAACATCACCAATGATGCAACAAGGCAGAAGTGGTGGCTCCAAAATGATGATGCCCATCATAGCAGTAGTCGTTGTGGTAGTCATCATTGTTGCAGTCGTGCTTGCAAGTACAGGAAGTGTAGGCCTCAATCGGCCGACAGTATTTGGAGCATGGCAGTACAATGCAAGTCTTTCGAACACAGTCATGGGACAGTTCAGTTCGCCATCCAGCGTACTGAAGAGCCCGACATCAAGTGCAAAGATAGTCAAGGGTGCGTATCTACCAAGTGGCACTTCCGAGACAACGGCAACATCGCTTATCCTTCTTGTTGCAGTTCAGGATTCCGGTGTATCCGGCATTTCGCTAGGAACACACTTCTCTGAGGCAGAAAACGGAAGGACATTCATCGGTTCTCCACAATCTGAGACTTCTGGAAATATCCAGGTAGAATGCCAGCAAGTACAGCCGAGCAGTACGAATATCAGTTCGGAGTACACCTGCATGTGGCAGGACAGTAATGATCTTGGTCTAGTCGAATATGCAATCCTCCCAGGAGGACAGTCGAGCTCCATGACGACTGCCATGCTGTACACCGTGCAGGCAGCACAGGTGATCACAAAGTAATTGGTTGCTGCTGGGGGGGAGGCAGTAACAGTGCTGCCTTTCCCCCCCAAATACAGCTGCCAACACGTGCAATGTCCCATGTCGCAAATTCCTCCAATTCCACCCCCACCCCCTGATTCGAAGTTCACTGCATCATCAGGGATGATGCCTGGATTCACTCAAGGAGGTGTAACCTGGAATTCCCCACAGCCTGTATATATTCCCAACAGGTCAATCTGGGGTATTCGCATTGGATCATATTTGATTGACTATGCCGTTTGTGGGCTGATTTCGTATGTCATATTTATCCTTCTCATTGCCTCATCTATTGCGTCGATTGCATCAGTAAAACACCCTGTGGCTGGATTGTTTGCAGTGGGGTGGATTGTCTACCTTGTAATTGCAGACATTCTCCTTCCGTTTGCATATGGCACACTTTGCATTGGAATCTGGGGAAGAACGCTGGGCATGCTCATGGTAGGGACGAGAGTGGTTGATGTATCAACTGGGATGGCTATTGGCTTTGGTCGTGCCTTTGCACGAACCCTTGTGTTCTATATCCTGTTTCTTCCGTGCTTCATTCCAGGAGTTATCAATCTTTTTTCGCCACTTTGGGATCCAGCAGGCCAGGCATGGCACGACAAGGCAGCTCAATCACGAGTCGTGATACAGCCTTGATACTGAACTGAACTGTCTGGTCAGATTGCAGGTGCAGGTGTGGAAACGCCAATGCCACCCTTTGTGTATCGTCCATATGCAGCTATTGCACTATCAAGATCGAGATGTCGTGTGGTCATGCCCTGGGCACGAATGTCATCAGTGATGAGATCGAGGGGAAGGAGCCACGATACCTCGAATTCGATACCATCAGGATCCTTTGCATAGAGTGCAATGGTTGTACCGTGGTCTGAAGCACCCACAAGAGCATGTGCATCCCGTAATGCCTGCTGTATCCGTGCAAGCTCATCGAGTGTGTCGACCTCCCAGGCAAGGTGGTAGAGGCCTACCATTCCATGCCCTGCCTGTGATGGTGAAGCATTCGATCCAATGGCGAATAGTCCAAGGTCATGATCGTTCGTCGAGCCAGCAGCCTGGAGAAAGGCAGCTTGTCCAGGGATTTCATGTACTGTACGGAATCCGAGAACGTTCTGGTAGAAGGTAACGCTTGCAGTAAGGTTGCTGATGAACAGGACAGCATGGTTGAGTCGCTGAATTGGCATGATGTGTCTCCATTGAAAGTTAGTTGAACATTCAATCATATCTATCGTATACCACTGATACTACTGGCTGAATCGTGAATGGTAAAGCTGCCTTTGACAAGTGCTTCGGTACACTAATCCCGCACAGGGAAGACGCAACGGAGGGGGAATGGACAGTATTGCAGCTGAGCTCCACACGATTGGAAGGACAGCACGCTTTCTCCTCGGCATGCTGCTTCTTGCTGGTTGTACTGTGTGCATTGCTGTGTTACGGAGTCCAGCAACACTGCTGGCACCGCATTTCTTTGCTGAAGATGGGTCAGTGTGGTATGCGAATGCATACAATGCAGGATGGCTTGCAACACTTGTGTTGCCCTATCACGGTATGAATATGCTTCTTCCCAGGCTGACTGCAGCTGCAAGTCTGCTCCTTCCTCTGAAGGATGTGCCAGTGATGTATTTTGGTGTTTCTATTGCACTGCGACTTGTGGTGGTCGGGTACGTTGCTTCAGACAGACTTGCTGATGCAGTGCCCTCACGACTGACCAGGTACGCAATGTGCATCATCTACCTTGTTCTTCCCAACAGTTGGGAAGTCAATGCCAGCATGTCAAATTCCATGTGGCACCTTGCAGTACTTGGCATTCTTGTCATCATTGCTGCACCTCCCCATTCCAGGGGATGGAGAATTGCTGATGGCATAGCTATTGCTTGCGTAGGTCTTACTGGACCATTTGCCATCGCTTGCCTGCCGTGTGCGGGAGTCGTATGGCTTTTGAGGAGGACGAGATGGAGTAGCGGCGTTGCCATAGCTTTTGGATGTGCAACACTTCTGCAGCTTTCTCTGCTTGCTCAGCGCTTTCATGGCATTCCCATGGTTGGAGATCCTGGTGCCCTTCCTTCTGTAATTGCAGGTGCATTGGCTGGACAGGTTGCATTCGGGGGACTGGTTGGTGCACACGGGTATGAACTCATTCATCAGGCAGCATGGTGGAGCAATTCCACAATTCAGGCAGCTATTGCTGCAGTAGTAGTATTCATCCTGGGCTGGATTGCTGCACGTCATCCAAAAGATCTGGGCATCATTGTTGTCTACGGGCTTGGAATCTTTATTGCAGGAATTGTCAATGTCTCTTACCTTGGGGTACAGTCGCACATCAGTCTCACTGCACCATACGTTGGCAGTGCAAGGTATGCATTCGTTCTCATAGTTTCGTTTCTCTGGGGACTTGCCATACTCGTAACGATGGAACGCATCCTCATGATGAAGTGCCTTGCTGGCATTCTCATCATGGTAGTTGTGGGATTTGGCATCCCAGGGGACTGGCAGTACCCAGTATTTCCTGCGCCTGGATACAATCCAGCACTCCTGACCTTTACTCAGGCAACTAAAGGGACTGCAGTCAGTATCCCTATTGCACCAGAGGACTGGTCCATGGTCCTGATCAAGCACTAGTACCTGTCAAGGTTGTCCTGGAAATCAACAGTGCAGATCCTGTGATCCAAAGTTGCCCTCGGGACGTAGTTGTCTGTGTCTTATCAATGTCACGTCTAGGAGGACACGACACCATGATTGATTCCGAACAGCTTGCTTCTCATATAGAAGCTTCTCAAGATTTGCATAGTGATGCAATGCGTCTCACACGGGATGGCCTCAAGGAGGTTACTGAAGAAGCGCATTCTGGGCGTCGTGAGTTTCTTGTATCCACAGCTTCAACTGCAAGAACAGTTGGTCTTGTAGGCCTTGGAGCTTACCTTGCTGCAAAACTAACTCCAGTAATTTCCGCAGCCACTCCTTCGTCAACAGTTCAAACACTTCAAACAGCTGCAGCAATTGAGAATCTTGCAGTTGCTGTGTATACCAAGGCAGCCTCACTTCCACCTTCAGTAAGTGGAGCGAGCAATCCTGTGATACTCACATTTGTCAAGACAACTATTCAACAGTATACAGAACATGCCCAAGCATTCAACAATGTTATTACCCAGCTTGGCGGTGCAAAGCAGACAAACATTGACACAACCGTATACAACGCTGTTGTTGTTCCAGCACTTGCGAAGATTACTGGTCCAGCAGATGTTGTTGCGCTAGCGCTCACACTGGAGGATGCTGCAGCACAGTCATATATAGCGTATTCGGGAGATGTTGCTCCCGGGTCAAGTGCATTCAAGCTTTTTGCAACTATTGCACCTGTTGAAGCACAACATGTTGCAATTCTTCGTGCAGTCCAGGCACTTCTAGCAGGAGGTGCAGCATCGCTCATTGCACTGCCACCCAATGTAGCTGCACTTCCATCTGCTGCAGGTAGTGTGGGTTTTCCCAATGCGTTCTATCCGGATACTGCTGCCAGACCTGCTAGTGAATCATCAGTTGCCTAATTCTTACAACACTCATTTTAAGGAAAAATCCTATGAATACATCGCGTGATATGCAGATTACTGAGCATGAGCTGCTTCAAATGACAGCTGACATGGATGAGATGCACCACGAAGTCATGCCAAAACTTGCTTCAGCACTCGATGACATTGCTGAAGGGATTCGACGTGATCTTACCGTGCTTTCCTCAATTGTTCAGAAAGAGACATCGAGACGCACGTTTCTCAAAGGCGGTCTTGTCGGATCAGGAATGTTGGCTGGCGGAGCCCTTCTTGCAGCCTGTGGAGGATCTTCACCCCATGCTGCTACACCAACTCCGACGATGAATGGCAGTGTTGATCTCACTGTTGCACGGCTCGCATCGAGCCTTGAAGTACTTGCCATCAATACGTATGGGGCTGCACTGCAGGCTGCATCTTCAGGAGCCTTGGGCAATGTTCCTTCAGCAATTGGAACCTTTGCAACGACTGCAATGGCACAACATAAGGATCACCGCGATGCGTGGAATGCTGCTCTTGTCAAGGCAGGTCAAAAAGCGCAGACAGCTCCGGATCCTGCACTGAATGGCATGGTTCAGCAGAAGCTCAAGACTGTCGCAAGTGTGACAGATGTCGCTAACCTTGCACTTCTCCTTGAAAATGTTGCTGCGGAAACGTATGCAAATGGAGCTGGATTGCTGCAGTCTAAGGCAAACCGGCTCGTCTCGATGTCCATTGCACCAGTGGAAGCCCAGCATGCAGCCATCCTTTCATTTGTGCTGGGTCAGTATCCAATCCCCAATGCATTCTTCCCACTGAACGATGCCCGGGGACCCCAAGATCTCAACGCTGCCTAAAGGAGGTATTGTCATGCCGTTTTTTGATGGTCACTGGATCTATTTGCTCATTATTCTTGGCATCGTGCTTGTCTTCAAGGGCCCTGGAAAACTCCCGGAGGTTGGTGCTGGCATTGGACGTGCCTTCCGGGAATTCAAGAGGGCCAGTTCAACGGATGATACAACGGCTCCTGTAATTGCTGTCGTTCCAGATGCCCATGACACATCGGAGTCTGTCTCCGATGTTGTCTCAAGGTAAGCTGCCATGTCAGCCGGAGTGCGAGCCATCTGGGCATTGGTGCAGCCAGGTCGTCGGAAGTCTCCTGAATCGTCCGATGCTGTGATGCCAGTCATGGGGCACCTTGATGAGCTGCGGTCCATGCTCAGGCTGTGCTTTGGGGTGTGGTTAGCAGCCAGTGTTGTCTCCTTCTCACAAGTACATGAGGTCATGCTCTGGATATTGCATCCCCTCACACTGGCGTTACGCATGAGCCACACTCCATTCCGCACTCCGGTATTCACGTCCCCCACGGAAGGAATATCCCTGGCAATAGAGGTTTCCCTCGTAGCAGGGCTCCTTCTTTCATGGCCCATCCTGCTCTGGAGGGTCTGGGCATTTATTCGCCCAGCCCTCCGGAAGCAGGAGCGAAAACTTGTTTTTCCGCTTGCTCTTTCAAGCATTGTTCTCTTTCTTGTTGGTGGAGGCTTTGCATATGTAGTCATGCCAATTGGCTTGGGCTTTCTTGCATCATTTCTTGGCCCAGGAACTTCCTACCTTCCAGATATCGGTCAGTATGGATCATTCTTCCTCATTCTCGTTGCAGCATTTGGCATCACGTTCGAGCTTCCTGTAGCAATAGTGCTGCTTGGCATAAGTGGTGTTGTCCATCCAGTATGGTTTCGTTCGCACAGGAAGCAGATGTGGCTAGGGATTGTCATCGGTGCACTCATCATCACTCCAGGAACAGATCCGTTTACACCAACTGCCCTTGCAATCCCGCTCATACTTCTCTTCGAGGCTGGCGTTGCAGTGGCACTGCGCTGGAAAAGAACTGGTGGTGGGGACACGGAGCACAACTGATGTCCATTGTCATGCCATTGAAGAACCATGTTCATCAAGTACTGCTGCTTTCATATCCGGCAGACAGGTACATAGCCCCGTCCATGGATAGGCATGTGATACGCTCCAGCAGCATGGCCAATGAGCATATCGTTGAGCAGGAACACCTACCGGAAATTAGTGATCCGGCTGAACTTTATGCTGCGCTTCGTGAGGGCCAGACCTCAGCAGTTGAGAGAATATATGATGCATATGGTGGACTTGTGTACACCATTGCTTTCCGTTTCCTTGGTTCACCTGAGCGAGCAGAAGAACTTGTACAGGAAGTCTTTCTTGCCATGTGGCAACGGCGCATGAGCTTTGATCCCGAGCGAGGCACGCTCAAGAGTTGGCTCTGCGCAATTGTCCGAAGCAGGGCAATTGACATGATGCGGGCAGAAAAACGACGTCCCCAACCGTTCTATTCGCTTTCTGCAGATCATGAGGATCGAACAGTTGTGGACATTCCGGATCCTTCGCATGCATCGGATCCGGCTGTTGTGATTGAGACTCGAGCCGTTCTCAAGGCACTGGATATCCTGCCTCCTGACCAGAGGGAGACAATTGAGCTCATGTATCTTGCTGGACTGAGCCAGAGTGAGTTGAGTGCAGTACTGGGAATTCCTCTTGGCACTGTGAAGGGCAGAGTACGTCTCGCATTTGCAAAGCTCAGGGAACATCTTGGAATACATCTGGAGGTGGAGTCATGAAAACCTGTGCTGAATGGGAAGAGGACTACCTCCAGGCTCTTACTACAGGGACTGAGCCGTCTAAGGAATTGCTTGCACACATGAATACGTGTCAGCACTGTCACCAACTTCTCCAGGCAGACAAGCAGATTCATCATGCACTCAGGGAAGGAGTGAGTATCATGCCTCCTCCGGCAGCGCTCAAGAACCGGGTACTGGCTTCCATCCACGGATCTCTGCCTACAGTACAGTTGCCAAATGTGCCAGGCGAAATGCTGCAGGTCAGATCTGGTCATTTCCGGCAGCGAAGATCCCTTCTCGTTGTACGTCTTGCTGTAGCAGCTGTACTTCTACTTGCAAGTGGCATGTCAGCACTTAATCTTGCACGGACGAGCAATGTGTCGAACGTGGATGTAGCGATGCAGGTTCCAGGCCAATCAGCAACCTATGGAATTGTCCAGGTACACCCGAGCAGTGGTATTGCATATCTTGCAAATGCAGTACTTCCAACTCCTCAAGCCATAAATGGCCACGCTTCCGAGTATGAGCTTTGGTACATACCAAACGGTGGTCTTCCTGTTCCCAGAGGTGCACTTGCTGAAGGACCCTATGGGCAGTGGCATGGTATCGTGAGCTTTCCAGTCCAGGGAAACGGTCTCATTGCTATCACTGTTGAGCCAGTACCTGGAACGATGAAACCAACGAGCTTGCCCATTGCTGCAGCCCGGGTATAGCAGGTATTTTTGCAACATTGATCCAACTGTTCCCTCGTGACGTACAGAACTATGTACAGATCATTTCGACATCATGAGGGTACAGTGTCATGACTTTCGATCTTGCCAAATACAAGTTTCGTTCCCAGCATCTTGTATATGATGACCTTCCTTGGGAGAACGTGCCAGACACGCATCTCGACGAGGAGGCAATCAATGCCCTTGGATACATGATGGATATTGAAGGCTACACATCCGTGTATCTCTCACAGTTACTTGTATCCGGGGCATGTCTTGAGCCGACCATCACTGGTTTTCTCCATGTTTGGGCATATGAGGAGATGTACCATTCCGATGCACTCAGGAAGTTTCTTGAGAGTTATGGAGTGGCAGTGCCTGATTCCCGTGCACGTGATTTACGCATGCGCACAAATGGGATGCGGATGCTTAATACTGCTGCCATCATGATTGCCTCACGATGGACAACAGTATTTCCAGCAATCTACCTCACCATAGGTGCTGCCAATGAACTTACGACCCTGACAGGATATGAGCGCCTCGCGGAGCAGACAAGACATCCAGTGCTCGCTGTGCTTCTTGCGAGGATTGTGAAGCAGGAACGGCAACATTATGCCTTCTACCGCTGGAAAGCCTCGGAGTACCTGGGCGCATCACGACTTGCACGCGTTGTTACCAGGCGCTATTTGCAAAACACGTTTGTTGCTGTAGGTGACGGTGCAAAGTCAAAAGAGGAAATTTACCGTCTTGCCAGGTATCTCTTTGCAGGGGATGAAGGACTTGAGGCAGCTCGTGCAATTGATGAGGAGATTGCAAAACTTCCAGGCCTTGCGGATCTTGGACTTCTTGAACGGACTGTAAATCATTCACGCATACATGGTGGTGCTGCTACTGCAGTGGTTACTTCACCATACTGCCGTATTCGGGATGCAGCCTAGGATGGCAGAAGCATGGGGCGCTTCTGTCATCCTGCTGCAAGAGGTCATTTCTGAAGTGTGGAGCCGAGGTAGAGTCTGGTTGCTAGTCTCCTTGACGAAGTTGGTCACGCTCGACTGGTAGGTGGGAGCGGTGGACTGTCGAGTGTCCAGAAACGGAGGTTGTTGGAACAGGCTCTTCCTTCTGCAATGCAGAGGTAGTTCCGTTTGTGATCGCTTCTGTACGCATGTTGAGCGGGTGACGTCGTATTGCAGGATGGTGTACAGGATGTGGCGCGGATCGGGCAAGGCTCAGCAAAAAATCATGCTCTGCATGGGCAATAGCTTCACGTACAGCTGGTACAGCATCCGGATTGATAGAGATTGAAGTAATGCTGCAGTCAACGAGGAATGCACCAAACGAAGGGTCATTGGAAGGTGCCTGCCCACACAGTGAAATTGTGAGTCCAGCATCCTGAGCAGTGCTGATGATTCGTGAAATCATGTCGAGAACAGCATCATCATGTTCATCGAAGAGCTCTCCACACGTTGCAGAATCTCGGTCAACACCGAGAACAAGCTGAGTCAGATCATTGCTGCCAATCGAAATTCCCGAAGTGCCAAGTTGCGCATATTCCGGTATTCGGTACGCAATGGAGGGAACTTCGGCCATGGCCCAAACGGGAATGCGGTCACGACCGCCGACTGGGGATGCATCAATGAGTTCCATACATGCCTCAAGTTCAAATGTAGTGCGGACAAAGGGCAACATGAGAATGACATTGTCAAGATTCTCCCGGACTTTTGCAAGTGCAGAGAGTTCAAGCTGAAAAAGGGATGGGTCATGTATGTACCGAAAACTCCCACGGAACCCTATCATCGGATTCGCCTCGACCTCTTCGTACTGTGAACCACCGCGAAGATTGCGAAATTGATTGGTTCGGAAGTCAATGCTTCTGTACACTACAGTCCGTGGTGCGAAGGCTTGAGCAATCTTCGCAATGGATGATGCGAGAGCAGAGATGACCTCGTGTTCCTCATGGCGCTCAATGAGGGAACGGGGATGTTCACCATGAAGTGCCTCTGTGATCATGAATTCTGCTCGAAGAAGACCCACGCCATCTACTGGAAGGGAGGCTGCATGTTGTGCTTCCTCAGGAAGTGTGAGGTTGACATATACTGTTGTCGATAGTGGTTCTTCAGACATGCCAGTGGGAGCAGGTATGTAATGGAGTGCACTGACTGGCGTTAGAGAAGGAACTTCTTCGCGGCGAATGGTTCCCGCACTTCCATCTACAGTGATGATGTCACCGTCATGGAGGACCAGTGTTGCCTCATTTGTGCCAACAACGCAGGGCAGGCCGAGCTCATGACCTACGATTCCAGCATGACAGGTAATGCCGCCACGATCTGTCACCAGAGCTGCAGCACGTTTCATTACAGGTACCCAGTCCGGCGAAGTCATTGGAGCGACAAGTATTTCTCCATCGAGGAACTGATCCTCTTCAGATGGATTGGAAAGGATACGGACTCGATCGGAGATTATCCCTGCAGAGGTAGCAAGTCCTCGGAGAATGACATCTTCTTCAGGAAGATAACTTTGAATGGAATGCGGTGCAGGATGTGAAACATGGGTAGTGACTGGACGTGACTGAACAATGCAGAGGGCATTGTCTGCTATTGCCAATTCAATATCCTGGGGACTTCCGTAGTGTTGCTCAATGGCTGTTCCAAGTGCAGAAAGAGGGTAAATTGTATCCGGACTGAGGACAGGTACCAACTGGAGTTTCTTTGGAACCTCGAGACGTATGTCATGGCCATCCTTGCCACGGACAATTTTCGTTGATTTCGTGCCAATGCGGATGGACACAAGAAAACCATCGTGACGATCTACGATGTAGGTGTACGGTTCAACAGTACCACTTACAATCGACTCTCCCTGGCCGTACACGGCCTCGATGACAATGCTTAGCGGATTTCCAGTCGACGGATCCACCGTGAAGAGAATGCCAGAGCGTTCAAAGTGAATCATTATTTGCAAGATGACTGCGAGTGCAGGTTCCTCAGTGATCCCCTGGGATAGTCTGTAGCTCAATACGTGCTGTCCATATAGGGAAGCCCAACATGCATGTACAGCCTCGATGAGTTGAGCCTCACCCTGGACATTTGTGACAGTGGTATTCATTCCTGCAAACGAGGTTTCTGCAGTATCCTCAATAGTTCCTGATGAACAAACAGCAACTACCACATTTGGACCAAGGGATCTGTAAGCTGCAGTGAGTGAAGAAGCAATATCCGTTGGAAGTGGCACATCCGCAATGGCGGATGCAGCTTCCTCCGCGATCTCTGCAAGTGGTCGAGTATGCGCAGCTGCATCCTTCATGCACGATTGGAGTTATTCACGGATGCCACCTTCGGAGATGCTTCTGCGGTATGCATCTGCAAGCAGCACAAATCCAGGGGGAACGGGAAAGCCAGCCTTGGTGAGCTCACCCAGCTTGGCGCCTTTCCCGCCTGCACGGGACAAGTCGGAAAGGGAGAGATTTTCAAATGGAATAGTGGCTGGGGGAATTGGAGTTTTCGTAACTAATAGTATAGCGTAATACTAAACATGAAGCTACATTATATCCATCCCTTGACCTGGATGATTGGCAGTGGCTTCAGTCTATGGGGTATCGAAGTGTGGAGTGACAGTGAGAAGCATGTCAATTGAGCATGGAGGAGAATACTCCACAGGTTGATAATGCCTTCTGAAGAGACGTGCCGCTGCACGTCCACCCAATTCGAGGCGGTTGTCCGAAATCATGCACCACGAACCCTCACGAAGCCCGAGAACAGGAACATCATTTTCTTCGAGAAACTCTATGATCCGCTGCTCACGGGTTTCTCCCTGGTGAGTGCTATCCGGATTGCGATCACAGTAGTGAGGATTGATCTGGAAAGGAATTAGATTAAGTGCTTCGAGACTTGGGGGAACAACAATTGGCATGTCATTTGTTGTCCGAATCGTTGGGCACGCAAGATTCGTTCCTGCACTGGCTCCAATGTAGGGCATCCCAGCAATTGCCATATTTCTTAGGGGTTGGATGCAGTTGAGATGCATGAGAGTGGTCAGAAGCCGGAATGAGTTGCCACCACCAACGAAGCAAGCTTCTGCATTGCTGATAGCTGTGGGGGCAGCACTGTCAGCAGGACAACACACAATAGTGATGCCAGTGTGTGAGAAGGCCTTCGCAACTCGGACTGCATATGACTGGTGATCGTGACTAGCAAATGGAATGAAGAGGAGCCTCGTGACTCCAGAAAGGTGATCCAAGACAGCATCCATTGCATGGGTAAGGAAACCCATGCCTGGGGCAGTTGAGTTGGAGAGGAGAAGCAGTTTTGGCACGTGCTCATCGTACTAACTCCAAGCTTGCACAAGCAGGAAGTTCTACAGATTCATGAACGCTAGAGAAGGTTCGTGCAGTAGGATGACGGTATGCTTGCACATCAGACTGTGACTAGCGTCAATATCAATGGAAGTTTCTCAGGGCCATCTGGGTGCCTTGGGTGTATTGGCGCAATTGCAGTACCTGCCCTCATCATATGGGCAATCAAACGCAAACTCTTCGGAATGAGACAGCCTGTGGTTCAGCGCCTATGGAAGCAGGATGTTCACACGCCCACGCAACAGCTCGATGCACTCTTCGCAAATGACCATGCCTTCACTGTCCTGGATTTCTGCTCGAAAGTCCAGAATGCCTTTGAACTTTTTACAGCCCATCATCCAAACACGGATCTTCGCTGGGTTGCTTCAGCTGAAGTTGTTGCAGCACGTGGCAGACTACCACGTAAGGCAGTAACCCACCAAATTGCCATTCTCAGTGCTGTTTCGGAAAATGGAGTGGAGAAGATCAATGCTCTGCTGAATGGATATGCTTCCCACCGTATCCTCTGGTGGAGCCACTGGGAGGAGCAGTGGACATTTGTCCGAAAGATTCCCCAGCATGAAGTGACACCTGGCGATACTGTCTGCGAGGTATGTGGAGCTCCTCTTGAACCAAGCCCGGAAGGAACGTGCAAATACTGTGGGTCACCTGCACCTGGAGTCATTGGGAGGTGGCGCCTTGTGGGACGTGAAGTCATGGGGGCAGGACTCTTTCGGTAGTGATATTGCGGTTACAGCTGAGTCCGGACATTTTCCCTTAACAGTGACAAATGCATAGAACGTTGTCTTTTGAATGTCCGTCCCCATAAGGTAGAGTTTGTCGCAGAACACAAAAGGGGATGTATGTCTTCGTATACAGAGCTATTCAGGCCGTATGAACAGCTGGCTCATGTCGGTTCAGTCGTTCCTCATGGATCCAGGTACTTGGAAGAGCACAATGACTGTGTACGCATGTATGGAAAGGCAACAGAGTATATATGGGATGAGGTAAAGAGAAACAATCTGCACGGAATGGATATACTGCAGGCTTTTCGGGAACGACGCGGTGGGAGAGCGGATGGACCAGTGCAAGATAGTGCACGCTCTATTGTCGATAAGGCTATTACTCTCTGCAAGGTGGATTCAAGTGGACTTGAAAGCTGGCTTGCAGAACAGGTAGATACAACGCCTGGATCACAGTATGCACTGTATATACTTGAATCGATTCCAGGAAGAAATGCTAATCGGTATGTGAGCGTGCCAGATGCTGCGACAGCAGCATACTTGACTGCACAGATTGCAGAGTATAGTTCTACACTTGTTATGGGTAAGGAATTGTGTCCTTTTGATGTGGGAATCTACGAGGTGTCTCGTGAAGGGAGAAAGGCACCATACCATCCCATGGTGTGGTCAAGAAGAGATGCTGTGAAGCTTCCTGCACGAGTGCGAGAGGACCTTGCACAACGTGGTGTGGAGCTTGGTGCCAGCATGTCACCAAAAGAGATTTCTGAGCGGACACGCTCCCTTGTCACGACTCCCCGTGTGAGCCAGAAGGCCCCACTTGAAGGTCAGCAGACTCTCAAGTTGCCAAGTGGAGTGATTGGCAATCCTGGACGATCGTTTTTCCGTCGAACAAACATCATAAGCTGGGGAGTGTGTGGTGCAGTGCTTTCTTTGGCACTAGGTTGGCCTGTGGTATCGAGTGTTGCATGGGTAGCAATGATGTCAGCCTACAACCTGTATCGAGGTTCTGAGTTTTCAATTAGGCGACAAACGCGTCGCCTTGCAAAGGCAGCTATACGTCTCCAACAATCGACCAAGGGGACAGTTGTGTTCTCGTCCAAGGGTCATGTTGAAGTTAGTTATGGCAATACTGCCAATCCGCAAGGGTCCTTTTTGCGTAAAACTACAATTGGAATCAAGAAGACTCAAGTCAATGCATATGCGAATTCTCTCAGTTCAAGTGCTGGCCGGTCCTTGAGTGATCGGGTAGACAGTACTTCCGCAGAGGTCACCTTTGGGAGAAACTTGTAGTAGGCCTCGGGCATTGGTAGGCGCTCTACATGTTCTGTATTCCTGCATTCCATGAACACATGACTGTTCTGCAAATCATGAAACAGCTGCTGCGTGTATAACCTGTATCCCAGGGTGATGTGGCAGTGGGACTAAGGCAATGTACATTGCCCTCAACTGTGTGCGCTGAGACTACTGTCTTCGGGAGAGTAACATACAGGGAAGAATCCCCCAAAGATTCCAGTAGGCGCATGTCGATGCGAAGCACACGGAACAGTGCTTAGGAGGAAACCATGGCAGAAGCAGTAGCAGAACGAACGAAATGCCCGATTGGACATACCGCACTTGGAAACCAGTCAAATAGGGATTGGTGGCCCAATCGTCTCAATCTGGAGATGCTTCATCGAAATTCTCCACTGTCCAATCCTCTTGGCAGTGACTTCAACTACAGGAAAGCATTCAGTGCATTGGATCTTGAGAGTGTCAAGAAAGACATCAATAAGGTCATGACGACCTCACAGCCCTGGTGGCCAGCAGATTACGGACATTATGGTCCACTGTTCATTCGCATGGCATGGCACAGTGCAGGTACCTACCGAATTGCTGATGGTCGTGGTGGTGGTGGACATGGTGCACAGAGATTTGCACCACTCAACAGCTGGCCTGACAATGCGAACCTCGACAAGGCACGACGTGTGCTTTGGCCAGTGAAGGAAAAGTACGGCGAGCAACTCTCGTGGGGAGATCTTATAATCCTTGCCGGAAACTGTGCACTTGAATCCATGGGCTTTGCCACATTTGGATTTGGTGGTGGTCGTGAAGACATTTGGGAGCCAGATGAGGACACGAACTGGGGTGTTGAAAAGACCTGGCTTGGAGATGAGCGGTACAAGGGAGATCGGGAACTCGACAATCCCTTCGGTGCTGTGCAGATGGGACTCATCTATGTGAATCCCGAAGGACCAAACGGTAACCCGGATCCGCTTGCTGCGGCACGGGACATCCGTGAGACATTCAGTCGCATGGCCATGAACGATGAGGAGACCGTAGCTCTCGTTGCAGGCGGTCATACCTTTGGAAAGACGCATGGTGCAGTGGAGGCAAAGTACGTCGGTGCTGAACCTGAGGGTGCTCCTCTTGAGGAACAGGGCCTCGGGTGGCACAACAGTGCTGGCACTGGCATGGGGGATGACACCTATACAAGCGGACTTGAAGGTGCATGGACGAACAATCCCATCACGTGGGACAACGGGTTTTTCGACAACCTTTTTGCCTATGACTGGGAGCTCTCGACGAGCCCTGCGGGTGCTCATCAATGGGTCCCAAAGAATCCTGAAGCAAAGGGAACTGTACCTGATCCGCATGATCCCTCAAAGCGTCATGAGCCAGTGATGCTCACGACAGATCTTGCACTCAAAGTGGATCCCGTTTACGCACCTATTTCCAAGCGATTTCATGAGCATCCGGAAGAATTTGCAGACGCGTTCTCGCGGGCATGGTTCAAGCTGACCCATCGTGACATGGGGCCCCGTTCACGGTATCTCGGATCTCTTGTGCCACAGGAGGAACTCATTTGGCAGGATCCAGTACCAGCAGCTAACCATGATCTTGTGTCTGAAGAGGATGTACAAGCACTTAAAAAGTCACTCCTCTCATCTGGCATCACTCCAGCTGAACTTGTTCGCACTGCCTGGGCATCAGCTTCGACATTCCGCCAGACAGACAAGCGCGGCGGAGCTAATGGAGCCAGGATCCGCCTTGCTCCCCAGAACACATGGGAAGTTAATGAGCCAGAACGTCTTGGAAAGACGCTCTCCCTGCTCGAAGAACTCCAGCAATCATTCAATGATTCACAGTCAGGTGGAAAGCGCATATCACTTGCAGACCTCATTATCCTTGGCGGGTGTGCTGGCATTGAAGAAGCAGCCCGCAGGGCTGGAGTGACAGTCACAGTTCCGTTCACACCAGGACGGACAGATGCACGTCAGGACCAGACAGACGCTGAATCTTTTTCAGTGCTCGAACCTGTTGCTGACGGGTTCCGAAATTATGTGAGGGCGGATCTCAAGGAATATGCTGGACATCTTCTTGTAGAAAAGGCATATTTCTTGTCACTCACTGCTCCCGAGATGACAGTACTCCTTGGTGGTTTGCGCTCAATGGGAGTGACGTTTGGGGATACATCGCACGGAGTCCTCACTTCACGGCCAGGAATGCTCACCCGTGATTTCTTCATCAATATTCTGGACATGAATACAGAGTGGGTCCCATCCAGTACCGATGCTGGTGTATTTGAGGGACAGGACAGATTGACTGGGACTCGGAAGTGGACTGCTACTGGGGTCGATCTCGCCTTTGGTTCAAATGCCCAGCTTCGTGCTATCTCTGAGGTGTATGCTTCACATGGTTCAGAAGCAAGGTTCCTCCACGATTTCGTGCAGGCGTGGCAGAAAGTCATGGAACTGGATCGCTTCGAGCTTCTTGCAAAATAGTCGAACATTCGCAGCAATGTGTCCTGCTTCTGACGTGCCACTTCGTGAGAGGTTATCGTACGGGAGCAGGACATTCCTGCTATGAGCATCATTGCGGACTGCATTGCTCCATGGCGTAGGGATGGCACGATTTCGATCTGTTCCAGCACCTGTCGAATGATGGTTCTTCTTGTGGGAATATGTGGAAAGCATCGCAATTTTCCAATAGGGTTCGTATCTGCATCCAGCAGGACAAGCGCTTGTGCCAGCTGAATTGGCTGAGGAGGTACCCTAAGGCAGAACATTCATCGCTATCACGTGCACGGTACGATCCTGATTTGAAGTCGTATGTCCGAAGCCACTCTTCACCTATATGAACCACACTTTAAAATTGATCTAGGGCAGGACCATTAATTTTGCATCCCTTCTGTTGATGTATTTAGTTCGCGATGAGTAAGCCAGGGTCGACGGGAGTAGTGAGTCTTACAGCCGGTTCAATCAGCCAATGTAACTTCTCTTTGTTGTTGCATGAATTCAAGGATTTTACTCTGGCCGACCCCTTTTGGGGGGACGCGTCCTGAATCAGTCATGTGGTCCTCCAGCACTCATGCACCACGTGCTTGGACGCTAGCATCAACAGCTGAACCAATCTTTTGTGCTAACACGGGGACTGGCGAGGGGTCTTCGAATATTGCACTCAACTTCGCAGCTGCCCAACCAGTTAATGCCTACCCGTGTACCTATGCCTCGACATGGACATTGACGATATCGAGCAGGCCGTAATGCATTGGTATGCTCGACTGGGGCAAATCGCGTCGTGACGTGTACCTGATTCGTACTTACAGGCTTAGCGATGTCGTAGCGGGCACTGATGTCTCGGCCCACGGCGTATATCCACCGCTTGTGAGGGTTCCTTGAACACGAATTGTCCCAGTTGATGCAACTTCACTGTCTGGAACCTCATACATAACCTGGATGGTCTTCGTTTGATCCCCGGCAAGGCGCTGCGTGGACTGCGTGACAACCTTCCACGGTCCAGCACTCCCGTTTGCATCGAAGGTAATGTTGGAAAGCGCGTCCCGAGAGGTGTTTGTAACGCGCAGCTGAGCAGACACCATTCTGGATGATCCGAATGCGCCGACATCGCGTATCCTTTGAACTGCCACAGATGGCGGTGGTCCACTTGTCTGGGCATCCTGGATTATTGTTCTTAAGCTAGAACCTATCAGTGCACTATCTAATGCGATAACACAGCCGAACAAGATCATCGCTTTTCTCGAAATGCTCCGGACTGGATTCGAGATCATATACAAAACCTCAATGAAACGTGTGCTATATGAGGAAGTATGCGCCAGCAGGGAAGACATAGCTCGGACAATGCAGTCCCGCCGTTTAGTCCACCGAGCGACACGCTCGGTGCTATTGGTCAATATGGGAAAGGATGTGAAGCATCTGTGGAGGGATCCACTTTCAGATACATCTGAGCGTCCACAGAGCTTTCCTTGGGTTGAACATAGTATTCGTTGGGATTGAAACCAGCAAATGGGATGAAATACATCATATGAGCGCGGTTTGCAACCTTTCCTGCGTGTTTGGAGACACAAGTGAATACTTTCAGCACATTTGCGTGCCAGTAACAAGCAATAGTTATGCTGATGCTAACCGCTAGGACGATCAATGTCCCAGCGAAGATTTACGTTGCACACCGCTGGTGAGCCCTTCGAAGCATCGGTCGAATCCATCTCCTTTCTGATGGGGTATCACGAGCCTGTTGGTGCGAAGGAATCTCTTCGCCAGCAACGCATTGCCGGATTCAGCAAGTGGGGTGGAAACCTCCCTACAGACAATAATTAGGTTTGGCAGAATTGACTGCATGTGCAAAAAACAATGCAAAAGAACAATACGAGTCCTAGGACTTCGTACTTTCTTCCATCCTTTCTTCCCATGACTGACCCAATGCACGCAACAAGGGGAAACAAGACAGTCACTGAAATTCCAATTTCAACTCCCACCCCTATACGAACAGATGATTCCACCAAGCAAGCCAAGCATGCCAAAAACCGGCCCAAACAGTCCCAGACTTCCTCTCCGTATCAATCCATGATCAACACAAACGGAGAACGGGATAGTACCCTGCTGATGTGCATTATTTCCCTTCATGCAATGCAGCTACGGAGGAGGCTAGACCTATGGATGCTGTGGCAGCGAATTGACTTCCATGCCACCAGGAAGGATCTCTGATGTTGCATATGCACTGCAATTGATATGACCGATCGGTGAAGAGGATCCGTATGTGTAAGTATCGTCAATAGCTTCTGTGAGGTTGAGACCCGGAATAGCAGCCGGGAAGTTTGTTTCCTTTGCACGGGGAAGTGCACTGCACGAAGGGACAGAAGAAAAGTACTCCGTGAAACCACCAAGCGATGAAGGAGCAATATTTCCCCAGCTTGCAGGTATGCTGATGGTGCCGATGACTGCAGATTTGCCTGTTGCTGTATTAGTGATGGTACCAGTCCACACACTCGAAGATGTCCTGTCAACTGCAAGCTCATACCTCACATTTGCAGTCCAGGAAAAGGGAATCCTGCAGCTTTCTCCTGCACCACTGTCTGCACCAGGCTCGCACGTGGCTGATGTACTGGATGCACCACTGCCAAATACAGAAAACAGCACTTCCCGCTGCAAACTTCCATTGAATGTATCACCCCACGGTTGTATACCGATATAGAAGGAATTCTGCAAGTCACCTGCAAACTGCCCAGACTGTGCCCAGAAGTACGACGAGTGGCCCGGATCCCTGTTCACTTCCTCAGTAAAATCCACCTGCGAATACCCCTCTTTTGGTGCACCTGCAGAAGTATACATCCACCGTACAATGCCCCCAGGAACTCCTCCTGATCCTGGCGTTGGCGTTGGAACTGCCCGCGGGGTTGATGTCGAGGCACACCCACTAACAATCGCAAGCACAACGAGACAGAGTGCCGAAATGATGACATGCGTATGCACTCGTACTGGAAATACATGTGCACTTCCCGGTCCTGAAGTGGTCATTGCATTGTACTCCGCTCGTATTGACATTCCCCCGGTGTAAAGATGTACTGGAAAGTGAAAGCCGTGGGACACTGCTGAACTGGCTGCATCTCCTTACAACGCTAGCGGTGCAAATGTTGCAGTGAAGTGTCGCAGCGATGGTGGCTCGTGGACAATCCGGTACCCTGGTAGCTTCTCCGCATCCTTGGCAACGGACTGCACAACCTCGATGACGTAATCAATGTGGCTTTGGGTGTACGTTCTCCGAGGAATGGCAAGTCGCACAAGTTCCATGGTAGCAGGAACTTCCGAACCGTCTGGCTGACGGCCGAACATGACAGAACCAATCTCCACAGACCGGATTCCACCTGCCTCATACAGTGCAACTGAGAGGGAAAGGCCTGGATACTGCAGCGGGTCTATGTGGGGAAGGAGGGCCCTTGCATCGATGTACACTGCATGGCCTCCGATGGGTTTTACAAGCGGGACCCCTGCAGCATCAAGTGCATCTCCCAGATAGGCAGTGGAACGGATCCTGTAACGCAGGTAATCATGGGAGACTGCTTCAGAAAGTCCCTGGGCAATGGCCTCAAGATCCCGTCCTGCAAGTCCTCCGTACGTCGTAAACCCTTCAGTGAGAATGAGCACGTTCCGGCAAGCCTGTGCAAGATCATCATCGTTGAGCGCCAGCCAGCCCCCGATATTGCCAAAGGGATCCTTTTTCGCACTCATTGTCATGCCATCCGCACATGATGCCATGTCCTGCACAATCTCCTTTACTGTCCTTGTGGACTGACCTTCCTCCCGTTCATGGATGAACCAGGCATTCTCTGCAAACCGGCAGGCATCGAGAAAGAGAGGCTTCCCATGTTTGTGGGCAATCGCGCTCACAGCACGGATGTTTTCCAGCGATACTGGCTGCCCACCGCCGGAATTGTTTGTGATGGTGAGCATGACAAGCGGAACCTGTTCTCCTTTTTCTGAAAGAAGATGTTCAAGGGCAGCACAGTCCATGTTGCCCTTGAATGGGTGTATGACTGAAGGGTTTTTGCCTTCTTCTATAACGAGATCCACGGCTTCAGCACCAGTGTTCTCTATGTTTGCCCGCGTGGTGTCAAAGTGGGTGTTGTTTGGAATAATCTTTCCCGGACCACCGACAACGGAAAAGAGAATCTTCTCGGCAGCCCGTCCCTGGTGAGTGGGAAGAATATTGCTATACGGGAAAAGCTCTGTAACGGCTTCCCTGAACCGGTACCAGGAAGGAGATCCAGCATAGCTCTCATCTCCATGCTGAATGGCTGCCCACTGATCCCTTGACATGGCTCCAGTGCCTGAATCGGTGAGAAGATCGATGAGCACATCTTCTGCATGGAGGGCAAAAGGGTTATATCCCACAGCACGGATTGCATGCTCCCGCTCCTTGCGGGTCGTCATGCGGATAGGCTCAACTGAATGAATGCGGAAGGGCTCAATGATTGTCGAAAAATGTGTGTCCATTCGGTGATGATACTCCCGATGAATCCTTCTCATCCCTACACTTGCACAAGATGCTCATTTCCAGCTTTTCAATTGTGCAGCCCTGCCATTCCTGGAATCCGGCTTGGAACAGTGTATTGCCACACGGCAAGGGATTCCATACAGCACTCAACCATGACCATAATCCAACGGAGGCAATCGTGTACAGCATGTACTGGTCGTTTCACTCGCGATATGGAGTCATGGGGACCTTCTCACTGGAATCTCAGTGTATTCAGACCCAGTCATGTACAGCATGCATTACTTCATCTACATATACTTCGCTGCCAGAGAACTTCACGCGATTCCAGTCACAGATTCAGTGGGCAGGTGCATGTCCAACCACCACATTAGGAATAGCATCCTTCCGGATTTGAGCTAAAGACATCGTCATTGTCATTCGATTCCGTCACCAGCTGGACTAGCAGAATATTCAAGCCGCTGACTCAAGAAGGTCATTCATCCACCAGGGTGGTGCACTGTCTGCTATGTTCCTTGCACTACTGCAGAACTTCTCATCTTTCCTCTGGCTCGAAGCATACCCACAAGTTGTGCGTAAACACCAAGTGCAAAAGCAATACCTGCAGTAGCTTCAACTCCTGCACCGATACCTGCAACTTGGGCTGCATGGATGACAATGCCCAGCTGGATGAGAACAAGAGCAGCACCAATCAGGGCAAGAGATGCACTCAGAACCAGGGTGCGAACAAATCCTGCAGCTAGTGGATGATGACCAAATTTCGGAGCAAGCTGTAAAAGGAGAACGGGAACAATGCGGTTTCCATTGCCGACAATTGCGCTCGGCACAGCACCCAGAAGTACTGCAGTCACAGGCAGTGCTGGACTTGTACCAGCACTGCTCTGCATCAGTACGAATTCCACTGCAGCAAGAACAAGTGCCAGGCAACTTCCAAGTTGCCCCAACCACGTCAGGGCTTCTGCACGGGGGCTTCGTTTCATCACAAACAGGATCATGTCGACTGCATAAAGAACCACTGCGCATGTGCAGCAGAGCGCTCCACATGTAGCAAGTATGCGGGGTGCATTGAAGGCAATGCTACATTCTGTAGCCACAATGCCGAATGCAGCAATCGAGAACACTGCCCACTGAAAGCGGGGTTGTGCAGTCGAACGGTTGAGTCCCCTCACCGTGCTGTAGGATACCGCAATGAGGATGCCGCAGATCCATCCTCCGGCTGCAAGGATTAGCTTCATCCCCAAAATTTCACCCACGGGAATATGCAGGGAAATCACTCGGTCAAGTGCAAGAAGAGGGCCAAGAACAACAATTCCTGCAAGGGAAATGAAGGCGAGAACATGAAGTGCAGCAACTGCAGATCTCGTCATTGCAGGAATCACAGCTCTCATGCCCCGAAAGAGAACCATGCCAAGTGTGATGGCTGCACATGTCCCGCCAAGAGCTGCAAGGACAGCAGAATCTGCCTCAAATGCAGTGACAAACAGAAGCACAGAAATCGGATAGCCTATGCCAACTACAAACCTCTCTCGTGATCCCCCAAACTTTGCATGGTAATGGGCAGGAACAAACTGATACAGAACAACGATAATAAACGATGTCGCAAATCCCAATGCAATTGCATGAGTTGATGCGAGAAGCTCAGGAGTAATTGCAGGATGGCGAAGAACAAGTGCAGGTGCAGCTGAGCTGAGCAGTACGGACCCGATAATCCACATGACAACAGCAAACACTGCAAGATACCAGGGGGTCTGAATTCCCTGTCTTTTGGGAAGATTTCTTATGGGGAGGGGACTATTCCCTGGGGAATTTTCCAGAAGATCTGCCATCTCACCCTCAGCTTTCCGTTATTGAACCAAATGCTAAACGTGCATTGAGTATATCAACTATCGTGGGACGTGTATTCAACATGCTTCATCTTAAGATGTTCTCTGGAATGCACCTAGCCTGTCATGAAGAGTCGAACAATAACCCCTAGTGCCACACAACCCGTTGCAAGGCGTAGTGCAGCCTTCTTTCCATCCGAGTACTCAGATGCAATGACATCACCAACAGGTATCGCGCCAAATGCAATGAGGCCGTAGAGCACATGAAGCATCTCCTGTGGACGGTGGTGGGTCACAAACAGAACAATTCCAGCAATGCCAGCCAGTGCTACAAGGATCTCGAATGCAACCTCAATCCACAACGAGATATGCGATGGTGCTCCACGGCGTACCAGTCGAAAGCAAGCCTCGACAATTGCTGAAGAGACCAGTACGACGCAGCAGAGTGCAAGTCCGAGATGTACTACCTGTAGCATTTTTCAATAGTGTCATATTGTCAATCCAAATTGGAGTAGGGCTATGGCTTCTAGAATTTCAAAACGTGACATAAATACGCAGTCTACAGTGAATATCAGACGATGCATCAGACTGCAAAAGTACCTTTTCTAGCGGTATAGGAATTTCTTGGAAACCAAATAAGGTCCTCATAATGGGGATAAGGAGGTGTTCAAGAAATTCCTATACCGCTAGAGCCTCATAACTTCCAGCAGCACCTACCACGGTCAAATACTAGATTTCCGCAGTGCAAGTTTCATTTATGATGAAACATAATTGGACATTTGTTTCTCGATGTTTGCAATTTTAAATTTTTGTATCTCTGTTAGCATACTCAGCATTTGCCTGTGTCATTCTGACTGGAGCAATTCACTCGAAGATATCTGGCATACGTCCTTGTGTGCCACAGCACATAAAACTACTTTGATGTATTGGTGATATACGCAATTCCAGCTTGGTGGGATTGCACCATCTTGTATTAGCTTGCTTTGAGATCAGAATGCACCGAATACCCTCCACGCGGTACAATACAAATGCGGCGTGGAGCAGAGGCAGCTCGTCGGGCTCATAACCCGGAGGTCGTTGGTTCGAATCCAACCGCCGCAACCTATTTTCCAGTACTGCTGCTGAATCTCTCATTCCTGACGATCTCGTGCGTTCAGTAAGATTGATATGAATAGCTTTGAAGTACGTATTGTCAGCTGATATCATGCGGACCATCAATGCCGGGGCTATGGACAAACATGAGCATAGTCTTGTTGTGGAGTGATAACCCGGCTATCGCATGGGCTACTCTTGGCAGGACCTACTCAGTGATGAAGCCACTCACTTGGTGTTCCCACAATTGGGCATAGAGACCACCGCCAGAGAGAAGTTCTTTTGGCGTTCCATCTTCGACAATCTTTCCTCTGTCTAGGACGATGATTCTATCCATGTTCTGGAGAGTCGAAAGACGGTGGGCAATGGCAAGTACGGTTTGACCACGTGTTCCTTCCACTTCCCAAAGTCGTTCAAGCGCATGCTGGACGAGAAGCTCACTCTCAGTATCCAATGCTGCAGTGGCCTCATCGAGAATGAGAATTGGCTCTGCCTGCAGAAATGCACGAGCAATGGCAACTCGCGCACGCTGCCCAATCGAGAGTTTGACCCCACGTTCGCCTACCAATGCATGGTATCTCTCAGGTATTGAATCAATGAATTCATCTGCATGAGCCATTGCAGCAGCTTCACTGACACGGGGATTTACTTCTCCGTCGATGAAAGGGGGAATGCGTGCAGCATATGCAATGTTCTCTGCAATTGAACGATGGAACATCGACGTATCCTGGGGGACAAATGCTATCAGATGTGAGAGTGCTTGGGAACTGACTGTTTTACCATCCAAGATGAATTCGCCCTGGGATACTTGATAGTAGCCAAGAAGCAATTTTGTGAGCGTTGATTTTCCAGCGCCAGACCTTCCGACAATACCCACCTTCTCCCCACGGTGAATGACAAGGTTGATTTCATCAAGAATCAATGGTGAGTGTTCCGGGTAATGGAAACTGATGTCGCGAAGTTCGAGTGTCTCTTCAAAAGGTACTTCTGGCACTTCCTCTGGTTGAGGGGCAGAAACGACAATTTTTTCTCCGAAGAGGTATCTGTGGGCTTCATCTGTTCGTGCTATCTGGAGTTTGAACTGTGACAGCTGCCAGATGGACTCCCAGATTGTTGTCGTGAATATGAGGATGGCAGATAACAGTGTTGCAAGTTGCGTGATGTTGATCGTGTGATTGAGATAGAAATACACGTTGAGGATGATGCTGATGGGCCAGATGACCCCCCGAACAATGAAACTCGAGTTGCCCCAGTACTTGTATGAGGCCCAGAACGATGTGCGTACAGCATTCAGAACATTTTCCTGCTCATTGTGCAGGGCAGCGATCTCTGCCTGTTCAGAGTGAAACGATTTGACGTTCTGAAAGTTTGCGATGACGTCGAAGAGAATCCCGTTGCGTGTGGATTTCGTATCTGATGCAATACTCTCTGCTTTTGAAGCTGGTCCTTGAAATTTTCGTCCTACGAGAAACAAGACTGCGAGGCCACATACATACACAAGGCTGGTTTCCCAGTTGACGGAAATAAAGATGACGAGAATGGACAGTATTGACACTATCTGTCCTACATAGTTGTAGGGAACTTCCTGCGTGAGCATGTCAAGCTCCTGCCTGATGAGCGTGATGTAGGAGGCAATCTTGCCAGTCAGTTTGTCCACAAAGTATGGATATGGTTCGGAAATGACATTGCTGAAGAGTACCTGCTCATACCTGAAGGCCAAGGGTTTCATGTATCGCAAGTAGAGAATTTCGGATCCTCGCCAGGAGATCATGTGACTGATCGAAAGACCAACAAGTATCCACATAAGGATGAGTACGTGTGTCTTGTTGATGTGAGCAGCTGTAACATCTCCAGTGAGTTGTCCAATCACAAAAGGAAGGACAGCAAGAAAGCTTCCTGCCACAAGAAACGCAAGGCTCACAAGCAGCGATGACACAATACCCTGGGATCGAAGAAATGCCCAGTAGGAACGTAGGGAAATGTGGTGCTTCAAATGATTATTCCGAGCACAAACTGCTCTCCAAATTGTCAGAAGTTGCAGGTCAATCACACTGCAGGATGTGTTTCAGAAGGGGACAGAATGATTTTTGTTCAGGCTTAGATCATGCTTGTACGCCATTTGCACTGTGCTTCCCTGTGAGTCATGTTGATTGTACATGTTGGTTGGGAATGCGCCATGCAAGTAGTGGCAAAGTGCCCATGGCTGAACGGAACGGACGATTTCTTCAGGTAAGGGCACGACCTTCACTGAAGTGATAGTTGAAGTCGTGGATTCCCTGGCAGCCAAAGCGGACATTTTCCCTTAATGGTGGCACACCAAGAGTTCATTGTCCGGTTAATGTCCTGAAGTGGGAGGTCTGATTGGAGCATTAGTTTTATTACAGCATCAGAAGTAGCCAAAGTCATTCAGCAGAGTCCAAAGAGTATGCCAGTCATTTTTGACATGGGTGGAGTGCTGTTGCGAGGTGGCACTATGTGTGCAGCCGATGAAAGTGGTATCTTCAACAAGCTGTTTGCTCTTGGTGGGCCAAACAGCAGGACTGCAAAGTCTGTTTGGCATGCTGTCATGCAATCGACGGAGACAGGTGCCACGCCTGAGGCGTATGCATGGGAGAAGCTAGCAGCAATTTCCAGGCGACTGGGTGCATCAGAGATACGTGAAGCGATCATGGATGATGTATATCAAGTACCTTCTGCGATCGAGATCCTGCGGACATTCAAGGCGCGGGGTCAGACGACTGGAATTGCCTCGAATCATTACGAAAGCTGGATGACACACTGGATCCGAAAGTATCCGGAAATGTTCGCACTTGTGGATCATGTGTACTTTTCTCAGACCATAGGTCATCGTAAGCCTAGTCCAGAGTTTTTTGAGTCAGTCATGAAGAGCCTTGATTCCCGGAAAGGATGGTTCATAGATGATCGCCGTGAGGACTGTGTCGCAGCAGCACAAAGTGGGTTGACTGCAGTTTTCTTCAGGGATGAGAAGCATTGCGAAATCATAGAACCACTTGATGCACATCAAGCACCGACGTCGGTTTCCGGGAAACAGAATTCAAGTCCCCGGGATGGACTTACTCTGTAGTCAGATCAGGATGATGCGTTGTACGCGTTTTCTGGATGCATGCCTTTCATTTCTCCAATTGCAACTGAGCAGCATGTTGTGCCATTAGGTCCATCAGTGTTTCTGGGGATTACGTGTGTCTTTCAGACTGGAGGAGAAGTCAAACCACGTTTCGCGTATTCCCGGTACCTTGAGTTGGGAATGCTGCAATAGCGTTGGAAGGCAATGTGGATCGAATCGTTGAACCCTAGCGTAAAGAACACTCACAAGTTCCTATTCAACTTGGGTATACTTGACCGTGCGACATCCTCTACCATGGAGGATTCGATTGCGGAGGTTTTCCACATCCGAGTGTCGCAGCTACTCATACATACGATCAATTCGGATCGGGAATAGCGATCGGGACCGTGCACTGAACACGAACATGGGGCACGGCGGTATAGCTCAGATGGTAGAGCAGCCGGCTCATACCCGGTATGTCCCTGGTTCGATCCCAGGTACCGCCACACATGGCTCTCCACGGCTCAACACTTCCTCCAGAGGATCGGACTATTGCGATCACGCGCCTCAGGCGTCGGGTAGCACGTCTTGCCTCAACACTTCCTCCGCTCCATCGGGGTGCAATTCTTGTTGTTGCAGTAAGTGGGGGACCAGACTCTATGGCTCTTCTCGACATCTTTGCACGGCTTGCTCCCCCAAGAGAATGGACTATTCATGTGGCACATGTGAATCATGGGCTCAGGGAAGATGCTGCAAGGGATGGAAAGCATGTTGCTGATGCAGCAGAGCACTACGGCTTACAGTTCCACCTCAGGGAAGTGGAAGTGAAACGTCACGGGTCCATCCAGGCAAATGCACGAGAGGCACGGTATGCTGCTCTGCGAAGTGTCCAGGAGGGGACAGGTGCTGGTGCAATAGTGACAGGACACACTGCTGATGATCAGGTTGAGACAGTGCTCATGCGTGCATTGAGCAGTGGAAGTCCCAAGTCGATCGGAGCCATGAGGTATGTGAATGACAGTGTTGTACGACCATTGCTGTCCAGCTGGAAACACGAAATACTCTCCTACTGTGCAGAACGTGATATCCACTTCCTCACTGACCCATCAAATACTTCCTCCCGTTACATGCGAAATCGCCTTCGTCATGAAGTGATTCCTGCACTGGAACAGGTATACCCTGCTGCAAAACGCCGTCTATGGGCACTTGCCTTCAGACAGCAGGAATGGATTGATTCTATAATCTGCAGTGGTAATGACAGTGTTCTTGCAGAGGAGTGGGAACGGAACACGGAGTAGAGTGCAGTAGATGCACCAGCAGTTGCATGGCACTCATGGTCCCGGTATCCAAGCAGTGAATATGCATCCAGTCACATTTGGTCAATGCCAAAAAATGAAGGCTGGCAAGTTTTCTGGCAGGAAGGACATTGACAAGCAGTCAATGTGTTTTGGCCAAGGTAGCCTCACCAAGTGTAGCCTCGTTAACAGAACGTGGCTGGAGGTACTGCACTACATCTGCTGCAGTAAATTCGCCGTGATGCGCGCGGACTAACGGAAGAATGGCTGCAAGATCATCACCGCTTGTCACTATGGGTGGCTCGTCTTCATGCAGTCGTTTCTGCCCAAGGCCAATCGTTGCAAAAAGCGCATTGCACAGGCATTTTCTTCCAAGAGTTGCCTCCAGTGTTCCACCATGAAGAAGATGTGCTTGTATGGGTTCTGCTGAGCATCGGTATTTAATGGACCCTTTGTCTGATACATAGGCTTCACGAAGATAACCAAGATCACAGATGCGCTCGCGCATTTCGTACGTGGATTGCTGAGACACAGTGCCTTCGAGCTCCACGACTTTAAATGGGAAACCAGTGGAAGATGCACGGGGATCAGTAGTAATGACTGCAGTCTTCGCGACAACCTTGGTGTACATCTGTTCTCGGAGGGTTGCACTCATCCCAGATTCTCTGGACAATGCAAAAAGCGTTCCAACTTGTACTCCAGTTGCACCCTGTTCCATGGCCTGGGAGACGCGTTCAGGTGAATTCATGCCACCAGCCAGCCAAAATGGATACCCCAAGTCGCAGAATGCTTTGAGATCCACGACATCTCGTTCACCATATACGGGTTGCCCACGATCATCGTAAACGGGTGCGCCTCGTGGGGGTGCATTGTGACCTCCAGCTGTGGGTCCTTCAATCACAAATCCCTCCACAGCACCTGAGGCCTTTCGAACCATCATGGTTGCAAGTGCAACAGATGAGACAATGGGCAGGAAGGCCGGTCGATCAAGAGGTGAGGAGACCGTATAGCGATCCGGAAGGAAGGATCGCTCGAATCCATCTGGAAGTTTTCCCACTCCATCGATCTTGAGATTCACAGGTTCCAATGCTGATAGCTTGTCCAATACACCCGGAATTGCTCGGGGTATTCCTGCTCCCATGAGTACAACATCTACCCCTGCAAGCATTGCACCAAAGAGGGTGGGAACAGTGGGGAATTGTACTTTGGTCAGGAGATTGATGCCAATCACTCCCGTGTGCCCTCGCTTTGCAAGCGACACTTCGACGAACGCTGCGAGAACAGTGACATCATCACGGGCAGCTGGACTGTGATGAGAGTACATGGGGAGCAAGCGATACGGGGAAGAGTGAGAATGTCGTGGACGATCATACCGTGCGAGTATGTTGCCTACTATTTCTTGATTGGGAAAGGCATCAAAGCATTCCTGCACAACAGGAGACACACCTTCATCCTGCAGTCGCCGAATGAACACAGTGTCGAGTGCAGTTCCAGAGACGACGCCAAGTTGACCGGTTGTTGCTACAGCAGAGGCAAGCTTCCATCCTGAAACACCAATGCCCATGCCGCCTTGGATGAGCCATGGATAGGCCTTTGTATTCCAACGATCCATAGGGTTGCCTTCCATACATCACACTTTGATATCTCAAAGCGTACAGCGATTGAAGACGCAATATAGGGTGAAATACTTGAGTTAATATTGGCCACAATGTCCATATTGTTCATGAATATGGACCAGGGTGATCCTTTTTCTTGTGTATATTCTTCATGCAGCCCGAAGCAAGAAACCCTGTATGTTTGTTACGCAGCCAAAACAGGTTGTCATTTGCTCGCTTCAGAGTTCTCATGTGGGATCTCTTCCGCGTAGACCAATTCGCCATCAAAAACATGATCTATTGGGTGATGAGTATCCCTGTGAAGATGTCATGGGCAGCATGTCGAGGCGCTCGCAAGAGAGGAAGCTTTCATCTCTGCTTCCTGTGGTGCAATTTCCTCGACGCATAAATGGATATCTATAGCACGATGGATGCAGTCATGTTTTGGAATTTTTAGTGTCCGTACCAGTGCAAGGATATATCACGAGATGACTGCAACACTCAGAAGAGCTCCGTCTCGCGTAAGTGCAGTTTGGTAGGGTATATCGATCACATCTGACCTGCCAGCAATGCGTACTGTCAACACCTGATTCTTCACGGAGCCCTGCAATCGGCTTAGGGACACAATTGCACTCCCATCTGTGGATACTTTCGTCCAGACTGTACTGGCCTGAATTTTTCCTTGGGGTATGTGGACTTGAACTGAGGGTGCTGGGGGAGGAAGTATGCCCAATGCAGCAAGGCTTGATGCTGTTGTTGGTACAGCGCTACTCGCATGTCCGTCAGTATATGCGGTAAGAAGATATCCATTCATCAGTTCTGTGAACTTCATCGAGTCACTTGACCACTGATATCCACCTCCATTCTCGACAGTTCCTCCGTGGCTGGTACTTCTTCCGGGGGGCGTTCCCGTTGAGGCAATAGCATGCATTTGCGTGTTGAGGATGACTATGTTGGTGCCAACTAACGCGATGTACTGCCCGTTCGGAGACCAGACAATAAAGGAGGGGGACAACCCTTGTGGCTCGGTATACGTCGCCTGGGAGCCGGAGGCTGTGTTAAAGAGCAATAGGCTCGAAACAGCAGTACGCGTCTCAGCTTGTATCGTTGCTGCAAGATAGCGCCCCGTGGGAGAAAGAACTACATCAGCGTACGTATTCGGCTTTCCAATATTTGTTGACAGTCCTGTCTTGGTATTGAACAGGGATAGCTGCTCCTTTTCATTTGCAGGAGCAACGGGCTTTGCATACGCTACCTCTATGTCTGAAGGGATACTCTTGCTTGCCAGATGTATTCCTGGTGTTGCAAGTCCAGTCGACCTGGGTGCAGCAGTACTGCCACAGGAAGCAATGACGATACCTGAGAGGATGAGGAGGGTTGGTAGGAGCCACATCCTTCTTGCACAACGGGAGCAGGCAGTACATATCATTTGCAGTTGTTCTCCAGTGTATGGGGCAATGTTATGCCCTGCCATCCGTTACCGTGTTCAAGAAGGTAACTAAAGGACATTGAACTATTCTGCCACAGGCACCTGAATCCAATCCACGTACGGCCGGGACTGCCAGATTTCAGGACATGGAGAGCCGATCTTGCTTCAAGGTAAAACCTCATTTGGGCTATTGGCTGTCGTTGCTTCTGGACCACAAATGAGTAGCTTGCTTGCACAGTCAATGGCTCCGACGTGGTGACATTGCGGCTTTGATGATATTGACTGGATATGGCTGCTCACCATTTTGGTTCCGGCATACATTCCAGTTGACCACGACAATGTGGAACAGGTCGAATTACTGGATCTTGTCCATGATGAAATAGCGCGAGCTCCCCTCAAGTTCGAGCGTTTCCATTGGCCGAACGGGCGGTGCTAAAAGAACGAGAGCGTAGTACGTTACAAAGGCTATTGCAATATGCATGGACATGAGAACGAGTACAGCAAGAAACGGGGCCCCAAAGACGAGGATGTACATGTCCGGAATAAACAGGACGAGTGTAGTCAGTATTGCAATTCGAGAGAAGAGCCAGCGGGCATCGATTGCAAAGTGAGGGATCATGTACCACCCAGCACACGCGATGAGGACACCAATGACAGTGAGCCGTGAATAATCGAAAAACTGAAAGTGCGGATACTGCGCTATTGAGGGAAATACAGTGGATGCAAGCCACACTATGACTGCATCAGCAATGATGGAACCGAGAACCGCGACAGATGAAGCCACAACAAGCGCACCCCGTTTCGGTCCGCTGCGGAGTGCAATGAGATCAATCTTGAAACGTTGAAGCAAAGGATCAATGAGCAGGATAATCCGCTCGACAAGAGGCTGATGAAGAATCTGTACGACTTTGCCAGTGATGGGGTCGATATCAGATGGATTCGAACTCAGATTCATGATGTAATCCTGCAGTGAATTTCTGCGTAATGTGGAAAGCGTATCGGAACCAAGATTAGATTCACATTAGAGCCTACCTATTGAACCACACACCTCCATATGGGCATTTTAAAGGAAGTTTTGTCAGTTCAACCTACAGCCGTTAGTCTACTAATGAGGAGTGCAGGCTCCCTTCGGTATCATTCCTCCGGACAATTGCGGCAGATATTCAACAGCACGATTTTGGCACACCAATTGGGGCACCCATCCATCAGTTGGACGTTGAACAACCGAAGTCATTGCCTCGGGTATTGTGGATCGTATTCACAGCAACTATTGAACGTACGGCTACTGTTACGCTGGAAACGGGTAAGTTGCTGGATCAGGCACAGTCGGGTATTCAGGGAACGACAGAAGCCAAGCTCGTGTCAACTGCATCGAGTAGTATTGGCGGAGTCTCAAGTGGCATAGGGAATCTGGCTGTAACGCTTGTATGGAGTGCAGCAAGCCTTTCACTGAGCCTTGCTGGTACGGGCATATCCACCCGGCCCCTTACTTTTGCGGCTGAGCCGTATGCGCAATTGATCGTCGGACTGATGCGTCGTGAAGT
Source organism: Candidatus Dormibacteria bacterium (assembly GCA_049964715.1). Classification (GTDB taxonomy): domain Bacteria; phylum Chloroflexota; class Dormibacteria; order Aeolococcales; family Aeolococcaceae; genus JAJZLL01. The sequence goes on from JBMFXB010000004.1 coordinate 55,026, forward strand.
TCCAGATTTCCCTGCAGGATTGAAAGTGAGGGCAACGTGATAGACTTCGAGGTATGAAAACGAACTCCCAGAGGAACTTATTCCTCATTTTCATTGCTGTAGTCGCAGTCATTGCCCTCTTCTTCTGGAAATCACTTCCTGCTCAAAATACTCCAACAGCAAGTGCAGGTACGCTGACGCAGTATCTCCAAAAACATGAGGTGTCAACGAACTCGAAACAACAAGCGATTCTCTCGAGTGACGGAGAGACAGTAACGTGGTGGACTACCAAAGGGAAAGAATACAAGACTACCACGACCTCGACGGACACGATTGCAAGGCTCTTCAATTCGAACAAGTTTTACAACTACCAAGTTCAAAGTCAAGGTGGTAATGTGCTGATCAACTTCGTCCTCCCGTATCTCCTACCATTGCTTCTCATTGTCTTTATGATTTGGCTCTTCATGCGCCAGTCACAAAGCGGTGCAAACCAGGCACTTTCGTTTGGACGAAGTCGTGCACGTCTCATTGCAGGTGACCGCCCAACTGTCACATTTGCAGATGTGGCAGGTGTGGATGAGGCTAAGCAAGAGCTCACAGAGGTAGTTGAGTTCCTCAAGAGTCCTGAGCGTTTCACATCGGTTGGTGCCCGAATACCGAAAGGTGTACTCCTCATCGGTCCTCCTGGAACAGGTAAGACACTTCTCAGCAAGGCAGTTGCTGGCGAAGCAGGGGTTCCATTCTTCAGCATCAGCGGATCGGAATTTGTTGAAATGTTTGTCGGTGTTGGGGCAAGTCGTGTGCGTGACTTGTTCGATCAGGCAAAGAAGAACAGTCCCTGTATTGTCTTTGTCGATGAGATTGACGCTGTGGCACGGCAACGCGGTGCTGGGCTTGGTGGTGGACATGATGAGCGGGAGCAGACACTGAACCAAATGCTCGTAGAAATGGACGGATTTGAGACCAGTACCCATGTCATCGTCATTGCAGCAACGAACAGGCCTGATGTCCTTGATCCAGCAATACTTCGACCAGGGCGATTTGATCGTCATGTTGTCCTCGATGCACCAGACATTCGTGGACGTCGAGCAATTCTAGAAGTGCATTCCCGTCACAAACCACTCGATCCCTCGATTGATCTGGATGTACTCGCTCGCCAAACCCCTGGATTCAGTGGAGCAGATCTTGCAAACCTCGTCAATGAGGCTGCAATCCTTACTGCACGCGCGAACAAGCATACGATTGGCATGCATGAGCTTGAGGAGGCCATTGCCCGCATCATTGCAGGTCCAGAGCGCAAGAGTCGACGGATCGGTGATGAGGAAAAGAAGATCATTGCCTACCATGAAATGGGTCATGCACTCGTCATGAAATCCCTTGAGCACAGTGACCCTGTACACAAGATCACCATTATCAGCCGCGGCATGGCTCTTGGGTGGACAATGAGCCTTCCCCAAACTGACCGCTATCTCACACGCAAAGTCGAGCTTCTTGATCAGATGGCAGGAATGCTTGGAGGAAGGTGTGCAGAGGAACTTCTTCTGGGTGAGGAGAACATCACAACAGGTGCAGCAGACGACATCAAGAAGGCAACATCTCTTGCTCGCAGGATGGTGACTGAATGGGGCATGAGTGACAAGCTTGGACCGATGACCTTTGGCGAGAAGAATGAGATGGTGTTCTTGGGCCGGGATCTTGGCGAGCAGCGCAATTACTCGGAAGAACTTGCAGCCGAAATTGATGGTGAGGTCCATGATCTTGTGGACAATGCCAAGCGACGGGCACGTGAGATTCTGGGTCGTCGAGAAAACGTTCTCCATGTGCTTGCACACCGCTTGATTGAAGTGGAAACGATGGAGGCAGCAGAGATGGACTCCATCATCGCAGAAACAGAGAAGACGGAAACGCCAAGCAGTACATCTGCCTAATATTCAACCTCTCCGTTCCAAGCACGGACATCGTGCGGACAAGCTGCAGAATTTTCAGTCAGCTGGTACAATTGGGATTGTGCTGTTGTGACCGATAAGCTCGGTACACCGCACGAGATGGGGGGAATACTGCATTGGAGCGATGCATTCGGAAGTCGACAATTGGCAATGCCATTGTCACACGGAGTGATCCGTACCAGCCTACTGGTTGTGCGCTGAGTCGCTCGCTTATGGTGGCTGCAGATCTCATTGAGGGAGAACAAATTCATTTGCTCAATCAGCAGACACGTGCTTCTGTTGTGACACACGTCGTCGAGGGAGACCCTGGTGAAGTTGCAGTACTGGGAGAACTTGCAGGTTTTGCAACTGTCGGGGAAACGTTGTCCATGGAATCATATGCCTGGGTGAGTGATGATGAGTGGGATGTGTTCCAACCCAGGAACCTCCACCTTGATACGACAAATGATGTTGTTGAGACAGCAGTTTCATAGGTACATGATCAATTTTTGGAAGTAAAAGTCCGTAGGTTTTCGCACAAGCATTTTTGGGGAGGAACGACATTGTCCACTACAGCAGTTACCGCACTTGAGTCTCTGACAGAATCCTTGTCTCCTGAGGTTGTCGATGCAGCCATCGAACGTGCCCTCAGCGAAGATGTTGGCCCTGGGGATGTCACCACAGATGCCATTGTCCCAGTGGATATGACTTGTCGGGGCAAGGTGGTATGCCTGCAGGACGGAGTCGTTGCTGGACTGCCAATCATGGAGCGGGTATTCTCCTTTATTGATGAGAAACTGCAGTTTGATGGAAAAGTCGTTGATGGCGAGAAGGTCCAGGAAGAGCAAATTGTTGCACGAATGTTTGGTCCTGCCCGAAGCATGCTCAAGGCACAGCGTGTTGCAATGAACTTCTTCCAGCACTTGAGTGGCATCGCATCGATGACTGCAAAGTATGTGAAGGCAGTCGAAAACACAGGTGCAACAATCATCACCTCCCGGAAGACTACACCAGGACTCAGGAATCTGGAGCTGTATGCTGCTCGCATGGGCGGAGCTTCAAATATTCGGATGGGACTTTATGATGCAGTAGTGATTCGTGATAGCCATCTCGTCCTCTCAAGTGGTGTGGGATCTCCGCTTCGCACTCTCAGGAAAATGTATCCGGAACGAGAAATCACAGTTGAAGTGACAAATATGCAGGAACTTGAGCATGCCCTCACGGAGAAGGCAACCTGGGTTATCCTCAGCAACTTCGCTCCCGGACAGGTCCGACAGGCAATGCAGATAATCCGAGGACAGGCAACAGTGGAAGTAACTGGCCCAATTCCTCCAGCAGGTGCACGTGCGTATGCACTTGCAGGAGTGAACTTCATCAATGTTGGTGCACTTGTCCATGGTGCAACTGCCCTTGAGATGACCATGAAGCTGAGCCGCTACTAATCGGCTTGGTTTCAACCAACGGTAAGGAAATGAAAACGACGGTTCCTGTTCTGTTGGGTTCAACGTGGATCGCAAAGCAGTATGGGGCATATGTCCGCCATGCATTGAAGCTGGTTCGACCTGGGGAATGGTGTGTTGAGACCCTTCGTTCTCGAGGACTTTGTGCACTGGATGGCGCATTGATTCCCATGAACCCGCCAGCATGGAGCCGTGTGGAGGAAGCGTACAGGAATGCACGGGGATTTCGTGCGAGAGCCCGTGCAGCCTTTCGCTGTGCTGTATCGTACATCGGGTATGGCGTGTTCGGAGCCCTGGCATCGCTTGGTGCAGCAGCACTCGTGTTCACAGGAATGGTGGCATGGGGAACTGCTGCAATCCTTCCTCTTCCAGTGCTTGCAGTAACAGGTGCAATTGAAGGTTTGCATCAGATGGGTGTTCGTGTCCAGGGGCGTGGAAAGCCCGTGATATCTTCACAGAAGGATGCTCCTGCACGGGACCACAGCATGTCCCAAACAACGTCGTTACTTGGTGAGGTGGGTATGCGTGGACGTACAGTTAAGCGCAATCCCAGAGTCAAGGGCATGCAGCATGAGATTTCTCTTCGCGGCCGGGGAGAGCGAACCATAGATTTCTGAGGTTGCTGTATGGTAAGCCGTTACGATACGGTGTTCACACTGGCACTTCAAGGTGAGTTGCGCAATAATAAGTGCGTCCATATGGATCTGGGGAAAATGCAGCAAGCCATGGCATCTAAAAGCGGGTATTCACCCGTTGTAGCAGCGGAAGACGGTTCTGTCGTCGTACAGTTGTCCGACGATCATCCGGGATTTTCAGATCCTGCATACCGTGCACGGCGAAACGAAATTGCCTCTCTTTCCGTGGGGTATTCTTCTGGGGATCCGATTCCTCATGTGGAGTACACCGATGTGGAACATGGAGTGTGGAAGATCGTTTCGAAGGAGCTCGTGCCAAAACACAACCAATATGCCTGCCGAGCATTTCTTGAGGGAAAAGAGGCGTTGCAGTTGCCTTCCGACCATATTCCCCAACTCGATGAAGTAACTCGACACCTCAGCCCTATTACAGGATTTCAGTATCAGCCAGTTGCAGGACTTGCTCCTCTCAGGGAGTTCTACAGCTCCTTTGCCAATCACATGTTCTTCTCCACCCAGTACATCAGGCATCACTCTGTTCCCTTATATACACCTGAACCGGATATTATCCATGAAGTCATTGGACATGCGAATCAGCTGACAAACGAGAAGTTTGCTGCAATATATGACGAGGTTGGCAAAGCAGTACTTCGCACTGCTACCCGTGAAGCACTCGAATTTCTTTCCCGAGTGTTCTGGTTCACCATGGAGTTTGGCGTGATATATGAGAATGGAGAGCCCAAAGCTTATGGAGCTGGCATCCTTTCATCATTTGGTGAGCTTGATGTGTTTCAGCAGGCTACGATCAGGTCACTGGATTTCAAAGAGATGGGCACGATGGAGTACGACATTACTCACTACCAACCTCTTCTGTATTCGGTGAAATCAATGGATGAACTTTACGACCGTCTAATGGCGTTCTACTCTGCCTATGACGATTCTGTGTATGCAGCCTTGATGAAGGGAACTCCTTCGACGGAAGAGTGAGCTGTCAACACTACCAGCTTTCGAGAGCATTGACGATCTCCTCCTCGATCCATCCAAGGACCATAAGCATCCGATATTCAGACTCATGTTTTTTTTCAAGGGTGTCGTCCATACTCCATGACTCATCAGTGACTCCCATTTCAGCAGCAGCAACATGTCGGAGGATGTTGAGTACCCTGATGAACATGAATGCATCATCGTCTGTAAGTTCAATCGGTGGGGTGGACTGGGCAAATATCGTTGCAATATGCTCAATCTCTGCTGCACGTGTGGCAACGAGTGCTGGAGTTACCCACTTGTCATACTCTTCCTGCAGTTCAGGATCGGTATAGGCCCCACTTGGAGGTTCCCACGATTTTCCAAGCTTCCTTGTGAGGTGCTGAATGATTGTATAGATCGCCATCTGCTCATCGTGATCAATGGTGAGCCGAATGCGTCCCTCTCGTCGTTGAATCGAAGCCACAATCGTCCGTTATGCGCGCGCCAAAGTTGCTTGGAGGCCGAAGGCATGGAGGCGTGCTACAGATACTTCTGCCTGTTCCCTGGGCTGGGTAGCTACTACAGCTTTGCCCTCATTGTGTACTTGAAGCATCAGGTTTGTGGCCGTTGCCTGGTCAAAGCCGAAGAGTCGCCGAAAGACGAGGACAACATAGCTCATGAGGGTTACAGGATCATTCCAAACAATGACATTCCAACCATGCTCATGTTTTCTGGCATGTGCGGGGGAGTGTGTGGTAGCGGGTTGCTGCTCTGTGACTGATGCCATTTCCGGGATCTCCTGCCGTTATCGTATCATGCTGCAGAAGCTGCCACCAGCAGGGCTTAAGTGGAAATTAGGACTTCATTCCTGATGCACGGAATCACTGAGACATGGGTGATGACTTCTGTGGAAAGTCAATGATGGCAGCCCATGCCTGCGATACAGCAGTCGGAACCGTATCGGGGAACGAGAGGACAGCCTGTAGAGGCATTTCGCAACGATGGCAAACGATCCAGATCGGTCCAGGCTCGGAGATCGGTCGTTCTAGGAGATGTTTAGCGCCGCATTCTTCACAGGTGATAGTGATTCTCATAGCTCACCAAGCGTCTCATGCAACCCGTGACGTCGGACTGACGATATGTTATGGTCCTGTAACGATCCCTCCCCGGTTGTGTGAACAGACCTGATATGCAGATCGAATGCCAGTTGAGAGATGATATATGAAAGTGTGTTTCGCCCTTGAATGCGCAGTTTACCAACCAATATGGGCATGGACAAAAGGAGTCTTTGACTCGTGGTAGAAGAAGCAACAACAATGGAGCAGCTCCTTGAGCAGGAGGAGCAATCATTTCGCATTCTTGCTCATGGAGATATCGTCGATGGCACTGTTGTCCGGGTTGATCCCGATGAAGTTCTCGTCGATATTGGAGCGAAAGCTGAGGGGCTGATTTCGAATAGAGAACTTGTCGTTGTTCGTGGGGAAGGTCCCATCATTCTTAACACTGGTGACACCATCAAGGTGTATGTCGTTGAACCAGAGAACGAAGAGGGCAATGTCATCCTCAGCCTCAAGAAGGCACGAACGGAAACCTTCTGGCAGATGATTGCAGAGAAGGAGTCTGATGGCGAGGTGGTCGATGCAGATGTCAGAGAGCAAAACAAGGGCGGACTCATCGTCAATGTGCTTGGCATTCGTGGCTTCCTTCCCAGCAGCCAGGTTTCCCGACAATTCACGGGAAATCTTGCAGACCTTGTAGGCACAAAGATTCCAGTAAAGATTCTTGAGGTGAATCGCAAGCGCAATCGCCTCATTGTCTCCCAGCGAGTTGCTGAGGAGGAGGATCGTGCTCGTCAGAGAGTTGAGCTCTTTGAAAAGCTTCATCTTGGCGACGTTGTTTCGGGAACAGTGAGTGGCCTCACCTCGTATGGTGCTTTCATCAATCTCGGTGGTGCAGATGGCCTCATTCACATCAGTGAACTGTCATGGGACCGCGTAACGAACGTGAGCGATGTCCTTGCGATCGGGGATGAAGTTACTGTCAAAGTAATCAAGCTCGATCCTGAACTCAACCGTATCAGCCTCAGCCTGCGTCAGATGAGTTCGGATCCGTGGGCTGGCATTGATGATTACTTCCCACCAGGAAAGATCGTCGATGGTGAAGTCACGAAGATCAAGAAGTATGGTGCATTCCTCCAACTGTCTGATGGCGTTGAAGGACTCCTTCACATCTCAGAAATGTCATGGGACCATGTCGAACGTGCAGAGGACATTATTGAGATCGGCCAGAATCTCCAGGTAATGGTGCTCAATGCAGACAAGGAACGACGACGTATCAGCTTGTCACTGCGACAGCTGCAGAGTGGACCAGACCTTGAAGAGGGAGCAACATTCGAGTTCACATCGCATGAACTTGAATCCCCTGATCACGAGGTGAAAGAAGAGGAATCTGAGCCTGCAGGTGAACTCGAGACTGTCGGGGGGAACGACAAAACCGATGAGGAAGAATGACATTTCTCACATCTCTATGCCAAGATGTGTGCGAGATGATTCACTTCGAGAAACGGTGGGCATAATTGCTGTAGATGCACGAGAGTGCGTATAGCAGCGTAGGAGGTTCCATAGTGTATCCATTCGAGCGGTTTACTGACCGAGCGAAGAAAGTTCTGACACTCGCCCAAGAGGAGGCCGAGCGTTCCCACCACTCATACATCGGGACAGAGCATCTTCTCTTGGGTCTGCTTCGTGAAGGTGAAGGACTTGCAGCAAAGGCCCTGAATAATCTCGGTATCGAGATAAACAAGGTTCGGAGCACGATAGAGTCAGTTCTTGGCCGCAATGAGCGGATTATCATTCAACAGATTATTCCGACCTCGCGAGTGAAGAAGGTTATTGAAATTGCCTTCGAGGAAGCTCGTCGAATGGGAAACAACTACGTAGGTACAGAGCATCTTCTTCTTGGACTTCTTATTGAAGGAGAAGGGATTGCTGCACACGTGCTTGAGGATCTTGGTGTCACATTGGAGAAGGCACGAGCAGAAATCGAGCGTTTGCTTCACGAATCAGGTATTGAGGAGGAGTCCAGGGATACTCCCAAGAAGCCGACAAAAACACCCCTCCTTGATCAATTCTGTCGTGACCTTACTGAGCTTGCCCAGAAGAATACACTCGACCCTGTCATAGGCAGGGCATCAGAGATTGAGAGAGTGATCCAGATTCTCAGTCGCAGGACAAAGAACAACCCAGCACTCATAGGAGAGCCAGGCGTTGGGAAAACTGCAATTGCAGAAGGTCTTGCGCAGCAGATCATCATGGGCAATATCCCTGAGTCACTCATGGGCAAGCGGGTTCTGACACTTGATATGGGCGCACTTGTTGCTGGAACGAAGTATCGTGGAGAATTCGAGGAACGGCTCAAGAAGATCCTTGATGAAATCCGCCAATCACGTGAAGTCATTCTCTTCATCGATGAACTGCACACGCTCGTTGGGGCAGGAGCAGCTGAGGGAGCAATAGATGCTGCCAATATCCTCAAGCCAGCATTGGCTCGTGGAGAGATCCAATGCATCGGTGCGACGACTCTCAATGAATACAGAAAGTACATCGAAAAGGATGCTGCCCTGGAACGGCGGTTCCAACCGGTGTTTGTAGACGAGCCGAGCCTAGAGGAGACAATCCAGATCCTTACAGGCGTCAGGCCGCTGTATGAAAAGCACCATCGGGTCCACATTACGGATGATGCTCTCGATGCTGCTGCAAATCTCAGTGTGAGATATGTCAATGATCGGTCACTACCAGACAAGGCAATCGACCTCATAGATGAAGCGAGTGCACGGGTACGCATGAAGCTCACCACGACTCCAGAGAATCTCCGCGAGATGCAGAAAGAAATTCGTGAACTTCAGGTAGAAAAAGATGATGCTGTCGAACGACATGAATATGAGGAAGCATCGAAGCTTCGTGAGCGCGAGAAAACACTCAAGGAGGAGTATGTCTCCCTCGAAATGCAGTGGCGGGATGAACTTGGTGCAACTGTTCCTGATGTAAACGAGGAACATGTCGCTGAGATAGTCTCATCGTGGACAGGTGTTCCTGTATCGCGTCTTGTGGAGGAGGAATCTGCACGACTTCTCAACATGGAGGGGGAGCTTCACAAGAGGATCATCGGACAGGATGATGCCATCAAGGTCATTTCTCAAGCTGTACGACGTGCACGAGCAGGTCTCAAGGATCCGAAACGTCCGATCGGTTCGTTCATGTTCCTTGGACCAACTGGCGTGGGGAAAACAGAGCTTGCACGAGCTCTTGCTTCCTTCCTCTTTGATGATGAGGATGCAATCATTCGTCTCGATATGAGCGAGTTCATGGAGCGTCACTCCACTGCCCGCCTGGTAGGCTCACCCCCTGGATATGTTGGTTACGATGAGGGTGGTCAACTCACAGAAGCTGTTCGTCGTCGTCCGTATAGTGTGGTGCTGTTTGATGAAATTGAGAAGGCACATTCTGAAGTCTTCAACATGCTCTTGCAGATCCTTGAGGATGGACGTCTCAGTGATGCGAAGGGCAAGGCTGTCAATTTCTCGAACACGATAATCATCATGACGAGCAATGTTGGAGTGTCACAGCTCAAGCCAACCATTGGTCTTGGATTCCAGCCGGCAGTCCCAGATGACAAGACAACATCCACAGAACATACGAAGATGCGGGACATGATTATGGACGAGCTGAAGAAATCGTTCCGTCCTGAGTTCCTCAACCGTGTCGATGCAGTCGTTATATTCCATCGTCTCGATATGGAGCAGATGCTCGAGATTGTTGACCTCATGCTTGGAAAAGTTGAGAAGAATCTCAGTGCATCACAGGAACTTGAGTTCTCAATAACGAGCGAGGCAAAGAAGCATCTTGTGGAAGAAGGTTTTGACAAGATCTATGGAGCACGGCCACTTCGTCGTGTGATCCAGCGTCGCATTGAGGATCCTCTCAGTGAGCAGCTCCTTCAGATGAAGCACCATTCGGGCGACACTGTCGTCATTGACTACAAGGATGACAATTTCAGTATTGCCATTGCTCCACACGTTGTTGCGAAGAAAGAGAAGAAGGAAAAAGCTGACCTTCCCGCTTCAACTGCAGCTTCATCAACGACAAGTGAGTAGTGACGAGTGGAGAATCGTCCAGCAATTGTGCTGTTGCTGAGAACTGGCGAGGATGGTGAGACGCTGCAGACAGTCTCCCACCATGAGATCGTGGAGCGGTATACGACTGCCCTTGAGCGAGCAGGTGCAGAGGTACGGGCCATTCATATCCAGGATGATGAAAGAAAAGCTTCTGAAGCCGTCAGGGGTGTTGCAGGTATGGTTCTCATGGGAGGGGGAGATGTCCATCCCTTTTGGTATCATGAGCACCCCTCTGAGTTACTGCGTGCAGTGGATGTGAGCAGGGATGAGTGGGAAATCGCCTGTGTTCATGCTGCAATTGCGAGGGGAATACCGTGCCTGGGTATCTGCAGGGGCATGCAACTTCTTAATGTTGCACTTGGGGGAAGTCTGATCCAGGATCTTGGCGAGGCAGGTCGACATGAGACTGAAGATCAAGCGCCAAAGAGCATCAGCATTACGTGCGATCCTGAAGGGATGCTCTTCCGTGGAGGATCCCATCCAGTGATTGATGCCACATGTCAGCATCATCAGGCGATCAAGGTGCTTGGTGAGGGACTTGCTGTTGTTGCACGGTCAGAAGATGGCGTTATCGAGGCAGTGGAACGACGAAGTGGAAGTTGGATCGGTGGTGTTCAGTGGCACCCGGAGCGGACTGCTGCTGAGCAACCTGAACAACAGGCACTCTTCAACCAATTTGTGAGGCTTTGTTCAACGCAACTTCTGCAACTGTGAGAATGGAAGTACAAGTCAATTCAGCGAATTGCAGGGGAGAGAAGTGACACACGATGTGATCGTTGTTCGCGGTGCCCGTGAACACAATCTGAAAAACATCGATCTCACACTGCCACGGGATCAGCTCATTGTCGTGACTGGAGTGAGTGGTAGCGGGAAATCCACCCTTGCCTTTGACACGATCTATGCGGAAGGACAGCGCAGGTATGTCGAATCACTCAGTGCGTACGCAAGGCAGTTCCTTGGGCTCATGGAAAAACCTGATGTGGATCACATTGAAGGGTTGAGTCCTGCCATCAGTATCGATCAGAAAGGAACCAGCAGGAATCCTCGGTCAACTGTTGGAACTGTGACAGAGATTTACGATTACCTTCGTCTCCTGTATGCCAGGGTCGGTATTGTCCACTGTCCAAAGTGTGGTCGAGTGATAGCAAAACAGTCGATAGACCAGATTGTCGAGCTTGTGCTTGGCATGGGAGAGGGAACACGACTCATGATTGCTGCCCCAGTCGTTCAGGGTCGGAAAGGAGAACACAAGGATGTCCTCCAATCTGCTCGTGCATCAGGGTATGCCAGAGCACGTATTGACGGTTCCATGTACGATCTTGCCGATACGATTGACCTTGACAAGAATCTCCGACATTCAATCGACATCATCATTGATCGTATTGCCGTAGATGCAACAGAGAGATCTCGTCTTGCGGACTCGCTCGAGCAGGCTTCACAACTTGGTCGTGGTGTCGTACGTCTCATTTCACCTGAGGGAGACACTGAAGATCAACTTCTGAGCCTCTCCTACGGGTGTCCTATATGTGGAATCACAGTTGAAGAACCACAGCCACGTCACTTTTCCTTCAATAGTCCATTTGGCGCATGTCCTGACTGCACTGGTCTTGGTCTGTCCATGGAGATTGATCCAGAAGCTCTCATTGCAGATCCGGCTCTGTCCCTTGAGGAGGGTGTCCTTTCAAAGTGGCTTCCCGGTGGTCCAATGTCATTTTGGCTTGCGGATACTGTGAAATATTGGGCTGCGATACTCGATATTCCCCAGGATGTGCCATGGGAGAAGCTCCCTGGAGAACAACAGAAGGCTCTTCTTTATGGTGGTGAGGCAGTGGTACGAAAGAGGAGACATGGGTGGCATGCTGCTTCAACTGCAGAAGGCATCATTCCCTACCTTGAGAACAGGTACCGCACATCGGAATCAGACTGGGTGAAGGAAGAGATCACAAAGCTCATGATGCAAAAGCCATGCCCATCATGCAACGGAGAACGCCTGAAACCAGAGTACAGGGCAGTGACTGTAGGGTCACTTGGGATCATGTCACTGACACGTCTTTCCATTGCAGATGCACTTCACTGGGTTGAACACCTTGTGCTCGACGACCGTGAAGAGCTCATTGCACACAATATCCGCAAGGAACTCCTTGAGCGGTTAGGGTTTCTCAATGCAGTTGGACTTGACTACCTCACACTGGACAGGTCAGCTACCACCCTGAGTGGCGGTGAAGCGCAGCGAATACGTCTTGCAACCCAGATAGGGAGCAAGCTCATGGGTGTACTGTATGTACTCGATGAACCCAGCATTGGCCTCCACCAGAGAGATAACCACAAGCTCATTGAAACACTTCAGATGCTCCGTGACCTTGGGAATACGCTTATTGTGGTTGAGCACGATGAGGAAACGATGCGAGCATCGGATTATATCGTCGACATGGGGCCAGGAGCAGGGAGACATGGTGGAGAAATTGTTGTTGCAGGGACAATAGATGATGTCATGTGCCACCCGGGGAGTCTCACAGGACAGTACTTGCGTGGGGACCGAACCATTCCTGTGCCAAGTGAACGCAGAAAGGGAAACGGGAATGCACTCATTATCCGGAATGCTTCTGCAAACAATTTGAAGCATATTGATGTGGAGATTCCCCTTGGATGCTTTGTAGGCATTGCAGGGGTCAGTGGAAGTGGAAAGAGTACCCTTATCAACGACATTCTCTATGCATCACTGGCAAAAATCCTGAACAGGGCACGGACGAAACCAGGCGTACATGGGGACATCGAAGGGGTGGAATTCATTGACAAGGTCATCAATGTCGACCAATCGCCCATAGGGCGTACACCACGAAGTAATCCAGCAACATATGTTGGCGTATTCACGGACATCCGCGATCTCTTTGCGAGACTCCCGGAGGCAAAAATCCGTGGATACAAGCCAGGAAGATTCTCCTTCAATGTGAAGGGAGGAAGATGCGAGGCATGTCAAGGAGATGGTGTCATCAAGATTGAAATGCACTTTCTCCCTGATATATATGTTCCATGCGAGGTTTGCCAGGGGAAGCGGTACAACCATGAGGCCCTCCAGGTACAGTTTCAGGGACATACCATTGCTGATGTCCTTGCATTGACAATTGATGAGGCGCTATCGCTCTTTGCACATCAACCAAAGATTGTTCGCAAGCTGAAGACAATTTCCGAGGTTGGACTTGGGTATATCACCTTGGGACAGGCTGCTACACAATTGAGTGGTGGAGAAGCACAGCGTGTGAAACTCAGCTCAGAACTCAGTCGACGCGATACAGGTCGGACAGTATATATCCTTGACGAGCCAACGACAGGACTCCACTTTGCAGATGTCGACAAACTACTGGTTGTTCTGCACAGGCTCGTTGATGCGGGCAATACTGTCATAGTCATCGAGCACAATCTCGATGTGCTGAAGACAGCTGACCACCTCATTGAACTTGGGCCAGCAGGTGGCGACAAGGGGGGAACTGTCATAGCAACAGGGACTCCAGAGGAACTTCTCGATAATCCAGCGAGTGTAACGGGACCATATCTTCGCGATCTCGTTCTCCGTTCTGTTCATGTGTAGGTACTCGACAAACCGGGATGCCAGAGCGATACACTGAAATTGAAGGAGTCGGGATCAATAGGTGTGATGGAGGAATGGGAATGACGATGACTGCTGAGCAACTGTGGAACGGTGTGGAATTCGGTCAACTCTGCATGACATATGGTGGGTGTGCAGAGAATGATACAGTCGTTGCAGATGATCTCGATGTATTCGGATTCAATGTGCTGCTTGTTGCTGGACAAGAGGGATCGCAGAATTAGGTCGTTTGGAATGTTTCCAACTCCTTTAGTTTGCGTTACTCTATTCATGCAATGATGTACGAATTAGGATCTGATCAGGAAGAAAGACGCATACGCCTCCGAAGGCTTGATGACTGTCTCACTGTGCTTGAACAGGCACATGAGAATAATCTCACCCATGTGTCAAAACTTATGGCTGAGCTCGTTAGTGAGCGTGTTCCCATGATCTATGAAGGGATGCTCATCTCTGAGGCTATTGAAGAAGTCCTGCGTCAGCAGGAACCGTATATGACGCAGATACGTCCGGAGTCAAACAAGCGTGTCCGGAGGCGTCGTGATCCGTTTGATATCAGATTGCTCCTGTATCGCAGGTAGTGAGTTTCCTTCCCCCGAAGCGGAGGGAGAGGGGAGACCGGTAGACTGCAGAGTATGGGTAGTAACGATCTCGACATCGATGATCTTTTCAAGCGTCTTCGGAAGCGACCACGTGTTGTGGAGAGCAAACCTCGAAAGATCCGTATATGGCTATGGGTTATCTTGGCGCTCATAGTCGTTGTTCTGTTCAGCATTCGCTCGCTTTCCAATCTGTACATGACGTACCTTTTCTATGCGAGCGTGCATCATACCAACGTCTTCTGGACTCCATTCTGGACACAGGTGTGGCTGTTCTTTACAGGAGCAATCCTTGGTGGGGGTATGATGATCCTCTCCTCACGTAGTTGGGTCAAGGCTGCTTCCAGTCTCGATGTGCATGGTGCAAAGTGGGCATCCCGCTTGCGGTGGATAATCATTGCACTCGTAGCAGTAATCACCGGGAGTGTTGCATCGAGCATCTGGCAGGATGTTCTCCTGTGGATACATGGTCATCCATTCCCGACAAGTGATCCGTATTTCCATCTCAATGACGGTTTCTTCGTCTATGACCTCCCGTTTATTGATGACTGCGCAGGTATAGCATGGATGCTCCTCGTTCTTGATGGGCTCGTGACAGGGGCTCTCTGGATACTGTTGACAGCAGCTGAGGCAAATCCCAAGGATTTTCCCATCCAGTTTATCCGGCCCGAAGGACTCACCCTTGAAGACGGAAGAGGAAGACTTGCTCGTCATGCGCTCGTTCTCCTTGCGGTTTTCTTCCTTCTTGCAGCAGCTGGTGCATATACAGGCATGTTCCATTTGGCAACGAGTGTGAATGGGGATTTCATTGGCCTTGATGCAACAGACAGAAATGTACTTCAGCCAATGCTTGTCACATGTGTGGTGCTTGCTCTGCTGGGAGCCATTGCAAGCATCGTGCTTCGATTCAGGGCTATGCACCGTTCTTCACACCGAGTGCTGCTTACCATTGGGGGAATGGTTGGAGCGTGGCTGGTGGTGGCTGGTCTCCTCCAATTCGCTCCAGAAGCCATTTATGCAAACGTTGTCGTAAATCCGAATGCACAGCAGATGCAGACTCCTTCCATCAATGCCTTTCTCACTTCCAGTCGAGAGGCCTGGGGGTTGGAGCCAGGCCGAGACGTGTCAATACGGCCCTTCGGGAGCGTACATGCTCCAACACTAGCGGATCTTGCTGCAGATCCCGGAACGCTTAACAATGTCCGCATTGTCGATGCAACACAACTCCCTGCTGTCCTCCAGCAGACTGAACGGAGCCGGAGTTATCAAAACTTTCCAACGATTACTGTGGATCGCTATACCCTGCCTGATGGTAAAAAGGAGGAGGTCATGATCGCTCCGCGAGAGATTGCAGAGCAGGACCTTCCGAGCCAAACGTTCATCAACCAGGCACTGCACTACACCAATGGGTATGGAATTGTTGCTCTCTCAGTCAATCAGACAGGTCAGGAGGGGAAGCCATATGAGCTGGTAGGCGGTCAGCCCCAGGCAGCCATTGCTCCGGCGTCCCAGGTTCCTCCGGCTCTGCTGTTCAATGGTAACCCCAAGGCGGATCCACGGATATATTGCGGGCTTTCGACTACCCAGCCTGTCGTCGTGAATACAAAGGAACCAGAGTTCATCTACCCCTCTGGCAGTGGAGAACTGACTGCAACAGGTGCTGGTACAGGAATGAACGGCATCGCCCTCACCAATCCACTTACGAAATTTGCTGCATCAGTATCGGAATTTGGTGGCTTCAATCTGTTTTTCACAGACCAGCTCACCGGTAAGAGTCTTCTTCTCATGCATCGTCAAATACAGAACCGTCTCAATACCATTGCACCCTTTGTCACTCTCGACAGTTCTCCCTATATCGTTGCTGACCCTGCAACAGGACACCTCATGTACATTGTTGACGGATACCTCACATCGAATGCCTTTCCTGAGTCGTACCAGCTTGGAAATGGAGTTTCGTATATGCGAAATGCAGTGAAGGCTGTCATTGATGCAAAGACATGTCAGACAACGCTGTATGCAGTGGATCCGGCTGAGCCACTGACAGCGACTTATGAAGCAATCTATCCGGGAATTTTCCGTCCACTCAGTGCCCTTCCTCCATATCTTCGCTCCCATCTCCGTTATCCGAAGGACCTCTTCCGGGATCAGGCGCAGGTATATACAACAGTTCATTCCCAGAATGCTGCAGTGTTTTTCAATCGTGCTGATTTCTACCAGCTCTCTCAGGAGATTGTGAATGGAGTTCAGCAGGCAACGCAGTCATACTACGTGGAGATGACAGTCCCTGGAGCATCAACAAATCAATTCGTACTCTTGCAGACATTCACTCCTGCTTCGAATGGAAGTGGAGGACAGGCGAACAACATGACAGCAATGCTTGTGGCTACGTGCAACTACATGAATACGAACCATCCAAAGCTGGTATCAATTCCGCTCAACAATGCTGACAATGTCCTTGGTCCTCTCCAGTTTGACAACAATATCAACACGAATCCAACGATCAGTCAGCAAATTACATTGCTTGGACAACACGGTTCACAGGTACTTCTGGGAAATGTCATAGTTCTTCCCTTCAATACTGATTCTTTCCTCTATGTCCGGCCCCTGTATGTCATTGCCCAAGGTGGTAATGGATCTTCAAGTTTTCCCCAATTGCAGGACGTGATTGTGGGTACACAGAATAGTGTGGCCATGGGTTCATCATTTGCTTCAGCTCTTCAGCAGCTCTTCAATACCCAGACTGCCATACCAGGTCTCAATTCAGTAGGAGTAGTCACGTCTCCCACACCTTCTCCTTCACCAACAATCCAGACGTCAGGAAGTCCTGCACCGTCACCAGGGACAACATCAGGAGGCACTGTACTCACGCCGAAGGAACAGGCGCTTCTCACAGATCTCCTCCAGAATGAGGCAGTGGCAGCCAATGCATTCAAGCAAGGAGACTTTGCTGCATATGGACAGGCAGAGGCGAAGGTACAGAGCGATGCGCAGCAATTGCAACAGTTGCTGGGATCAGCAGCCTAAAGGAGAATATCGTGGAATACATCGCACCTAATATCCGACAACTCGACACACTTCTCGCAGGAAAGTCGCATATCTCGGCAAGCTTCCTCATTGAAGGTGAAGAGCCGGCTCTGGTTGAGGCAGGGGCACAAAGCAGTGCATCTACAGTAATTGATGCGCTGCGTTCTGTTGGTGTAGGACCAGAGGACCTCAGATGGGTCATTGTAACTCATGTTCATCTCGATCATGCAGGAGCAGCTGGAGATCTTCTTGCTGCCTTTCCCAAGGCAAAGGTTGTCGTACATGAGGTCGGGGCACGTCATCTGGTGGATCCAAGCAGGCTGGTGGACAGTGCTTCACGAGTGTACGGTCCCCTGCTTGATACCGTCTATGGTCGAATGACCCCTTCGGACAAGGATCGCGTTGTTGCAGCAACTGACGGGATGGAGTTCACTGTTGGTCCAGGACACAAGCTCAGGATTATCCATTCACCAGGGCATGCAAAACATCATTTGGCAGTACTCGATCTCCCTACCGGCGCACTTCTTGTAGGAGATGCTGTTGGTGTACTTATACCTGAGGTTGGCATACTCCGTCCTGCAACGCCTCCACCAGACTTCAATCTCGAGCAGTCCATCAAGAGCCTTGGCATCTTCAGATCCCTGAATCCAACCCAGGTAGTGCTCACACACTATGGTCCTGTCCCTGACCCCATGGAGACACTCCTTGCAGCTGAGGGACTCCTCGTACAGTGGGTAGACATAGCAAGGATGGAGTTGCAGCAGAAACCCGAGGCAACAGTGCAGGAACTTGCTCATGTGTTCGAAGTCGCTTTTCGCGATGTGTACAAAGAAATTGCTCCCGAGGATCTTTCCATGTTTGAGCTCCTCAACGGACTCGAAAGCAATGCAGCAGGAATTTCACGATATCTAACCCTTCAGCAGGATGCCCATGTGGGAGGCAGGTAGTCACTGATGAACGAGGCAGATGGGTGGAAACTCACACCAAAACGCCTTATTGCACTTGGCGTTCTTGTCGTGGTACTGAGCCTCCTGGCAGGTGGGGGAAGTGCATGGGTGATTGCGAATACGTCTGCAGGCAGTCCTGTGCAGTATTTTGGTGCTACAACTTCACAAAATTCATCCAGTGTAGGCACGCTCGTACCAGCGAGTGTTTCCCAAGCGGAAGCTTCTGTTGTCACCATTGAAACGCAGCCCCAGACTCTCCAGATGTTCCTCAGTGGGAACACAGCAGGAGTTGTTCATGGCTTCATTGCCACAAGTAGCGGTATTGTCATTACCTCAAGTTCAGCTGTCTATGGGGCAACGATGTTGCGGGTCATCACCACTGCTGGGCAGTCATATGATGCAACTCTTCTTGCAACAGATGCGAGTGCTGGTATCGTTGCTCTCCAACTGTCTGGAACTCCAAATGCAGTGCCTCTCAGTATTGCAGGACAGGCAGCAATCTCTGGAGCAGCTGGCTATGTACTGTATCCGTCTGAAGCCCAGTCACAGGTCACAGCAGTTGGTGCAGTGCAGACAGTGGGGGAACAGGAGAGCTTTCATGGTCAGTCAGTGAGTGGTGTTGACGTTCTTGGTACGCAGTCACTCGGAACAGCTGATGGTGTGCCAGTGCTTGACAGTGCAGGAAATGTACTGGGAGTTGTGTTTGCAAACTTCGATACGCCAACAGATGGTGCAGGACTACCCTTTGTTGGGAGTGATGTGCTGTCTCATTTCCTTGCATCCCTTACTGGGTCAGGATCTCAACAGAGTGCAACCTTTGGCGCAACATCCGTTCTTGTCACTCCGACGCTGGGAGCTCTTCTCGATCTTTCATCTGGAGCACTCATCACATCAGTTGAAACGACTGGTTGTGCAGCACAGGCCGGCATTCATGTTGGCGATGTTGTAGAGTCCGTGAATGGAGTGGATATCGGTGGTCCAGTACAATTTGATGCAGCCCGTCTTGGACTTGCACCAGGATCGACAGCTGTACTTCGGTACGTGCGAGAGGGTGCATTGCTGCAGGCATCGTGCGTCATAAGCGCACAGTAGGAGGTAAGTCATGGAGATCACATATTACGGCATGGGGTGTTTCCGGCTCAAGGGCAAAGACCACAATGTCGTTCTTGATGTACAGGATGAGCACATGCGTAAGCAGGTGACAAAGTCCGGAACAGTGTTCTTTGTCGACACAGCTGACCACTGCGATCCAAATGCATTACGCGATCAGGAGTCTGGTGCACAACGTGTAAGCGGTGCAGGTGAATTCGAAATTGCAGGAACTGAAGTGAAGGGAATTGCATTTGGTGGAAAGACTGCCATGTTGGTGACGATAGATGATGTACGCTGCCTCACGTTAGGTGCTACAGACAGCATTCCTGATGATGCAATCGTTGATGCCATTGGTCATGTTGATGTACTGTTCATACCCGTTGGGGGCCATACTGTTCTCGATGCTCCTGCAGCTGTCAGTGCAATCAGGGCTATTGAACCAGTTGTAGTCATACCCATGCACTACCGAGCAGAGACTGTTCCTGGAAGTGCTGACTATGATGACCTTGCACACTTTTACAAGGAATTTGGACTGGAGGATGTGAATCCACTAGCGAAGGTGTCTATTGCTCCAAGCGCTGCTGCAGAAGAAAGCGGGACCACAACTGTCATTCTCGACCCCCAACGGTAGTGGGTTCTGCAGGAACTCATGATACGATGATGAACGGTGCAAGCTGTACGGAGGGACTGTGAGGCATGCCAAAGATCATCTTTGTGACAGGCGGCGTTGTCTCGTCCCTTGGCAAGGGAATCACAGCAGCCTCCATTGGTGCCCTGCTCAAGGCCCGAGGGCTCACAGTGAGCATGCAGAAGCTTGATCCGTATCTCAATGTTGATCCTGGGACAATGTCTCCATATCAGCATGGTGAGGTATTTGTGACTGATGATGGTGCAGAGACGGATCTTGACCTGGGACACTATGAGCGATTTGTGGATGTAGCGCTCACAAAACTCAGTAATGTCACTTCCGGAAAGATCTATGCTTCAGTGCTGGCCAAGGAGCGGAAGGGAGAGTACCTTGGGGGCACGGTCCAGGTTATTCCCCATGTCACCAATGAGATAAAGGAGAGGATCGGACTTGTTGCAAGACAAGGGAATCCTGTGCCTGATGTTGTCATCGTTGAAGTTGGCGGAACAGTGGGTGACATAGAATCACTTCCCTTTCTTGAAGCCATTCGTCAGATGAAGAATGACATTGGCAGAGACAATGTCTGCTATGTTCACCTCACACTCGTGCCGTATATCAGTACAAGTGAGGAGTTCAAGAGCAAGCCGACACAGCACAGTGTGAATGAGCTCAGGAGTATCGGCATTCAGCCGGACATCATAGTCGCGAGGAGCACGACTGCAATAGATGATTCCATCCGGGAGAAGATAGCTCTCTTCGGCGATGTGGAAAAGCGTGCTGTCATCAATGTCCCTGATGCCACTTCGATCTACCATGTTCCACTCATGCTCAAGCAAGCTGGACTTGATGCTTTTCTTGTGGAGCATCTCCACCTCCCAGAAGGTACAACTGACATCACAAACTGGGTGAAACTCTGTGAACGGTTAGATCACCATGACACTACTGTTCGGATAGGTATTGTTGGAAAGTATGTTGCACTCCCAGATGCGTACGTGAGTGTGACAGAGTCACTTCGTCATGCCTCACTTTCTGCAGGCGTTGATCTCGATGTTGTGTGGGTGAGTGCAGAAGATGTCGAGAAGGGTGCCTTTGAGCTTGGAAATCTCGACGGGATAGTTGTGCCTGGAGGGTTTGATGGGCGTGGTGTCGAAGGGAAAATCGCTGCTTCCAAGTACGCGAGGCATCATGGACTACCATATCTTGGACTGTGCTTGGGTATGCAGTGTGCTGTCATTGATATTGCTCGGGAGGCACTGGAGGCACCTGATGCAAACTCCACAGAGTTTGATGCCACGACTGGAAATCCAGTCATTGACCTTCTTCCGGAGCAGAAGACAGTCTCCGACAAGGGGGGAACGATGCGGCTTGGTGCATACCCTTGCCATCTCGTGCCAGGTAGTCATGCATCCAAGGCCTACGGGACTGACGTGGTATATGAGCGACATCGTCATCGGTACGAATTCAACAATGCGTACCGAAAGTCCCTTGAAGAGGCTGGCGTTATGATGAGTGGTCTTTCACCGAATGGCAATCTGGTTGAAATCATTGAACTTCCGGATCATCCGTTCTTCCTTGGAACGCAATTTCATCCAGAATTCCTTTCGCGCCCACATCGACCTCACCCACTGTTCAGGGCATTCATCGATGCAGCAACTGCACGTGAACACAATCGAAGCAGAGATGTTGGGCCGCATTCCTCGAAAGAGAAGCCAGAACGGACAGCAACACGGAAAGCATGACACCAGCACACACCTATACGCGACGTCGACGTATACAGCGTGAGATTCATCGCGGTCTGGAACTCGTGAGGGCGACAGAATCTGCTGCCCTCACTGTGGGACGGTGGCTAGGTCGAGGAGACAAGGTTGGGACACGTGAAGGTTCCCAGCTTGCCATGTCGGATGCTTTGGAGGCGATGACCTTTGATGGCAGGATTGTCATAGGCGTTGATGATCCTGCGAGCCTTCTTCAAGTTGGTCGTCATGTCGGAACGGGCCGTGAACAACTCGATCTTGCCCTTCTTCCGGTTGACGGGATCAGCCTGGTGACAAATGGATTCAGTCAGGCTCTCAGCATTGCTGTGAGCACAGAATCCGGAGGTATCCCTGCTCCACTACCGGTTGCATACATGGAGAAGATTGCAGTGGGTCCGCAGGCTCGTGGTGCAATTGATATCCTCGACACTCCGGAAAACAATCTCAGACGCATTGCATTTGCAATGGACATGCCTCTCCAGGATGTGACTGTTGTCATGCTTGATCGTCCACGGCATGAACCGCTGCTCCAGCGCATACGTGAAGTTGGTGTGCGTGTTGCACTCATCAGCGATGGTGATGTGGGTGCAGCCATGATGGCTGCATGGCCAGGTAGTGGCATACACGTTCTCATGGGGAGTGGTGGCACAAAGGAGGCCATTCTTGCTGCCTGTGTACTCAGGTGCCTTGGGGGAGAACTTCAATGCAAACCGTGGGTTCGCCATGATGATGAGGCAACTGCTCTTCGTCATGTGAATTTGGATCCAGAGGGGGTCATTACCATGCATGATCTTGTCCCTGCAGGGGATATTTCCGTTGCTGTGACAGGAGTGACGGGTGGGGGGATACTCCGTGGAGTGCAATACCATGATTGGTGGGCAGAATCCCATAGCCTCGTCATGAGACTCAAGAGCGGTACCATTCGGGAGCTTCGGACCCGTCATCACTACGCATCCATGCCGGAGAACAAGCAGCGCATCAACTAGTGCACTGGTATGCACAAGGAGAGCTGGCACGCTGATTCACGCACAGACTAGAACAGCCGGACCACGCTCGTGATCCGGCTGTTGAAAGATCGAGGTGTTTTGACGGTCTAGGAAAGACCTTCACTGCCTGACTTTGGGGCTTCAGGTGCTGCATCCTGCCAGCCATTTGTCCCCTTTGTGGCGGATTTCGGTGATTTGGAAGCACGATCAATACGTCGCTTTTGTGCTTCTACTGAGGGGATTGGGCGTCCAGGATAATACCCTCGGTAGCCATGATCCCGTTCGGTGGTATTACGTGCATTGGCGACACCAAAATCGACAGAATCGATGAGTCCAAACTCCTTTGCTTGCTCTGCGGACATCCAGTTGTCACGATCTATAGCCTTGCGGTATTCCTCGGGTGTCCTGCCCGTGTGGAATGCCATGAGGTTGATCATCTCTTCCTCGGTATGTTCCATCTCCTTCACCTGAGTGCGGATATCGGCAATGTTGCCGCCTGCTCCAGCTGAGAGGTTGTGGATCATGATACGGGCATTTGGCTTTGCAGACCGCTTGTCTCCAGAGGCAAGAAGAATGGCTGCCATGGAGGCTGCCATGCCAGTGCAGACTGTGTGGATTTGGGATCTGCAGGACTTCATGACCTCATAGATGGTCATTCCTGCAGTGACACTTCCTCCACCAGAGTTGATGATGAGGGTGATGGGCTCAGTTCCCATCTGGTCCAGAACCATAAGCTCATGTCGAATCATGAAGGCAGATGCTGCTGTGATTGGACCATCAAGAGTGACAATTCGCTTCTCGAAAAGGTACGTAACAGGATCAACGCCAACTGCACGTCCGGTGTCATCCTTGCGAATGACTGTTGGGAACATGTACGAGGACATGCTCGGCTCTTTCGTCTCTTCGACCTCTTCTGAGTTGACGTTCTTCGTCATCAAGACCCCCCTCGTAATCATCTGACTTCGTTAGACTATCGGATCAACTCGGACAATATACGGACAAATAGGGGTCCGTCAAGTCCCCACGCACATTTCAGAAGGTTTGGGCCAAGTGGAGTGTGGTATAACGGACTGTATGAAATCGAACATCCATCCCACGTATTATGCCGAAGCAGTTGTAAAGTGCATGTGCGGCAACGAGTTCACCACTGGGTCTACCGTTCCCGAAATTAAGACGGAAGTGTGCAATGTGTGCCATCCGTTCTATACAGGAACCCAGCGTATTGTTGACACTGGTGGACAGGTTGAGCGGTTCCGTCGCCGTGCCGAAAAGGCTGCCCACTAACGTTCTGCTGAGGGGAACTCCACAGCATCTGCATGCCTTTGTGAAGTTCTGGTCTGGAGTACTCTGGAATGTCCTCGTTCGAAGATCGCCTTGCTGAGCTTGAGGCTCGTTATGTTGCAATCGAGGATGAACTTGCACGTCCGGATGTCTATACGGACCATGTGAAGGTCCAACATCTCTCCCAGGAGAGAACGCAGCTGGAGGAAGTTGTAGGTGCCATTCGTGTGTGGAGGGCAACGGAACATGATGTTGCTGAGGCAGAGGAGCTCCTCCGGACTGAGTCTGATACTGACATCCTTGAGCTCGCTGAGGAGCAGTTTCATTCTGCGAAGGAAGCAGGAGAGCGTGCGCTCATGGCGCTGAAGAAACTTCTCCTTCCTGAAGATCCACGTGATGCACGGGATGTTGTTGTCGAGATTCGTGCTGGGACAGGTGGTGAGGAAGCTGCACTCTTTGCTGGGGATCTCTTTCGCATGTACTCAAGGTATGCAGAGCAACATCGCTGGTCGATTGAAGTAATGTCATCGAGTCCCTCGGAGTCTCACGGCTTCAAGGAACTCATTTTTGAAGTGAAAGGGAAGGGAGTGTATTCCCATCTCAAATACGAATCCGGTGTACATCGTGTACAGCGAGTTCCTGAAACGGAATCGCAAGGACGAGTTCACACTTCTGCTGCCACTGTGGCCGTTCTGCCTGAGGCTGAGGAAATCGAAGTTGAAATCAAGGAGGAGGAACTTCGTATTGATGTCTTCCGGAGTACAGGACCAGGAGGACAGAGTGTCAATACGACAGACTCTGCAGTTCGCATCACGCATTTGCCGACAGGCATGGTTGTCACCTGTCAGGATGAGAAGTCGCAAATCAAGAACAGGGCGAAAGCACTCAAAGTGCTCCGGGCCCGACTGTACGACCGCATGCTTGAGGAGCAACAAAGTGAATTGAGTCAAGCTCGACGTGCCATGGTTGGAACAGGGGACAGGAGTGAGAAGATCCGAACGTACAACTTCCCGCAGGGAAGAGTGACAGATCACCGCATTGACCTTACGCTCTACCAGTTACCCAAGGTGCTTGAGGGCGATCTGGATGCCATAGTTGAGCCACTCATGCAGGATGATGAGGCAAAGCGTCTCCTTGCGCAGGAAGCATGACACCAGTTCCATTTTGTGTTAAGGATGCTCTCGATCGGGGAACGAAGTATCTGCGTGAACATGGTTGTGAACAGTCTCGACTTGATACTGAATTGCTCATTGCAGAAGTCCTGCATACAGACCGTGTTCATGTCTATATGGACATGGAGAGGCCGCTTTCTGGGGCCGAGCAGGAGGCACTTCGAGCGCTGCTTGTTCGTAGGGGGAAGGGAGAACCTACAGCATATTTACGTGGAATGAAGGAGTTCTACGGCAGAGACTTCATTGTCAACAGTGCTGTTCTCATACCCCGTCCGGAGACAGAGACACTTGTTGAGGTTGTCATTGAGGAGAGTGCAGCCATGCACAATCTTCACGGTCGAACACTGCAGATCCTCGATGCGGGCACGGGAAGTGGATGCATTGCGATAACTCTCGCACTTGAGTGTCCTGAACTAGAAGTATTCGCTCTTGATGTGAGTGCAGATGCACTTGCCATTGCCCGGCTAAATGCCAGACAGTACGGTCTCGATGGGAGAATGCATTTCCTTGAGGGGTCGTGGGAAGAAGCCTTGAGGGATGGAAAGATGTGGGACATCATTGTGAGTAATCCACCGTATGTCACGACTCAGGAATGGCACGAACTTCAACGAGATGTGCGTGAGTTTGAGCCAGAGAAGGCACTTCTGGGCGGTGAGGATGGCTGTGATCCGTATCGTTCAATCGTTGCAGGAGCCAAGAAATCACTCATTGATTCAGGACTACTCGTGTTCGAGATAGATCCGGGTCGGTTTG
The DNA here is from genome assembly GCA_049964715.1 of Candidatus Dormibacteria bacterium. Classification (GTDB taxonomy): domain Bacteria; phylum Chloroflexota; class Dormibacteria; order Aeolococcales; family Aeolococcaceae; genus JAJZLL01. The sequence continues at coordinate 81,001 of JBMFXB010000004.1, forward strand.
ATACTGTGGCTGCAATTGTTCTCGGAGCGTTTCCCCATGCTATCATTGGCTCGGCAGTGGATCTTACAGACCGGAAACGTGTCCTCACTGCCCGATGTGTAAGACAGCAAAAAACCGGTGATACACCATGAAGCCAGATAGTTCGATTGTGCGTTCAATTGGAGCGCTCGTCGACCAGTTGAACGCGCAAGGGATCGATTCTTCACGTTCACGATGGCTCGGGGAACAAAAAAGTCTTCTCATTGAGTCGCAGAAGGTTGGCAATATTGAAGCTGCTCTTAAGGTGCTTGAGGGACGACTTGGAGATCTATATGAGTCTGTAGTCGTGACTGATGGACATCATGATCTTCGCAGTGCCTTTGCATCACTCATAGTAGAAGTAACAACGCTTCAGGAGCAGATCAAGTCAGGAAAGTACGTGCCTGATCCACCTCCTGCACCTAAAACTGCGCAAGTTGCTTCACCCCCTGCAGGGAATGCTGCATCCGGGGAGGAAAATGAGGAGGGTGAGAGCAATGCAGTACGCCGCGAGGATGTATCCCGTATGGGGCTCATTGGACTTGTTACTGCAGCAATTGGACTTGTATTCATTTTTGTTGCCATTGCAACGCTCTCTGTGCTCCCAGCAGGATCCTGCAGTCTTCCCACAACAGCTACAAAGACTTGGCTTGGACTCGTGGGTAGCCTGGTCTTTGGCATGCTCACGATCATTAATCAATCGATAGAGAATCAACGACAAAGACGCATCCGAGGTTCTTCTACACTGCCTCGAGGTTCCCATACCCTTCAGCTTTTCGGAATTATCCAGATCGGATTGTTCGGACTGGTGGTCATTGTTTTGCATGCCCATGGCTGCAGTGTCCTGTAGGGGAACATGATGGAGCGTGAGGAATGGCAGGGTTACTGACCATACTGATCAATCGGTCACCAAAGCTCATGAATTGGTACCCACCATTCCTTGGTGCAGGAATCAGGGTGAAATCAATTGCGAGAGATTTCCGCCAGTGTGAAGTGGTCATGAACCTTCGGTGGTGGAATCGCAATTATGTGGGAACGCAGTTTGGTGGATCGCTGTACATGATGGCTGATCCATTTTTCATGATGATGATGATGCACCAGCTTGGACCGTCATATATTGTCTGGGACAAGGCTGCGACCATCCATTTTAGAAATCCCGGACGTGGCAGTGTCCACTGCGTGTTTCTGCTTACAGATGAGGAAATAGCTTCTGCACGATGTGGAGCTGATACTCACGGCAAGTGCGACTGTACACTCCATGCTTCAATTATCGATGATGCAGGATCATGCATTGCTGAAGTGGAGAAGGTCCTGTATATCAGAAGGCGGAAGCCAGGAGAAACGTACCATTCGAAACGTTCATCACGATCACATCTCAGCGAATCGCAGAGTAGTCACAGTGATGAAAAGGGTGAAACACAAAGGAAGCAATCCATGTAGCGTAGGCTCATGGAACTGGAATCTCCCCGTAGCGAAGCCGCTCGTACCACAGTGCCACGTACCACTGATAACGTAAATGCAGGTGAACTGAGAAGGAGTTCCTGCACAGTTCGTGTCATTCATCCAGATGATTACCGTCCAAAGCCAGGAAGCTTTGATGCAAATGGAAGCGTTGCACCACCCCCATGGCACGCTACAAGGGAGGAACTGGAACTCGCGACTGCGTTTGAGCCAGGAGCACTTCTTCGGTTGGTGGATCCATTTCTCTGTACTGATGGAGTGTACTATGTTGCAACAGCACGGTCAGTCACAGCAGTATTCAAGCCTGCAGCAGAGATTGAGTCAGCACGCCCACTAGTGCCCCTGCGCTCGAATCATCTGAGGGAAGTTGGTGCGTACCGCCTGTCACGGTTACTGGGGTTCCCTGAAGTTCCGCCAACGTTTGCTGTAGTGGAGAAGGAGCATGGTCCCGGATCGCTACGGGCATACGTTTCGGGCCGAACTGTCGAACAGCACCGATTGGACTCAGCTGAGGTACAGGAACTCCAGGTGTTTGACTTCCTGATAGGGAATCAGGACAGACACTGGGAGAATGTCATAGTGAGCACGACAGGCAGACTTGTCCCGATCGACAACGGTCTCTCGTTCCCTCTTCGTGATGATCGAGACAGCTTTCGACTCCTAGGCCCACAACCTGACGTTCCACTACCCAGGACATCCCCACTACGAGCCATGCTTTTGCGGATTCAGCCAGTACGTATTGCTGCACTCCTCGAACAGTGCGGAATAGAGAAGGAAGCCATCGAAGGAGTACTCGCAAGGAGAAGAGACCTTGTTCAGTGATACTTTCGGGTCAAGGGGTGCGCAACAATCATGGAATGTGACACAGTTCACATATGGGCACTGCACCACTCTTGACGACGATTGAAGCAGCACATGCCCTTCGAGAGGGCGCTGTACTAGCCATTCCGACAGACACAGTGTATGGACTTGCATGTGATCCATCAAACACTGTTGCAGTTGATCGGATCTATGCCATAAAGGGACGACCAGCTTCACTGGAACTTACGCTTATGGGTGGGACATGGGAGGATGTTCGAAAAGAGTGTATCCCAACTCCCGAAGCAGAGCTGCTCGCTGCAGCATATCTCCCTGGACCGCTTGCACTGGTACTTCCTGTTCAAGAATCAAGATCCTATGTTGTCCCTCGATCAGGGTCTACGGTAGCTGTTCGTGTGCCTGATCATGAGGTGATTCGTGAGCTCTGTCAGTACGCTGGCCTTCTCGCAACGACAAGCGCGAATCCGCACGGTCTTCCAGCTGCACAGTCACTTGGCGAAGTGCAGGAGTACCTCGGGGACAGCATTGATGGTGTACTTGCAGGAGAGTGCGCATTTGGCGTGGCATCAACTATCATTGATTGCACAAGCAACCCTGTGCACATTTTGCGAACGGGTCCGATCTCGTTTGACGATATTCATGCAGTGATTGCCAAGACATGACTGTGGGATACGGACTGCACGCACCACGTGGAGGGAAACGATGACACCGCGAGGAACTGCAGGAGAGGAAACCTCACCAGTACTTGTTTCAACACCCTCCCTGGAACGTGTGTTTGAAACGGATCCAGAGATTGCAGCACTCATGGAGCGTGAGCTTGAACGACAGGAGACTACTCTTGAGCTTATTCCATCCGAGAATATCGCTTCACCTGCAGTGCTCCAGGCTCTCGGTTCATGGCTCAACAACAAATATGCTGAGGGAGTCCCAGGAAAGCGCTATTACGGTGGCTGTGACATTGTCGATCAGGTAGAGGACCTCGCACGAAAGCGCGCATGTGAACTCTTTGGAGCAGATCATGCAAATGTCCAGCCCCATTCCGGTTCGAATGCAAACATGGCCGTGTATCAGGCACTTCTTGAGCCAGGAGATAGAGTTCTTGGAATGGCTCTCGATCACGGAGGTCACCTCTCCCACGGTTCTCCAGTGAACTTCTCGGGAAAGTTGTATGACTTTCATTCCTACACAGTGTCAGAGCGCACTGGACGAATCGAGTACGAAGAGGTACGAGCAACAGCCCGTGAAGTCCGTCCAAAGCTCATAGTCGCTGGCTATAGTGCATATCCCCGCATACTTGATTGGTCTGCCTTTCAGGACATTGCACAGGAAGTCGGTGCACGTCTCATGGTCGACATGGCCCATGTGGCAGGACTCGTTGCAGGCGGTGTGCACCCAAGTCCAGTTCCGTATGCAGATGTCGTTACCATGACGACGCACAAGACACTTCGTGGTCCCTGGGGGGGGCTCATTCTGTGCCGTGAAGAGCTAGCATCAGCCATCGATAAGGCAGTCTGTCCAGGAACCCAGGGTGGGCCGCATCTTCATGCGATAGCAGCAAAGGCAGTCATGCTTCATCAGTGCATGCAGCCTGCTTACCGTGAGTATGCAGCAGCAATAGTTGACAATGCACGTCTTCTGGCAGACGCACTGACAGCACGTGGTGCAACGCTTGTGACCGGTGGGACAGATAACCACCTCATGCTCATTGATCTTCGACCGCTTGGTGTGGGAGGAAGAAGGGTGCAGCAGGTATGTGATTCTGTTGGTATCACGCTCAATGCGAATACCTTTCCCTATCACGGTGGAACGCCATTCAATCCCAATGGCATACGGCTTGGGACACCATCTGTCACGTCACGGGGCATGGGAAGAGGAGAGATGGAGACAATAGCGAATCTACTCTGGACCCTTCTCAAGAACCTCGATGATCCAGTTGTGCACGATTCTGTACGAAACGCTACGTGGGAACTCTGCAGGGCATTCCCTCTTCCGTATCGGAACTGAGGGGACGATGATGCTACTCACAGTGTCTACTGCATGGCTCCCAGCAATACCTGCTTTTCTCATTGCTGGCATTGTCACTCTTGCAGCCGTTCCACTCTCGATGATGCTTGCTCGACATGTTGGCGCTGTTGCCCAGCCGGATGAGAGGAAGCTCCATACGAAACCAACACCTCAGCTAGGAGGTGTTGCCATGGCTGCAGGGTTTCTTGTTGCACTTGCTGTGTACCACGGCTCAATCACAATGGTGGGAATCATTGTTGCTGCATTGTCACTCATCGTCATTGTCATGACGCTTGATGATGTGTATGAACTCAGCTGGTGGATGAAGCTTATTCCCGAGATTCTTGTTGGAGTCATGCTTGCTGTTGGAGGTGTGGCAATAACCTTCGTTGCACTGCCTGGAGGTATGCATGGAGCACATATTGTTGAACTTGGTGTACTAGCGATTCCAGTCACTGTCGTCTGGGTTGTAGGTATGCAGAACTCCATCAACCTTCTTGACGGATCCGATGGAGTTGCAGCAGGAGTGGTTGCCATAGTCGCGATCGTATCGCTCCTTGCTGCAATCACAAGGAGCGATGTTGCCCAGACAAATGAGAGCGGTGTCATTATCATGTCCGGGGCACTTTGTGGAACGTGTATTGGCTTTCTCGTGTTCAATCTGCCGCCTGCCCAGGTGTTCATGGGAGATTCTGGAAGCCATTTTCTGGGAACAGCCATTGCAATCATTACCATTCTTGCAGTTGCAAAGCTTGCAGTCGCATTGTCGCTGCTTGTACCGCTCATTGCATTGGGCCTTCCCATTGGAGATACAGCTGCTGCAATCATCCGGCGAAAATGGAATGGGAAGGGAATCATGGAAGCTGATGCAGGTCATCTGCATCACAGGCTCCGTGCCTTGGGGCTGACACCCATGGAAACAGCAGTGACATTCTATGTCATAACTGCAGTCCTTGGCTGTATATCACTCTTCATCATTGGGCACCAACGTGTGCTGGCAGTGGTTGTAGCACTCTTCATGATTATTCTCGTAGGGATTGGTGCTCGATTGTATGCGAGAAACCGAGGCGAGGGAGCATCAGCACCTACTGGAGAACTCACCATTGAAGTTGAGGGACGGCGTGAATTTGGGGGAAGGGGAGATCACGAGCCACATGTTCACCACCATGGCGGCGATGAATGAGTCAGGGAAAGCACGATAGGCGGCCTTCCTCGCGTCTGGATCTTGGTATTGCCATTCGACTTTCCTTTGGATTTCTTGTCCCATTTCTCATTGGTATTGGGCTTGCTTCATTTATGCATGGGAATCCATGGCTCATCCTTGCAGGAATAGGAACTGGTATTCTCGTGATGGTGGTGATACTCGTTGGGGTAGTCCGCGATCTGCTCCACCATTCGTAGGAGGAGTAGGGGTGAAGTCAATTGTCGTACGGGTTGGTATAGTTGCAGCTGTGCTTGCCATTGCGGCAACTGCTGCAGGAATGGCAATGCACAAGCCGTATCTCGGACTCTTCGTTGTGCTTGGCTTTGCGCTGGCTGCATCTAACCTAGCGTATGTGAAGAAACTTCAGCGGAATGTCGGGGCATTCGTCCTCGTTACTCTTGCACGTCTTGCATTGCTCACAATTGTCGTGCTGGGAATTGGATTTGTTTTTTCTATGTGGCCAGCAATCGTCACAGCTTTTGCGATAGCGATCGCTGAGCTCATTATTGGTTCGATGTATGCTGCTCGATACTTAGTATGATGTATCAGAAATGCTAGCACTTGATCTACCACTCACCCAGACGCAGGTGAATGCCTGCAACGGATCGTCATTTCTGTGCCAGTACGATTACGTGACGATCGGCTTCTCGATCTTTTGTGCTCTGCTCACTTTTCTCATTGTATACCTCGTTGCACGACACTTGTCTCACCGGAGGCCAGGGAAGCTCCAGATGATATTTGAACTCGTGTATGGATACATCAGGGATCTTACGTACACATCAGTCTCGGAAGATGCAGACTTTGTCATCACCATAGCCCTTACGATTGCACTCTTTATCCTCATCTCAAACTGGATTGATTTTCTTCCGCTCCCTGATCCAATTCGTCCTATCATGTCAGATGTGAATGTTCCGTTTGCGATGGGCATTGTTGTCTTCTTTGTCACCCAGTGGTACAGCTTCAAGGTGTTGGGAGTAAAGGGATATTTCCGGAGGCTCAGCAGGCCATTTGACATGCATCCCATTGTGCGCACGCTGTTCATTCCCCTCAATATCCTTGAGGACATTCTGAAGCCAATTACCCTTGCACTCCGGTTGTTTGGCAACATCTTCGCTGGAACAATAATGGTTGCACTCATAGCAACATTCACCCAATTCCTCAGTGGCCTCCATCCATTTGGATCTGCAGTTGCGAATTATCCCGTACGTGGAGTTCTCGGATTTGCAGGTGTTGTGCTTCTTGGAGCATGGAAGGCATTTGACGTATTTCTCATTGGCGCAATCCAGGCTTTCATCTTCATGTTGCTCACCATCATCTACTTCCAGATGGCACGTGAGGGAGATGAAGAGGAAGGTCATGGGACCACCCATGATACACACCAGGAAAGAAAGCAAGGGGAACATTCCCTTGCAACAACATAAAGGGGAGAACGAGCATGAATCATGCCATCGCCTATGCCGCAGCACTTATCGCAGGCGGACTGGTTCTTGGACTTGGCGCAGTCGGTGCGTCACTTGGTGACAGTCTTGCCGGAAGTGCAGCCATCAATGGCACGGCACGGCAGCCAGAGGCACAAGGCCGGCTCATTGGTATCATGTTGCTTACTGTCGGCCTCTGCGAAGCCATGTACTTCATCAACTTGGCGTTCGTATTCGTGCTGACTGGAATGGCGAGTTCAGTTCACTAGCCATATTCCGAAGGAGACTGCAAAGATGGCAGCCAGCATCATCGTCATTCCTAACGCGACCTTCATTGTCGAGATCATCACGTTCATCGTGATGCTGCTTGCACTTGCAAAGTGGGCATATCCACCACTCATAGCTGCTGCTGAGCGACGCCAGAAGGACATTGAGGAACAACTAGCAGCTGCAGAGCGTTTGCGGAACGATGCAGCAAAGTCTCTTGAGGATGCAAAGAAGTCTGTGGATGAAGCCAAGCAGACTGCCCAAACGATTTTGGACCGTGCACGAAAAGAGGCAGATCTTGAAACCCGCGAAGCCCATGAACGAAGTCGTGCGGAGGCAGATCGACTGAAAAAGGCTGCTGCTGATGAGATTGCACGTGAGCGACAACGTGCATATGACGAGGCACGTAGGGATGTTGCCTCTCTCGTTGTTGATGTGTCACGAAGGGTACTTCCAAAGTCAATTGACCTTGCAGGTCAGCAGTCACTCATCGACAGCACAATAGAAGTCGTACGAGCAGAACGACCATCACTCACCACGGAGTAGACGAAGGAATAGCGCACCATGAATGATGCGATTGCCCGGAGATATGCGGATGCATTATACGAGGTGGCAGTGCGTGCCAATCGTCTTGATGCTGTGCATACTGGACTGGAGCATGCTGTAAAGATAGTTGGCACTTTCGAGGTATCGAGGCGGCTTACACATCCTGCAGTGACTGCAGCAGAGAGAAGTGAACTCATCAGTGACGTATGCACAGGTATCGATCAGTTTGTGGTGAATACGATTCGCCTCATGGTAGAGCACAGGAGACTGGAGGAGATTGCACGTCTTCCTCATTGGATGTCAGTACGGCTGGATATTGCTTCTGGTGTTATCCGTGCTGCAGTGACTGTTCCCCAGGCACTTGATGCAGATGAAACATCGAAGTTGGAGGCAGCACTGGCTGCACGCTTCGGTCATGAGGTCCTCACAACACTCTCAGTGGATACAACCCTCATTGGTGGTCTCATCCTCAAAGTTGGTGACCACATCATAGACAACAGCGTGCGCACGAAGCTGCAACTCCTGCAGCAACAACTGACAACAGCCAATTAGTTACATTCAACGAGAAAAGGACAGGATCCAATGGCAGTGAGAAGTGACGAGATAAGCGAGATTCTCAAGAAACGCATAGAGCAATTCGAGGCGCCAATTGTCGAGGCAGACGAAGGCATCATCACTTCCGTGAGTGATGGAATAGTTCGCATTTACGGTCTTCAGGGTGCAATGGCAGGTGAACTGCTTCAGTTTCCTGAAACTCCATCTGGCAATACAGTCATGGGACTTGCACTCGACTTGCGTGAGGATGGTGTCGGTGCAGTTGTACTCGGGGAGTACATTCACCTCCAGGAAGGGGATACGGTACGGACGACTGGACGAATTGCAGAAGTACCAGTTGGAGATGCTCTTGTTGGTCGCATCGTTAATGCACTTGGTGATGTTCGTGATGGCAAAGGAGCCCTCAATACAGAGAAGTCACTCCCTGTAGAACGGGTTGCTCCTGGAGTCATGTTCCGTCAGCGAGTTGACACTCCCCTTCAAACGGGAATAAAGGCTATCGATGCAATGATTCCCATTGGTCGCGGTCAGCGGGAACTTATCATTGGAGACCGCCAAACAGGAAAGACAGCAATTGCAATCGATACGATCATCAACCAGAAGGGAACAGGCGTTATCTGTATCTACGTTGCAATTGGACAGCGATCCTCAAACGTTGCCCGGGTAGCTGCAACGCTTGAGCAACATGGAGCCATGGAGCACACCATTATCGTTGCTGCAACAGCTGCAGAACCTGCAGCAATGCAGTATCTTGCGCCGTACACAGGGTGTGCAATCGGTGAGTATTTCATGCAGCAAGGCAAGAATGCACTCATCGTATATGACGATTTGAGTAAGCATGCTGATGCATATCGTCAAATATCCCTTCTCCTTCGACGTCCACCTTCCCGGGAAGCGTACCCGGGAGATGTGTTTTACCTCCATTCCCGCCTTCTCGAGCGTGCTGCTCGCATGTCAGAAAAGGAGGGAGGGGGATCGCTGACAGCCCTTCCAATCATCGAAACGAAGGCTAACGACGTATCTGCCTTTATTCCCACGAATGTCATAAGTATCACTGATGGACAGATCTTCCTTGAGACAGACCTCTTCAATGCAGGTGTGCGGCCAGCAATCAATGTCGGTATCTCAGTATCACGTGTAGGCGGGGATGCACAGACGAAGGCAATGAAGCAGGTTGCAGGCCAGTTGCGCCTTGACATGGCACAATTCAGGGAGCTTGCTGCTTTTTCCCAGTTTGCTGCAGACCTCGACAAGCGAACGAGGGACAGTCTTGAGAGAGGACAGCGGATGACAGAAATTCTCAAACAGCCCCAGTATCGGCCCATGCCGTTTGCGAAGCAGGTCATGGTCATCTACGCAGGTACGCACGGATTCCTCGATGCCATTGCCATTGACAAGGTGAAGGAGTGGGAACTTGGGTTTACGAGGTTTATGGACCATGAGCACAAGGACATTGAAGAGACGATCATGAAGGATCGGAAGATCGAGGATGCGACAGCAAATGCACTTGAAGCTGCAATTACGGAATTCAACAAGGGGTTTGCAGGGTAAATGGCAAGCTTAAGGGATCTCCGCAGACGCATCAAGAGCGTTACAAGTACGGAGAAGATCACCAAGGCGATGGAACTCGTTGCTGCTGCAAAGGTGCGCCGAGCTCAGGAGCGTGTGCTCCGAGCCCGTCCATATTCCGAACACCTTGAGCAGGTGATCGTGGATATGTTACGTAGATCCCGGAACCTCAAGCATCCGTACGTAACAGAGCCAGCTGGACCCAGGAAGCTTGTCATACTCGTGACGACAGATCGGGGTCTGTGCGGTGCTCTCAACAGCAACACGATGCGCATTGTTCTCCAGGACATGCGGGAACATCCAGAACTCCCCTGGCCAGTAGTTGCAATCGGCAAGAAGGGACGGGACATGATGCACCGTCTGGATCGGAATGTCGTGGCAGAGGTGACGGGCCTTGGGGACCGTCCCCATGTAAGGGATATTCTTCCTGCAGTCCATGCAGCCATGGAAGAACTTGAGGAAGGCAGAGTCGATGAAATTGACATTGCGTACGCGCAATTCGTGAGTCTTGGGCGTCAGGTGGCAACGATGAAAAGACTTCTTCCAGTAGTCATGCCAGAAAATATTGAACCGCTTCCAAGTGACTTCGACTACGAACCTGAACTTGAGACACTCCTTGGCGAGATACTTCCCAGATATGCTGAAGCAATGGCCTACCAGGCAGTACTCGAGAATGCTGCATCAGAGCAAGCTGCAAAGATGTTGGCAATGCGGAATGCATCAGAGAATGCAAAAGATCTCATTACATCCCTGACGCTCACTGCAAACAAGGTCCGTCAGGCGAACATCACTCGCGAGCTCATGGATATTGTTGGCGGGGCATCAGCTCTAGAACAGTAAGCAAGAAGGAATAGGGAAAGGAGAGGATGATGGCACAGGACGCCACCAATGCAGGAACAGGAACAGTCGTACAGGTCATCGGGCCAGTCGTGGACGTGGAGTTTCGCGGCAAAACTGTTCCCGATATCCTCGATGCAATCGAGGTCATGGTTGGTGACCGACGTGTTGTGCTTGAAGTACAGCAGAATCTCGGAAACGGTGTAGTCCGGACCATTGCCATGGATACAACTGATGGACTCCGACGCGGTGAGCCTGTGACTGCAACAGGTAGTCCTATCATGGTTCCTGTTGGTACGGACACTCTTGGACGCATGTTCAATGTTGTTGGGGATCCCATCGATGGCAAGGGAGCTGTGCCAAATATCAAACGGGCTCCAATACACCGTGAACCACCAAGCCTTGTGGAGCAGAACACGGAAGTCCAGATACTTGAGACTGGCATCAAGGTCATTGACCTGATCTGTACCTTCTCGAAAGGATCGAAGATTGGTTTGTTCGGTGGTGCTGGTGTAGGAAAGACTGTCATCGTCATGGAGATGATCCGGAATATTGCAAAGGAACACAGTGGATACTCTGTCTTTGCAGGAGTCGGGGAGCGAACCCGTGAGGGACGTGACCTCTACGGAGAGATGGAAGAGTCAGGCGTGCTCAATCAAACATCCCTTGTCTTCGGACAGATGAATGAACCCCCAGGAGCTCGTGCCCGCATTGCACTCACAGGACTTACCATTGCAGAGTATTTCCGTGATGAAATGGGCTCTGATGTGTTGCTCTTCATCGACAATGTCTTCCGTTATACCCTTGCAGGTGCAGAAGTGTCTGCCCTCCTTGGGCGTATGCCAAGTGCTGTTGGATACCAGCCAACTCTTGCCACAGAAATGGGAGATCTTCAGGAACGTATTACCTCGACACAGTCAGGATCCATTACGTCTGTCCAGGCAGTGTATGTTCCAGCTGACGACTTCACAGACCCTGCAGTTGCCACAACATTTGCACATCTTGGTGCCATCGTTGCATTGAGCAGGCAGATTGCTGAAGTGGGTATCTACCCAGCAGTCGATCCCCTCGAGTCAGTTTCGAGTATTCTCGATCCTGCAATTGTTGGAGAGGAGCACTATCGTGTTGCGCAAGGAGTAAAACGAATTCTTCAGGAATTCAAGGAACTTCAGGACATCATTGCAATCCTTGGACAGGAAGAACTCTCCGAGGATCAGAAGACAACTGTTGCCCGTGCGCGTCGAGTGCGAAACTTCCTTTCACAACCATTCTTCGTTGCTGAAGTCTTCACTGGACGATCTGGCAAGTATGTTCCCTTGGCAGAGACAGTGCGTGGCTTCGGAGAGATTCTTGATGGTAAGCATGATGCACTTCCTGAGGATGCCTTCTACATGTGTGGTGGTATCGATGAAGTTCTGGAAAAGGCGAAAGATATGATGAAGACAGGAGTTGAAATTACGACTACTGAACCGGAATCACCCGAGGACAAACCTGTTGCAGCAGGAGCAGGCGAGTAGCCATTAGAGGGAGCATTCATGGCTGAACCGATCAGTGTTCGCATTATCACACCTGAGGAAGTGCTGTACGAGGGGCGGGCTGCATTTCTCCGCATTCCCGGAATAGAGGGGGAGTTTGGTGTGTTTCCAGGACACCAGCCGATGATGACTGTTCTGAAAACAGGGGAACTCAAGATCATCGAGGATCATACTGAGCACTACCTTTTTGTCTCGGGCGGATTTGTCGAGATAACGCCAGATGCTGTCGTTGTCCTTGCAGATGTTGCAGAGCGAGTGGAGAACATTGATCCAAAGAAGGTTGAGGAGGCTCGTAACCGTGCACAGGCTGCACTTGAGCAAAATGCGAGTGATCATGCAGCAGCAGCAGCACTTGAACGGGCTCTCTTCCAGATGAAGTTGCATGAAGCGCAGCAGCATCGAAGGCATACGCGGGATGACCTTGCAAGCCATATTCAACAACCTCCAACGGAGCATTAATGATGAATCTACCAAGTGGATCAGTGGATGAGATTGCACCGTCGCGACTTCGAGCGACAGCACGTACACTGTATCGTCCACTGGAGGGAATGATCTTCCGGGAACGTGCTTTCAGCAAGCGCAATCTGAACCGTTTCTATCCGTATATCGAATGGCCAGGTCCAATTGCATATGCGCACAGGGGTGGAGGTGCTACACATCCAGAGAATACTGTTGCTGCATTCGATAATGCTGTGGCTCTTGGTTTCACCTATATCGAACTGGATGTCCATCTTTCAAAGGATGGTGTCCTCGTTGTGTGCCATGATGGAAAGCTCGATCGCACAACGAATATGAGAGGAGAAATACGGAATCTCACCTATGACGAGATCCGTACTGCTGATGCAGGCTATCGATTCAGTATGGATGGAGGCAAGACGTTTCCATTTCGTGGAAAGGGGATTGGAGTTCCCCGTCTGGAAGATGTGCTGAAACGATATCCTCATTCACGTTTCAGCATTGACCCCAAGTGTGATGAGGCTGTTGGTCCTCTCATGGATCTTCTTGCAAAACTTAATGCATATGACCGTGTGGGTCTGACCTGTGTGCCTATCCGAAGAATTGAGACAGCTCGAAAACGTGCACCTGGAAAAATCTGCACGGGAATGAGTATGCCTGAGGTTGTCCGTGCCTTTGCAGAATCGCAGGTCGGAGCTATAGCACCTCGGGGTGCACAGTATGTCCAGGTTCCCTTGTATCGCAAGGGAATTGGCGTGGTCAATGCCAAATTCATTCGTGCAGCCCATGTGTCAGGTCTTCGTGTTCATGTCTGGACCATCAATGATGAGGCAACGATGAATTACCTGCTTGATATTGGGTGCGATGGAATCTTCACAGACCGTCCGGAACTTCTCAAGAAGGTACTTATCGAACGTGGTATGTGGATCGAGCCAACGGATACAAGAAAGCGCGGGCATCTCCTTGACAGCCTTCGCACCCTCTTCGGAAAACGGAGCAGCAGTCCTGATCGACAGGCTCCAAGGGAACTCAACTGATTCCATCGAAACTGATGGACAGCATTGACGGGCAGTTTCACATCCACATCAATGTACCGGGCATAACCGGGTCTTCGCAGATGAGCGGGGTCAGTAGATAAAAGTACAGGAGTTTCCGTACGCTGTTTGAGACTAAACAATCAGCAAAAGGAGAACTCCTGTGGAAGTTAATGCTACGCGCATGTGTGAGATTTTGCTTGGCTTGCCAGCAGTAAATGTTTTGGGAATTGAAGATTGGAAGGATCCCCTTTCAGTAGACATATGAGAGTCCACGGAGCTTTCCTTGGGT
>JBMFXB010000005.1:0-84875 GCA_049964715.1 Candidatus Dormibacteria bacterium
ATTGCAATTAACGGCACAACATTTCACGTCGTAGGGATCGTAGCTCCAACGCTTACTGGAAACGTCTCAGATCTGTACTTTGACCTCACTACTTTGCAGTCCATGGCTACACAGACTGACCGGATCAACGAGGTATTCATTTCCGCAAGAAGTGCCTCTGATGTCAACGCAATTGCAGCAGCAATCCACAGGAAACTTCCCGGTGCACAGATACTCACAGCAAAGAGTCTTGATGAGGGAGTAACAGGGAGTCTGGCTGATGCCCATACTCTTGCTGCAAGTCTTGGTACTGCACTGGCAATAGTCATCCTGCTGGGCTCATTCCTCATTGCCATCCTCCTGACTCTTTCAAACGTCAACAAGCGCGTTCGAGAGATTGGCTCATTGCGAGCCATGGGTTGGTCGCGGAGTCGGGTAGTACGCCAGCTCCTTGGCGAGACAGTCGGGATAAGCGTCATCGGTGGAATTCTCGGGCTACTCATCGGATTCGCCATTTGCACCATTATCGATGCAACAGGACCTGCCCTTCAGGCCACAACATCTGGCCTTGCAGTTGGTGCATCCACTCTTGGAAGCACATTTGGGCAACCCACATCTGCATCATCCATTTCAACTGTGCACGTCACTGCACCGCTGACCCTGCCGATCCTCCTCCTCGGTTTCGGGGCAGCGGTGCTTGGCGGCATCATAGCTGGAACCATAGGCGGATGGCGGGCAGCACAACTATCCCCTGCAGAAGCATTGAGAAACCTCGGCTAAGGAGTACCCATGGACCAGCAGTCTTCCCTCTACGAACTCACAGATGTCACTCGAACGTACCAGGTTGGCTCAGCCACAGTTCGAGCTCTCTCTGAAGCAAAATGCACCATTTCCACTGGGGAAATGGTCTCCATTGAAGGACCGAGTGGCTCAGGAAAGAGTACCCTTCTTCTCCTTCTTGGCATCTTGGAAACACCAACAAGCGGAACTCTCTTGTTCAAGGGAACAAACCTCCGAACAACAAATGACGAGACCCGAACCACGCTCAGAAGGGAATCCATTGGTTTTGTCTTCCAGCACTTCAACCTCATTCCTACACTCACGGCACAGGAGAATGTTCTCCTCCCCATGGTGCCAATGACAGGTACGAAGTCAGACAAGCGCGAGCGTGCCCATGAACTTCTCAAACAGGTCGGCCTCGGACACCGGATGGGCCACCTCCCCGGGACTCTTTCAGGAGGTGAGCAACAACGGGTTGCCATTGCAAGAGCACTGGCGAACAGGCCTGATGTCATCATTGCTGATGAACCTACTGGCAATCTTGACTCAGCAAGTGCACAGGGAATCATGGATCTGCTCACACACCTTAATGAAGACGAACATGTGACGATTCTCCTTGCAACACATGATCCTGCAATTGCGAAAAGGACGAATCGCCACATCATGCTTCGGGATGGTCAACTGCTTGAGGATCAGGCAACACCAGTCTCGTGATGGACTGATTCCAGGGAAGTTCGTGAACCAAGTCGTTTGTGACACTGCAATATGAGATGGCTCGCAGTGTCTTCCCATGTTGCAGACACACCCTCAGCTGCGAGTGATGTGGCCCAGCCATCATGTATTCCGCAGGGAATGATGTGGGAAAACCATGAGAGATCCGTTGTGACATTAAATGCCAGTCCATGCTGGGTAATCCCATGAGCAAGTTTCACTCCAATGGCCATGATCTTGTTTTGGCCTATCCACACCCCTGAATATCCTTCCCGTCTCTTGGCTGTTATGCCAAAGGAAGCACAACATGCAATACCGATGTCCTCAAGGGTGCGCACATACGCAATCACATCGCCCCGTGATGGATCAGATGCCATAGGGAACACATCTGCAAGCTTGAGTATGGGATACACCACAACTTGGCCAGGACCATGAAACGTCACTGATCCACCACGATCCACATCGACAACATCAGAACCAAGGTTCTCAAGGAAAATTCGGCCATGCGGGAGATGACTCTCCTCACCATTTCTCCCAACCGTATACACAGGCAAATGCTCAACGACAAGAAATGTGTCAGGAATCTCGCCATGCAGGCGTGCAGTTGCATACTGCTGTTGCAGGGCCCAGCCCTCACCATACGGCAGTTCCCGGCATATGACTACTCCCGGGTGCAACGCTTGTTCACCATCCTCACCTTGCATCATTGTTCTCAGGCTCGGGTCACCTGCTCTTCAGCATGATATGAGCTCCGAACGAGCGGACCAGCAACGGTATGCGAAAAGCCCAACGAGGTTCCATACTCACGAAGTTCTGCGAATTCATCAGGATGCACAAACCGTATGACAGGATGATGCTTGAGGGATGGACGAAGATACTGCCCGATAGTGACGATGTCAACATCATGACGTCGTAAATCCTGCAGAACCTCCTTAACCTCATTAATTTCTTCTCCAAGGCCAACCATGATGCCTGATTTCACCATGTGTTGTGGCTGCATGCGCTTTGCTGCCTTGAGAATGGATAGGCTTTGCTGATAATCAGCTTTTGGCCGAACCCGTCGATACAATCGGGGTACTGTCTCTATGTTGTGATTGAAGATGTCCGGTGCCACGTCCATGACAATCTGCAGAGCAGATTCATCACCCTGAAAGTCTGGTGTAAGCACCTCGATACTGCACGTTGGTGCAACTGACCTGATGGCAGTAATCGTGTCACGAAAAGCACCAGCACCAAAATCTGGAAGGTCATCACGATCGACAGAGGTCACGACTGCATGCCGTATTCCCATTGCCTCGACTGCCCGAGCTACACGCATCGGCTCTTCTGTATCGATATCCCCCCCACGCTTGCCGCTTTTCACTGCACAAAATGCACAATGCCTGGTGCAGACATCGCCAAGTATCATGAACGTTGCAGTTCCACGTCCCCAACAATCTGCAATATTCGGACACATCGCTTCCTCACACACGGTGTTGAGGTTTTCATTTCGCATGAGTGCATGGAGCCGGTTGTATCCTTCACTCATGGGAAGTTTTACTGTAAGCCACGAAGGCCTTCGGTCTACACCAGGTGGCAACAGCTGTTTGTACAGTTCAGTTCGTGCCTCAGCTGACATCGTTGGCCGTAGCGGAATGCGTTCTGGAACCTGCGACATGGTTTCCCCTCTGTGTCGATCGATTCGTATTTCAGTGTACGCCAGTTCTTGCTCGAGCGTCGAACAGTCTGTGGTGAATATTAGCTGCCAAACGACATACCAGCTATCCGCTGCAGAGTGAGAATCTGTTCCCTTGCAAACTCTTCTGCATAATAGTGCCGACGTGCTTCGAGAAAATCCCCTCGCGTAACGAGGCCCAACAACAGCCCATCAACGCCTACAACTATCACTTCTGATGTGTGTGTTTCAAGCAGGGAATGTGCAACATCCCGCAGCAGAGCCGTTTCAGATACGAGTGCTGGCATGTGTCTCTGTATGCTCGCAACAATGACATCCTCTCTTTCATGCTGTGCAGCAAGATCTACCACATCTACTACGCCACATACTTTTCCCTCTGCATCAACAACCGGAAGGACAGTCCATTTCTTTCCAAGCACACCATCTCTCACCGTATCCCAGGCAGTACGAAGTGATTCTTCTGGTACAAGCACTGGAGCTGTGTGCATGACATCCTGTACGAGTGTCAGGTCAAAGGGATCCACTCCATACTCCCTCACCACATGGAATCCTCGTCTTGCAACTTTTTCCGTAAGAATGGAGCGCTTCAGGATCAGTGCACTTACAAGGTATGCAAGAAGAGATGCCGTGAGCAGTGGAAGCAGACTCCCCACATCGTGGGTAAGTTCGAAAGCAAAGATTACTGACGTAAAGGGGGAACGCGTAACTCCAGAAAGTGCTGCTGACATGCCAATAAGAGCCCAGATGCCCAAGGATGCTCCAGGAAGTACATGACCCACGATGCCCCCTAGGGCAGCGCCCATGATGAGGAGGGGAGCGAGAATTCCACCGCTTGTGCCACTTCCTAGACCCACTGCCCAGATGACGAGTTTCACAGCGAGGAGAAGAACGAGAGCTCCCATGCCAAGCTTTCCGAGAAGTTCAAGGTGAATCGTGTCATACCCAACTCCAAGTGCACGTGGATCGATAAGACCACCGCAACCAATAACAATTCCCCCTATCATTGGCCACCACATCCAGTGCAACCGTCCTGTGAGCTTCAGGAAGAAATCTTCAGATCGATATACAGCCTGCGTCATCACCCATGCAGCTCCTCCTCCAAGTATTCCAATGCAGACAGCTCCAAGTACAGTGATTGCTCCCAAACTGACATGCACGGGAATTGGGAAAAGTGGCTGTGGTGCAATCATGTGGAAGTGGGCAAGCACCAGCCGAAGTGTATCAGCAACAACGGATGCACACCCGATGAGGAAAATGGATCGCGGTTTAAATTCAAATGCGAGGAGTTCCACGCCAAAGAGGGTAGCTGCAACAGGAGTTCCGAACACAGCACTCATACCGGCTGCAGCTCCTGCAACAAGGAGACATCTCCGCTCTATACCTGTCAGTCGAAACAGTTGTCCAACGATAGATCCAACTGCACCACCAGTAAGAATAATTGGCCCTTCTGCACCAAACGGACCTCCTGAGCCAATGCTGATGGCACTGGAAATCGGTTTGAGGATTGCAAGCTTTGGCTCTACCTGACTCCCATTGAAGAGTATCCGCTCCATGGCTTCAGGGATGCCATGACCACGAACCTGTTCGGACCCATACCGTGCTATAACGCCAACAATCAGGCCACCAAGCACAGGTAAAGCAACTGCTCCTATTCCAAGGCGATTATTGACCGGAGAAACAAGTGCAAAGCTAAACCTGTGGTAGTAGAGCAAATTTGTCAAAAGCCCTATCAAATCAAGGAGGATAAGTGCTACTGCAGTCGCAAATATTCCTATTGTGCACGCAAGTGGGACAAGCTTCAGTATGCCTCGACGTGTGGTGAAATCCCCCAATGCATCGCTGGGAGTGTCAGACACTTGGGATACCTTCACAATATCGTACTCCTCTATTTAAATAATCCCTTATAGTGTGACAGAAATCTAATATCAGTTCACGATACGGGTACAATAATGCCAATAGATACACCAACAGGTCGATGCATGGCACATACTCCCCCAACTCCAGTACCGGACGATCGTGAACGAGGACTCGAACACACTGGCCCTGGCGAGATTTCCCTCAACAGTTCCCCATTTACTGCTGCCACGTTGTCATGGGATGGTTCCACCTTCTCAATCCATGACCAGCAGGGGATTCTCACTTTTTCCGTACCCCGTTCCTCGCTTGTGAGCATTGAACAGCACGGTACAACTCTTCAGCTTGTGACAACTGAAGGAACACTGGCCATCCGCTTTGGAACCAGTGCAGCCAGGTTCAAGCTCGCAATACAGCAGAATCCTGCTATTGAGGACTCACTGGAGACGAATGCAGCCGGAGGCCCTTTCGATGCAGATCAACACATTGAAAAGCATGACTACGATGCTATATCCTCATCGGAATATGGCGTCTGGTACGGCATATTTGCCCAGGTCCTCATCGATGATGGCAAGATGAATCCAGCCAGAAACGACTATGCGACATATGGACTCGACAGGGGTTGGCGGAGCTTTCCCGGCCTTGGTACTACAAAAAGCAGTACTATTCTCCTCGTGCTGCTTGTGGTTTGCTTGATCGTGCTCTATCGTTTTTTCGGTGGCCAGCTTTAGCACAAGGCAACTGCACGAACAGATATCCCACAGGGCTGGCAGCGGGTACGCCGAAGTCCGTATGATCATGCTGTATCCACCCATCTCAAAGGAAATGCCGTGCCATCATGATGAATCCTCTGCCGATACCAGCACCGTATAATGAGCCGATTCTGTCATATGCACCTGGAACTCCTGAGCGAAAATCCCTCCGAATTGCACTTGATGATACCTCGACAGAAACCAAGGATCTTCCAATGATCATTGGTGGAGAACAGGTTCGCACGGAAGAGACATTCGAGGTTCGGGCTCCCCATCGGCATTCACTTCACCTAGGAACTGGGTATGTTGCAACCCGCAAGTCAGTAGAGGATGCTGTTGGTGCTGCTCTCGATGCCCGCCACGCATGGGCTGAGCTTCCCTATGAGGAGCGAGCAGCAATATTCCTCCGTGCAGCAGACCTTCTCGCAGGTCCATGGCGATCCCGCATGAATGCTGCAACCATACTCGGGCAAAGCAAGAGTGTCTTCCAGGCAGAAATTGATTCCGCATGTGAACTTATAGACATGTGGCGCTGGAATGTGTCGTTTGCCAATGAACTTCTTCGTGAGCAACCATACTCCCCTATTGGATCATGGAACCGCACTGAACTTCGTCCCCTTGAAGGCTTTATCCTTGCCATTACTCCATTCAACTTCACCTCCATTGCAGGCAACCTTCCTACAGCTCCAGCAATCATGGGAAATACTGTTGTCTGGAAACCCTCCCCAACACAGCAGCTTTCTGCGTCCCTCATTCTTGATCTCCTCACTGCAGCAGGTCTTCCCCCAGGTGTCATCAATATGGTTTCTGGAGATGGTGCAGCCGTTTCCGAGGTAGCACTCCCGCACGAGTACCTAGCCGGGATACATTTCACTGGTTCAACGAATACCTTCCGTCATCTGTGGAAAAGCGTTGCACATCACCTTGATTCCTATCGCACGTACCCACGTCTCGTTGGTGAAACAGGTGGCAAGGATTTCATCCTTGCCCACCCGTCTGCTGATCCCAAGGCACTTACAACAGCCCTTCTTCGTGGAGCATTTGAATTCCAGGGACAGAAATGCTCGTCTGCCTCACGTGCATACATTCCAAAACCACTCTGGAATCGCATCAAGAGCGATCTCATTGAGGAGACCATTTCCCTCCCTCTTGGAGACCCTGCAAACTTCACTACACACTTGGGTGCAGTCATTGACAATCGTGCCTTTACGAGAATTACAACTGCACTGTATGAGGGAGTTGGGGACCCTCACCTCACCCTTCACACTGGTGGTACATGGGATGAAACCTCTGGATGGTACATCTTCCCGACGATCTTTGAAACAGATACCCCCAAACATCCTCTTATGGAAACAGAGCTCTTCGGTCCAGTTCTCACGGTGTACACCTATGAGGAAACTGAGTGGGATGACATCCTCACTCTAGTGGACACAACATCACCGTATGGCCTTACAGGTGCTGTCTTTGCGACTGACCGTGCTGCCATAGCACAAGCCTCTAATCATCTTCGCCATGCAGCAGGCAACTTCTACATCAATGACAAGCCAACAGGTGCTGTTATTGGCCAACAGCCGTTTGGTGGTGCACGTGCAAGTGGCACGAATGACAAAGCTGGTTCCCCATGGAACCTCATTCGGTGGGCAAGCCCACGCTCCATCAAGGAAACCTTCGTTCCCCCAACAGATTGGCGGTATCCTCACCTCAACTTTGAATGAGCCACTGCGGAGTGACCACACAGTCTACGCAAACGTCATGGCTGTGCAGGGGACATCCAATTTACACAGAGTTTCCTATCCCGTCATGGGATGGGTTGGTGTTACCCCACCAGGAGCAAGAATGTCAAACCCGTCTGGTGTATTGAGATAACCAGGTGATGTACCTGCCACTCCAGTTATTCCGTATTGCCATACTAGTGCACCCGTTGTGGGATCAATTGCCACAATCCGGTCATTGTAGTCGTCGTTCGCAATAATGACTCCGCTTGGCGCCATCTCTGCAAGTGACGGATAGTGCAGCCTTCCTGAACCAGAGACAGGATCATACCGCCAGAGAATCGTTCCCTGTTGATTGAACTCAACAAGACCACCAACTGATGAATAATCAGCTACGAGATACGTGGATGAAGTCAATTGCTGTGGATCAGAGGGAAACCCGACAGCGACATGTGTTGTCCATACCAGTTGTCCCTGGGGTGTGTACTCAGATATCCACGAGCCATCAATCTCTGAAATGAGAATATTCCCATTGGCAAGTGGAGTATCTCCATTTGGTGATCCGAGTGAGTACGGTGGGTTGTGTTTGCACACTCCAGTCCGCCCTATCTGAGTTGCAATTGTCCCGTTCGGATTGATGATTAGAATCCTGCAGTTGTCGATATCAGCGACCATGACCTGCCCTGTTTTGAGAAGGAAGGCATCATCAGGCTGATGAAGGTAACCCGGTCGACTACTGGCAACGAGAGCATGTCCATATGTCCAGAGCACCTTCTTCCCTGGATAGCTGATGATTGCAATCGTATTGTTCTCCTCCTGGTTCGAGATGAGCGCAGTTCCGTGATGGACGAAGAACACGTCGTCCGGGAAGAAGAACCCCTTCGGACCAGGAGGAACCTGTGCTCCAGGCGAAGGATATGTCCAGAGAAGTTGCTTGGCATCATTGATGACGAGAATGCGATTGTTTCCCCGGTCAGCAATTGCCATCGAATCTCCTGCAATGGGGGATCCTGCAGAAGCTGTCCCAACTGCTCCAAAACCACTGTTCTGCTTCATCATCTGGACAGCAGCAGTCTGTCTGCCTGCAACTTCACCTCCAACGATCCATGCAGTTGTTCCAACAACTATGACTGGAGCATACGCAATAGGCTGCATGAGTTGACCAGCATGAAGAAAGGTCTCTGTCTGGGGATCAAATGCCCAGATGGTACCATTTGTCCCTGCTGATCCTTCCCCTCCTGTGACATACACCTGTTGTCCGAACGCAACTGCAATCATGCCTACAAGAGCCTCAGGAAGCGTGGAAACAACATGCACAGTGTCCTGTACAGTGTTGAATGCCTGGACTGTGTTTGTGGCTTGCCATGTGCCACTTGCAGTCTGTTCTTCCCCCCCAAAAATGTAGACCGTGGAACCCACTGCTGCGACAGCAGCGTATCTCACAGGCACACTGAGCCTCGCAACAACTGAGAAGGTTGTCCCTGTTGTTGTTGCGAGAATATCGGGCAGTGCATGTGTTCCGTCATATCCACCGATGACATACGCAGTGCTACCGATTGCCACTGCAGAACTGTCAGCTCTTGGAGTAGGGAGAGTTCCAGTTGCAGCACTTCCAGATGGACTTGTCTCTTCTACAGCTTGGGACACTGAAGTGTCACCACCCCCAAAAAGGAAAGTGCCACTTCCCAGAGTTGCACTGCCCGCATCATGTGTTGCCACAGGGAGACTTCCCACATCGTGAAGGCCACCGTTTTGGAGATCAAGGCTGAAAACTCCTGATGCAGTACCACTTCCATTCAGTCCCCCTGCAATCAGGATCTCCGTTGACGAAGTACCAGGGGCCAGGACTTCACGACTAATTGGGGAACGCAAGCTCCACGGGAGTGTCCCTGATTCAATTGCCGGAATAGATGGTGATACAGCTTTTGGAGTCACCTGTGGCTGCACGGCAGATTTCGATGCAGCACGGTGCACATCAACCACAGTCCGTGAACTGCCGCACGAAACTACAGCAAGGACTGCAACTGCCCCAAGCACTGAGAGTGTCCGTCGCTTCCACCCCGACCATTTGTTCGGAGCGGCGGACATCATTGGAGTTCTGCGTCCGAAAATGATTCAAGGTGTGATTTCACGCTTCCGAGGAAACGTGCTGCCACAAGACCATCATTGAGCCTGTGGTCGAACGAAATACAGAGATTCATCATCGGTCGAATGGCCATTGCATCCCCCTCAACGACGACTCGCTTCACGATTCGATCCATTGCAAGGATTGCAGCCTGCGGCTGATTGATAATCGGTGCAGCAAGAACCGTTCCAAGTGCACCTGTGTTGTTGAGAGTGAATGTGCCACCTTGAATCTCATCGATCTTCAACTTGTTTGACCGGGCACGCTCTGCAAGGTCGGACATTGTTGTCGCAAGTCCTGCAATGGAAAGTCGGTCTGCATCCCTGATCACCGGAACGATGAGATTGTCTTCAAGTGCCACTGCTATGCCAAGGTGCAGGTTTCTGTGTTCGACAATGCCATCGTCAGACCATGAAGCATTCATTGACGGGAATGCACGAAGTCCTGCAAGTGTTGCCTTTGCAACAAATGGAAGGAATGTGAGATCCACACCGTAACGTTCCTTGAAGCTTCGCTTGTTGCGTTCGCGGAGGTTCCACACTGTTTGCATGTTCACTTCCATCATGAACCATGCATGTGGGGAAACGGCCCAGCTTCTGCTCATGTGATCTGCAATGGCTCTACGAACATTTGTGAGGGGCACGAGTACATCGCCCTCACCTGCAGGAATATGTTGTGCTGGATGAAGTGAAGGCGAAAGCGGAGCTTGAGCAACTGGAGCGGCTACTGGAGAAGCAGTGATGACTGCTGGTGCAGCAGTACCTCCACGCTCATGCTCAATAAAGTCCAGAACGTCTTTCTTCGTGACACGCCCACCAAATCCTGTACCTTGAACACGAGTGAGATCCACATTGTGCTCACGTGCGAGCATCCGCACAACAGGTGTAAGGTGCATCCCTTCAGGGATGACTGCATGCGTACCATTTCCGTTTGAAGCTGGTGCACTCGCAGGAGTTGCAGCTGTACCAGTATTCACTGCTACAGGGACTGGAGTTGGTTCAGCAGGTGCTGGTGCTGCCGCTGGTGCAGCAGGTGCTTCCCCTGCAGTGGCAGCACCCTCAATGACACAGAGTGACTCCCCTACTGCGACCACAGTTCCTTCCTTGACAAGATGCTCACCCATTGTCCCTTCAGCCGGTGACGGAATTTCTGCATTCACCTTGTCCGTCACGACTTCTGCAATGGATTCATAGCGTGCGACAGGATCACCTGGCTGCTTCAGCCACTTCGCAAGCGTTCCTTCTGTGACACTTTCCCCCAACTGGGGCATTGCTACTGTTGTTGCCATATCAGTACGCCACCAACTCCTCTACTGCTGTCCGAATTTTTTCCGGTGTAACGAGATAAAAGTGCTCCAACGGAGGTGAAAATGGCATGGCTGGAATTTCAGGTCCACCAAGCCGCTTCACTGGAGCATCCAGATATTCAAAGCATGACTCACCAATTATTGCTGAAACCTCGGAAGAGATACTCACAGAAAGATTCGCTTCCTGCACAATGAGGACCTTTCCAGTCTTTCGGGCTGAAGCTACGATGGTGTCGCGATCGAGTGGTCGCAATGACCGAAGATCAACGATCTCGATTGACGTATTCTTCTCTATCTGAAGTGCAGCTGCAACTTCGAGACACTGGGAGACCATGAAGCCATACGTGAAAATCGTAAGATCCCGGCCTTCCTGAACGACATTTGCAGTCGAAAGAGATACTGTATAGCACTCATCTGGCACTTCACCCTTAAGAGACCGGTACCCTTTCTTGTGCTCAAAGTACAGTACAGGATCCGGATCGCGAAGAGCTGCAACAATCAATCCCTTCGCATCATACGGATTGCTTGGGACTACGACCTTGAGTCCTGGAACACTGCAGAACATCGCTTCCAACGATTGCGAATGATACAAGGCTCCATGCACTCCACCACCGAAAGGAGCACGAATGACAAGGGGCACTCCCCAATCGTTGTTGCTCCGGTACCGCATCTTCGCAGCCTCACTGATGATCTGGTCAACTGCAGGAAGTATGAAGTCCTGAAACTGGATCTCTGCAATGGGACGGAACCCATAGAGTGCAGCACCTATGCAAACACCAACAATGCATGACTCTGCGAGTGGACTATCCATCACACGATCATCACCAAACTGTGCGTGGAGCCCTTCAGTTGCCCCAAACACACCTCCCTTTGCTCCAACATCCTCTCCCATGATGAAGACACGATCATCGTTCTCCATCTCCTGGCGCATGCCTTCGCGAATTGCCTCGACAAATGTCTTCGTTGCCATTGTCATGCCTCCTCCGCATAAACGTACCGAAGAGCTGTCTCCGGTTCCGGAAGCGGAGCCTGCTCAGCAGCTTCCATGTCCACATCGATTTCCTTGACTGCTGCATCGCGAATCGACGTGAGATCAGCTTCTGTGAGAACTCCCTGCAAGAGAAGATACCGCTCAAGACGTACAAGGCAGTCAGCCTGGTGAACTGACTCAATCTCCTCTGCAGGCCGATATCGACGCTCATCATCATCAGAACTGTGGGAAGTAAGACGGGCAACCATCCCCTCAATGAGCGTTGGTCCCTCACCCTTCCGTGCACGCTCGACTGCAGTCATCGCTGCCTCATAGCATGCAACAGCATCTCCACCGTCAACACTCACGCCTGGAATGCCATATGCACGTGCCCTGTCAGAAACGTGTGAGGTTGGCATCTGCTTGTCGAGAGGTACAGAAATGGCATATCCATTGTTTTCAACAAGGAAGAGAACGGGGAGTTTGTGTACTGCTGCAAAGTTGAGCGCCTCATGGAAGTCACCACCACTCGTACTTCCCTCACCAAGCGATGTCACTGCAAGTGCATCTGTATGCTTGAGCTTCATTCCAAGGGCAACACCTGCTGCATGAAGCATTTGCGTTGCAACAGGAGATCCTGTGCTCACGATGTTGTGCTCACGGTTTCCGAAGTGGGCTGGCATCTGACGTCCACCACTGTTGGGATCATCAGCCTTTGCAAGAGCAGAGAGGAAATGGTCCTTTGGAGACATGCCAAATGCAAGGGTCAAGGCAAGATCCCGGTAATACGGAGCAAGCCAATCCTTTGAAGTATCGACAGCAGTTCCAACAGCGGACTGGAACACCTCGTGTCCCATGCCTGATATCCAAAATGGAGCACGTCCCTGGCGATTGAGCACCCAAATACGCTCATCAAGCACACGTGACCGAACTGCAGTCACATAGATCTGTCTCAACACTTCGGGGGAGACAGACCCCTGCGTGCCCTTCCGATGCACTTCAGTCTTTGTATCGCTCACTGTCGTGGCCTCCTCACCTTGTCGTGCACGCATGTGCCGCACTGTGTTCTTGAACATTATATGTGGATTGCCTCTCCACTCACGGCAAGGGCAGCTTCGCCAATGACTTCCGTGAGGGTTGGATGAGGTGCTACTGCATGGGACAGTTCGTATGGAGTCGCTTCAATGAGCGTTGCGAGTCCTGGCCCATAGATGAGTTCAGTCACCTCATGTCCAATGAGATGCACCCCAAGAACAGTATCAGTCTTCGTATCAGCAACTACCTTGCAGAACCCTTCTGCATTGCCCCAAGCAAGTGCCCTACCGTTAGCGGTGAATGGCATTGTTCCTGTAGCAACGTCATATCCTGCTGCTTTGGCCTCTTCTTCCGAGAGGCCAACTGAAGCAATCTGTGGGGAACAGTATGTTGTCCTCGTTACATGCATCGGTTCGAGAGGGAATGGCGTCCGCCCAGCAATGTGTTCAGCTGCAACAATGCCCTGATGCATTGCCTTGTGCGCAAGGAGAAATCCTCCGGCAACATCGCCAACTGCATAGATGTGTGGTACTGATGTCTGCTGCATGGCATTGACCTGAACAAACCCACGTTCAAGCTTCACACCTGCGTCATCCAGTCCTATTCCGCTCGACCGCGGTGTCCGCCCTATGGCAAGAAGAAGGACTTCTGCAGAAATGTGTTCAGTCTTGCCATCTCGTGTCATCTGCACTGTGACACTGTCTTTACCCACCCTCGTTGCTGCAAGATCCATTGCAGCTCCAACATGACAGGTTATTCCACGTGCAGTGAAGGCCCTGAGCAGTTCCTTTCCAACAGCAGCATCCTCAAGTGGCACGAGACGTGGGGCCATCTCGATAAGTGTCACGTCTATGCCAAAGCTCCGGTACATAGAAGCAAATTCCACGCCTACAGCACCTGCTCCAAGCACGATGAGCGACTTTGGAAGTGCCTCACGGAACAACAGTTCATCACTCGTCACCACGAATGGTGGCTGCACCTCAATCCCCTGGGGGACTTTCGGAACAGATCCAGTTGCAATAAGGATGTGCTTCCCATCAACAACTTCCGTACTGCCATCCTTGCGTGACACTGTCACATGATGAGCATCAGCAAGTCGACCTGTACCATCGATACGCTCGACGTGATTCTTCTTCAACAGGAATTCAACCCCCCGATGCAGCTGTCCAACGACTGCATCACGCTGCTTGGCAGCTTCTGGGTAGGCAAAATGCACAGACTGCGCATGCACTCCGTATTTTGTGGCAAGTAATGTCATATCGAGGTAGAACGCACTCTGGAGTAGTGCCTTCGTTGGAATGCATCCCCGATGGAGACAGGTTCCTCCGACCTTCTCCTCCTCGACAACCACACAGGAGAGGCCAAGTTGAGCGGCGCGAATCGCAGCGACGTACCCGCCAGATCCACCACCTAGTACGACTAGATCAAAAGTGCGTTCGTTCATCTTGAGCGCAGTATACCGTGAGGCTTCACGGTTGTGCCGAGCTATGGGAGGAGTGCAAGTGCACGAACAAGTTGGGGATCCATGGAGACATTCGTTGTACCAAGTGCAGGATCATACTCTGTACTTGTCCCAGTAAGCGGAACAACATACTCAGGCGTAATACCAGTGCCGTTGATTGACTCACCTTTGGGACCAAACCACCGAGCAAAAGTCAGATGGACATCGCCTCCGTTGGCAAGGACGAAGTCCTCCTGGGCAGTTCCCTTCCCAAATGAGTGAGTACCTACCACAACTGCATGATCCAGATCCCGAAGTCCAAGCGTAATCATCTCTGCTGCACTTGCTGTGTTCTGGTTCACGATGACAACGACAGGAATTCCAGCAACAACAGGAGTCTCATGTGGCACAAGCTGGTTGACCGTTCTTTCAGCCGTAGACGGTGCATTCCAGCGCGAAAGCCGTTCCCGAAAAGTCACAAACAGCTTTCCGGCATCGGATGAAGGAAGAAACATGCCAACAATCTGCTGGGCAACATCAACATACCCACCAGGATTGTTCCTCAGATCAAGGACAATCCCGTGGACATGGTATCGTGCAAATCCCTGAAGGACTGTCTTCATTTGCGTTGCTGTATTTGAATTTACCTCGGTTATTGAACAGTACCCAATACCGCTGATGATCGTGCCGTAAACCGAAGGCACAGCAAACACGGAACGCACTACAGAGTATGTTGTTGCTACTCCTCGCACGCTGAGCATGAGATGGACTGTGGTGCCTGGGGTTCCATCAATGGCAGATCCGATGTTCGCAAGCGCAGCTACTGCACTTGTACCAAAATGCAGGACTGGCTCCCCATTGACTTCCAGAAGGGTGCTTCCAGCAGTGATGCCTGCCTTCGATGCAGGACTGCCGGAAACAACTGATGTGATAACCAACTCTGTAGGCGTTGACTCCGTGGGACATACTTGCCCATTGGAACACGCTGCAGCAAGGGTAATGCCCACTCCCCCGGATTTTGTTCCAGAAAGAGTTGATGTATACGACTGGTATGCAGCTGGAGGAAGATACGTCACGAAATGATCAGGATACCGGGATCCAAGTTCACTGATCATTCCTGCAACAGCCCCATTTGTGCCTGCACTGCCAGGGACATTGCGAATGACGTAGTTCGACTGGACGATTGACCACGCTTCTTGTATTGCCTGTTCATTGAGTGATGTAGCTGATGGTCCATCAAGGAATGCAACGCGGATGAGCCCCCCAAGACCAGTGCCCTCAAGATGTACCACTGCAGCAACTGAGCCGTACCAGACAACCACAACAATGCCAATCCAGAGAAGGATTCTGCCCCGTCGGTTAGTATGACGCTCAGCCATTTCCCTATACAGAGAGGAACCGTCGAACGCCTAGGTAGCTCCCCAGGGCACCAATACCCATCCCAATAAATCCAACCACGAGCCATGTGTACGTCAGATACCCCTGATCGAAATTGAGGGCATACACTAGGAGACTTCCACGGACTGCTCCAATGATGAGGTGATATCCTCCAGCGAGAACACTGTTTGCAACGAGTGCTGCAAGAAGTCCACCAATCATGCCCTCGACAATGAATGGCCACCTGACAAACCAGTCCGTTGCACCAACGAGCTTCATGATTTCTATTTCTATCCTCCGCACATACACAGCAGTACGGATTGTGTTCATGATGAGCACAAGACTGATGAAGCCCAATACAATGCTGAGAACGAATCCCACGATGCGAATCACTACTATGAGTTGTCGAAGCCTGTTGATGACCGTCGGGTTGTAGTCCGTTGCAGTAGCAGGATCGACAAGTGGATTCGACTTTGCCATGTTTGCTATTGTCTGAAGGTCAGTAAGTTGTCGCACCCGGAGATTGAGGGAAGCTGGAAGGGGATTGTTACTCTCCCCAAGTGCTGCAATATCACTCTGGTAGGCAGTTGACTGGGAAGCAAATTCTGTAGCTGCCTGATTCTTGTTCTCAAAAGTCACAGCAAGAACATCATGTGAGTTTTTGAGCATGGACTCGAAATCCATGATCGAGGCAAGTGAATCAGAATCCTTGAGATAGATTTTGATCTTGCTCACATGGGATTGCTCTGCATTGAGCACACTGTCAACAGAGTGCGTCAAGAGCAGTACACCGCCAACCATGATGAGAATAAGACCTGTCGTCACGACACCAGCAAGAGAGATCGCAAGATTTCGACGGAAATTCTGAACTGCATTTCGCAGTGCAAAGCCCAAAGATGAGAAAACTTTTCTCACAGCGTTGCCTCTCCTTCCTTCAGATACTGTCCTTCCTGCTCATCGCGGACGACCCGTCCCTTCTCGATGGCAATGACACGTTTCCTCACAAGGTCAACGATCTCACGGTTGTGCGTTGCCATGATTACTGTCGTTCCCCGGTGGTTGATCTGGAGAAGTAACTGCACTATCCCCCATGAAGTATCCGGATCAAGATTTCCTGTTGGCTCATCCGCGAGAAAGATCATTGGCCTGTGAACGAGTGCACGTGCAATTGCCACTCGCTGCTGCTCACCACCACTCAACTGATTGGGAAATTTGTTGAGTTTTTCCTCAAGTCCGACAATCCACAGCGTTTCTTCCACGCGCTCTTTGAGATGCCTGATTCCAGGACGGGTTACCTGCAGTGCAAATGAAACATTCTGTGCAACTGTCAATTGTGGAAGAAGTTTGAAATCCTGGAAGACGATACCAAACTTCCTGCGGAGTCGTGGAAGTTTCCGTCTCGGAAGCCGGGTGACCTCCTGCCCGTCGACAAAGATGCGGCCACTCGTTGCAGACTCCTCACGAATGAGTAATCGAATGAGTGAAGATTTTCCTGCACCAGAAGCACCTACAAGAAAGACGAAGTCCTTCTGATAGATGGCAAGATCAACTCCCCGAAGTGCAGATGCTCCGTTCGGGTAGGTTTTGTTCACTCCATGAAAACTCACCACTGGTCGAAGTGACGGGTCTGCAGCAAGTGCTTGTCGAGGAGTAGCCACGGTTGACATTCCGAGTGATCTCCTATGCTGTACATCTTCTATGGTACTCGCTACTGCATCTGCACTGCGATTGCTAAAGGTACCAAGTGGGAGGATTTCTTGCACTGTTGGGTTAGTTCGTCGTGTAGGATTGCTGTGCCATGGAACCGGCTACGATTGCAACAGTATAACGCAGGACTGCGGTTTTCGCAGATCTTCCAGGAATCAGTGCATGGGCCAGCTTCGAAACCTGTTCATGCGCAGAGTACAAATGCTCCCATACATTGCACCTTGCATTGCACCTTGGAGTATCGTTCTCACTGTACGGAGAACACTCTCCATCCTCCACCCATGCACTGACAGGAGTAGTACTGATGTCTGATGCTGTGATTGTTGCATATGGACGTTCCCCTATTGGCCGTGCCTTCAAAGGCTCTCTCATCGAGATGCGTCCCGATGATCTGGCATCAAAAGTTGTCGATCATGTTCTTGGGTCACTCCCCGATGAGATACGACAAGATGGCATTGACGATCTCATTTGTGGATGTGGCCTACCAGGTGGAGAACAGGGATTCAACCTTGGTCGAATCATTTCCATTCTGAGCAGGCTTGAGGCTCCTGGAACAACCATTACACGGTACTGTGCATCCTCCCTTCAGGCTACCCGTATGGCTTTCCACGCAATCAGTGCTGGAGAAGGATCGTGCTACATCATTGCCGGAGTCGAGTGTGTGAGCAGGTACGGAGCAGGATTCACTGATCCACCAGAAGCCCAAAATCCACTCCTCAAGCCAGGAAACACTGAAGGCTATCCGGATATTTACATTGCAATGGGAAACACAGCAGAAAATGTTGCCAGACGTGAACACGTTACACGTCAGGAAATGGATGAATACGCTCTCAGGAGCCAGCAGCGTACTGCAAAAGCCATTGCGGATGGCTTCTATGATGGCGAGATCATACCCATTGCTCGTGCTGATGGAACAGTCATTGCCAAAGACGATGGCCCACGTCCCACGACAACACTGGAGGGACTTGCTGCCCTCAAGCCAGCATTTTCTGAGGATGGACTCGTCACAGCAGGCAACTCATGTCCACTCAATGATGGTGCTGCTGCACTGGTTGTCCTGTCGAAAGAGCGGGCGTCAGCACTCGGTCTCACTCCACTGGCACGGATTGTTGCGACTGGACTCTGCCAGCTAGAACCTGAATTCATGGGTCTTGGACCGGTTGAATCCACACGACGTGCCCTTTCCTCTGCACACATGTCCATCGATGATATGGACCTTGTTGAGATGAATGAGGCCTTTGCAGCCCAGATCATTCCCTCCACCCGTGAACTTGGCATCGACCCATTTGATGATGATCGATTCAATGTTCATGGAGGAGCCATTGCACTCGGTCATCCTTTTGGCATGACAGGAGCCCGCCTCATTGGCACACTTGTCCGAAGTCTGCATGAGCGTGACAAGCAGACAGGGCTTGCAACACTGTGTGTTGGTGGAGGTATGGGAATGGCAATGATTGTTGAACGGCTGTAGGATGAGCGCTCCAGTGTGAGTGCTCAATCCTCGCTGGGTACAGTATTTCCCTTTCCGCGATATGACAGGATAGTGACCTTCTCCCGTGTCACCATGCCATCGTTCACCATCTCATCAATGAGGGGAACAAGGGCATCAATCTTCTCATCTGTATCCACGACTTCGACAATGATCGGAAGATCTGCACTGAGACGAAGAATACGTGACGTATGGAGTCGGGAATGTGCTCCGAATCCCTCAATGCCACGAAGTACTGTTGCACCAGCACTTCCCCTCTTGCGGAGCTCCTCAATGAGCGCCTGATACAGTGGACGACCGTGCCACCTGTCTGCTTCTCCAATGAAGATACGAAGCAGGGATCCATTTCCTTCCAGTGCCATCTATACAATTCTCCCTAGGACCATGCCCCCACCTGCAGCAATGATCCCACAGCACACGCTCCCCACACTGTTCACGAAAGCGAAGGTGATATCCCCGCCAGAAAGCATCTGTGCCGTATTGAAGGTCATTGTCGAAAAAGTTGTGAATGAGCCAATGAATCCCGTGGTGATGGCAAACCGAATCCACGCATCAAGCAGGAGTCGCTCAGTGAGGAATGTAAAGCTGAACCCGAGAAGAAAAGCTCCAGCTACATTGATAATAAAGATGCCAACAGGAAACTGTGTTCCTACGTGACTTGAGATCACACCATCGATCCAGTATCGAGCAAGTGTTCCAAGGGCACCTGCAACCATGAGTGCTACCACAATGCGCACGACCAACCTCCTGCACCATGCACTGCATGGTTTTCGCAGGAGCCATTAGCAGACTGCGGCCTGGACGAGCTCCATCGTCCTCATACGTGATAGCGGCCAAAACACTGCACAAGTGTTTCAATCACATTGTACGGAATCTGACAGATCCGGTTCAGGAATGACCAAGCCACCGCGACACCGCAATGCTGTGCATGGTACGATATGGACACGATGAGGGTGAACATGCAGCGGAATAGATCCCTTGGACGATTGCTGGTTCTTGGAATTGCAGCAGCAAGCGTGCTTTCAGGGTGCAGCTCCACACTCCTGAGTGGTGGTGTTGCAGTCAAGACTGTTGGCTCACTTGTGCATCCGTCACTTGCCATCAGCCTTCCGAACAACGCGTCAAACGTTCAGCTCGATGCTCCTGTAACTGTCACTGCAACGCACGGAACGATTGCCCATGTGTACCTTTCCGTGAAGGGACAGGAAACCTCGTCAATGCCCGGTTCCGTGAATGCACAGGACACCGTGTGGACATCCACAGGGAACCTGGCCCCAACTACCACTTATCTTCTTGAGGCATCAGCAACCAATCCAGCTGGGGATGTCTCGACAAAGGAAGAGACATTCACGACGCTCACTCCACCAAAGAGGCTTCTAACTGGAGTGACACCGGTCAATGGTGCAACTGTTGGAATCGGCATGGTCATCATGCTCCACTTCAACACCTCAATCCCCGACAGCTTCAAGGCTGGTATCACCAGCCACATCACCATTGAGACCTCGACTCCAATGGTAGGGGCATGGCGATGGGTCACACCGTGGGATGTGCACTGGCGACCAGAAAACTACTGGACTCCCGGGACCCATGTCATCATCAATGCACATCTCGATGGAGTTGATGCAGGCAATGGATATTATGGTCTTGGCAACTGGACCTCATCGTTCACTATTGGTGCTGCACACATTACCTATGTTGATGAGACGCCTGGGGTTGATACTGCAAAGGTCTATAACAACGGTCAGCTTGTTTACACCTTCCCCATCAGTGGTGGGACATCCAAGTACCCAACAATCCAGGGAACACTCATGGTGTATGGCATGACATACAACGTTCTCATGGATTCCCGCACAATCGGGATTCCACTCGGAGCACCCGGCTCATATTATGAACACGTATTCTGGGACACTGCAGTTTCGACAGACGGATATTACATGCATGCAGCCCCATGGAACAATGAGCTTGGTGTCGCAAATATCTCGCACGGATGCATCAATATGTCAACTGCGGATGCCGAAACCTTCTTCAAGTTCAGTCAGGTTGGGGATCTTGTCATCGTCAGTCACACAATACTCAATGCCTCATATGCGGATGGTGAGGGAGATTGGAATACTCCCTTTGCAAGTTATGGCAATTACGGGAACCAGTCACAAACGACAACTCCAATTCCTGCATAGTACAACGTAATACCGTATTTCCACTGGGGAACATGGTTCATTTTTCATTCCCTCACGTAGTTGCCTCAGTTCTTTTCTGTGCTGCACTTGCCCTGGAAGTGTGGCTTGCAATTACACATCACGGCAAGCACCAAGATTCTCGGGATCACTTCACCCTGCCTGCAGTGCAAGTGCTGGTACTACTTAGTGCAATGAGTGCTGCTTTTTTTTCCACCCAGCTTCCGTGGCTTCGCTTTCCCTTGCCCCGACCACTACTCTCCCTCCTTGCCATCATCTTCTTTGCCTCTGGTATTGCACTCCGCGTCTGGGCAGTACGTACTCTTGGCAAGTACTTCACTGTTCGCATAACAATCCAGGAAGGACAGCACGTCATAACATCCGGTCCATACCGGTACGTCCGGCATCCGTCATACACAGCTCTTCTCATACTTGTCGTGGGTACAGCATTCCTTGTCGACAATCTTGGTAGTACAGTCTCTATATTCATCTTTATGGGAATCGCTCTAGCTCTCCGTATCCGCTACGAGGAACATGAACTTCTCGCAACATTTGGTGATGCATACAGAGAGTATGCAACCTCGCATGCCCGCATCATTCCCCACATTCTCTAGGCCTTTCAAAGGTTAATCTCTGTCCGATATACTATCCCCCACAGAACAGCACCCTGACACTGGGGACTCGCAGGAGGAGTAGTATGCGGATTCATATTCCACAATGGTGCACGAGAGGAATTGCTGTACTTGCAATCGCAGTACCACTCACAGTGCTTGCTGCACCGACTGTCGGTGCAACACAAACAAAGTGCGATCCGAATCGAACGAACAATGGTGTCTCGTACTTTGATGGGTGGTTCAATACTGGTACTGCTGGTCAAGTAGGAGGCATCTACTCCAACATTGAAAACTACTCTCCCTGGGTATACCCGAACAGTTCAGTGAGTGCATGGTCAATGCTTGACAATCCATCCGAAGACAACTGGGCACAGGCTGGCTGGATTGAGTATGCGTACGGTACACGATATTCCTTTGTCGAGTACACGACATCTCCTGGCAATTACACAACCCAGCTCTACCCTGCATATGCTGTTGGCGACTATACGTACTACACCACCATGTATGATGGTGCAAATTCGTATTTCACATTCCAGATAGCAGGCAACACGATGTACCAGATCCAGCTCTCATGGGTTCCGGACCAGGCACAGAATTACGGTGAAATCCACACGCTTGCAGACCAGATGCCTGGCAACCGTTCCTGGCCTGAAGACTTCTCCAGCACCTACTGGTGGGATGCGACTGGCTGGAAGGTATTCAACGGATATGCAAACAATACTGGTGGAGGCTACTTCTCCAATATGGTCATGTCATCAACAGATGACCAGATTTTTGACAACTCTTGCCCGTAACGATTTCGAAATGTTACATATTGACACATTTATTTCACGACAAAGGACTACAGTTTAACAATGAATAGAATTGCTTCTCGCCGAACACGCATAGCCAGCGGAGTTGCAGCAGTCGGCATCACCCTGTTTGCAATCGTGACAGCAACCATGAGCAATGCTCATGCTACAGTTGCCACTCCTGTCACCATTAGTGGAATCCCTGCTGCAACACTTGCAACAGACAATATACACCTCTTCACTCCCTCACGTTCACTTCCCGCAGCTGCAGTATCTGCAGTCGGAGCAAGTGCAACTGCACTCGCTGCATTTCCGAATGTGCAGGTACGAAGCACCACACTGGCCCAGGTTTCAGACCCTGGTTCTCCCATTGTCGATGGGAGAACACTCTGGGTAGTGAGTGTAACTCCCCCAGATGCTTTCAATGCAGCTCCACCAAATGCTGTATCGTCCCAACGACCAGCTCATCCACTTTACATGCTGGTCTTCATTGATCCATCGAATGGAGCATTCCTCATGGCAGTGGAGCATTCGACAACAAATTAGCTCACTTCCAGAAACGTTCCCAAAGCGCCCTGGTTCACGACAGTGACCTGGGCGCTTTTCTTGTGTACCTTCACTGCATTTGTGTACAGGAAAACGCCTGAGATACCAACCAAATTCGAGCACTACCCGGAACAGGATATGTAGCGTACTGTACAGTACCCATTGAATGTGTGGACAGCACAGCCACATACCAACATGCTGACTGACCTACTTTCATGGAGGCATTTTTCACCTGCCAAGAGGTTTCATTGCAGAATCACAATTGCACCCTACGGAACTTCAGGAAGTGCTTCGAGAATACAAAGGTCATGACATGAATTAGATAAACAATTACAATTATCAATGTCATAAGACAAGCATTCACACTACTTCATGATTCACGGCTTACACTCAAGGGAAACTTCAACTCACCATGGGTTCTTCTCGCCTGCCAGTATTACCACCATTACCATTGAAATATGGACGTCCTACGGGGCGTGCAATCAATGGTTGCATTGGGCTCAGTAGTCTGATTATTGCAATTGGGACATCAATAGCATATTCAGTTGCAAATTTCACTATCACGGACTATATCATCGTCTGGGGTGTAGCTTTATTCACGCTTCCTTGGTACATTTTCAAGCGCCCGCTGAATGAATTCCAGTATCAGGGATATTCGCGATTGGGTACTGCTCTGTCTCTTATCACAGCCATCGTATTGGGATGCACACTTGGCATATTTTTTCCACTTCCTGAGAGCGCACCGCTGCCACTGCTTGCGGTTATAGCTTTGCTCTTTTCACTCGTAGCTATTGTCGTGAGATTGGGATATGCGATTTTCTTCCTCGCACTGAAACACAGGACAAGCAAGTCGAACAAGGAAGCATTGAATGAATTGAGAAACAGTAGGCCTCTTCCTCCCCCAACGCCAGGCTATGTAGCTGAAAAAGGTGGAACTGACAAGGATTATATTGATAGCCTCTCTGACGTTCCAGAAAGTGACCTCCAGACGGAAGAGAAAAAATTTGTAGAAGCATACAGGAGATATTTAAGAAAACTCTCCAAACTTCCGGATGACCTATTGACCAAAAGTGAAAAAAAGGAAATCAAAACATGGTTATGAAGATCAGCAGGTCAATGCTTGAAGTTCATCTACTGGGCTAGTGAGTCGCCTGAAGGGGCATGCTTTCTTGCTGCAAGCGGAAGCGCATGATTCACAACATGAATGCACCGCTTTCCAAGTTCCACTGCTCCAGCTGCTACTACAAGCGGAGTGCTAGCTGCATACCCGATGGCTGACAGAGCCAGTACACTGCCATAAACAACGCTTGCCCCAGCAATAGCTCCAATGAATGCTGCACATGAAGCAATGACATTGGCTGCTATCGGAACCGATCTCCCAAATGATGTCGTCACAGTAAGGGCTTCAGTTTTGATCCATTCACTATTTGTTGAAGCCTTCTTATGCTCATAACGTCTTGAACTGACGTGATCAATATGATTAAAAATCGCTTCATTTCTTCGTCCAGAGAATTTCAACGCATGTTCAACCATACGTTCAGCAAATTCACCAGCGGGACCACCGTAAAGTCCAACAATATTTCCAACATGCCTGAATGGAAATGTGAGCGCTTTCGTGAATGAACGATTACTAGTCATGGTTGCAAAATAACACCCATAAGGGGACAGATCAGGGACAATACGCCCCTGTCTGTTGAACGCCAGCGATAATGTCGCATTAACTGACCAGGGAAAATGTCGGTTATGGAGTCAATTACGTTGAACGAATACCTACAACGCCAAGTGCGTATTCTGAACACTCTTGTGGCAGGAGATATCACGACCAGCCAAGTAGCCATTTCACTGGGCGTGACGGTACGTCACGTCGAACGACTCTGTGCTTCGTTTAAGCAATCTGGGCCTCATGTTCTTGTCCATGGAAACCATGAAAAAAAGCCTGTCAATAAAACTTCAGAGGATGAATTGAATTCCATTCTCGAACTCATGCACAGCACGTACGCAGGATTTAATTTCACCCATGCACGAGAAATGCTCGAAGGACGAGATCATATTTCCGTTTGTCTCACAACCCTGCGCAGAATCTGTGCCCAGGCTCAAATTTCCTCACCAAAACATCAACGTCGCCACTCCATCCATCGAAAACGTAGAGATCGGATGCCTCAAGCAGATGGTAGCCCCCATGCATGGCTCGAGGATCGTGGCCCTCGCCTCACACTTGTCAATGGTATCGACGACGCCACAGGAAGGTTGTGGGACGACTTCTGGGAAGGTGAAACCGTTGAAGCCTATATGAATCTATTGTGGTCCGTTGCTCAAGATGTTGGACTGCCGTGGTCAATTTACACTGACAGAACAGCCATCGTCGCTGGAACTACTCGCAGATATAAACCTCTTCGAAATGAAGAGACCACAGATGCCGTTTCTCAATTTTCTCGGGCATGCAGTGAACTTGACATCCGCGTCATATTGGCAAACTCACCGCAAGCCAAAGGAAGAACTGAACGTTCCCATGCAACGCTTCAAGACCGTCTCGTCAGCGAACTCAGACTTGAACACATTGACACGATGTCTCAAGTGAGCAATTACCTCTAAACGGTCTTCCTCCCAAAACACAACACCAAATTCATCTACCCTGCTGAAAATGCCGACCCAGCTTGGAGAACGTGGTCAAGCCCGTTCAAACCAAACGACATTTTCAGCATGAAAATGGAACGAGTTGTCGGACGAGATAACACCGTTAGGATATTTGGAAACATTATCGACATTCCAAAAGGACCTCAAGGTCGAACGTATGCCAATTACAAAATTATGGTTCACCGCCGTTTTGACCACACGATTGGTATCTTCTACAACGGTACGTGCATAGCGGAGGCTACTCGTTGATACTTCCATCCTTTTCCAACCCCACCAAACGACATAATCGCTGGTCAGTTAACCACCGAAATTTTCCCTGGTCGTTGACAACAAAGTCCTATGCATTTGTCACTGTTAAGGCAAAATGTCCGCATTGTGGGAGGGGACGTTTCCAGCGTAGAGTTTGTTACGAGTTAATGCGTCGGTTGCATGCCACGCAGTGTGAGAGAGGGAGTAATGTGCAATGATGGAAATTCGTGTGCAGATTCCTGTTCAGCCACCAGCTGCATTCTGGTCCGAAATGCTTGAGCAATTTGCTTCACGCCATGCAACTCAGTGGACATGGAATAAGGAGCACAGTTCCATGGTGTACAGAAGACAAAAAGATGGACCTCATATCGAAGTATGGGTACGTAATCATGAATCCGGATTTCCACATGTATGCATGAGCCTCAACGGCAATCCTCCTCAGGGTGCAATCCCTGAGGTAGCAGTACGTAAAATGCGAAAGGTTATGCAGGAGCATTTGACAGACATAGTCATGGAGTTGATGGAACACGGCATAGATCAGGTACTCAATGCCTTGGAAGAAGGATTAGGACTGTAAGCAGCATTTTTACGCTGTATCCAGCAATTCATAATCTCATTCATTCAAGTCATATTTGAACGAGCAGGTACCAACTGTTACTTGTCAGCCGCCCAGCACAATCCAATTCGACTCGTTTCCTCTATTCATGGCAACTACCTGCGAACTAGCGTTTTCATGAGATGAAGATCATCATCATCGAATACGCGGAAAAGGAGAAGTAACGCAGTGTACATCACTCCTGCAAGGACAATAACTCCAAGGAGTGGCATGACTGCTCCAACTGGAGGTCTCAGCACCCAAACAACGATCCCCATTATGCTGCCAGCAAGAAGAAGCTTCCAGCTGAGCATGAAAAGAGGCAGCCGATGAAAAGTTCGGGCAAGAATACTCCATCCAAGCACCATGAGAAAAGCTTCTGTAGTGACAACTGCCCAGCTCGCGCCCAGATACCCAAACAATGGTATGAGAACAAGGTCGAGTACAAGGTTCACAACCATTCCCGTTGCAGCAATCCATGCAAAGGTCCGCTGCTGGTCTACAGCTGTAAATGTGGCAACAAACGTATTGTCCGCAAACATGAACACAATTGCCAACGCAAGAATGCCAAGGGCAGGAGCCGATTGCGGATACAAGTGGAGAAGCGAAGTGAGCTGGGGGGCAAGGAGAGCAATGCCAATCGTGCAGGGTAGGCCAGCAAGGACAAGTGACCTGAAGAACTTTTCTGCTGCAATGCGAGCACGATGTATGTCAGATTTTGCATACACACTCACGACTGGGAACAGGACAGCTCTCAGTGTCATGGGGATAAACAGGAGCGACTCAAATGGCTTGTATGCGAGCGAGTACCACCCAACTTCACGGTAAGAACGAAAATGCTGAAGTATTGGAACATCCATCTTGAAGTACACATTCGTAATGATGTAGACCATGGCAAGAGGAAGTCCTGCACGAAGCCAGGATCGCAGAAGTGGTATATCGAGTGACCAGTGGAGTCTCGCAATCTTCTTTCGGTGAAGCACAATGAGAACGTAGCCACAGACTGCAAGGCCAACTGCTCCATAGGCACCAAGATAGTAGGCAGGACCAAAATGCTCGTATGCTCCAAACAGTACGAGGAGCAGGAGAAGGACTGCT
Source organism: Candidatus Dormibacteria bacterium (assembly GCA_049964715.1). Taxonomy (GTDB): domain Bacteria; phylum Chloroflexota; class Dormibacteria; order Aeolococcales; family Aeolococcaceae; genus JAJZLL01. The sequence continues at coordinate 27,615 of JBMFXB010000005.1, forward strand.
TCTGGAATGATGAGAGCAGCCTCGTATGTCAATTGCTGAGTGGCATAGAACGTATTTCGAAGAATATTCGCATAACTCGTGATGATGACAAGTGCGAGAGATGTCCAGAAAAGGGATGCGATTGACGCACTCCAGAGTGCTAACCACAGTACTGGAATGACAGCGACTACGAGAATGATCTTCCCGGAAGCGAGTGCACTGAGAAATTGACCAGCCTTGGCAGGTGCTCGAGCACCCTCACGAACATACAGTGTCGTAAGGCCCAAATCCATCACCACTCCGATGATGGCTCCATAGGTCACTGCATTCTGGTACTGCCCATATCCAGCAGCCCCAAGAGCATTGCCCATGACTACCACTGATACAAGTGCAATGAGCCGAGAGACAAGTCGTGCAGCAAGAATGAGGGCTCCATTCCTCATTGCACGAGCACCCATGCCAGTCACTGACGGAAGATCTGCATGCAGTTCATCGATATCCTCGATGTCAAACTCACTCTCACTCATGCAGCACTATCCGTGTGTTGTTCGCGCACACCCGATACCTCTTGGCTGACTGCACTGCATACTGGGTGAAGCATTGAACACAACCAGTATGTTCTCCCGCACATGGGAAGGGCCGATTACTCGTCCTCAGTCGGCTCTGCAGTTACTCCAGCCATCACTTCCTCAGAGCTCTCCTCGTCGAAGGCTACTTCAGGAGCAATGTCGGATTCCATCAGGACATCCTCATCCTCTGGTACAACAACTGTTGCATCAGCAATCTGTACAGTTGCACCACCCCGGGGAGTTCGGAGTTCACGAATTCGTGCACTCTTTCCAATCTTGTCTCGAAGGTAAAAGAGTTTTGCACGACGGACATCACCATGCCGGATGACTTCAATCTTGTCGAGTCGTGGTGAATGAAGAAGGAATGTACGTTCAACTCCCACTCCGTGTGAAATACGACGAACAGTAAAGCGTGTTGCAGTTCCCTGCTTTCCACGCACAGCTATGACCACTCCCTCGAAGACCTGGATTCGTTCACGAGAACCTTCCACAACCTTCACATGGACACGAACAGTATCACCACTGTGCAATACGGGAACCTGCGGCTTTTCTTGTTCCTTCCGCAGCAGGTCTATGACGTTCACTCTATTCCTCCTCCTGCTTACCAAGAGATTTTAGCAGATCTGGCCTAAGGGTACGTGTGCGAGCCATCTGGTTCTCCTTTTTCCACGCAGCAATGAGGGCATGATTCCCCTCACGAAGCACAGCTGGTACTTCCTTCCCCTCAAACGAGGCAGGCCGTGTATACAGCGGAGCTTCCATTCCACCAGCAATTCCCTGTGAAAACGTTTCCACCAGGGACTCCTCATCTCCCAGAACTCCCTGCCGTGTACGAACTATTGCCTCAATTGCAACCATAGCAGCAAGTTCACCACCACTCAGAATATAATCCCCTATTGACAGTTCCTCACCAATCTCTTCCCGTGCCCTCTCATCCACCCCCTGGTACCGCCCACAAATGAATGCAATCGAATCTTCTGTTGCCAGCTCCCGCACTATGTCCTGTGTGAGAGTTCTACCTTGTGGCGACAGGAGCATGATGCGGGGCTTCACTTGTGTTTCCCGGAGATGGCGCACAGCACGGATTAGTGGCTCTGGCTTCAGCACCATGCCTGCACCACCGCCATACGCTGCATCATCTACCTGTCTGTGCCTGTCCGTGGTGAAATCACGAAGATCCAGCGTTGTCAGGTTCCAGAGTCCTGCTGTCCGTGCACGGCCGATCACGCCAAGATCGAGTGGTCCTGGGAATGCTTCTGGGAAAATGGTGACGACACTGAACCGTATCGGTTCCATCACTCCTCTGATCCCTCAGTAATGCTCCACGACGCAACCCGCACAGTCCGGTGCTCCACATCAACATCGCGAATGCATTCCCGAACCATGGGAATGCGGTACTCAGTGCTCCCTCCAGTGACATAGAGCACATCGTTTCCGACGTATTCCTCTACATCATGCACTGTTCCCAGTACTGTGCCATCCTCGAGCATTACAGTCATACCCAGAAGGTCATCAACATACCAGGCATCAGGTCCAAGTTCCGCCCGCTCATTCTCAGGGATGACCAGATACGTTCCACGAAGTTCTTCTGCACCATTCCTGTCTACAACAGCCGCAAAGTGCAGGAGAACATCACCATCGGGAAGTTCAGTCACCTCGTCGATGACGAAATCCGTCGAACCATGATTCTCAATTTTGTACGACGACCCAATCGCAAAGCGTTCAATGCGGTCCGTAAGTGGCTCCACACGAAGTGTCCCTGCAATGCCATGGGGCTTTCTTACAAACCCCACGCGAATCCACGTTTCAGTGGTCTCCTTCTTCGGCGAAGTCATCTTCGTCCCACGTTTCTGTCGTCTCCGTTGTGTCTGACCAGGCCCGCTCTGGCTCGTTGAGATCGACATAGACACGATCATGATTTCTCACACCTGCCGCCCGTACAACTGTACGAAGTGCATCGATCGTATGACCACCCTTGCCAATAACCTTGCCCATGTCATCAGGAGCAACAGATATGCGGAGTGTAGTTCCGCGATCCTTCGTTTCTCCCGTAATTTCAATTGAATCATGATCCTCTACAAGATGATCAACGATGAAGCGGACAAGGTCTTCGTACTGGTTCATTCCTCGGATGCTCCTTGTGCAGCTTCCTCCGATACCTTCTCCGAAGACGTGGTTTCCTCAGCTGGAACTGCATGTGCTTCCTTGGTGGGAGTACCCTTCTTCTGGGGCTGCTGTGGCCGGGTTACTGCTTGTGCCTTGAGAACTCCCTCGCGAACGAGTAGCTTTCGAGCAGTCTCACTGGGCTGTGCTCCCCGAACGAGCCACTGCTCAATCTTCTCCCGTTCAATTCTCACTGTTGCAGGAGTAGATGAGGGATCATAGTGTCCGACCTCCTCCAGAAAGCGTCCATTTCTGGGGCTGCGACCGTCTGTGACGACCAGCCGATAGATGGGATGCTTCTTCGCACCGACTCGTGCCAAGCGGATCTTTACCACTGTAGTGTTCTCCTCAACCTTCCGTATCTGCTCGATTGTACGCTATTGTCTGGGGCCATTTCCTAGAAGACCCTTCATCTCACTGGAATTCCCCAGCATTTTCATTGCCTTCCGGAGGTTTTTGCCTCCCTTGCCACCCCCTCCAAGCATTTTAGCAAGTGAGCGAGCTTGTTCGAAGTTCTTGAGAAGCCGGTTCACATCGGATACTGCCGTACCGCTTCCCAAGGCAATGCGTTTCTTGCGTTTTCCATCAATCGTTTCAGGTCGTGCACGCTCCCGGCGTGTCATCGACAGGACAATTGCTTCCATGTGGGAGAGTTCTGCTTCAGAGGGCAGTGACTGTCCAACCTGCTTCAGCATCTTCTGTCCACCAGGAAGCATGCCTAGGATGTTCTCGATGGAGCCAACCTGTCGCATTGAACGCATCTGGTTGAGCCAGTCATCGAAGGTGAATGTGCCTTCAAGGAGCCGTTTCGAGGCTTCCTCGGCTTCCTTCTGATCCATTGTCTCCTGGGCACGTTCGATGAGGCTCAGTACATCCCCCATGCCAACGATGCGGGAAGCCATTCGGGATGGATCGAAGACTTCCAGATCCCTGATACGTTCTCCAGTGCCGCAGTACATGATGGGAACGCCAATTGAAGCCTGCAACGACAGGGCTGCTCCACCACGTGCATCCCCATCAAGCTTTGTCATGATGACCCCATCAATTCCCACAGCGTCCTGGAATCCCTGGCCAACATTCACTCCTTCCTGTCCAGTCATTGAATCAATGACAAGGATCTTCTCGTGTACAGGAAGGGCTGCAATGACAGCTTTGAGTTCCCCAAGCATTTCATCATCAATGTGTAGTCGTCCTGCTGTATCAATGAGGACAACATCACTGTTGTACTGACGTGCGCCTCCGAGCCCACGAGCTGCAACCTGTATTGCATCCTCCCCTGCCTGGGGAACAATGACAGGAACATCAATCTCCTTTCCGAGACGTGCGAGCTGTTCACCGGCTGCTGGCCGATGCACATCAACACCAACAAGTAGGGGACGATGTCCTTCTTTCCGTATGAGGCTCGCAAGTTTTGCAGTGGTCGTTGTTTTCCCGCTTCCCTGAAGCCCAACCATCACAATGACAGTAGGAGGTTGCGAAGCATACCCGACAGGATGAACATCCCTTCCCAGGAGATCTACAATCTCGTCATTCACGATTTTCACGAGCATTTGGTCTGGAGTGAGAGATGTGAGTATCTCGGATCCAATAGCCTTCTCACGAATGTGATCAATGAGCGTACGGGTCACCTTGAGATTTACGTCAGCCTCAAGGAAGGCACGACGGATCTCGCGAAGCCCGGTTTCGACATCATCCTCGGAAAGCTTTCCCTTCCCCCGCAGTCGAGAAAAGACATCCGAAAGACGGTCTGTCAACGATTCAAACATTGTTCCACCCAATTCCTGTTCCAGCTTTCTTCACCATGTCATATCACTTTCTGCCAATTCCATGCAGACAGCACAATGCATATGACTTAGGCGGTTGCCAATCCTGAACTCATGCGGCATGATACTGGTGACCAAACCATTTTACCTTTGCAATGAGCTCTCCCCTCTTCACTCGCCGTTCCAATCGCAAATCCAAGCCAGTTGGTATCCAGCTTGCCTTTACTGGTGGAGTTTTCTGCATCATTGCCATTGCCATTGCTGTATTCACTTTTCTCAGCAGTAGCTCGTACCAACTCCAGCAACGATTCTTTACAGCACCGCCATGTGCACCTGGAGTCATTCATTCTTCCTCATGCATAGCAACTGTTCAGGGAACCATAATGCATGATTATCTTTCCCAGCAATGCACCTCCTCCCCCCCCCCCGTATACCAACACCTGCACACCATATCTCAATGCGACGTTTGCCATACCACCACATATCTCTGCCTCAACGACAATTGACCTCCAGTTCATTGGAAACGTTGCCTGGAGTCCTGGGACCCCTGCAGTAGTCCAAATCTGGAACAATACAATCACTGCAGTCCAGGTGAATGGACAAGTACTGCATACAACGTCATATCCAACAGGCACTGCTAGCGAGCAGGTCCTGTATGAGTTTGCAATTGGCTTCTTCATCCTTGGTGTCCTTGTCATTCTGTACGGTCTCATCAAGGTACGATTTGCCAAGCGAGCACAGCTTCCAGACATCAATGACCACAATGGCATTCCCCCTCTTCCATACTGAGCACCACATGAAGCGACTTCCACTTTGAACAGTTTTGCTCCTTCCCAAAATCTCTCCCCAGGGGTCAAGATTGCAATAATTGGCGCCTTCTTTTGCCTGTGCGGAATTACATTTGCACTGGTGACATTTCTGCATGCTGGTACCTTTCGCTTTCAGCAGCAGTACTTCTCGTCTCCACCGTGTCCTGCAGGTGTCCTGCATTCGGCAACATGCATTACGACTGTACAGGCAACTGTTGTCCAGGATTCCACCTCAGAGCAGTGTGGATACAGGTCATGTACTCCATACCTCAATGCAACGTTTCTCATTCCACCAGCCACATCAGTTTCAACCAGTATCGATGTCCAGTTCGATGGCACTGTAATCTGGCCGAGCGGAACACCTGCAGTACTCCGGATCTGGAACAACACCATTACTGATGTGACAGTGGACGGACAGCATTTCCAGACCACCTCATATCCCACAGGTACAGGTGGTGAGACTGCATTTTATGTCACATCCCTCATCTTCATTGTTCTGGGAGCTCTCATTGTGACCTATGGACTTGTCTGGAAGAAGACTCCGTAAGCAACACCATGGAGCTGCTTGCTTCCAGCAGGACCACATGCTGGACTTCAGACTTCTTCCTGTCGTACATCCTGGAACAGGGCATGGCAGTATCCATACGGATCGAAGAACTGCATGTCCTCGATTCCCTCACCCAGGCCAACCAGCTTCACAGGGATGCCAAGCTCCTCCTCAATTGCAAAAACCATGCCTCCCTTGGAAGTGCCATCGAGCTTGGTGAGGACTATGCCCGTAAGCGGAAGGGCCTTCTGGAACTCCCTCGCCTGCACTATGGCATTCATTCCCGTTACAGCTTCAAGAACGAGAAGGATTTCATCGGCTGGCCTGCCAAGCTTGTTCTCAATGACTTTCCCTATCTTTGAAAGCTCCGCCATGAGCTGGCCCTTCGTATGGAGTCGACCTGCAGTATCGACAATGACTATGTCTACATTTCTCGACTGCGCAGCGGAAAGTGCATCAAAAACCACTGCCCCTGGATCAGCTCCATCCTTGTGTGCAACCATGGTGGCTCCGCTTCGCTCAACCCACACTGCCAGCTGTTCCTTGGCAGCAGCCCTGAAGGTATCCGCTGCAGCAACAAGAACACTGAGTCCCTGGGACGCAAGGAGATGTGCGAGTTTTCCAACTGTCGTTGTCTTGCCATTGCCATTGACACCTACGACGACTATGACTCCTGGAAGGGACGATCCTCCAATTCCCCTGTTACGTTCCATGAGACGTTGCACCATGAGCTGTTCGAGCATCGTTACAGCTTCACCGGGATCATGAATTTTCAGATCCTTTGCTGCAATCCGAAGTCGTGCAACGAGTTCTTCAGCCATGTCAAGGCCCATGTCTCCGCCAAGAAGAGCTTCCAAAACCGTGTCATAGAATTCGTCATCGAGCTTCTTTCCGTGTCGGAGGAAGCGAAAACGTGATGCCTTTCCACCTCCCACACGTGATGCATTTGACTGCCACCATCTGCGGCGGCTCTCATTCTCGGATGGGGACAGTGCTGTTTGGTGATGATCCAATTCGTCCTGGCTCATGCTCCAGAACCCGAATGCACAGTATGCTGCTGCGGAGTTCCAACAAGCTCTGTCACGTCTTCACTCTCGTCACTGTGCACATCCTGCTGCAAGTTGATACGAAGAACAGTGCTCATTCCCTGTCTGTTCACTGTCACCCCATACATGACAGATGCTGCATGCATGGTCAGTTGATTGTGCGTGACGACTATGAACTGCCGTTCCTGTGCAAGTCGTGCGAGCAGTTTCACAAGACGTTGAACATTGCTGTCATCAAGGGATGCATCAACCTCATCAAAGACATAAAAAGGGCTCGGCTGAGCCTGCTGGAGTGCGAGAAGGAACGCAAGGGAAGTGAGTGCCTTTTCACCACCACTGAGTCGCTCGAGGGGCTGACGGCGCTTCCCTGCAGGTTGTGCCACAAGATCAATGCCTGGAAGTCGCAGTTGGAGTGCACCTGGTATCCGCTCTTCAGGATCATCATCGGACACTGCTGTTTCTGCAAGGGTTATTGATGCTGTTCCACCAGGAAAGAGCTCACTGTAGAGTTCTGCGAACGTTGCTGCAACAGTGTCAACTGTTGCATGGAATTCTGCTGCACACTGCCCGGCGAGGAGCTTCTCAAGTGCTCCAATTTCATCACAAGCACCAGCAAGCTCGTTCGCACTCCTCTCCAGCACCTGGCACCGTTCCCCCAGAGCTTTTGCCTCTTCTGGAGCAAACGGATTGACTGGTCCCAGTGCAGCACGCTCCCGTTCCAGCCGCCGCAGTTCACGGTCGTTCTGTTCAAGATCAAAGACTTCCGTATCGTCATCAGTCTGTCCGGAGCGGACATGCTGTGACAGAATGGCAACTTGTTCCTGTGCCTCGTGATACATGTCGTCAATATGCACGATCTCCTGTTCAATCGTCTCAAGTGCAACGAGTGCATCCGCACGTTCCTGCTCACATGTCCTTCTGAGGGTTTCACATTCTTCACGCTGTGCACGGAGGAGGGAGAGGTTTTCCACTTTCCCTGCAAGTTCACTGTGTGTCGCACGGGAAGTCGTTCTACTCAACCTGCACAGCACCAACCCGGAAAGGTACTGAAGTTCCTCACGTGCCAACTGGAGTGTCCACCGTCGTTCCTGCTGCTCATGGAGTGCAATGAGGGATCTCTGACGTTCCAGACCTTCTCTGAGGCTGTCCCGCTCCCGACTGCGCTCACTGATGACGAGCTCATGTGAACGAAGTTCTGCAAGAAGTGTTCCTGACAGTTCTTCGCATGCATGCAGTTTGCCTACTTCTGCATCGCTCTTTTCCTTCAGGAGCACAACGTGTGAAGCCATCCCGCATTGCCGTTCCTGTTCTGTTCGCATCGTCACTTCAAGGGCAACACACTGTTCATTCTGGGCATTGAGTGATTCTCTTCGCGCCTGACATGCCAGCTCTTCATCCGCAAGAGCCTGAAGTGTGCGCTTCCTGTGTTCAAGTGCAGCAGCTCGAGCCTGTTTCAGTTCCTGGAAGGTTCCCTCACGATCTGTTACCTCACTACGGATGGATGCCATAGCACTCTCTGCCTGCTGCTCCACGACACGAGAAGCATCCACAGCATCACTATGCTCCTTGCGCACCATTTCGAGATTCCGGATCTCATCCTGTAAGCGGAGTACATCCGTCGTCGTTCCGGGAACGATGCAGTGATACTTCTCAAGCAGGGTTCCATCTGGAAGAACTGCCCGATACGAACCATCAGCAACGATGTTTCTTGCTTCATTCAACGTACTACAGCAAACAATCCCGTCACACAGTATATGCACCACATAGGAGAGTTCAGGGTCGCTCGTCGTCACGACATCACTCAGATGCATCTTGGTCGGATGATGTGGCGACGTTCCTGGCTTCATCGTTCCTGAACGTTCCCAGAGTATGTACCCACCTTCTCCAGTAGAGTCGGATCCATCCCACGCAGAGACAGATGGAACACAGTAGGCAAACAGTTCATTGCCTAGGACAGCCTCCACAGCGGAACGCCATGAGGCATCATGCACCTCAATGTGTTGAAAGAGACGTGTTGCACCGTGAACACCAGCTGCGCCATGATCTTGAGATCGAACAATGACATGGAGAGCTGACTCTGCTGCAGCGAGAGAACTTTCTGTAATGGCGAGTACCTTGGCAGCTGCACCTGCAACGCGCTGTGCCTCTTCGAGAGCAGTGCGCGAGGCATCTCGCATTGCAATGCACGATGCAAGGCTTGCCTGTGCTTCCTCCACAGCTTGCTCAAGTCGTTGGACCTCGCGCAGTGCAGCTGTGTCATCTTCCCGCAATGCCTCGAGTCGTGCAGTACGCTTCGCAATATCCTCCGCAGTCCGCTCACAACTATCCCGTACCTGAAGAAGTTCTGCTTCGTGTCTGGCTGCAGCAGTTTCAACCTCATGCCACTCTTTCTGCAGTGCCATGTACGCATTCTCTGCCTCTCGAACAGTCCGACGGAGCTCCTGCTCACGGCCCCGGGCAGCATCAAGCTTCGATCGCAGATCATCGTGCTCTAACTTTGCTACCTGAAGCTCCCCTTCTGCATGGGAGAGTCCCTCTTCCAGTGCTTTTGCTTCATGCATTGCACGAGCTTGCTCACCACGTCCGTCTTCTCGTTGGTGAAGAAGCCGTTCCCATCTGAGTCGTGCATCACGTACCTGATCTTTGGCAGTTGCGAGTCGATGTTGAGCAGCACTGTATGCACTCCGGAGCACTCCAATGGCATCACTTGCACGGGCATCTGCCTCATACAAAGAGGCAGACTTCGTTTGCAGTTCAGCGAAACGAGCCTCAATTGCTCCAAGGGTCGTCTTCCGTGTCATACATTCACGTTCTGCTGCAGTGCGCTTCCTCACAAGGTCAGCAACACGGGACTTCGCTGTCCGCCATTCTGCACGATCACGGTCTCCTTGAAGTTCATTGATTCGTGAAGAGATTTCACGCTCCCGAAGCGTTGCAGTCGCCTGTTCTTCAAGTCGGTCCCATTGTGGTTTCAGCTCATCAAGGAGGGATGTTGCTGCAGCAATCCGACGTGATGTATCTTGAAGGATCACGGATCCTCGCTGGAGGACACCTGCATACAGTCGTATACCAGCAGCCTCCTCAATAAGCTGCTTTCGCTCATTGGGACTTGCATAGATGATTGCATCAACATCGTGTTGAGCAATGATTGAGTAGCCATGAACCATGAGACCAGTGGCATTGAGAAGTTCTTCGATGTCCATTCTTCGAACTCGCTTCCCGCACAGAAAATACTCCGTTTCACCACCACGAACGATACGTCGGCGTATTGACACATCGGTATATGGCACGGGAATGGTCTCATCGCTGTTGTCGAGGACAAGCTCAACTTCAGCAACATTCATCTTGCCTGCAAGGGATGTAGTCCCTTGCCTTCCACCACCAGCGAAAATGACATCATCCATTGTTCCGCCACGCACTTCTCGTGCCTGACGCTCACCAAGCACCCACCGGAGGGCATCCACGAGGTTGCTCTTCCCACTTCCATTCGGACCAACAACAGCAGTCATGCCAGGACCAAAGAGAAGCTCATTCGACTTTGCAAACGTTTTGAATCCGAAGAGCCGTACTGACTTGAGTTTCATTTCTTCATCTTCGGTTCTGGACGGTGCCCTTGTCTAGGCCGACTGTGTACCTGACGAGCATTTTCCTCCCGGGAAGCAGCAGAATCATCCTTCGCTTGAGACTCAACTTTCGACCTGGATGCTGGGGCACCCCGTCGAAACAGGCGTTCAACAAGAGATTTGACACCACGATGCTGGGTATCCTGCTCCACAGGTGTGGTCGAAATGCTGTGGTCACTGGCCTTCGTACGATGGGGCGAACGGTGCAGCACTGAGTCAGGCTTCACATTCTTCTGTGCAGGATGTGTACGGCCTACAACCTGATCATCGTGGTGCGTTCTCCTTGCAGTGCCGAGCATGTGCTCGAGTGCATTTTGCGCAGCACTTTGCTCTGCAGCCTGCTTTGAGCCTCCCGTTCCCACACCCAGGATTTCTGATCCACGAAGCACTTCAGCATGGTACTCATGGACATTGTTCTTTGTACGGTGTGCTGTGACCCGGTACGTTGGTGCTACGCCATGGAGTTCCTGAACCCGCTCCTGGAGGTGTCCCTTGTAATTCTCATCCTCGATGGATTCGACATCACCCCCAACCTCCAGGAATATGCGAACTGCCTCGTTATACCCATGATCGAGAAATACTGCTCCAACCATTGCCTCGAACACATTTGCAAGCAACGATGGTGTCTGCCGGGCTCCTATCTTGTCTGCACCCTTCCCCACAAGAAGGGCATCCCCAAGCTGCAGTTTCTCCGCACACCGCGCAAGTGAGCCGGTATTGACAAGTGCAGCACGAATTCTCGTGAGTTTCCCCTCGTCATACGTTGGAAACCGCTTGAACAGGTATTCTGCAACGACAAGTTCGAGAACAGCATCTCCAAGGTACTCAAGACGTTCATTGTCACGCCCACCTCGGTGCTGTTCATTGCTCCATGAGGCATGAGTCATTGCCTCATGGAGCAACGCAGTGGAGTTGAAGCGGATACCAATGCGCTTCTGGAGGGCATCGAACTGATCCCGTTCATGGGCAGTAAGGAACTGCTCATACGGTGATGGAGTCAGCTTTCTGCTCCGACCTTCTCCTGAATGTAGTCCCACGCTTCCTTCACTGTCGTGATCTTCTCCGCGTCCTCGTCCGAGATCTCCATGTGATACTCTTCCTCGAACGCCATGATCAGCTCCACCAGATCCAGGGAGTCCGCGTTCAGATCGTCGACGAACGATGCTTCCATCGTCACCTTCTCCGGCTCTGCTCCGAGCTGCTCCGCGACGATCTCCTTGAACTTGTCGAAGTTGAGTTCTGTCATTCTTGTTTCCTCGAGGGTTGTTGGTTGGTGGGGTATTCGTTGCATCATATGATACCGATTCATCCCCACTTGGCGGGGTGAAGGCGTATGGACCTGATGCACCATCCACAGGTGCCATCGGTACTTTATGGGATCGTCCTCGGGACTGCTCACTTTTTTTCATATCCACTGGTTCGTTGTCTTGTATCATGGGAACCTCTCCTCACATGCCCAGTCCGCCATCTACCTGCACCACTTGACCAGTGATATATGCAGATTCAGGAAGAGAGAGGTACCAGACTGCGGAAGCAACCTCTTCCGGACGTCCAAAACGTCCAAGAGGTACTACTGCTGCAGCCTCATCCCTGTCTGTTCCCTCAAGAAAGGCAGTCATATCTGTCTCAATGAAACCTGGTGCAATGGCATTGACAGTTATCGACCTGGAACCAACTTCCCGGGCAAGGGCCTTCGTCATGCCAATCATGCCGGCTTTGGCTGACGAATAGTTCACCTGTCCTGGATTTCCTCGTACTCCTGCAATGCTCGCAATATTGATAATCCGACCACTCCGATGCTTGAGCATGGGTTTAACCGCAGCACGAGCAACGTGGAATGCAGCAGTGAGATCGACCTGGATAATTTCATCCCAATCCTCGTCCTTCATCCTCAGGATAAGGCCATCCCGCGTCATTCCGGCATTGTTCACTACAATGTCCAGTCCACCATATGTGTCAACCACTGTAGGGACTAGTGCATCAACTGCTTCGAGATCATGAAAGTCACACTGGCATGCACTCACCTTTGCTCCCTGACCTTCAAGCGCCTTTACCAGTGCAAGGGCTTCATGTTCGCGTGAAGCATAGGTAAAGATCACCGTTGCTCCTGAGAGTGCAAGCCGTTCCACAATGGCCTGCCCAATACCACGAGAGCCGCCCGTTACGAGAGCAACCTTGTCTGCAAGTTCCGTATCAGGCATGGACACTCTCCTCCACTGCAGCTACAAGCTCGTCAAGTGAATCAAGATCCTGCAATGAATGGACTGTTGCTCCGGGTACACATCGCTTGATGAGACCAGCAAGTACTGTCCCAGGGCCACATTCAATGAACACATCTGTTCCAAGACCGACAAGTGCCTGGACGGACTCCTCCCATTTGACGCACTCCTCAACCTGATGCTCAAGCCCAATGCGAATTGCATGAGCTTCCGTGTGAGGAGCTGCATCCCAGTTCTGTACGACAGGAAACATTGCATCCCTCAGGTTCATTTGCTCAAGCATGCGAGCAAACTCCTCAGAAGCATCATGCATGAGTGGAGAATGAAATGCACCGCTCACATTAAGGGGGACAACGCGTCGTGCTCCTGCTGCAGTGAGAAGAGGTGCTGCATCCGAAAGAGCCTGCTTTGCTCCACTGATGACCACCTGTCCTGGAGCATTCCGTCCAGCTACAGCAATTGGTCCAGAAGACTCCGGTATCCCTGCAATCGTGCGTTCAACTGTCTTTACATCAAGTCCGAGAACAGAAGCCATTCCACCGTCCCTCATGGCCCCCATGGCACGTCCCCGTTCCATCACGAGTCGAAGCCCATCCTCCGGGGAAAGCACATCCGATGTTGCGCAGGCAGCATATTCCCCCACACTGTGGCCAGCTACACCGACAACAGACCAGGTGGGTGGCAGGGCATCGACAACGCCAAGCCCTATCGTTGTCTCAACGACGTACAGTGCTGGTTGGGCATAAATAGTCTCAGTCAGGGTGTCGAGCGATCCTTCCATCAGACGAGGAAGGTTTAAACCCTCAATTGCTGCCACTGCACAGAGTTTCTCAAAGCGTGCATTGTTCACCAACTGCTCATGCATGCCCGTTCGCTGGCTTCCCTGACCAGGGAAACACAGCGCAACATGCACAGTCATCGTACTCCCTCTCTGCTGGCTAGCATGATGGGAACGAATGACATCGCTACTCAGTGACCACCACTTCCCTGCCGTCGTACGAACCGCAGTTGGGGCACACATTGTGCGGCAGCCGCATATGTCGACACTGCGGACAAGGAACGAGGTTTGGGGCACTGAGTGCATGATGAGAACGACGCATGTCGCGACGTCGACTGGTCACACGCTGTTTTGGAAGTGGCATTCGTTAGTCCCTCATCACGAAAGTACTGGTTGCGCGCATGCCTGCACGCAAGGCTCATATTCACCTAAGTATACCTGATCACACCTTCGACATTCTCGCTACTCGTCTTGATGCTCAGCATGGCGAGAACGGCTCTTCTTTGCAGGTCGTGCTGTGGGAAGTGTCTCCAACCCTCTTCGTACTGTCGAAAGTGTCTTGGAAAGCTGCTCCTCAAGTGTGCCCATGACGGATGAAGCGTAGCGATCTGCCTCATCGCAGACCATCCTTGCACGATCCTCAGCCTCTGCTACCGTGATGGCAGCCCGATTCTTTGCCTCCAGAAGGATCGAGTGCTCGTTCACCAATTCCTCAGCCCGTTCCTTCGCATGTTCCAATACTGACTGTGCTTCTTCCTTGGCACGGGAAAGGTGATGATCACTCTCCTGATGTGCTGCTGTGACTATGCGCTCACGATCCTCAAGAATTCCACGGGCCTTCACAATCTCGTCAGGCAGCGTGCCCCGAAGCCGATCCACGAGTTCGAGCACATCTTCTTCATTGACAATGACGTTTGCAGAAAAGGGTACTTTCCTTCCATTTGAAAGAAGGTATTCAAGCTCATCAAATACCTCGACAAACGACAGTTCCACCTCTTCAATTTCTTCAGCCATTGGGCTTCTCCTTTCCGCGGCGGTAATCCGCGAATTTCGCTTCCATGGCACGAGCGCATGGGTGCGGAATGAGCGTATCGACATTGCCACCGTTTCGACAGATTTCCCTGATGATACTCGAGGAAACAAAGACGTTCGCAAACGATGTCATGAAGAACATTGTATGAACTGTTGGGTCAAGCCTGCGATTCATGAGAGCAATCTGAAACTCGTTTTCAAAGTCACTTACGACGCGAAGGCCACGGACTATGGCTGTTGCACCAATTTCTCTTGCATATGACACTGTCAGTCCTGAAAATGTCGCAACCTCAACTGTCTCCTTGCAGGATTCTGGAAGGCTCGCCCGGATGAGTTCCATGCGTTCCTCAACTGAGAAGAGCGGTATTTTCGTAGAATTCTCACCAACTGCAAGCACTACACGGTCAAATACCAGCAGAGAACGTTCAAGAATGTCGAGATGGCCGTTCGTAAGAGGATCAAAACTCCCAGGGTACAGCGCTATCCGCTCGCGACTCATGCCTTCTCCCTATCTTGACGCAGTATGGATAGTACAGTCTGACCAAAGTCTACACGCCTTGCCACGACATAGGAACTCCCGGAAAGCATGAGTTCCTCACGGCGCTCATGTTCAATAATTATCGTGGGAACCACCACCTCATCCAGTGCATCAATGATCCCTCGTAGTGGGACAGCCCCATACGGTGGATCAACAAATGCAATGGCTGCACCGTGAAGTTCACTCCCATGGGCACGAAGTGCATGAAGCACATCCCCCCGAATTACCCTGCATTTCAGTTCAGCTTCAAAGCTGTGGATCGATTCTTGGAGTGCTGCAAGACACTTTGGATTTCTTTCAATGAATGTCACGTGAGCAGCGCCTCTTGAGAGTGACTCAAAACCGAGCACGCCACTTCCAGCAAAGCAGTCGAGTACGTGTGCTTCAGGAATCTCCTCACGCAAAATACCAAAGAGTGACTGCCTCACTCGAGCCAAGGTTGGTCGGACTGCTGCTGTTGCAGGAACACGAACTCCCCTCCCGTTCCAGTCACCGCCTGTAAGCCTGATCGTTGTCACTGTGTCTAATCCAGATCGAGAACATATTGATATGCCTTCATCGCTTCATGAAGGGGTGCATACTGCTCGAGGTTCGGATCAGTATCCAGCCACAGGCTTGCTGCCTCCTGTGCCTCATGGAGAAGGGCAGCATCCAAAAGATCTGCAATGCGAAACATGGAATCCCCGTGCTGCCGCAGTCCACCAATCTCGCCATGTCCACGAAGCTTGAGATCCTGCTCTGCAAGAAGGAATCCACTTTCTGTCGACGCAACTGCCTGGAGTCGCTGTGTTGCAAGTTCATCTGCACTTTCCTGCATGAGGTAGCAGTAGGAGGTTGCACTGCCCCGGCCAACGCGGCCACGGAACTGGTGGAGTTGTGCAAGACCAAACCTGTCTGCACTTTCAATAATCATGACTGTTGCATTTGGTACATCCACTCCGACTTCGACGACACTTGTTGTCACGAGCACATCGAGGTTGTGGGCACGGAACTGTTCCATGACATCGTCCTTCTCCTTCCCGGAAAGTCGTCCATGGAGAATGCCAAGACGGTATTGTGCAAATGCTCCCTGGGAAAGCCGCTCCATCTCTGTTGTGACACTCATCACTCCATCAAGGTCCTCTGATTCCTCGATGATTGGACAGATAACAAACACCTGGTGTCCAAGTTCAAGCTGAGCTCTGGCAGCAAGAAATGCTGCCTCATGTGCACTGCCGTGAATGACCTCGGTAACGACTTTTCCTCGCTTTGCTGGTCTTTCAGTGAGAACAGAAAGATCGAGGTCACCATACTTTGTAAGCGCAAGGGAACGGGGTATTGGCGTTGCTGTCATGGCAAGAAAGTTTGGTGGGAGAACTCCTTTCTGGCGAAGACTCTGCCGTTGTTCAACACCAAAGCGATGCTGCTCGTCAATAATGACGAGGCCAAGGCGGGAAGGCTGAATCCGTTCTTCCAGGAGTGCGTGCGTGCCAACTATGATTGCTGGGATACCTGTCGCAACAAATTCTGCAACTTCACGTTTTGCAGCTTCAGTCATGCTTCCGACGAGAAGTCGTACTGGAATATCTTCGCTTTCCAGAAGCATTATGAGGGTTGTATGGTGCTGGCGTGCAAGAAGTTCCGTTGGCGCCATGAAGGCAACCTGATGACCTGCATGACACGTCATGCTTGCAGCAAGCATGGCAACAACTGTCTTTCCACTTCCTACATCGCCCTGCAGTAGACGGTTCATCGCGTATGGTTTAGCAAGGTCTTGAAAGATCTCGTGAGTGACTATCCGCTGACCATCTGTCAAATGAAATGGCAGATGCGAAACACGTTCACGTGCGAACTCCACATCGTATGGAATGACAATGGATGACTCCTGAAGTCGCCGTCTCCGGGCTTGTTCTACAACAAGACCAATGCAGAAAAGTTCCTCGAATGCAAGCCGTCGTCGTGCCTCCTCGATCTCTGCAAAGGACTCAGGGAAATGCACTCGTCGCAGGGCATCACTGAGATCCAAAAGCGCTCTCTCTTGGCGAATGCGTTCTGGGAGTACATCCGGAAGGGATGGTATCCACGTACGCAGTTGGCCAATTTTCGTACGAAGGAATTTTGATGAGATCCCCTCTGTCTCAGGATAGATCGGAGTAATCCGCCCTACGTGGTGTTGTGTATCCGACTCATGCTCAAACTGCGGATTGCGGAATACTGCAGTACCCTTGCTTCGTTCCACCTTCCCGCTTACAACATACTTCTCGCCTTGATGCAATTGACGTTCAATATACCGCTGATTGAACCAGATAGCCTCAGCAACTCCGGTTTCATCCTCGAGTTCAGCAACAGTGAGAACCATCCTCCGTCTTGGGCTCTCACGTGTGGCAACTGAACGTATCTGGACTGACACAGTATTCACAGATCCGTATGTGAGTGATGAAAGGGTTGCACGCTCCCGTGTGTCGTCATACCGTCGTGGGAGATACAGGAGCAGATCCCGTACTGTGAAAAGCCCAAGCCGCTGGAGTCGGAGTGCAGATTCTCGCCCAATGCCAGGAATATGCAGGAGATCGAGACTAAGCATATCGACGTCATTTGTCATCGTAGCCTTGGTTGTCATTCTTTCTTCACGGACACGCATGCACTTCCCCTGGATCAAAATGACTGTATATCGACCATACCCAATTTCATCGTGCATTGCAGAAGATGACATTCTCCCCACAGTACTGGTAGAGTGAATCGAGATTCTGGGGAGAGGGCACTATGGTCCATGCGGTTATTACCTACCTAGGCCTTGCAAGTGTCAGCATTGCAGGCATCACCACTGTTGGACGTTCCATTCCACAGTCGATCCGCATGTTCCGAATGCGAACTGATGCTGGAGTGTCCCAACTTACCTGGGGTATTGCAATTGCCTCTGGAATCAGCTGGGTTATCTGGGGAGTTGCCCACAGCAACCTTCCTGAAATTCTCGTCAATGGCATTGCGCTCATTGCACTTGCTGTGAGCGTTACAGCTTTTCTCCGTGCAGGAGCACACCCGCTCCCTATGCTGCTTGTTAATTTCATTGGCATCATTTTCGACGTATTGCTCAACCATGTATCGCCCGGTCTCTACTCGTCATGGACTGTACTTCTCACCATTGCATTCTTCTACCCACAGGCATGGGAAGCACTCAGCACCAATTCTCTTGATGGTGTCTCCCTTCAGAGCTGGTACGTGTCAACAGTCATGACAACATGCTGGTTCATCTACGGACTCACGATAGGGAGCATCCCCATTGCAGCCCCCTCAGTACTCTCCTACCCTGCAATTATTGTTATTCTCGTGAGACTTCACCGATTCAAGCGTGAGGGTCATCGTGCACCCAGTAAGGTACTTTCTCCAGATTCACTTCAGGCAAATGTCCCGAAACCCTCTTAGCTTGACTTGGAAATAGGCTCAATCTGCTGGACAGCAAATGGAACGCTCGTGAACTGCTGTGTGCCCCTGAGCACATTAGTCTGGGCTGTGGAAAGGGCTTGATCAGGTGCCCAGCCCGGTCCGGATGCAGCAAGAGTGAAGGTTGATGTCGTGCATGCTGTTGGTCCCTGAACTGTCGTGGTGGTGACAAGTTGACCAGAAGCGTTTGTTGTGGTCGTCTGAGTCGTCACGGTATACGAGCAGGACTGGTAGATGTACCGCCAGGATTCAATCTGGATTACTGGCCCACCTGCACTTACAGGGTAGACATGTTCATACCCAGGATACGCATATGAAGAGATGAGACCTGTGCCGGCTGGCGGTGTGGTATTGATCGGTCCTGGTTCTCCGGAAGCAGATTTTGTGAAAGAGGCTGGGGGCGTTGTCCAGTCGACTGGTCCTGCCCATGTTGTAATTGTTGCCTGAATAAGCCCTGTTGCAAGGGAACCGTAGGAGCATATGGTCACACCTCCGTTGGGTGTGAACGTTCCTCCAGAACATCCAGTGAATCCGATATTTGGACTGTATGCTGTAGCTGTAAAGGGTGTTAGCACGAGCATGTAGTGGGTATTGGTTTCGACAGATCCACTGCCAAGTGTGGTATTGGAACCAGTGTTGAATGCGTATGACTGGACAGATGGCGGCTGCCCGCCAAAGTTCGCACACCCCCAATTATAGTAGAGCGCATTGGGGTTTTCGGGATTGCCTGGTACTGGCCCGCCAGGATATACCAGTGCCCCTGTAGCATCATTGAGGATGAAGTCAGTCTTTGGGTTGAGCTGTGCATAGCTCTGAGGTTCAGGCACACTGTCTGGGCGTGGTGCATTGGGATACGGCCAGAACAAGGTATCGCCACCGCAGTCCTGCCAAGAAGCGAGAGACTGCCCGGAAAGTGTGACAAGGTTGCCATTGCCATTATTGCTACTGTTTCCGGATGTACTTCCGGTTGTACACGATATTGCATATGCAGGGCACTGTGCATCTACAACGACAGCGTTGAATGCAAAGCTGCCAAGAAGCACACACAAGGCAACAGCTGAAGTCCAGCGTGCAACGTTGAAACGTCTTTCATTTTTCACAATTTATCCCCCAGAACATGTATTTCGCAGTGCAGGAACACCGCACCCACTCTCGCCATTCATCACCCAGATCAAACCGTAGGGTGCTACATTTTCCAGGCTTCCTGTCAAAAGGTAGCTTGATGATGTCGCAGACTTCCCAGCGACTACAAGCTTTCCGCCTGGTTCGAGAAGGACTAGACCCGAGCATGGCGGATTTGTGATCACAAGCCCCTCGGTAGAAGCATAGGCCCAGCCCTGCGACTGTAGGTACGTCTGTGCAGCCTTGGAGACAGACACTACCTGAAGATTTGATGGACCGACACAAGCTGGCATTGCATGCACAACAGCTCCATTCTTCAGGGCTTGCAGAATCTGGTCTTCCTGTGCAAGTTGACCAGACAGTTCCGTAAGCATGGGGATGTCATCGTATTTCATTGCCCAAAAGGACAGTTCCATTTGCCTGACAAACGCATCTGCCACTGTTGCAGCAGTTAATGTGGATACACCTGCATCGGCATACACAACAGAAGGTGCCTGGACCATGTGCATTGCATCTGCTCCTGGAACATACGTTGTACTTGCCGATGACCATTCGTATTCACAGGCTTTCGGAGCTTCAGGAAAGGGAATGGTTGATGGCATTCGGCAAGGATCCGAGACATTCGGAAACGTCTCGGCCTGGAATGTCACTTCCTTTGCACCAGGAGGCGGAGAAACGGCAATATCCGGAATCTGTGAGGCTGAGTTGCTTGCAGCAGGGGCTGTCCCATGAGAACTCCCTGGAGCATATCCAGTAGTTCCGCATGCTACTACTACAACCATGATTGCCACAACGACCACCGCCCTGACAAGAATTCCCATGACGCAAGTATAGAAAGTGTTGGCTTAATGTGGAGATACAGTAATAGCACTGTCACAAATTTGTGCTCTCAGATTCATGGTATCCACGCCAGTGCCAGAACTATCTTGTCAGGATATCACTCATTCAAATGACAGGATGTACGGATAGTGGGACTGCCCCCCCTCATGCAACTCAAACTCGATGGTGCTGAACTTGCCACGCAAAAATCCCGCAAGTGACTCTGCATCATCAACAGCAGTCTCTGAACCGTAATACAGTGTCACAATCTCAGGTTTGGGTTCAGCACTGCCAACCACTTCCTCAATGACTTCAAGCGGTTCAGTGCCAACAGCAATGACATCCTCTCCACTTATTGCAAGTACATCCCCAGAAGTGATTTTCCTGCCACCGATCCTGCTGTTTCGCACTGCACGGGTTATCTCGACACTCCGTATTGCCTGTGCCAGGTCCGTCATCTGGGAGACGATATTGTCCACCCCTTCAGTCCCTTCAAGTCCAAAGAGGGCAGCAACTCCCTCTGGAAGCGTTTTCGTGGGAATGACATGCACAGCAACACCCTCATCCCCACCAACCTTCTGTACCTGATCTGCAGTCATGACTATGTTGCTGTTGTTCGGCAGCAGCACGACGTGCGATGCATGGGTCTCTCTGACAGCATGGAGAAGATCCTCAATTGAGGGATTCATGGTTTGTCCTCCCTCAACCACAACGCTGGCACCGAGACTCTTCATGAGGGTTCGAAATCCCTCACCCTGTGCAACTGCAACGACAGCGATCTCCCGGGACTCGTTGACTTCGACTCCATCCTCTGGAGAAATACTGGCAACCTCGAGGATGTCATGGTGCTGCTTCGACATGTCATCGACCTTGAGATTGCTCAGACGTCCCCACAGGGATGCAGCTGCAATGACACTGTTGGGATCGAACGTGTGGATGTGCACCTTCACAAGTTCTGGTTCCCCGACTACAAGAGCAGAATCCCCAAGTGCTGCGAGTTCTGTCCGTACGGCTTCCACTTCCCCACTCACATCATGGATGAGAAATTCCGTGCAGAATCCCCACCCTTCTTCACGTGCTGCAACTGCAGCTGCACCGCGAAGCTCCCGTGAAGGAGTGCTGGCAGACGGCGCAAGGATTCCCTCGTGTGCTAATCCACGTGGATTCCGCACAGTAGGTGCTCCAATGGCAGTTGATCCTCCTCGGGATTGAGCACTCCATGTCTGAGGATCTATACTTTGCAGAGCACGCCACATTCCCTCAAGGATAATGGCAAGCCCAAAGCCACCAGCATCAACAACGCCAGCTTCCTTGAGGATAGCGAGCTGCTCAGGTGTCTTCTCCACTGCATCATGCGCAGCTATGACAAGTGCTTCAAAGAGTGCCACTATATCGTTTGACTCAAATTGGCGTGCCTTTTCTGCTGTGACCCTGATGACAGTGAGCATTGTGCCCTCAGTAGGCTTCATAACAGCCCTGTAGGCAACTGTAGCTGCATCAGACCATGCACGTACAAGATCCTCATATCCTGCCTGCTCACCTTGCCCAATGCCCTGTGCAAATCCCCTGATGATCTGAGAGAGGATAACACCACTATTGCCCCGTGCACCCATAAGGGCTCCATGGGCCAGACTCCGCATGAACTCACCAAGCTTTGGCGAATCCCCAAGTGAAGCACCTTCATCAACTGCAGAGCGAAGGGTCATGAACATGTTGCTCCCCGTATCACCATCTGGTACAGGGAATACATTGAGATCATTGATAACAGAGCGATTGGCCTCAAGCCATGAAAGCGCATTCTCAAAGGCAAATCTCAGATGAGCTGCACGTACTTCACCCAAGACGAACACCTTTCCTTCCGATGCACTACCTGCCATGTCTGGCCTAGAAGATTTCGCCATGATCGCGATCTCCTCCATGGATACCTTGAACATTGACATTGACAGCACAAACAGTGAGCCCCATGGTTCTCTCAACAGCATAGCCAACAACGCTCATGAGATTTTGTGCAACTTCACTTACCCGCACTCCGTATTCGACAATGACATAGAGGTCGATAGCAACCCCTTCATTGGTCAATGTCACAACTACACCGCGGTGGATGTTGTCCATGTTGAGTCGTTCAGCAATACCGTCACGAAGTCCCCGGGCTGCCATGCCCACAATGCCGTAGCATTCATTTGTGACATGTCCCACGAGCGTCATGATTGCGTGCTTCGAGACTTCGACACGACCAAGTTCCTCCTGGCGTACGAGTATCTCGGATACGGGCACTGAGCTCATGATGGTTACCTCAACATACTGATGGTTGCGTCTCTATACTAGAATATTGTCCAGAGCTCTGCTATGCCAGTAGAGCAGACAACATCGAACACAAGAGCAGAGAGAACTATGGCACAGCGATGCGATGTGTGTGGCAAAGGTCCCATGACTGGCAATAATGTCAGCCACTCGAAGCGGCGTACCCGCCGCAGGTTCATGCCGAACCTTCACCCAACCCACGTCTTGGTGAACGGACGACTTCTCCGCGTGACTGCATGCACCCGCTGCATCCGCACGCAAATGAAGCAGTACGCCACAAAATAGAAGCTTGGAAAGCTTTATTGGCTTTCCAGATACAGTGACCTATCCTTTAGGGGATCCTGTCGTGCGCACTGGACGACTGAGTGTACCGTCCGGAAGCTGGAACCGTCGGGCTTCATGTGTTGCACGAAGCTGTCCACAGGCACCGTCTGTTGCTTGACCCCGAGTATTTCGCACAGTCACATGTGCCTGCTTGAGGAGCGCAACGAACCTCGCAACACCTGCAGGGGAAGGTCCGTTCCATGGACTTCCCTCAATGCGGTTCATGGGAATGACATTGATGTGTGCATGATGTTGCTGTGCCCTTTTTGCCAATGCTGATGCCTGTTCTTCAGTATCGTTGATGCCTTCAATGAGACACCATTCATATGTCACGCGTCTCCCTGTTTTCAGGTAGTATTCTTCCACCTTCAAGCACACTGCATCGAGGGGATATTTTGCATTGAGGGGAACCAGCCGTGTCCGAAGCTCATTCGTTGCTGCATGGAGCGAGAGTGCAAGCGTTACAGGAATCTTCTCTTCAATGAGTCGCTCAATTCCAGGTATGACTCCACTTGTGGATATCGTGATATGACGTGCACTCATGCCACGCTCATGTATGAGTCGTTTCACTGCAGAGACTGTTGTTTCGAGGTTTGCAAGAGGTTCCCCCATCCCCATGAAAACAACATGAGTTACAGGATGCATGCCGTGTTCCTTGGCAAGCATATCAGCAAGGCGCACCTGGTCAAGAACCTCACCGGGAGTACAGTGACGCATAAGCCCAAGTCTGCCCGTTGCACAGAATGGACATCCAACAGCACAACCCACCTGTGAGCTAACACACACCGTTGTACGGGGGTGCTGGGATTTCCCATAATGCATGACAACTGTTTCAATTGTCCGCCCATCAGCGAGTGTGCCCACTACAGAAATCGTTCGTCCACCGTCATCCACACGCACGTGGGACGGCTCCACAGCCAAGAACGCATATCTTTTCGCCAACTCACTACGTAGGGCGAACGGGAAGGAAGACACTTCATCCCATGAACGTACAGCAGGATTGCGGAGTGCATCAGCAAGCTGTCGCTCCCGCCAAGGGGCTTCTCCCAGACGTGAAAACACATCTGCCCGTTCCTCAGGAGAAACGTCCATCACTGCTGGGAGCAGCACCTGCACGCTCTCTGCAGTGTCTGCCATCACCATTACCCGTTGCTACCTACCTGACGAATCTGGTGCCGAGGAAGGGACTCGAACCCTTACAAGCTTGCGCTCACTACCCCCTCAAAGTAGCGTGTCTACCAATTCCACCACCTCGGCAAGGGATCACTGCGGTAGCCGCAATGAACTGTAATGTAGCATATCAACTCCCCCAATACCGGGGCCACAGTCAGCACACAAGAGTGCTCATACGCGGACAAATGTCCGCCCATTGTCCGCGATTAATATATACAGTCTATCCATAGCAACGAGATATACAACGACCATGCGGGCGCATACGGTTCCCACATTGTCGGGAGCCAGTATCAGTCATCACAAAAAGGGGAAGCCTGTGGGATGGGAAGATCGCTTAAATGACGCCGTCAAGTCGGCCATAAGTACAGCACTCAGCAATGCTGTGCGCAATCACGATGCCGTCATCACTCCGGAGCATCTTCTTTCCGCACTTCTCAGTACCCCGAACTCCCGTGCTGTTGCAGTCCTGAAGCAGGCAGGTGTGAATGTCCAAGAGCTGCACTCTCAGGTCAAGCGGTACCTTGAGAATCTTCCCAAGGGGGATTCACAAGATATCGATGGCATGTGGACTCCGCAGAGGGAGCCAGTCGTTGCAGAGCGGACAAAACTGGTCCTTGGTGTTGCATGGGACGAAATGCGACGAGCAAAGGCTCCAAGGATCACCTCTGAGCACCTTCTTCTTGCGTTCCTCCAGGACTACCAGAAAACATCACTCGAAGATATGCCAGACGTGCAACAGGACACGGGTGATGGCAAGCCCAAGAAGCGGTTCGTCAATCCCAATGGGCATGACAAGCAGTACCTTGAAAATGCTGGATTTGATCTTGCCACTGCACGGAATACGATAGCGAACTTCGCACAAAGCACACCTCCAAGTGTTGACTACCAGGAGTTTACAACGACGCAGTTCAATCCGCAAAAAGCCCCAGCCTCGAAGACGCCACAGCTAGATCAACTCTCTGTCGACCTCACAGAGCGTGCACGAACTGGCAGGATCAAACCTCTCATCGGACGTGATGCAGAGCTCCAGAAACTCATTCGCGTCATGCTCCATGAAGACAAGAACAATGCAATGATCATTGGCGAACCTGGTGTCGGAAAGACAGCTGTTGTGGAGGCACTGGCACAGCGCATTGCACGCGGGGATGTTCCTGATGAGCTCAAGAACATGCGCCTGGTTCGTCTAGACCTCAATAACATTGTTGCTGGTACCCAGTACCGGGGACAGATGGAAGAGAGAGTCCAGGCTGTTCTCAAGGAAGTTCGCGAAAATCCGAATATCATCACCTTCATCGATGAGATCCACACACTCATTGGAGCAGGATCCTCGGAAGGTGGCCTTGACATTGGAAATATCGTGAAACAGGCACTTGCTCGGGGTGAACTCCGCTGCATTGGTGCAACGACCACGAAGGAATATTCAAAATACTTTGAGCATGATGGTGCACTGACCCGTCGGTTTGGTTCACCCATCATTGTTGAGGAACCATCTGTTGAAGAAACAGTTGAGATGCTCAAGGGACGTCGTCAGCTTCTTGAGGCACACCACCACGTCACCATTCCAGATGAATCACTTATTGCAGCTGCACAATTGACCCGTCGGTATGTGAAAGACCGGAAAAGTCCTGATGCTCCACTTGATGTTGTTGATGATGCATGTGCAAAGATCCGCCTTACGAAGGATGCAGAAGTACCTGAAGCCATACTCCGGCTTGAGGGAAAGCTCCAGAAACTTGCTGCACAGCGGGAAGCAGAACCTGACCTTAGGAAGAAAGAGGACATACGTGTACAGGAGATTCAACTTCTTGATGAGGTGAGCAAACAGCGGAAAGAGTGGATGGACTCCCGTGAGCAAACAACGACTACTCTCTCAACCGATGATGTCGCAGAAGTAATCTCCAGCTGGACTGGTGTACCTGTCAAGCAACTCAGCACTGATGAAATCACGAGACTCCGCAACATGGAGCAAAAGCTCCATGAGCGTGTAATTGGACAGGATAAGGCAATCACTGCACTCTCAAAGGCAGTTCGCCGTGCGCAGTTCGGACTCAAGTCATCAAAAGGTACTGAAGCCTTTGTCTTTCTTGGCCCCACAGGTGTGGGCAAAACCGAATCTGCAAGATCCCTGGCAGAATTTCTCTTCGGCGATGAATCTGCACTTGTGCAGATTGACATGAGTGAGTATATGGAAAAGCATTCCGTATCCCGTCTCATTGGAGCCCCTCCCGGATATGTTGGGTATGACGAAGGCGGCCAGCTCACTGAACGTGTCCGTCGCAAGCCATACTCAGTAGTCCTTTTGGATGAAGTGGAAAAGGCGCATGAGGATGTATTCAATATCCTTCTCCAGGTACTTGAGGATGGTTCACTCACTGATGGCCAGGGAAGAAAAGTCGACTTCTCAAACACAATTTTCATTCTCACCAGCAATCTTGGTGTAGGGGAAGCATCTCGGAAGACGACAGCAGGATCCAAACAAATTGGCTTTGCAGCCCCACAACCACAGGAATCAGCTAACCAGCAAGAAGTCAGCAAGGAGATCTTCGAGGACACAATCACCAAGGCGTACATCGACCATTTCCGTCCGGAACTCAGAAACCGTATCGGGAAGGACAATGTCGTTGTGTTCCACAAGCTCAACGAGACGAACATCCGGAGCATTGTTGATCTGGTCCTTGCAAATGTTGCAAAGCGTGATGGTCTGAAGTCACGGGATCTCACATTCGAGGTTACTGAAGCTGGCAAGGATCTTCTCGCAAAACTTGGATATGATCCTGCAATGGGTGCTCGACCACTAAAGGCCGTCATCGAACATCAAGTTGTCGACCAGATTGTTGACGGAATTGCTGAAGGAAAGTTCGAAGATGGGGCAACGATCCACTTCGATGTAGATGAGAGCGGAACTGGACTCCGTGCAGTCACCAAGCCAGAAGCTCAGACCAGTGCACCTGCAGCATCTCCAAAGAAGGGCCACACAACCCGAGGAAAGAACGCTACCCCGGCCAAAGGCTCTCCCGAGTCACAGGGAAAGAGTGTCGAGTAACGCACAATCACTACACGCAGCACAACGGGCTGTCTCTCGTCACGAGGGACAGCCCGTTTTTTATATCCGTATGTTGCTCTAGTCGCAGTCGATGACTGCCTTTCCCAAAAGCTTCCGTCCAAAGAGAAGGTTCACTGCCTCATCAACAGCACTCCAGGACTTGTGCCAGTCCACTTCTGCATGAATGGAACCTTCACGAACACACTTGAGCAGATAGGCGAGGTCCGTTCCGAGTCCCTGAGGCATCCTGAAGGGCCGTATGGAACGCTGAAGTCCGACAAGGCTGTACGGAGGAAAGACTGTATTCTCGTGCGATGTCGATCCAATACACTCCACAACACCTCCCTCACGGAGAAGACTGAAAATATTCACGAGCTGCATTCCACCGACAGTATCAAGTACAACATCCACACCCGTAACTCCCTCCAGTCCAACAACCACTTCATCAGCACCAAGTTCGTGAAGTCCCTCTTTCCGGTGTTCCCCACCAACAGATGCAATTACATGGGCACCACCAAGCGATGCCAGTTGCACACCGAATCTCCCTACACCACCAGACGCACCCGTGACAAGGACTGTACGTCCAAGCAGTGCCCCTGCATCCCTGAGAGCAAGGAGAGCAGTCCCACCTGCTACTGGAAGGGCAGCTGCATCAGCATCGGATACACCTGCAGGAATGTGTGCACACTCCCCTGGATCCACAGCCCTGAGTTGTCCCCAACCTCCATCAGCACCACGTGTAAGCACCCTGTCGCCCTTTGTGAAAGGCACATCGTCTGGCGCTTCCACCACTACTCCTGCTGCATCCCATCCGAGTACAGTTCCATCTGCTGCTCCTGACTGGGCTCGATGAACTTCACCGTAATTGAGAGAACTTGCAGTTACCTGCACGAGCATTTCATTCTTGCCCCGAACTGGGTCCGGAACTTCTCCAAGTCGCAGCCCTGAGGGCACAGTATGGTCTGCAATGAGAGCCTTCATCGCTATCCTCCTCGATATTCCTGCACGCTTTTTCCCGCTACAGGATATCAGGAAGGTGTCATTGGCCCAGCAGCCCGTTTCGTATCAAGAAGTATCATCCCAGTTCCCGGGTTGGAGACAGTTTTGGTGCAGTACAGGACTGGGTTGCTGCACTATAGAATTTCGTAATCCAGATACCTGACTGCATAACAGGAGGGAGCAACTCGCAAACATCACCAATCTCATGTCCCTGCGAATCATAGTACGAATGGAGATACGGATCAGTAGCAGTCTCTGCGTACTCATGGGAGGCAACAACTGGCGTGTTCACACCCAGGTTGCCAACCACTGCATACGTGAGATTCCCCGTGGTGAAATGGAACCCTTCCACCTGCTCCTTTCCATACATCACCTGTATCCCAGGAGGCAGAATGAAATCCACCTGCGTATTCACACCCTGCTGCAGATTGAGGGCAAAGGCAACTCGCTCAGCTTCTATACCTGCTGAGATGAACGTGACCTTATCCTTGTTCATGCCAGCATTCCCAAAATTCTGAGTGTCAATATATGCACCTTCAAACGTAGGTTCTGCTGATGCTCCACCATACTGGGTAAGAGCATTCGCAAATGCACTTCCACGAAGCCGTGTATAGAAGTTCAGCACTTCAGCCATGGTCTTCACAGCCTTGGGATCGCTCTTCCAGTAGGATCCCCAGAAGACCACTGTCATCCGTGGAGCATTCTGGATCTGACCAATATGACCGAACATGCTGGTATCACGCATCGGGCTTGTCGCATTTTTCGTACTTGTGGATGGACTTTCTGCCATCCCTCGAAGCAAGTCACTACGCATCCCAATCTTGTAGATTGCTGCCTGGTGAATTCCTGCAAGGTGTTCCACGGACTGTGCAATCTCACTGAGTCCGAATGGCTCATGGGCATCATGCCAAAGTCGTTGTGCGGAGGATGCACCAGTGAGCACCAAGGCAGTCGTTACAGCAGCAACTCCAACTCGTCGAAGAAACGATCGTCGTCTCGGTTGTGCACGAAGCTGGATATTCGACTCTTCCATGCCACGATTGTAGGGAGCACAACCGGACACTCGACACCCAATACAGCTAGAAATACCTGTATGGTTTCACCTGGATGCACGTCCACTGTCTTTCCATTGCTTCCTATATTCCGTAACGGGAGGATGCACTTTCAATGACTCTTTTGACCTGCTGCCCCCAGAGAGAAATACTCCACTGCATATCGTAAGGCTCGTCCACATCCCAAGAACACGCAGTATTAGAACCACCTGTCCCACTGTTTCTCGCTGTCCATATTTCCTGATGCAAGCATCCTGCTTCGTACGACTGCCAGTATGGTCGAGGCAACGATAAGGAGTACAGCAACAACAGCAAAGACAACATACAACGGGAAATTTGATGCAAGTTCAGAAATTGCAGCACATGCTGCTGCCACAGCTCCAATTCCTCCAACTATTGTAGGAATGTGCTGGGTTTTCGCTACTCCTGCTGCAATAAGAAAAACACTTTCAACTAGGAGGAGTGCGATATACCACACTGCTGCAGATCCAGTCCAACACTCTGTGAACGTTCCAAAAAGAAGAATGGACGATGCAGTCGCTGAAACGAACCGCAATGCTCCTGCATTTGATGGATCACTCCCCTTTTGTCGTGGAGAAATGCTTACAACCCAAATGGTCACAATAGCTGATGGAATGATGGTAAGAGCTACACCATTGGGTGTAACGGAACTTCCCATCGCCATGATCCAATCAAGGGAGAATCCAATTATGGCTACTGCAACCATGCGCCAAACTGTCTTCCCCACATATGTTTGACAAAGAATGCCTCCATCCCGTACTCCGTCAAGGATGACAACAGCCAGAATGCACGAGACGATGACTTGCGTCAATGCAATGTTTCCTTGAAGTGGCAGATTCACTTGCCCCAAGGGTTCCACTGAAGCAAACAACACCACACTTGCTCCTACCCAAAAGTGCCACTTTTCCCACGTCTTGTCCGAATCAATGCCGAATCGGCCAAGACCAATCTGGATAAGACCCCATGCTGCAAGTGCAATGGGTGCAGTGGGGATTGGACTGGCAGCATCAGCACTCACAATGAGGAGAATACCCAGTGCTCCAAGGCACCCAAGTAGTACTGCCATGCCGTGAGCTTTCTCTCTCTTGCCAAGGCCATACGAGAGAAATCCAAAAGCCACTAGTGTCCACCCAGCAGTACTGTCATACCCGGAACTGACTGCAACAAGAACCGAGATTGCTGCTACAGTTCCAGCAACGATGTACACAAGACTCCTCACTACTGTTCCGGACCATCTAGGCACTGCTCGATGTAGGACACTATCCATGCCTACAAGTACAAAAGGGAAGAGTGAATACCACTGGAGCCACCACTGCCTTCCAAGAGTGATTCCTGTGATGAAAAGGAATGCATGCAACAGCTGCTGCCATACATCCAATGCAAGAAACATCGGAACCACTCTCCAGACCGAAGATTGGAGATCCCGCTGCATGCCAATAGCTGCAGCACCACCGCACATGAGGAATACGAGCCCCACAACAGGTGATGATGTGGGGAGAAGCATGACAAATGCAGTAAGAAGAAGTCCAATTGCAAGAGTACTTTGACTGTCCTCCCCAAGGACACGGAGTTTGTACAACACCCACCATACCAATGCGAGGAGTACATCAACCCCTGCAACGAGATCCTGTGTCCTGATGCCGAGGGACTGCAACCATCCCATATTCAGGCACCCTTGTGCCTGGCAGAACTGCTCGTGGTACGGCACTGCCACTGTACCCGCAAGAACAAACAAGAGTACTGATGCCATGATTGCAGTGATGCGAATATCTGCATACTTCTTGAAGAGGAAGCTCGTCGTGAGAGCTACGCCAACAGTCACTGCAAGAAGCACTATCATCCATAGCGGTATTTCTGGAAGCCCAAGGCCAGAGGAAAACAATGTTGAGTACGAGAGCGAAGCGAGCTTGACAATTCCAAGCACCAATGCAGCTCCACCAATGCCGTAGGAAAGCGCTCGCATGGGTCGACGCACAACCTCAGGTACGGATGTAGGGAGTGCAACCTGTGCCATGACTGGTAGAAGTCCACCTGCACCAATGAGTACAACAGCCCACTGTTGAGTCAGCACAGAACCAGAAAAGGCACACCACGCTACTCCGCACGCACCAGCACCAAACCCTGAATACCAGAGTGAGGACAACCTCCATCCCAGAGACTCATATACGAAACCACAGCAGAGTGCACTTATCGTGAGCATCCAGAGTGGCGAAAGCGCATGGTTTGGCTCAATAACAAATCGATAGAGGCCAAGAAAGACGAGTGGTGTCATGAGTGCAAAAAGCAAGACATAAATAAGAAAGACATCCCGCAATTGATCCTTTCTCGATGACCAGAACGACACAGCCCCAAGAATCATGTACAGCAGAATGACTGCACCGAGTCTTGGCAATCGACCGAACTGGGTTCCGTATGCAACGAAAAGGAGTGTTGCAATGCCAAGAAGAAAGGCTCCACTCATGGCAAGGATTCCAATCGTATGTCGAGCAAGAAGCGATCGGACAGGTGTCTGCTCAGGCACTTGGGAAGCAGCACGAGGCTCAACATTTTGAGTTGGTCGTTCTGTTGGGACACTGCCAACAGTGGCTCCAAAAGCAGTGAGTCTCGTCAGGATTTCTGAATACTCACGGTAGTAGAAGGCATACACAGGAGCAAGAACACTGTCGGGAAGTGACTGCCGGATGGTTCCTGTGGCCAATTCAAAAAGAATGGCATGCAGTGTCCTATACCGAGCTTCGAGCAGTTCCCGTTCCTGCTTCCCGAGATCCTGCTGATCTTCCATATCCACCACCTGGCAACACTCTGTTGTACTGCGGGAATTGTACCCGGAGAATGCTCTGGAGTGGATAGTTCCTACACGATTGTCGATACTCCGTTACGCAACGCCTTGACGCTGCATGGCCATCGTCCTGTAATGCTGAGACCATTCTTCAGCTGCATTGGCCACTGCATGTTGCATCGCTTCAGAGCGTGCTGGAACGCCAGATACAGCCCGAGATGCATCGGACCGCCACCACGACGGACGAAGCTCCTCCCATGTGGATGGAGGAGGTACTGGAGGGTTGCCTCCCGCTGCAGTCTCGAGTGCATCAATCCAGGCAAGTCCGCATGAAGCAAGGACGTGCATCATTTGGCTCCGATCATAGAGATATCGCTCATAGATGGCACGAGCTTTCTCCGTAGAGCCATGAAGAGCGTACAGTTCAGCTATTTCCATCGTTGCTTCAGTGTCAATGACTCCCCAGCGATCATGCTGCATTGCGCGATTGAACATCATTATTGCCCGCTTCCATTGCCCGGCTCTACGAGCTGTTCTCGCAAGTGCAACAAGAGCTGGTGGGTACTTCGGCAGTTCACCCTTTCCCCACGATTCTGCCAGGGCAATCTCTCGGCGATAGCCACTTGTGTGGAATGCAGCGTACTTGTCCCCATTCTTGAGAACAATCCTGGTTCCCTCAACACCTTCCATTGTCATGACTCCCTCGAACACTTCGTCAGGGATGCTGAGCCTTGTATCAAAGACCTCATCTGTCTTCGTCACGACATGCCAATCCTTTGTCTCTCCGCCGAACTGCTCCATTGCCATCTTCCTGCACATGGCAATGGAACTCCGGTTCCACTGCCGTACAGGGATGTCCCTTTCGAGTCTTCCAAGTGCATCGACGAGTTCACGTACCTCAGGTTGGAGTGTGTCCATTGGAGCCCATGTGATCTCTCTGCTACGGTCTCCGTCCCTGAGCACGAGCCGTCGGACTGGCCCCATTATTCGTGCATCACGACGATTCCGCTTTACAGCAGTCGACTGCTTGCTGCACTTCCGCCATGCAGCAGTGGTGAGCTTGTCGAGTGAGCTTTCAACATCTGTTCCAATACGCTCTCGAAACACGCGAATCATGCCGTTTGCTTCACGAACAGTGACTGCAGCTGTGTTCAGGGTAAGGAGCACATTCGGCCTTCCGGCAAAGCCCGAACCATCGACAAAAAGCTCAACGATCATGGTGGTTCTCCCCTCCTGTTCTAGATGACTCTGCAATCCTAGCAAAGCGTATCTTCCCTCTGGTAGGTCTTGACAGTACTGGACGAAATGATGTTGAAATTTCAGCCATCGTTTCTCTGCTGTGCTCGCACTCGCTCACTCCGTATGGTCCCAATCAATTGTCCGATGTTCCCTATGAGCTGGCCATACGGCAACAATATGAGACTCCGTTTCCATGGAGCTGTGGGATCTTCATGGCCCTGCATCCATCCTGGATATGCACTGGTATCGTGTTGATGGTCCCTTTCTGTATGCACTCCTTTCCGGTGACTCCTGCCACCAGTGCCCCCTTTGTAATCCACGAATCCATTGTGCCTTTCTCAGTAATAAACTTCTTCCCAAGAAAAGACGGAGACGGTCTGTGCAGGCCGTCTCCGTACAAGGGGGATCTACATGTGCTCGCGGGAAATGACGACCTTGAGGGCCTGATTTGACGCAGCATTTTGGAAGACGTCATACGCTTCCATGAATGAATCCATCGGAAACCGGTGGGTGACGAACCGTGAGGTGTCGAGCTTTCCTGAATGGACGAGATCAAGGAGCATTGGTGTTGACGAGGTATTCACAAGACCAGCTGTGATGGTGATGTTCCTGGTCCACAGAGTCTCAAGGTGGAGAAGAGCTGGTTTCCCGTGGACTCCAATATTTGCAACATGACCACCTGGTTTCACCAATGTGGTTGCAAGTTCAAAGGTCTCCGGTGTTCCAACTGCTTCAATTGCAACATCCACTCCACAGCGATCCGTGAGTGACATTACGGCATCAGTGGCATTATGTGTGCTGCTGTTCACTACAGCATCCGCTCCCCACTTCGTTGCCACGCTCAAACGGTTCGCATCCGGGTCGATGAGGATGATCTGATTTGGCGAATACATCCGGGCACCCAGGAGTGCAGAGAGCCCTATTGGTCCTGCACCAATAATTGCTACAGTGCAACCTGGTTCCACTGTTCCGCTCAACACGCCGATCTCGTATCCTGTTGGCACTATATCAGAGAGCATCAGTACCTGCTCATCTGTAAGTCCTTCAGGAACACGATACAGGGATGTGTCTGCAAATGGAATACGAGCATATTGAGCTTGTACACCATTGATTGTATGGCCAAGAATCCATCCACCACCTGCACTGCATTGCCCGTACATGCCCTTTCTGCAGTATTCACACACACCGCAGCTCGTGATGCACGAGACAAGCACTCTGTCCCCTATTCGTACCCGGTTCACTCCAGTACCGAGAGACTCGACTGTGCCGACTGCTTCGTGACCAAGAATACGTCCAGGCGAAACCTCAGGTACGTCACCCTTCAGAATGTGAAGATCTGTTCCACAGACAGTGGTTGTATCGACACGTATTACCGCATCCGTCACATCAATGATATTCGGGAGTGGGACTTTCTCCCAGCTCAGGTCGCCTGGCCCGTGGAACACGATTGCCTTCATCGTCCCCTCTCTGAGAGGCTCCTCTGTCATGGAGACCGATGCTTTGCGCAGTGTCCCAAGGACACTGTGTGGTGTACCAGCTGGATGAGCCATGGCGTACCTCCTCCGACATCATTGACCCTGCTGCCTGCAACAGGAACATTAACTGTGTCAGTTAAGGTTACTTCATTACTATACGTTTATGCCAGTATCCAATTGTAAGAAGGCCTCACTCCTGCTGAAGCCCGGACGCAATGCCAAGTTTCACATGGTAGTCGTACATGGCAATACCTGCAGCAACACCGACATTCAGGCTACGAACAGAACCGAATTGGGGAATGCTTACAATATCATCTGCACATGCGAGTGCCAGATCAGTGATACCACTCCCCTCCTGGCCGAAAAGCATGAGAGTCTTTGGAACCCATACATGATGGCGGATGTCTGCACTTCCACTCACATTCTCCACTGCAACTATGCGATAGCCATCATCCCGATACTTCTCAATCACTGATACTGTATCGGGGGCGAACTCAAGATGCTCATAGTGGTGCGTTCCCACAGTTCCACGGCGGTCAAACTTTCTCCTGCCACAAATATGAACCCGCATGGCAACAAATGCATTCGCACAGCGAACGACAGCTGCAACGTTGATATCATTCTGGAAATTCTCACACACTATCGAGAGGGGGACCCGGCGCTTGTCAAGATCTCCACGAATGACCTCGTCTTCAACATACTTGTAGTAGTCGACGAGATTTCTCATATCCTCTTTCTCGGAAGGTGCAGTCTCACCATGATCCCTCTTTGTACTCATTCTCAATCGTTTCCTGTAACCAGCGTGTAGTTCATAGTACATTCATATTCGCAACATTCCGTGTTACCGTCAGTACACAGAGTCAGAGAGTAAGGAGTACCACAGTGTTCAAGGAATTTCGCGCTTTCATTGCACGAGGCAACGTTGTGGATCTTGCAGTTGGCGTTGTCATGGGCGGTGCATTCGGTGCTATCGTCTCTGCACTCGTGAAAGACTTTATCACGCCACTTATTGTTGCAATCTTTGGCAAACCGG
Source organism: Candidatus Dormibacteria bacterium (assembly GCA_049964715.1). GTDB lineage: Bacteria > Chloroflexota > Dormibacteria > Aeolococcales > Aeolococcaceae > JAJZLL01. The sequence goes on from JBMFXB010000005.1 coordinate 63,481, forward strand.
ATTTCAGCAAGCTCACCTTCAGCATTCATGGAAGTACTTTTGGATACGGAGACTTCATCAATGCAATCCTTTCTTTCCTCTTCATAGCACTGGGCGTGTTCTTCTTTATCGTAAAACCTGTCAATACACTGGCTGCCCGACATGCAAAAGGGGTTCCCCCTGATGATCCAACCACAAAGCAGTGTCCTGAGTGCCTGAGTGATGTGCCAATCAAAGCACGCCGGTGTGCTTTCTGCACATCGCTCATCGCAGAAGGGGATGCCCCGCAACCAGCATGATACAGATCATCGCGCTCTGAGGTGACACACATGGCTATCTCCAAACGATCTCCTGGACGTCCACGCCGGTCCGAACTTCGCATGCCCACCCATGATGCAATTATCATTGCTGCTTCACGATGTTTCATGGAACACGGCTACAAAGGCGTCTCGATGGAAATGGTAGCTTCGCAGGCTGGTATTACTAAGGCTGCAATCTATTACCACTTTCCTGACAAGCCAGCACTTGTCATCGCAGTTTCCGACTGGATCTTCAGCCGTGCAACAACCCAGACTTCAGCACTTCTTGCCTCACAAGATCCACTCAAGGTTCGTCTTGAACGTGTGGCAGAGAGTTTCTTCCACATTCCAGATCCATTTGTTCGCTTTGCACTCATGATGGGTGAGGCATCCGCGGATCTCACACCTGAACAACTCGCCACAATCCGTAGGCATCAAGACCGTATCGGACAACTCCTCACTTCAACATTTTCTGCTGCAGTGCAGGAAGGTGAGTGCTCCTCATCCGACCCGCTCTTCCTTGCACATGCATTTATCGCACTTCTCCACCTTGGCTCTTCAGTCGATTTCGAAGGGAACAAGCTGTTCCCAGATCCCCACTCAACAGCCTGTTCACTGGTCGACCTGTTCTGGAATGGAATGGGATCTTCGTAAAAGGGTGAATACAGACCTCACTGTGTGCCATACGTTGCGTAATCGTATGCGTAACCACCAATCTCCTCAAGCCCGCTACCAGTACTGAAGATACATACGAGATGGATGGTTTTTGTATGGATAGCAGTGTACGTTCCCGGTGGCAAAGAAGCACCCCAGTTTTCACGACTAGAATCCTGGTACAACACACCTGATGACGATGCAGGAAGGTTCGTCGACATGTCCAAAATGCTGCCACATACCATGGGATAGCCTCCCAGTGCAGTGAACCTCCACAGACCCAGCGATGGAGCAGCACTGAAGGAAAAGAAATTCTTTGAACCTTGATAGATGAACCCTTCTGGTGCACTTCCAAGGTACTTCCCATACGACCATGCATCTCCGGATACAGGGTACAGAGACGATGCGGGCGCTGCACCAGTATCTTTCCACGTCTGCCAATACGTCGCAAGCGATGTCTCATAGTCCGATTCTGGAATGCTCCCCTGCTCCGTTGGTGCTGGATTGAAGAATTCCCCCTGGGAGAGTTGCGGAAATCCTGCAGCAGTCCCATCCTCGAATTCGAAGGGAAATTCATAATATGTACCGTTGTCATTCCTTGGGAACTGAAGGAGAAACGCTATCTGCCAGGGCATTGCTGCTGCGGCTTTTGTGAAAATCTCCTCCACAGTCACTCCAGTGGATGATGGACTGCCAGACGCTCCTGGAACATTTCCCTGCGCAGTGAGCTGTGCGAGAAAATACAGTGGGTACTGATGTTCTATGGGTATCACTGGAGTCACATCCTGCAGAACAAGTGGAGTGGTGTACGTCGAGCATGCTGAACCATCAAGAGCGCATGACATGATAAATCCTGTCCGGAATGCACCTGGTGCAAGAAGCTCGGTCAGTGCGTTCGTATCATTGGTTACCATTGCACGCTCAAACAATGGCCATGCTGCATCAGCAACATCAACAGCAATGTTTGTCGTGATGTCCACACCATCCCCCAATGGTGCTGTGGCATACATGCTTGCTGGAAGAGATATTGTCTTCCCTGCAATGGGATGTGATGCAGTCGGATAGGCAGTGTACGAACCATATTTTCCAGGTTGCGATGAAGAACTGCTTCCGGAGAAAAATGATCCATACGGAAAAACAGCAAGTGCAATGAGTACCAGGATCACAACACCACTGAAAAATGCAATCCACCATCGTGAACGGAACGATGCAGCGTGTACCATCTGCACGAGTGCGGGATTACCCGGATATGCCTCATGCACAGCTTTACCACATACCCTGCACCGTGCTTCTCCCCAGCGAAATGCATGCCCATTCGTGCATGTTCCAAACAACGGGGCACCACACTGCGGACAGCCTTGTGCGGTCGGAGGAAGCTGCCAGTATGAATGGCCGTTTATGCAGGTGATTGTGTGAGGAGGCGCATTCTGGCCCATCAATAACTACACTCCGTTCACGTCCTTCCACGATACATAATCCTGCCTCTATGAGCGTACGGAATCGTAGACAAAGTAGAGCGTTTGCGACAGGCTCGTTTCAGGCACATGGAACAGTCTTCGAGCCAGGGCATTACGTGGACAATCCACGCCCTCTTAGGGACCAGCTGCAAGGATTATAGTCCATGTGGATAAATACGTCCCACTTAATGAATTTGCAGGCAGGCTTCCCCTCCATGTGAACGTAAATGTCTGGTTTGCAAGACCTGACCCAGGAGCAGCATAAATCAGTTTTGATGCTGTTGTTCCAGGAAGTGTATATGGATACAACCCTGCAGAACTCCATGAAGCAAGTGTGCAGGTCACTCCTATGTCGCACGCAACAGTTGGGGATGCAGGAACAGTAAAGTCGGTATTTTGCAGGCTGTTGGCTCCGCTCGTGAAGGGTGTATTTGAAAGCATGACATTCCACCCTGCCCCACTTCCCGAATTGTCCCCGATATCCAGTGTTTCCGTGGTCGTTGTAGTTTGATTCACACCGTTCAGCATCACAGCTGGAAAGACAACATTTGCAGGTACGGATGCAAAGGAAAGGGTACGAGCCACGATCGTTGCAGAAACAACTATGGATGGCGTGTACTGGAGTACAAAAGTCTGCATCACTGAACCAGCAGTACTCGCCCCTCCACCAACTGCATGACACGATGCATCAAAAAAGCAGTATGCATTAAACAGGATATTTGCTTCAGCCGTTGCAGTATTGGGTTAACTGACAGCAGTGAAGACTGTACCATTCCACTGTTCAAGCAGTGTTTGGGTATATCCTGAACTGTCAGTGGAATACCCAACTGCCCAGCAGTCTGCAGAGCTTGCACACGTGATTCCGAAGAGAATGTTGTCTCCCGTTCCCACAGCAGGAACTGTCACCTGAGACCATACTGAGCCATTTCACTCCTCAGCAAAGGGAAGATACGGTCCGGAATTGTAGCGTCCCACTGCGAGACACATCGTCGTAGAGGTGCATGAGAGACCAAATATGCCGTCATAGTTGCTTGAGGGATTGACAGTAGCCACCTGTCTCCAGCTCACACCATTCCATTGCAGTGCAAGAGTCTGTGTATCTCCGGCCGAATCTCCGTAGTAGCCAACTGCCAAGCAGTCTGAGGCATTTGGGCAGGTGACACCGTTAAGGCAGACAATGGTATTCGTACACGTAATGCCAAATGTTGAGCCGGAAGTGAGTGTTCCCGGTGTTGGACGTGCAGATTGGGACCATGTACTCCCGTTCCAGTTCTCAATAAGGGTAAGATCATCGCCTGACGCATTCTCATACCACCCTACTGCTCAACAATCTGATGCCAAAACGCATGTGACTGCGTAAAGTCCATTATTTTCTGTACTTCCACCCGGTTCTACTGACGGTATGATCTGCCACTACGAACCATTCCATTCCTCGGTGAGAGTCTGTGCGTAGCCAGAGGCATTGTCTGCCCAGCCTACACTCCAACAGTCCGTCGCACTCACGTAACTCAGATCGGAGAGCTCATTCGCCAGAGAAGAACTCGTATTTGCTGAAGGCTCCGTTCCCCACGAAACTGCAGCACGAACCGGTACAGCAGGAATGACTGCAAACACCATGGCTACAAGAAGCAGTGCAAGGATGGATTCAGGCAGTCTGGGAGATCTGAACGCCCGCATGGTGCAAGCATAATCGAGACATACAGTTTTCTGTACATATACAGGTGACAATCTTCTGATAGAATCCTTCCCTTATGCCGTACAGCACACCTGTTAAGATGAGAGCATGCGGATGCAGTAGCATGGAAAATACACTTGGAGCTCGTAATTCGGCTACTGTGCACGAAAGCATTGATGGAATCTACGCCCAAAAGGCGTCTCACCTCCTGTCAACTTTATACAGGCAATTGCTACGGAGAATACCCAATGAAAGCAGTATGGAATGACACAGTCATTGCTGAAGCTGAGAAAGATGAACTGATCAGCATTGAGGGCAATTGGTACTTTCCCCCTGACTCTGTCAACCAGGAGTTGCTCACCATGAGTCCCACTCCATATACATGTCCTTGGAAGGGCGTATGCCAGTACTTCAATGTCGGTACAGGCGATACAGTGAGCGTTGACAATGCCTGGAGCTATCCTGAGCCCAAACAGAGTGCAGTAGATATCGTCAAAAAGAATTTCGCCAACTACATCGCATTCTGGAAAGACGTGAAGGTTGTTGAATAAGACAGTTCCGTACGAATACAAGAATGCTTCACCGGTGCCAAATTGGTATGCAGTCGTACGCAGCCACAGCACATTGCCAGCAACGTTTAGCCCTTAGTGAAGGCACCAACAAGTCAGCCTCCCAGGCAACCGTCCAGAAGGTTACCCACTTTCTCGAGGGGACCGTGCGGCCCGTACGGATTTCGGCAGTGAGCTCATGTGCAAATACGGTATGATTCATGTGTTTGGAGGGCTTGTATCACGGCCAGTCCCGTTCCCATCCCATGAAGACACTGCACAAGACTTCGCCTCCACGACATCATCATAGCTGTGCAGAATTTCTAAGACTGGGATCGTGGACCATTGTCGTCCGGGATTCATGAGCTGTGACTGAAATACCCCGAATGTTCCGCACAGGACATCACACTCACCAAGAACACGATCAAGAAAATACAGTATTCAGCTCAGCTCCAAGAGAGACCATGTTGGTACTGGATCGCCAGGCAACCGATACCTTGGCGGCTTGGCATCCACCCATACTGACTTCCATGATTCGGGTACAGACTTTGCAAGCTTTTCTTCCGTGAACAACCCAAACCGAAGCAGCAATGCAGTACTCGTGCACCACGATGAAATCGCCTCAATCACATGACATTGTTGAGAGGGTTTAAGCGAGAAGAGACAGCCGTTATCAATGATTAGCCGATACGGAAGATGGGGAACGATGTCTGCTACATCCAGCACATTTCCCAGGATGATCTGAGGAGGTCGTGGAGCATCATGACAGGCCTTCCTGGCATTGTCAATTGCTTTGGGTACCATGTCGATTGCGACAACATCCCACCCCCGGAGTGAGAGGTATTTCGTATCCGTACCTTTTCCACAGCCCAAGTCCAGTGCATACCCACTCGAACTGATACGTGCAACAGTGTCAACAAGGTGTTGGTGAACTTGGGTACGGTGCCAGGGCGTGATATTAAGTGAATAGAGAAGGTGGTATGGAAGAGGCACAAAGAGCTCGCTGGAAGGTGGGTTATATGCTCAGCATACTGCTATCCAACTGCATCATCAGGCCTTTGCCAAAAGAATCTTCTCCTTTGTCTTCAACTTCCTGTGCGGACACTCCATTCCATTTGCGCAATGCATTCTACGCTGCATTCACCAGCTATTCAGGTGTGGATTGACTGCATTCGCCTGTGCGACGCTTGCCCCATACTGTACCAGGTATGTGCCAAAACGCACATCTTAGCTCACTGGTTCATTCGAGTCCATTATTGACGTACTTTTAGCCTCCCTCTTTCTCCGGTTCAGTCAAGTGGTTTGGCAACAATACCCCTTTTCATAGACTGCTCAACCGTTCCTCCCTCTCCAAGAGAAGAAAAGGCTGCAAATAGTCTTCATGTAAAGCGTGTTTGTGCAATCTGCATGCATAATGCACAGACACGGGAAGCTTTGCAGAACTACTTTGCTCTGTGCACATACGCTCTTTTCGTCGTGATAATCACCAGTACACCAAGCACAACGGCAAGAAAACCTGGCAAAAGTGTATGGAAAACGTCGACGCCCGTTGCTGGCACTCCCGCAGCTGGCGTGGATGGGTTCGTCACTACAGGGACACTGGTAGCTGGCGTGGATGGGTTCGTCACTACAGGGACACTGGTAGTTGTTGGTGTAGGAGATGGAGTGGATGCCAAGGGGACTGTGCAAGCACCTTGTGGCGCTGTAATGGCATTTGCATCAAGGGTTAATGCCCCTGTTCGTGCAAGTGCTCTCCCGTCAAGCAGCGTAGATCCCGTGTCCATAGTGATGCTGGTTAAAGCCATTACATTACCAACAAGCCTTGACTGCGCTCCAAGTGTCGCAGAACTCCCAACCTGCCAGTACACAGCACATGCCTGTGCACCATTTTTCAGTACGACTGATGCATTACTTGCACTGGTTAGAGTGCTTCCAATCTGGAATATATACACGCCATTTCCATCAAGAGTCAATGTTCCTGTCAAGTCTGCAGAGGAGCTGAATGAATACACTCCAGGTGTAAGTGTGAGACCGCCAAGATCCTTGCCAGTCAGGTTCATCGTTGAGGGTGCAGAGGCAGCCTGCAAATATGCAGAGGTGATATCCTTCTGGGCCTGAGCAGAGGCAGCATTGGCAACCTGTTGTGTTCCTGTCACCACTCCTGGAGGGAATCCAGTGACTGAAGTTCCTGGACTCAATGCCAAGTTTCCAGTTACCACAGTCGAGCCTGTATTGGTTATGGTCGATGATGCAAGAACTGTGTAATTCAACGCTGAGCCAAGTTGCGGTTGTGTAGCAGCAAGTGATACTAACGGAAAGATCAATACTGCCAGAACAGGAAGCAAAACTATAATCGCACTCTTGCGAAATATACTGCTTGTACTCATATGAACTCTTCTCCAAGTCATCATGCAGACTTTTGGGAATATGGTGGAAAGGGCATTTTGAACATCCATATTCCTCATGCCCTCTATCAAATTTCATGAGGTTGAACTGCAACTGGCAAGAAAGACAAGTCTTATAGGGGTATTGTGGGTGTTTTCACTAACTTGCCTTTCCAGATTTTCTCGTTTTTTCAAATTTGACCAGAATTCATTTGTGCATATTAACCTTTTCTTGTACTGCACGATTTTGCAGCTCTTGATCCGAACTCTAAGCAATCAGTTCAGGACTTCCTCATATGCGTATCGCAGCAATACATGAATCACGTATGCAACCGAAAATCAAAGCGCACAATTATGCGACATTCTTACTCTTGCTGGAATGAAAGATCAGCTCCATCTGCTACCTAAATGTACATCTCCCCCTGAAACAATTTCCGTAACATTGCCATCTGTTGCCCTGCTGGTCCTAAGCGGCAAGACGGAACTTAAACCGCGAACAGGCCATTCAAAATTATCCGCTCCCACATGCCATTGGTTTGCACTGCTTGCCATTTGAACGCACGTTGTATCTTCTCACCGTGACAGCCGTTCCTTCAGCAACAACATGCTCTATCAATATCCAATCCCATATGTAGTGGCACTACTCAAGAACATTGTTGGGTTGACGAGTATGTCTTGCTTCCACATCACATCTCAGGTCAAGAGCAATAGCAGTCAATTTTTCTCAACGTAGAGTGCCGAACCTGGGAGTCGAACCCAGATGAGGTTTCCCCCGGCGGTTTTTAAGACCGCTGCGTCTACCATTCCGCCAGTCCGGCACAGCAACACCATTGTCTCCCACGCCCCCTGTCATGACTACTATATAGGTCGCAGGCATCCATTCTCCTGGATTTCTACCACCCGACTTTAGGATTGATATGGAACGGGAATATTCGATACATGCTTGAATGGGTGATGCAAACCGCGACTGGCTACGGCATGAGAAGAGTACACGCAGGCACATCCTTTCTCGGCTGGTGCAGCATGTCTGAACCGTAAGGTATCCAGATCCACCCATGCATAACAGGAAATTTCCTGATACAGGGCAAGTCACATCTCTCACTGTGGCAATGCACTTTCCAAAAAACCTATGCTGTTCTGTATGAGGGGTACACGACGTGTTTGGGATAGAAGAGAAAGCCGTGCAGTAGAAGCTGCTTTGAAGAAGAAGATTTCCCAGCTTCCGAAGCCACGAATCCTCATCCTCAGTGGGGGTGGAGGTAATGGATCAGCACAAGCTGCTGCAGTGGAACAACTGTATCGTGGCGGTTACGTTCCAGATCTCATTATTGGCACTTCCATCGGTGCCTGGAACGGAGCATATCTTGCTGCCCACCCAAGTATATCCGGAGCCCAGAATCTTGTAAAACTTTGGCATTCCGGTGCCTTTGGTGAACTCGCAGTGCCTCAAGCAGGGTATCTTGTACGAACAATACGGCTCCGTGTAGCTTCCCTCATTGGGCCACACAGCGTGCAGCATGCACTGGCACGTACGGGTCTCAGCTCAGTTTCGTGGAAGCACCTCCAAATACCTCTCATTGTAGGTGCAACTGAAGCTGGTACTGGTGCACTCGAATACTGGGATTCCCGTTCAGTCCCTGCACCAGGCGATCCCCTTAGTCCGTATCTTGCAGCTTCTTCCGGCCTTACTCCTCTACAGCCTGCCTCGACAATTGAGAACAAACAGTATATCGATGGTGGCTTCAACGACAACTACGGCATCCGTGAAGCGACACGACAGATTCCAGGCAATCGGAAGCATGCAAGCATAGTCATCATTGATGCTGCACCAGAGCCTTTTGCACGGTCACTCACCGATGTTGCTGATTCCGAACTTCTTGCTGAAGGACTCATACTGCATAGACACTTTGCTGAGGATGTCGCTTTTGCCAGAAGTGCTGGAATTCATGTGGAAATTCTTCCTGTAGGGCTCAACCACAGCATTACCCGTTTCATGGAACCGGATGCTGGAATCGCTGTCGGAAGGCAAGTTGCTTCACAATGGGCACAAGACAGGAGTATCACAGCTCGCTGGAAGCAACCTTCGCTCGCTTCCGAGATTCGTGCCTTTCTTCGGGCAGCACATGCAATCCCATTTCAGGCACTCTCCCACAGCATTGTCAGCATGTCTGACCGATCGCTCTGACCTGACCCATGTCAGAAAATTCCACACGCATGCTATCCTTGCACCCATAAAGGGAAGATACCGTTTTCCTTCTGACGCACTGTGGAGCTGGCCAGTGGAAATGGGATGGTCATGCGCATCTCCCCAAAATCCAAAACGTGACACCTGCAGGACTCCACCTCCTTTCCCATGGATAGTGGTAAGCCTTCCACTAGCCGCATCATGCTGCCATTGCAGGCAAGCTTATACTTGGCAAATCACCCAACAGGCAACGTGACACATGAACAAAACCCCTCCTGAACAACCAGAAACACCCCTGCATTCCTCTCCTGTGCCAAGTTACAGTGAGGATAGTGACAGTTTTCATCCCTTGCCTTCTCTGCCACCGAAGTTACCTCCTCTCCAGGTGCCACACACCTCCCCAGAGGAATACTTCGCCACCCCACTCATCCCAGCATCACAGAAACCTACTGTCCACTATTCCATCCCTTCAATACTCTCCCTATTCTCTGCATAATTGTGTTCGGCCTCATTGCATTCAGCCGATTTCTGCACTAACCGCAATCAGAAGGAAAGAGATTTTCAGAACGAAGTCAAATTCGTCATGAGCCTTCATGGGAACTCCATTCCCATCATGTGAAATATGGTCTCGGTAGATCCCCGTTGTAGTTGTCGGGCAATACGTGACACGGTCTCGGGTGACTTCTGCCGCTACGCAGCCCGAAAAAGGCATGCGTATCGTACAGGGATCTGCCCACTGTTGAATCTTGACAAAAAGTGTGTTCGCTGACGAGTTGCTTGAGTGGAATTGCAGATCGGATATCCACTAGAGCTCGGTTCCTAAGCAGTGTCCTGTGTTCTGCTGCCTGAAGCTCATCACTCCCAATTGAGCACACTGCAAGAAACCTCAGAGCAAGATCTTCCCATGCGCACCCATCTCAAAGCACGACAAGGACTACGCACTTCCTATTTCCCTCACGATTTCCGGACTGTCAGGGGCTTCTTGCCTTCCCTCATTTCCACCTCTATCGTGCACCCTGTGGCCACTGCCACAATCGCTCCGATTGCAGCCCACATGGGAATGAGTACAAAGCCAACTAGTCCAACACCGAGTGGGGTTCTGAAGAGTTCACGCCCATCATGATCACGGATGGTTATTGACCGTACCATGCCTGCGTCCACAAAATGCTTCACTGCATCAATGGCACCAGCACCGAATGAGGTTGTCTTCCTCTCTGCTGTTGTACTCATGTGCGTTCCTCCTAATTCCCCTGTCTATGTCATTAGTCTTCCCATTATTCAGGATTCCTACGCATTCCACATGCAGGAACGCTGATACGATGGCGATGGTTTCACATGCTCTTCCGGGAGACGATATGCCCAACATTCACTATGAGAACGCTGATGGATTTGATGTCTGTGTACTCTCTGCAGGCTCATACACCTGCTCCACGATTCCACGTCTTGGCATGCTCACAACTTCTCTCACATGGGACGGAATGGAGCTGCTTCGAACGCGTACTGATCCACGCACGTATGCAGAGCACGGTACGACAACTGGCATTCCCTTTCTCTATCCGTGGGCAAACCGCATAGGTGGTCTTGCATATACCTACCATGGGCATCACGTTACACTCGACCCCGCAACTCTTCCCATCTCAATAGTCAGTCCAGGCGGTGCAATACATGGGATCCATCACGGATACCTCCCGTGGGGGGAAGGCAAAGTTTCGCTTGAGGGAGAATGCGTTCGTGTACAGACGCAGCTCGATTTCACGAATGACTGCAGTGCATTTCCAGCTTTTCCGTTCCAGCACCGCGTCCTACAAGAATGTGAACTTTCCCCAGAGGGACTACTTCTCCGCACGACCATTTATGCAGTTGGAGATCAGGAAGTGCCCATTACTTTTGGATATCATCCATACTTCACGCTTCCCACCACGCCTCGGGATGAGTGGATTCTTGATATTCCGGTCAAGGAAGAATTTCCCCTTGAGGACATGGTGCCATGTTCCTCACCTCTACGTTGCAAATCACTCAGTGGGCAACTTGGTGCAAGAACGTTTGACAACAGTTACCTCATGCCGAAAACACCACTCTCCCTGCAATCCCCGACTCTCAGACTGCAGCTGGATGCAAGTGACATGTTTCGGGTTCTTCAAATCTATGCCCCACCAAACTCGCCATTTGTATGTCTAGAGCCCATGACAGCACATCCAGCCCCATTTTCAGCTCCCTACATGGGACTCGAGACAGCACTCCCAGGAGCTTCCCGTTCTGCATGCCTTGGAATTTCCTGCTCTGCACAATAGAGAGGATTGTATTGGTTTCAGCTTGCCAATTCAGTCCGTCATACTGAAATCAGCATCCCCAGAACAGCAACGAGAACACCTGGCATGCCCCGTTTCCAGTACCACCAACCCTCATACCGTACGAGTCAGTCCATACTGAGCCTCCCATCCGTGCTAACGGATTCACACCTTGCTGTCATCAGAGCGTATGCAGCGATTCCTGAGGATCCCACACTCCGTCAGGAACAGGGTCAGGCGATTCTCGATATTCTCAACACTGCACATGCACTGCCTGCCTGTACACTTGTCGTTGCAGACAGACGTCAAGTGCATCGTCGAAGTGGTGCCCGGCTCGTTCAAAAGACGTACGGGTATTATCGCGGCATCTTCCAGAATGGAGATTTCCAGCGAGGCACGATCCGGATCTACCACAGAACTGCTGTGAGAGAACAGCCAATTGCCCCTAACGTATTCCTCACAACCCTCTTCCACGAGTGGGTCCATCACTATGACTACACTGGCCTCCACATCCTCCGCTCATACCACACCTCTGGATTCTATTCACGCATCCGTTCCCTTACAGAAGAGATTCTTCCCGTCACAAGTTCCCAGTGAGGCAAAGGGAGACAGTCGACGGACAATGGGGCTAACATGTCTTCTGAACCTTGTTTGCAACTCGTGACTTCTGGTACATTCGGTGCATGATCCAGAACGGACCGCCTCACTTCGAGGGGATAGCTGTATCGAGTACCACTCCTCTTCCCACGGTCCGGACGTCCCGATGATCCAAGGAACTCGGATACCTGTGACTGTCGTTCTGGATAATCTTGCCGAGGGACTTCCTGTACAAGAACTTCTTGCCAGTTATCCATCGCTCACCCACCAAGACATTCTCGCAGCGCTGCAGTATGCATCTACCGTTATCAAATACCTCGAGGGAGAGTACGCATGAAGTTTCTGGTCGACGAAAACATGCCGGTCGATGTAGCACGGCTCCTCAACAGACTCGGCCATGATGCTCGCTCCATTGCAGCGGACAAGACCCTTCGTGGCATCAAGGATCCCCGTGTCATCCAGATCTGCGATGAGGAGCAACGGATTCTCCTGACAAACGACCACGACTTCATGAACGTCAATGACTATCCTCCTGCAGGCAGGGCTGGTATCGTTGTCTTCCACCTTTCGTCCCGATCTCGTCAGGCAATGCTTACTGCCACTGAGGAGCTTCTCTCCTTCATGCAGCGTGAGAAGATGACACCTCGTGGTCGACTCTGGATTGTGAGTGGCAGACTCAGTCCCCTCCATGACAAGATGCTTGATTTCACAGTCCGGGTCCATACTCCATCACTGCTATCTCGCAGGCCTGCCTACGACCTCGAATAACCAAGTACTCACTGTTCCGAATAGAGCGACTTCCAACTCCGATACAATGGTGTTCAGTGTTGAGACCGTAACGGCCTCAAGCACATGTGGCGACGTAGCCAAGTGGTAAGGCAGAGGTCTGCAAAACCTTTATCCAGGGGTTCGATTCCCCTCGTCGCCTCACCACGTTTCTCCTCTCTGATATGACTTGCATGGCATGCCATGTTCCACACCCTTCCAAGACTGTTCATACGTGATGGAGGGAGTTTCCCGTACAGAGATTATCTGGCCCCCTGTTCTACACGCTTCCGGCAGGTCGCTATGCACACTGCCCATCTTATCTGCGAAGAGCCTCTTATCTTCGGAGGGTCCAATGAATGCGTACGGAAATGTACCCACAGACCAAGCGGACCAGGTCGTCAGGAAACGAGAGTCACGTCCCTGTGGATTGTCTGCACTCGTGCTCTGCGAAGGACTGCAGGATCAAGTGGTGCTGTCTCTATCCACCTATTCCAGCGCGAGCAGAGGTCTGAGTACATCTCCATTGCACGCCTGCCTTCGAACTTTGTTGGCTGCAGCTTCACTGGATCCCATACATTGCCGATAAGGCCACGAAGCAACCACTCAGCTGATGCAACACCACTGCCATCATCTGGCATGACACGACGATTTCCCCCAACCTCGATGTAGTGGTAGTACCCATCCTTGAGTCGATACTTGGCCAGATCCCTGAAACTCTGGATCTGTTGAGCCTCCGGTATCTCGGGCATTGGAGGAATGCTCCCGGCAAACGGAATGAGATGGAAATGGGCATGTCGCACTGACTGACGATTCCCAGGAGATCCAGGAGGCGAACCCTGTTCCCGTGCAAATGACTCCTTTCCATACGCATCTCGCTGGAACGTGCGCACTATAGCAATGAGCGATTCCAGTTCCTTGTGCCACATGAGCGGAATATCACCATATACACGAATGTGATCCTTCGGCACAATGAGCACATGACCTTCTGCAAGTGGAAGCCTGCTTCCAAGCACACGAAAATGCTGTGACTCCAGCAGGTTCGTGGCCCGTGGCCCATCCTCTGGTGGATTGCAGAAAACATCAGTCATGTCTGGTGCACCAGCAGGATCTGGTGCGAGAAGAGCCGGCATGTGACAACGTCGCAAGAATGAACGCACTGCTTCCTTCATTGTTTCCCCCACCTTCAGAGCTCGACAGTAACGTGCGGACGCAATTCCGTCCGTGTCAATCCCTTACCAACAGTAGCAACACCATGCCGGTCCAGCCAAGTATTCCAGCGATCAATTACTTCCTTGAACATCTCTTTTCCGATTGGATCTTCAAATTTCGTTGGCTGAAGTTTCACAGGATCCCATACATTGCCAATGCGGTCCCGCAGTGCAAGCTCTGCCTCTGCAACGCCTGGTCCAACATCTGGAACTACACGTCGATCCCCATTTATCTCGACGTAGTGGTAATAGCCTTTCTTCCAGCGATACCGGGCAAGGTCTCCAAAACTTCGAAGCTTTGCTTCCCCACTGAATGCTGGAAGCGGAGTTCCATCCGATTCGAATGGAATGAGATGAAAGTGCGCATGCCGGACTGACTGACGATTCCCAGGAGATCCAGGAGGGGATCCCTGCTCCCGTGCGAAGGATTCCTTTCCGTACATCTCTCGCTGGAAAGTCCGGACCGTTGCAATAACCCGTTCCAGCTCCCTATGCCACAAGACAGGAATCTCGGCATACACAGGAATATGATCCCTAGGAACAATAAGCAGGTGACCAGGTGCCAATGGAAACCGTGATGCATACACATAAAAGTGCTGTGACTCCATGAGTGGTGTCGTCTGTCGGGAATCAGTGGGCGGTCGACAGAAGATGTCAGTTGCATCGGGGGGCGAAGCGGGATCGGGAACCCATAAAGCTGGGATTGCCAGACGCCTCAGGAAGCTTCGCACCCCGCCGGTCATCTTGAAGACTCCAACAGAATTCGAAAGCGCTGTTCCTGAAGCAAATTCAGGAACAAACAGCGCAACCCACCACGTTTGCGGTGCATCTCCCCCATGCGGTGCGGAGATCGTGAACAACAATCACGAACCTGGCGCAGTTCCACGACATCAGTATGCATGAATGCCTTGTCACGATGCAAGGCAATTGGTCACTAAATTGCCTCATCAGGAAATTTTGTCCGTCCAGTGTCCAGTTCCTGTCCAACTGCCATTTGTCCCCCGGCAAGTCCGTGTTAAATTCGTATGCTGGAGCTACACAGGTATCAATTGCAGTGAGGAGTTACACATGGCCCGGCAGATGCGCATCGTGTATCGCGATGAGCCGCTTCCACGGAACTTTGCGAAGTCAATTTTCCTTGCTGGCCCCAGTCCACGTTCCCCAGGAGATCCGGATTGGCGGGTTAATGCTGTACGGGAACTCGCAGATCTTGGCTTTGACGGTGTAGTGTACATTCCCTTCCCACGGCCAGGAAAGGAGGACACCATGGATCCATGGCGGTGGGAACACGATGCAATGATGCGAAGTGATGTCATTGCTTTCTGGGTGCCACGTTCCCAAAAGCTGCCAGGTTACACAACGAATATTGAATGGGGCGAGTTCTACCGTTCAGGTCGGTGTGTCCTTGGGTGTCCTCCCAAAACACCTGGTATGGACCGCATGAGGCACATGGCCAAATTTGAAGAAATTCCTTTTGCAACAACGCTTCGGGACACGATGCTCCAGTGCATTGGCGGCATTGGACAGGGTGCCCCAAGATCTGGCGGTGAATGCAGTATCCCAATCAAGATCTGGCGCACACATTCGTTCCAGGAGTGGTACATGGCCCAGTGTGCACTCGGTGGAAAGCTTCTTCGTGCAGAAGTACAGTGGACATCAGCAGCCCGGGCACCACACATTCCTCCTGCAGCCTTCAAAATTGAAGCTGCATTTTCCACAGGAACTGCTGGGCAAGAACGCCTTGTCGAGGTTCTCCTCACTGAGCGTCATGCAGCCCCGCATGTCATTGTTGTTCCAAACAAAACTGCTCCACTGAAAAGCACAGTCATCATCATGCAGCAGGACAACCCTGATGCACAGCCGTACATACCTCCCCGCCCTCCACACGGTCTACCAGATCCACATCCATTATCAAAGTCCCCACGAGTGAGTTTTCTCGAGCGCGTGCTTGACACACCCTGCACAGTCACTACATCGCAGGAACTTCGAAAGCTGCGGAAGGAGCTTGTGGAGACGGAAGCTACCTACCATCGAACTCGCACCACTCTTGGATCTCTTCTGAAAAAAAATGACCCACTCAGCAGATCACTGGCTCTCGATGTTGTTGCAGCCCTTGGACATGCTCGACCAGAACTCAAGAGAACCCTTCGTGCCTACGCTATCGATCACCTCACCTCACCTCGCACGCTTATCTCATGAGTTTTCGATGCACGTGATCACGAATTCCCGTACACTGCAAACGGGGATTCACATTATGTACGAACACGCACCACACCTACATGGCTAACGTCGACCCTGTCTTTGCAGAAATAGAGCACCGTCTCCTCTCTCGGCCAAGCAATATTGCCGGTTACAGTGCCCACTACCAGTTCGTCTTTGATGAAACGGAGTTGTACCACCTCTCCATCACAAATGGCGTCCCTGATGTGGGTCCTGGTGCAATCCAGACTGCCCAACTGACGATTCTCATGTCTTCTGACGACTTCATGGCTCTTGCACAGGGAAAGCTCGACAGTGCTGCAGTCCAGGATGCAGTGCAGGAGCAGCGGATCATCCTCCAGGGAGACCTGAGTCTTGCAGCCCTCCTGCCTGACTTCCTGAGGGACTGATTCAGTAGTCAATCCTTGTACTCAGTTGTTCCCATGCACGGAATGGAGCAAGACGTTCTCCATGCTCAACCTGGTGAAACGCTCGCGACCTCTGCTCAAGTGGCTGTCGAACTTCATTGTATATGTGGGAATCGTCAAATCCGTATCGTGCAGCATCCTCTGAGCGTGCTGCAAATACTACTCGATCAAGCCTGGCCCAATAGATTGCACCAAAACACATGGGACAAGGTTCACAACTTGCATACAGTGTGCACCCGTCAAGCTGGAAGGTACCGAGTTGACTGCATGCAGCACGAATTGCCTGCACTTCAGCATGGGCAGTGGGATCATGAGCAGAAGTCACCTGATTGTTGCCACGGGCAAGAATAGAACCATCCTTGACAATTACTGCGCCAAATGGACCACCAACTCCTGCATGCACATTGTCGACAGCCAACTGAATCGCTTCTTCAAGAAAATGTTCATCGTTCACAACACTTTCCACTTGTGTTCCCACACTCCATTCCTCCGTTCACACATTACCTGAATTATTGTGCTTGATACATGGAGTACCCTGCTTCTTCACTTACTGTGCCAACAGAAGGCTATCCATCTTTCACAGCTACACTTTGATACGCTCCCGGTATGCACATGTCCACACCACGTCCACGTTCATTTGATTACGATGAGGCTGGTCGATCCCTCATCATTGTCTGGGACGATGAAACACAGGAGTCTATTCCATTTTCAGATCTTCGTCTCGCATGTCCTTGCGCCACTTGCCACGGAGAGATGGGAGTACCTGGAAGATTTTCTACTTCGAAGGAGCTCCGGCCCGGAGAAGACGAACTCGCCGATCTCTCCCTTGTTGGAGCCTACGGACTCAACGTCATATGGCAGGATGGTCACAATACAGGAATCTACACCTATCCTGTGCTCTATGACCTTGCTCCCCATGAGCCCGTGACAAAGGAGATTCTGCACCATGACTGATGCTTCTCGTGACAACCTCATTCTCCGCGAGGAGCGTGGCGATGTCGTCCTCCTCACGCTCAATCGCTCCGCGAGCCTCAACAGTCTCACGCCAGAGCTCATTGACGAACTTACCCACCATGTTGCAGAAGCAGAGAATTCAGACCACATTCGAGTTATCGTCATAACAGGTGCAGGACGAGGTTTCTGTGCTGGACAAGACCTCGCACTGGTCGGCGGGAATCCAGCACAACCCATTGATGCATCCCTCATTCGCTCATACCTGGATGATCACTATCTTCCACTCGCACGCATGCTTCATCGAGGTCGATGTCTTGTCATTGCAGCCGTAAACGGTGTCGCAGCAGGTGCAGGTTTTTCTCTTGCACTTGCAGCAGACATTCGCCTCGCTGCTCCCGAAGCACAGTTCATCCAGGCCTTTGCACGCATAGGACTTGTTCCAGATGCAGGTGGATCGTACTTCCTTTCACGGATTGTTGGTCCAGCTAGAGCATGCGAGCTTTCCCTCCTTGCACAACCTATCCCTGCAGATCAGGCACACGCACTTGGCATCGTGAGTGAAATCGTTCCAGAGGGACGTCTCCTTGACCGGGCATGGGAGTTGGCTACGGCACTTGCACGTGGACCACTCTCATTGGAATACATCAAGGAATTGTTCCTCGATGCCCTGCACGCTGACTTCGAGGCACAACTCACCAAGGAATCCATCCTGCAGGAACGTGCTGCCCTCTCTTCCGACTTTCGTGAGGGTGTACAAGCATTCCTTGAAAAGCGACCAGCAGTGTTTCACAGGAAGTAGCGCCACATACGAATTCCCTCCTCAATTTGCGATAATAGCTTGGCATCGTGGAAGGCACATGCGGGAGTGGCTCAGTTGGTAGAGCAATACCTTGCCAAGGTATGGGTCGCGGGTTCGAGTCCCGTCTCCCGCTCCACTCATTTCGTATCACCAGTCCGTCTCCGTAAGATGTAACAATGCGTATTTCGATATTCCGCGAACACCATGAGGGCGAGCGACGACTTGCTGTGAGTCCCCGAACCATCGGGCAATTGACATCTGCAGGCCATACAGTCTGTATTGAAACTGGTGCTGGAGCGACTTCCTACCTCTCGGATGCTGTTCTTACAGAAGCTGGAGCAACACTCCTTCCTCGCACAGATCTCTTCAAGGATCCTTCACTTGTTCTCACTGTGCGGTGTCCGGATGAAGAGATGTGGAGAGCCCTTCCACCGGGTACAGTCTGTGTCGGTTCAATGGAACTTACAAAAAATGTCTCTGCACTGCGTGAAGCAGAAAGAACGAAGCATACAGTCTTCGATCTTGACCTCCTTCCTCGCATCACTCGTGCTCAGGAAATGGATGCACTTTCGTCAATGAGCAACCTTGCTGGGTATTATGCAGTCATGCTCGGGGCAACCAATGTTCCGAGAATCTTCCCACTTCTCATGACTGCTGCTGGCACCATCACTCCAGCCCGTGTACTTGTTCTCGGAGCTGGTGTTGCAGGGCTCCAGGCTATTGCAACTGCAAAGCGCCTTGGAGCTATCGTTGAAGCATTTGATGTCCGTCCAGCTGTAAAAGATCAGGTTGAGAGTCTAGGCGCAATATTCCTCAGTTCTGAACTAACTTCTGCCTCAGCAGAAAGTGGTGGCGGATATGCTGGCTCACTCACTGAAGAGCAGGAGAAGGCAGAGCAGGCACTTCTTGCAGAACATGTCGCTTCTGCTGATGTAGTTATCACTACTGCACTCATTCCCCAAAAGAGGGCACCGATTCTCATACCTGATGACATGCTCGATGGCATGAAACCTGGATCAGTCATTGTTGATCTTGCTGCTTCAATGGGAGGCAACTGCAGCAAGACTTCTCCTGGGGCAACCATAGTCACAGATCGTGGAGTCACGATCTGTGCACCACTCAACATCCCAAGTGAACTTGTCATGAATGCAACGCAACTGTATGCCCACAATATTGCGACTTTCACACTCCATCTCTTGAAAGCTTTCCCGGACAGCACGATCCCTAATGATCCACTCGAGGATGACATTCTCGGACCATCATGCCTTCTCCAACACGGTACTGCACGGAATGCAGCTCTATCCGACCTCCTTACAGGAGAACGCGCATGAATCCCCTCACGCTTCCAGCAGAAATTTTCATCTTCGTACTTGCAGCATTTCTTGGTTTCGAGCTCATATCAAAGGTTCCTTCAACACTCCATACACCCCTCATGTCAGGTACCAATGCCATCCATGGCATCATCCTGGTTGGTGCCCTCACTGTTGCAGCAACAGTCACCCATTCAGTTGTAATAGGCATTCTTGCAGCTGTGGCACTAGTGCTTGGTGCAATGAATGTCGTCGGAGGGTTTGTCGTCACTGACAGGATGCTTGGCATGTTCAAATCACGGCGACCAGCACCACATGGAAAGGAATAGCCAGTGAGCATTTCTCCTACAGTCCTCCTGTATACGTACTGCATCACAGCAGCCTGTTTCATACTTGGTGTTCGATACCTCGGTTCACCTGCAACTGCCCGGCGAGGCAACATCCTTGCAGCAGCTGGCATGGCACTTGCCCTTGTCATCTCGACAATTGCACTCTCTTCAACCCTTCCATGGGGAATCGTCATTTCTGCAGTCATCCTTGGTGGCCTCATTGGTGCAGTTTCAGCAAAACTCGTACGCATGACAGCCATGCCGCAAATGGTTGCCCTCTTCAATGGAATGGGCGCAGGTACAGCAACTCTCATCGGTGTGATTCACATTCTCACGACAGTTGAAGGCCATCCCCTCAATGTTGGGGACATGCTGAGTACTGCTCTTGGAGCGGGAATCGGATCGCTCAGTTTCACAGGAAGCATCATTGCGTATGCAAAGCTCCAGGAACTCATCAAGGGACGTCCCATCACATTCCCCCTCCAGAAACCCTTCAATGGCGTACTTCTCCTCATCATCATTGTTCTGGGCATTCTTACAGGCACGAGTACAGCATCGCCAGACCATGTACTGTTCATTGCCATGGTTGGTGTTGCACTGATCCTAGGCATCATGTTCGTGCTCCCCATTGGTGGAGCAGACATGCCAGTCGTCATTGCCCTTCTCAACTCGTTCACTGGTCTTGCAACTGCACTTACTGGATTCGTACTCAACAACGCGATCATGATTGTTGGTGGGACACTCGTTGGAGCATCCGGTCTCATCCTTACCCAACTCATGAGCAAAGCGATGAACCGCTCCATAACGAATATTCTCTTCGGTGCATTTGGCACAATACAGTCTGATTCTGGCAGTGTAATCTCTGGTGACCTGACAGTGAGGAGGACAACTGTTGAGGATCTTGCAATTCTCTGCACGTACGCACAGTCAGTGGTTATAGTGCCTGGGTATGGACTTGCAGTGGCCCGTGCACAGCACGAAATCAAGGAGATATCCGACCTTCTTGAAGAACGTCATGTCAATGTTCGGTATGCAATCCATCCAGTTGCAGGTCGTATGCCTGGACACATGAATGTCCTCCTCGCTGAGGCAAATGTCCCGTACACACAACTTGTAGAAATGGATTCGATCAACCCTGACTTTCCCCAGACAGATGTTGTCATCGTCATCGGAGCCAATGATGTCGTCAACCCAGCAGCGAGAACGAATCATGCAAGTCCGATCTATGGCATGCCAATTCTCAATGTTGACCAGGCAAAGACCGTTGTGGTGCTGAAGCGCAGCATGAATCCAGGCTTTGCAGGCATTGACAATGAACTCTTCTACCGCCCTAA
>JBMFXB010000005.1:84885-85973 GCA_049964715.1 Candidatus Dormibacteria bacterium
CGATGATGCTCTTTGGAGATGCCAAGGCAACGCTGACAGAGCTTGTTGCTGCAATCAAGAACGTGCAGTAGTCGCTTTGTCCATGCAGTGTCCGGGGAAAGCACCGTACAGTGGAAATGATGAAACGTCCTGACACTGTACTCTGGTTGTTTGATGTTGATGGTCCACTCTCGGATCCCATAGCAAAGCGCATGACAGAGCACGTTCTCCTCGAGGAACTTGTTGCTCGGCTTGCTCGTAGGGAACCTGTTGTCCTGAATACTGGAAGAGCCCTTCCCTGGGTCATTGAGAATGTGCTCACTCCGCTCCGGTATGTAGCTCTGCGATCAGGATATGACCCTGATGCACTCCTCAAGGACACATTCTGTATCATCGGCGAGAAAGGAGGATCCCGTGCCTCATACAACAATGATGGAGTATTGCAACTCCGTGTAGATCCTTCACTGCGTCTTCCTCTTGTTGTACGTCTGTGGGTATCACGGCTAGTTGAGCAGGAGTTTGCTGACAGTCTTATCTACGATGTGAGCAAAGACGGAATGATCACAGTGGAAAAGGCTGATGCTGTGTCCCTTGCCCATTTCCCAGCCATTCAGGATCAGTTTGTCTCAGCACTCACTTCTTTTCTGCACTCCCGGGGTCTTGATGGGTTAATCCGTATCGATCGCACAAGTATTGCTGTTGACCTCCAGCATCCACGTGCTGGAAAAGCACTTGGAGCTGCACGAGCGCTCCAGTGGGCAAACAGGCACGGCCATGTCATCACTGAGGCCAGGTGCTTTGGTGACAGTCTTTCCGATATCGAAATGGCAGATGAATGCCACCGTCGTGGCATTCGCACGACATTCCACTTCGTTGGTGCACGCAATCTTGCAAATCCTGATGAACTGTCGCCACGACCATACCCGATTGAAACAACACCTGCTCCCTTTGGGCAAGGCACAGCAAGTGTTCTTGCACACGACAGGATTGAGCGTGGCATTACACTGTCTGCTCCCCTCTCCCTTGGTAAGTCAGGGAACGACTCACTCGTCTAATTTGTCAATCAACATGCACTTGAGGTCCTGTGCTGAACACCATGTCGCAGTATA
>JBMFXB010000006.1:0-77298 GCA_049964715.1 Candidatus Dormibacteria bacterium
GCCCAACTGGAATCTCCTCAAAACTGTCACACCCCGCTAAAATGCGAAGCTCCGCATAACCTGTCCGTAGGCTAGTGTGGGAGAGCTGTACGCAAAGAGAGGTACAGCTCTCCCACTCCATGGGTGCCAGTGGAGGGAATGTGCCTGAATTAGGCGACAGTTACCTCAGGATTGAGATACACATCTTGAATTGCATGGAGAAGCTCAATTCCTTCTATCATGGGTCGCTGGAATGCCTTTCTTCCGCTGATGAGCCCCATTCCGCCAGCTCTCTTGTTGATGACTGCAGTACGTACAGCTTCAGCAAGATCACCACTTCCAGTTGAAGCACCACCTGAATTGATGAGGCCAGACCTGCCCATGTAGCAATTGATGACCTGGTAGCGGGTAAGATCGATGGGATGGGAAGTCGTGAGGTCGGAATATACTTTTGGTGAAGTCTTTCCGAATTTGAGTGCAGTGTATCCCCCGTTTGTTTCAGGGAGTTTCTGCTTGATGATGTCTGCTTCGATGGTGACACCGAGATGGTTTGCCTGGCCTGTGAGATCTGCAGCAAGGTGGTAATCGACACCATCATGGTTGAACGCTGGATTTCGCAGGTAGCACCACAGGATTGTGGCCATTCCGAGATCATGCGCCATGGCAAATGCTTGTGAGACTTCCTGGAGCTGCCGGGTAGATTCGTCTGAACCGAAATAGATTGTTGCTCCGACTGCAACTGCTCCCATGTCATACGCCTGCTCGACAGAGGCAAACATTACCTGGTCGAACCGGTTCGGATACGTGAGGAGCTCATTGTGGTTGAGCTTGCAGATAAACGGAATCCGATGGGCATACTTCCTTGCTACTGAACCAAGAACGCCGAGCGTTGAGGCAACAGCATTGCACCCACCTTCGATTGCAAGTTCGACTATTGACTCACTGTCGAAGTATTGAGGAGCAGGAGCGAACGAGGCGCCAGCACTGTGCTCAATGCCCTGGTCCACAGGGAGTATGGAGAGGTATCCCGTATCAGCAAGGCGACCACTGCCAAACAGGGACTGGATACTCCTGAGGACCCGGATAGATCGATCTGACTGTGACCAGATGCGGTCAACAAAGTCAGGTCCAGGGAGATGAAGTTTGCTCTTGTCGATGGTCGTACAGGTGTGTGTAAGCAAATCTGAAGCATCCTTGCCGAGAAGAGCTTCGATATCGGTTGTCGTACGGCTCACAGTAACAGTCATGATTCAATCCTTCCCTGTAGTCCACATGGCAGTGGACGATCCGGAGTCATTATGCTCATGATATACACCAAGTGCCATGTGGGGCATGAAGACATGCGGAGGGCAGAATGGGCGAGCTGACTATCGAGGGCGGTACTCCGCTGCATGGTGAGGTCGCGATGTCGGGGAGCAAGAATGCTGCACTTCCTATTATGGCTGCAGCACTCCTTACGGATGATGTAGTCACGCTCACAAACGTACCGGCCATACGGGATATTGAAATCCTTGCTGATATCCTCACATCGCTTGGATGCTGTGTGGAGCGCAGTGCCCAGGATGCGTGGACAATTGAAGCACGAAACCTCAGTTCATCAACAGTTGGCCACGAGCTTGCTGAGCGAATACGAGGTTCCATTCTCCTCATGGGAGCTCTTGTTGGGCGTCTTGGGGAGGCAGTAGTAGCAAAGCCGGGAGGCGATGATATTGGTGTTCGACGAGTCGAACAGCATATCGAGGGCCTGCGCATGATGGGTGCTGAAGTTCAGACTACTGAGCAGGAGTACATTGTACGTGCGAAACGTCTTCGTGGTGCATGGATTGAGCTCGATATGCCCACGGTTACTGGCACCGAGAACCTCATGATGGCTGCAACATGCGCTGAGGGTGTCACAATCATCCAGAATGCAGCCCGTGAACCCCACGTTGTGGATCTGGCACGATGCCTTGCTGGGATGGGTGTGAGAATCCAGGGGGCCGGTACAGATCACATCATGATCGAGGGAGTGAAAGGACGTCCTCATGGAATACGGCATGCAGTCGTTTCCGACTACATTGAGGCAGGAACATACCTTATTGCTGCTGCTGCCTCGAAGGGTTCTGTAACTGTGACTTCGACAGATCCTGCAGACCTTACATGGCTCATCAAGAAGCTACGGGAGACTGGATGTGAAGTCATACAGGGCGCGGATCACGTACATGTTGATGCTGTTGCACGTGTACTGCGTGGTGTTGATGTCACAACATGGCCCCATCCAGGATTTGCAACGGATCTCCAGGCGCAGTATGTCTCGCTCATGACCCAGGCAGAGGGAACGAGTGCAGTAAGTGAAGCAGTATACGAACATCGTTTCCGGCATGTTCCAGAACTTGTGAAAATGGGTGCACAGGTCGTAGTCGAAGGACGAAGTGCCATAGTCACAGGGCCAACTACGCTCAAAGGGAGTCCAGTGAATATCACGGATATTCGCAGTGGGGCAGCGCTCACGATAGCAGCGTTGTGTGCAGAAGGCACGAGCACTCTTTCGAACATTTTCCATCTCCATCGGGGATATGAGTCCTTTGAGACGAAATTGCGTTCCCTTGGTGCAAACATCACTGAGTCAGATTCTGGGGAAGCGACGGATGTTGCTGGACGTATGCGGTCAGTCATTGGTGACTAGCAAGGGACATGTCACGTGAGAATGGGTAGTCATGCTCGGTAGGAAGGTTGGCATTGCGATCGAAGGTGACACCATTCGTACGTGCACCAGACTTGGGGGAAGGGTAATTGCCATTCCAGCGTGCATAGTGCGCAATACACGTCTTGGGAATGCACGCCATTACGTAGGGGAGGATGCATGCACCCGACATGCCCAGGATCCTGAAACGTGGGAGATTCACTGGCCATTTCTTGGTAATGAGCATCGTGACAGGGATGGTGTATATCAGATACTCCGGGAGACTGTCATACGAACACTTGGGCGTGGACGAGTGTTCCGACCTGAAATCATTTGCTCAGTAGATCCAGCACTAACTGGAGGAGCACGAAGACAGCTACTGCAGGTGTTTGCATCATTCGGAGCACGGACTGCATATCTTGTGGATCTTCCTGTTGCGCATATGCTTGCGCTCCAGAAGTCCCATGCACACCTTGCCCGGTATATCCTGCTTGATTGTCTCCAGGACCGGATTGACTGCTCGCTCATTGCTGATGGGTATGTCATTGCCCATGCTACTTCTGGGAACCTTGCACGCTCCTTCGTGGACAAAGATGCTGACACGGATCGTGAAGTACAGAAGGAGCTCAGTTCTCTTCTTGCTGCAACCCAAGCACTCTCTCCACAGGATGTGTGGGAGGAAGCATACTCCAAGGGCATGGTGCTGACTGGTTCGGCTGCTTCTCTGCCATCCATTCAGCACCATGCTGCCACACTGCCTGGCATCAACCTCCATCTCACGCCTGATCCAGAGCTCCATGCCGTACGGGGAGTGACACAGGCAATCGATGACTGGAATGCCATCAAGCGTGCATATGTGTACATCAAATAGGCGTGTTTGTCGCAAAGACAGCGAAGCATGCAATCATAGAATTACAGGGTGTGGTGTGTAAGAGAGCTCATGTCGCTTTCTACCATGCAGCCACAGGCAGAAGAGAACTAGTCCCGTGCATGAACTCCTCAGGAATCTGCAGATTTTCCTTGAGAACTTTGGCTGGAAGGATGTCCTCGATATCCTCATCGTTGCTGTCGTGCTCTATTTTCTCCTGCGCCTTATTCGGGATACTCAGGCATTTCAAATCCTTCTGGGACTTGTTGTCATTGCACTCATTGGTATTGTTGCGCAGGCACTGCAACTTCGGCTGTTGAGTTTCATCTACCAAAACAGTATCCAGGCGGTAGTCATTACTGTTGTCATACTCTTCCAACCAGAACTGCGGCGTGCACTCAACCAGATTGGAGGATTTGGATCCGTGCGGATCCACAGACATCGGGAGACGGATCGCATGAAGCTGTTGGATCAGCTCGTACAAGCTGTTGCCCAGTTACAGGAGAACCGATGGGGTGCACTCATCGTTCTTGAGCAATCTTCGGGCCTTGAGACTGTCGTTTCATCGGGGATACGAATTGATGCCACGTTCTCTCGCGAACTTCTCCTTTCAGTGTTCTATCCAAATGCTCCGCTCCATGATGGTGCATTGATATTGCGGGAAGGAAGGGTGCTTGCTGCTGGTTGTGTCTTGCCACTTCCTGAACCACTTGCCAAAGGAGAGCAGATGCGGTATGGCACACGACATCGTGCAGCACTTGGTCTCAGCATGGAGAGCGATGCAATAGTTGTTGTTGTAAGTGAGGAACGAGGTTCGCTTGCAATTGCACATCGAGGGGAGATGCTCACCAATCTCAGTCTGGGGGCACTTCGGGAAAATCTTGAGCGGGAGCTTGCTATTTCACGAACTGGCAGCAGGAATGGCGATATTCCTGACCATGCTGAGCCGGAGGAGGTCCATAGATGACGAAGGCTTTTGACCTTATCAGGAACCACTTCGGGCTCAAGCTCATAGCTCTCATCGTTGCACTTGTGGCATGGACTGGTGTCGTGTACTCGGAGAATCCGCCAGAGACTGTGTCATTGAGCCTGCCAGTGCCACAGGAAACGACCCTACTTCCTGAGGGATATGTCCTTGTCCATCCAATACCCAACCTCGCAATCACGGTTATTGGGACACGGGACAACGTACTCGCCTTCCGTGTTTCAGACATCACAGTGACACCTGACTTCTCGAATATCGCATCCCCTGGCATACATGACATTCCGATCACTGTTGTCAATGGGGATCAGCATGTTCAACTACAGGGGATACCCTCTGAAGTCACAGCGGATGTGGATAAGCTTGTTAAGACGACGCTGCCCATTGTCATACAGGTAACAAATGCACCTCCTGCAGGGTACCTCGTGCAACACACCTTTGCGAATCCCTCATCCATCTCTGTGACATTGCCTGAACGGGAAGCTGCCCATGCCCAGGCAGTTGTCTCAGTAAACCTTTCGACCATTACGACATCAGTCCAACAGGTTGCAGAAGTGAATATTGTCGACGGAACGGGAACATCCATTGCACAGTCTGCATTCACGCCACATTCCACCACAGTAAGCATTGACATTGTAGCTACAACAACATCCCGGGTTAGTGCTGTAGTGCCATCCCTGGCGGGTGTCGTTGCGAATGGCTATGAGATCACTGGATTGATTGTCAATCCACAGATCGTGACACTCAGTGGGTCACAGGCAGTGCTTGCACATCTCAGTGAAGTCCACACGGGCATTGTGGATGTAAATGGACTGAGTACAACAACCCAGGTGACTGTTCCCATTACCCTGCCACAAGGCGTAAGTGCTTCAGTGAGTACAGTTCAGGTTCAGGTGACAATCCAGCAAATTTCTTCACCAAGCCCCTCAACCACTCCTTCCCCCAGTCCGTAGTAGGATTGTCATTTGGGTAACTCATCCTCCGATGCACACGTTACACTGACATCATGTGTGGAATAATTGGCTATTCAGGTGGTAGAAGTGCTACCAAGGTTGTTATCGAAAGTCTGGAGCGTCTCGAATATCGTGGATATGATTCTGCAGGACTGGCAGTGCTTGAGAAGGCCACCCCGGATACCATAACCATCGTCAAGAGTGATGGCAAGGTACAGGAACTCGTGACAGCACTGAATCTCCGGGGGATGCCTACAGGACACACTGCAATAGGACATACGAGGTGGGCCACACACGGCAAGCCCTCAGTAGAAAATGCACACCCGCACAGGGATTGCACAGGAACGATTTCAGTCATTCACAACGGAATCATAGAGAATTTTCGCGATCTCCGCATTGAACTATCCGCAAAGGGACATACGTTCGTGAGTGACACGGACAGCGAAGTACTCACTCACCTTATTGAGGATGCATATCCTGAGGGAACGACACTTGCACAGGCAGTGCGTCAGGCACTTCTCCGTGTGGAGGGTGCCTATGCGATTGTCGTTGTAAGTACACGGGAGCCAAACACCCTTGTTGGAGCACGGCTTAATGCACCGCTTGTTATAGGGAAAGGGGAGAACGAAGTCATCATCAGCAGTGACATCACTGCACTTTTGCCCTATACGACTACAATTGTGATTCTTGGCGATGAGGAACTCGTTGAGGTACACGGTGCAGACTATGAGGTGCGCTCAATTGTAACGAACTCGCCAGTGACTCCAGAAACAGTTGAAGTCGCCTGGGATACGGAGCAGGTTCAGCGAGGTGGATTTCCCCACTTCATGCTCAAGGAGATCTTTGATCAACCCGAGGCAGTACGCAATGCACTCCGTGAACGAGTCCATCCCGATGGGACAATTTCCCTCCAGGACATGCCAGAGAGACTTTCCGACCCGAAGCAACCGATATCGGAGGTCATGATCGTAGCCTGTGGCTCTGCACTGTATGCAGGAATGATGGCCAAATATGCTCTCGAAAAGTACATAGATATCCCAGTACGTATTGATGTTGCAAGCGAATTTCGATACTATCACGGGAAAATTGGTCCGGATACAGTTGTTCTTGCAGTCTCACAATCCGGAGAAACTGCAGATACTCTAGCAGCAGTACACGAGGCTCATCGATGTGGAGCAACAGTAATTGCCATCACGAATGTCGTTGGCAGTGCACTTGCTCGTGCAGCTGACGGGGCCATCATGATGCAGGCAGGACCAGAAATAGGTGTTGCAGCAACAAAGACCTTTGTTACCCAGGAGGTGTGCGGCCTACTGTTTGGTCTCTGGCTTGCTCGGAAACGTGGCGCACTTCCTCTGGAGGATGTCAAAAAGTGGGGCCGGGAGCTCCTTGCTGTTCCTGATGCCATAGAACAGGTTCTCAGTGTTGAACCCCAGATCGTCGTTCTTGCCAAGGAGCTTGCACACGTTCAGAGTGCCCTGTACATTGCTCGCGGTATGGATGTTCTTCTTGCCCTTGAAGGTGCATTGAAGCTGAAGGAAGTGTCGTACATCCATGCAGAGGCATATCCTGCAGGGGAACTCAAGCATGGACCAATTGCACTTCTCTCATCAGATGTTCCAATCATTGCCATTGCAGCCCAGAAGACGACATATACGAAGATGGTGAGCAATATCCAGGAAGTTGTTGCCCGGGATGCACCAGTCATTGTTGTGCTTCCTCGGGGAATGGAATCCGTTCCTGGAGTGCCTGAGTCGTCCATCATCCGATTCCCGGAAGTGGATCCATTTCTTGCTCCTCTTGTTGCAGTCGTTCCACTTCAGCTCCTCGCCTATCATCTTGCAGTAGAGCGGGGGTGCAACGTGGACCAACCTCGAAATCTTGCAAAATCGGTGACAGTGGAATGACTGAGGATAGGGATCGCACACCCCACGATGCCCACCCGGATCAGGCCATAGGTATTGATACAGTTTCTGTCCAACGAGTTGCAAGACTCCTTGCAGCACAGCCACGGTTTGCAGAGCGTGTCTTTTCCCGTGAAGAGCAACACTACTGTGCTGGACATCCTGAACGGTTTGCAGCCAGATGGGCTGCAAAGGAGGCTGTTCGCAAGGTCTTCGGAGCACGACAGTCACCGGTCCTCCCAGCATTCCAGAACATTACTGTGGAACGTTCTCCAGGCGGAGCCCCCTATATTGCTATCAATGGGTATCGTCAACCGTTTGCCCTTTCCCTCAGTCACTCCGAGGATGCAGCAATTGCAGTTGTTGTTGATATCGCGTATTCCAGGGAACTCCAGTGGTTGAGCGGTATGCAGCTTCCAAAGGAATTTCACCTGCCACCACGCCTTCGAGAAGCACACAAAGGCACTTTTGGGCTCACGCTTGTCATAGGTGGATCCTGGGAGTACCAGGGAGCTCCCATGCTTGCAGCACTTGCAGCAGGACGGGCAGGAAGTGGACTTGTCCGACTGTGTGTGCCAGAGGGCATTGTGGGACGAATTGCATCGTGGGCACTTGAAATCATGATTGCTCCGCTGCCTGATGCACATCGGGGTGTCCTTACGAAAGAAGGCATGGAACTCGTGCTTGAGAGATATCTTGAACGAGCCGATGCACTGGTTCTTGGTATGGGAGCTGGTCACGAAAAGGAAGTATGCGAAGGAATTGAGTCACTGCTTGCAGCGGATCTTCAAATCCCACTTGTCATTGATGCAGATGCTCTTGATGTCTTTGCCCAAACAGGACAGAAGAATGTACAACAACATCGTGCACAACCTGCCATCATAACGCCTCATCCTGGTGAAATGGCAAGGATTCTTGGGTGTTCTGTTCGCGAAGTACAGGAACATCGTGAGGACAAGGCACGAGAGGCATCAGCAAGGTTTGAGTGCATCACAGTGCTCAAGGGCGCACATACTGTCGTTGTTCACCCGGATGGAAGACTGTATACATCACCCTATGAGGTTCCTGCACTCGCAACTGGGGGTTCTGGTGATGTGCTTGCTGGCATCATTGGATCTCTTCTCGCACAGGGGGAGGAGCCGTTCAGCAGTGCAGTGAGCGGGGTTGTCATCCATGCTGAGACCGGTTTGGCTCTGACTCGCCATCGTGGGGAGGCAGGAATCCTTGCACGCGATATCATAGAGTCCCTGCCGGAGGTCATTGAGTCACTCCGGCATGCAGAGGCATCTCAGGACGCATGACTGAGCACAGTGGTCCACCGATGAAGTGGGCATCAGTAAATCTTGGGCAATTGACTACAAATGCAAGGATGCTTGTTGGCAGTGTGCATGAACACACTTCTGTCATGGCAATGGTCAAGGCGAATGGATATGGCCATGGTGTAGGTGAAGTGGCACGTACTGTTGCAGCTGGGGGGTGCACGTGGTTTGGTGTCTCTTCTCCTGAGGAGGCCATGGAGCTGCGGATGCTCGGACGGCAGGAAAACATTCTCAATGTGGGTTGGACGCATCCAGATCATGCTGTTTCTCTCATCAGGGAACGCATTGACATGACAGTGAGCGATGTTCCATTTCTTGAGGGACTCATTTCAGCTGCAAGGAGTGGAAGAAAGGGTCGTGCCCGTATACATGTGAAATTTGACAGTGGCATGTCAAGATTTGGCATCCTTGCTTCAGAGTGCAATGAAATTCTGGCCCTTTTACAAGGAGCGAAGGACGTCATCGAATGTGTGGGCCTCTTTACCCACTTTGCTGATGCAGATGCTCCATTCGATGATTTCTCACTGGAACAGTACGAGACCTTTACAGCCCGGATTGCGCCGTTTCGGGAAGCCTTCCCGGATGCGCTCGTGCACTGTGCGAATAGTGCAGCAATGCTCAGATACCCTGAATATCACCATGATATCGTGCGGCCTGGCATTGCACTCTACGGGTATCCTCCTGTTTCCACGACACTCGATCTCCATCCTGTGATGTCGATGTATGCACTTGTCACGAGGGTGAAGGAAATCCCGCAAGGGACATCTGTCGGGTATGGAAGAACGTGGATAGCAACCCGTACAACACGTGTTGCTACTATTGCCTGTGGCTATGCGGACGGTGTGCACAGGCTCCAGTCAAATACTGGAGTAGTACTGATCAATGACATTCCGTGTCCAATCATAGGACGGGTAAGCATGGATCAACTTACGTGCGATATCTCCGAGGCTGGAGACGTTCATCCAGGGGATGTTGCATGCATCTTTGGTGATGATCCATCCGGTGAGGTACGTGCAGATCGTGTTGCAGGGCGAGTAGGCACCATTGCGTATGAAGTGTTGTGTGCAGTGGCTCCCCGGGTTCCCCGCACTTATGGCCACAAGTCCACGAATGAAGATCAAACACACGAGATCGCACATGTGGATGCGTGAGATGAAAAGTACGGAGGAATGCTACTTGTTGTAGATGAATCCCTGGATGCCGGATGAGTCTCCAGGAAGAATGCGGGTGTCAACCCGGTCCCAGGCACCAAAGTTCATCTCAGAGAGCATGAAGTACCCACCAGGGAGGACTGACTCAACATATGCGACATGTCCCACAGACCCTGCTCCATCACCACCTGGCCAAAAGACGACCACTGCACCAACCTGGGGAACATGACCCTCGGGGAAACCCATGGCTGCAGCAGCTGTATACCACTGGTCTGCATTGCCGAACCACGGGATATATCTGCGCTGTGCCACATACCAGGTGCATTCTCCAAAACTGAAGTGATCTCCACCGTGTGCTCCGGAAAAGGACGTATAGTTCACTGGAGCAACATACTGTGCTCTTGCGTTTTCCTGGGCAAGTTCCCCTTGCAGGACAGTGGCCTGCTTGAACTCCGCAGCAATCTGTCCTCGTTCTGATGCAACCTGCTGTTCATTCTGCACGAGGGTTTGGTGGAGCTGTTCCACTTCCTGTACGAAATGCTGGTCACCCTGAACTTGATTCAGGGCATTCTGGAAGTTGTTGGCAGCAAGAAGTGCAGTAAGCAGACCGGTGTTGTTTGTCGTTTCGTATGTTTGGCGAATGAGGGAAGCAAGTTGTGCCTGTGCCTGGGTAATGGCAGCAGTATTTGCATCCTCCTGACTCACGAGGGTCTTCAGTTTTGCATTGAGACTTGTGAGCTGTGCCTGAGCCATAGTGAGTTTCTCGGAGTTTGTCATGGAAGGCAGTGAAGGCGTGGAGTTTGCTGGATCTCCAGCTGTGACGGACGGTTGGGCAACAAGGATGTTTTGCCCATTACCAGTTGCAAGCTTGACAGGTCCGCTTGCAGCCACGGGTGTTGCGTGGGTTGTTGCAAGTGGAATGACTGACAACAAGCCAGCGAGTACTGCAATGCTGACTCCGTAGCGGACAGCGCGTGCGCGTCGTTTCATTGACGGAGTGTCCCCCCTTGTGTGCAATTGTCACATGAAGTTGAGTGTGTCATATGCATCGGTTTTGGTGTGCCCCTACTCAAGCCACCATACATTGTCGCCCTCCAGAAATGCAAATCCGAGATCGTTTTCGAAGTTTCACTGGATTTAAGCAGTCTATACCGTGGTACGGTTGGAGAGAGCGTACAGCACTCAGGCAAGGAGATGGAGCACTAGGCAGTATGGTTACCGTTTTGACACATTCTCCCGAGGAGACGGAGGCATTTGGTACCAGGCTCGCAGCGCAGCTTTCCGTTGGGGACATCATTGCCCTTAATGGACCATTGGGGGCAGGCAAGACGTGTCTTGTGAGGGGACTGGCACGTGGACTTGGTCATGATCCGCTTCGTGTACGGAGCCCAACATTTGTTCTCCACCATGTATACAGGGATGGTCGAATTCCGCTCCATCATCTTGATCTTTACAGGCTTGGTGAGGGTGCAGAGACTGAGGAGTTCGACTTGGATCTTCTTGCAGGGGATGGTATTGTTGCAGTGGAGTGGGCTTCACTTGCCTTGGAGGATTTTCTTCCTGGAACAATTGTCCTTGATATGTGTCCCCTGGAAGGTGACAGTCGGGAGATCCGGATCCAGGAAGATGCCCCTGAACGGGTACGACAGGTGATGGGGGAGTGGACAGCATGAGCGTTCTTGTCTGTGATGCATCACAGCGTCATCGGTTCACGCTCCTTCTCGCTACAGAGGAAGGAGAAATCATGTGGCAGGCACCAGCTGTTGCAGACGGGAAGATCGGTTCAAGTGGTGGTGCACTCAGTGCACTTCTTGGGCAGGATCTCAGTGGATGCACAGCATGTATTGCTACAAACGGTCCAGGCTCGTACACAGGACTTCGGGCAGCACTATCCGTTGCTGGGGGAATAGCCCATGTGATGCAGCTCCCGATATATGTCATTGGAACACTCATTCCCCCAGTGCTGTACTGCAGTGCATCGGGAGCGACTGTGTGGAGTATGTGTGATGCAGGCCGTTCAGGTTGCTATCTTGGGGCGTACACATGGGACAAGACGGATGTGGAGTGTACGACACAACCGTTCCGCACAAGTCTTGAGGATGGAGTGCAGCGCACGAGTGGGCAGTATGCATCCTATCGGGATGATCCACTGTGTAGTGCTGGAGCACTGAATGGAGGATGTGATCCTGCACTCGCTCTCGCCAGGTCCGTGCCATTTGCACTTGCCCGCAAGCCAGTTGAGCTTGCTGAGGTAGTTCTTTCCTACGCTGTTCCCTCTATTTCGGAGCACGTGCGATGAGTACTGTGCTTGATACGAGGCGGGATCGCCTGCAGGCTGCATCGCAAAAGACAAGTCTTCGGGATATGCAGCTCCAGGATGTCCCCCAGGTGCACGCAATAGAGACAGCAGTATTCCCCTCAGCCTGGCCAGTGAATGCATACCACATGGAACTCACGCGAAATCACTTTGCACACTACTCTGTTCTCGAACATGAGGGTACGCTCATTGGTTTTGCAGGGATGTGGGTTATCGATCGTGAGTCACATATCACGACCATAGGAGTCGATACGGGTTACCAGGGAAGTGAATTTGGACGTCTTCTTTTCCTTCTCCAGATTGGACGGGCATTCGCCTTCAATGCCAAGTGCATCACGCTTGAAGTACGTCCAAGCAACACAAAGGCAGTCGCACTGTATGAATCAGCTGGCCTCTCTGTCATAGGTCGTCGTCGTGGATACTACAATGACAATGGTGAAGATGCCCTCATCATGTGGAGTGGTCACATTCATCGTCCTGCATTCAAGGATGAGTTCATTGCAGACTACTCTGTGTGCTCTGTTGCGGGCATGAGCCCAGTTCCATCCAGGGAGTTCATCCAATGACACTTGTACTTGCCATTGAATCATCGTGCGATGAAACTGCAGCTGCAGTCATCGAAGACGGACGCACAATCCATTCAAATGTCGTTGCAAGTCAGATAGATCTGCATCGACAGTATGGCGGTGTTGTCCCGGAGCTTGCTGCACGCTCACATATTGCTGCAATCCAGACAGTTGTATCAGATGCTATGGTTCCCATATCGGGTGACTGGAATGCACTTGATGCAATCGCTGTGACAAGGGGACCAGGGCTCGTTGGGTGCCTTCTTGTGGGAACACGATTTGCACAGGCAGCAGCACTGGCCTCACATCTGCCCATTGTCGGCATTTCCCATCTTGCAGGACATGTGTACTCTGCCTGGCTTGGGGATGGAGAACTTGAACCACCGTTCCTCGCACTCGTTGTCAGTGGAGGGCATACGGACTGCATCATGCTTCATGAACATGGACGAGCAGAGCATATTGCTGGAACACGCGATGATGCTGTTGGTGAAGCCTTTGACAAGGTCGCTCGACTCCTCGGACTTCCATACCCGGGTGGCCCCTCGATTCAACGTACTGCAACTGGTGTTGCCCCTGATGCGTACAACTTTCCTGTTCCGCGTCTTACGGATTCCTTCTCGTATAGCGGACTCAAGACAGCAGTTCGTCACGCTGTGGAAAAGCTTCCATCAGGTGCACGGGATGCATCCGGAGTTCCGTTAGATCCAGAGACTGTGTCCGAGCTTGCTGCAGCATTTCAGCATGCTGCCGTGAGACAGCTTGTGGAGTTCGTTGCACGGGTTGCTGAGGAGCGGGGTGTCGACCGCATTGCAGTCGTAGGTGGAGTTGCTGCAAATCTTGCACTCAGGGAAGCGATTGCTGTGGAGTTCAAAGGACTTCATGTGAGTATTCCACCATTTGCGTTGTGTACGGACAATGCTGCCATGATTGGTGCTGCAGCCTTTCATCATCTCCATGAAGCCAAGACAACCAATGTAGGTTTCGATGTTGAGCCTGATCTCCTGACATTTGCATAGCGTGTTCGTGGTGCTGTCAGGACACTGACATGGCAAGACATGAGTGGGGAGAAATCCCCGACAGACCACAAGTGGCAGAAAGGCTCCTTGAATGTGGTTTTCCAAGGGGCGGGGTGCACTGAAGCATGCTGACAATGCTGTTTGAAACAATCAATGCTTAAAAAATAATCGCAGAGATGGTGCATTCTAGTTGTTGCAGTAATGGAAAGAAATTTGGCGGAGAAACAGGGCATTGAGTAGAAGTTGAATCCTTGGGACCTGCAAGAAGCTGCTGCAAGCTCTACTGCTCAATCGGGATGTGAGCAGGCATGTAGGACTGTCATATGAAAAAGCCCTTATATCATTCAATGTCGATCAGATCTCACCGTAGCATTCGCTTGGCAGCAGTATAAGTCGCCATGAAGTTGCACCATTTAGACACAAATAGATGAAATTAACACACAACCAGCTCCGTAAGGGACAAAATCGTGATGTGTTTCGGGAACTGCATGGAAATCTGATGAAGCTTGCAATAGCGACTGTTGTCTTTGTAGCGCTGCTGGTTCAGTGTGCCATACCCGCTGGTGCAGCGCAGATGGCAAATTACATATATACAGTAGCGGGAACTGGAGCAGCAGGATATGCCGGGGACGGAGGGGTAGCAACGAGTGCAACCATGAATTCACCCGTTGGACTTGCAATAGATTCATCGGGAAATATTTACGTGGCTGATACGCTCAACTACGTGGTCAGGGAGATCGCAGCAGTTTCCCATGTGCAGTTTGGGATCTCCATGACTGCTGGCGACATTTATACCATCGCAGGTGATGGTATAAGTGGCTATACCGGTGACGGTGGTCCAGCACTTAGTGCTGAAATCAACCCGTGGGGAGTTTATGTTGATCCGGCTGGGAATCTCATTATTGCGGAAGAAGCTAACAATCGCATCCGGGAAGTCGCTGCATCTAACGAAACACAGTTCGGCATTGCCATGACTGCAAACGATATCTACACCATTGCAGGCAATGGAACCAGTGGTTACACCGGTGTTGGAGGTCCTGCTACGAGTGCTGAGATAGGGCAGCCCAATTCTGTGACCGAAGATGCAAGTGGCGATCTCTTTCTCTCTCAGATAGCAGACAGTGTGGTGGAGGAAGTACCTAGCACCACGAAGACCCAGTATGGGCAGGCGATGATTGCAAACTACATATACAATGTCGCAGGGAATGGTACGACTGGCTTCAGCGGTGATGGCAGTGTTGGGTCAAGTGCTCAACTCAACTATCCCTGTGAGGTCTCACTTGATGCTTCCGGAGATATCTTTATTGCGGATGCGCACAATAATCGTGTCAGGGAGGTTGCTGCAGTAACAGGCACACAGTACGGCATTCCAATGACTCCCAACGACATATATACAGTTGCAGGGAATGGGACCCTTGGGTATTCAGGCGATGGAGGAGTGGCAACTTCTGCAGAGCTTGATCAAGTGACAGGTGTGCTTGTTGACAGCAAAGGCAATCTGTATCTCGCAGATTATGGAAACAACCGTGTTCGGGAGGTTGCTGCCACGACATCAACACAGTTTGGGGTGGCGATGACTGCCAATGACATATATACAATTGCTGGAACAGGTACTGGTGGAAACACTGGAAACGGTGGTCCAGCACTTAGTGCTGAACTTGACAATCCTGGCAGGGTCGTGATGGATGCAGGTGGAGATATCTTCGTGACGAACGAATCCAGCAATATTG
This sequence comes from Candidatus Dormibacteria bacterium, assembly GCA_049964715.1. GTDB lineage: Bacteria > Chloroflexota > Dormibacteria > Aeolococcales > Aeolococcaceae > JAJZLL01. The sequence continues at coordinate 15,448 of JBMFXB010000006.1, forward strand.
TGAGTGAAATTGCGGCCTACTCCAACGCAAGTCTTGTGTCGACAATGTCACTGGTTGCTGGGTCTCTTTCTTTTACGTCAGCTCCTGGCAATGTTACGTTCATGCCACTTGTGCTGTCCGGACTTGATCAGGTGACTACAGCTACAGAAACGATTGACATTGCTGATGCCACGGGTTCGGGTGCTGGGTGGAATATCACCCTCTCCAACACGTTGTTTACCAGTGGATCGCAGCATCTCGCCAACAGCGATTTCACTGCTGCAGTACCTACAACTGACACCTGTGATGTTGGCGTGACATGCATGCCTGCTACGCTATCCAGCTCCTTCACTGCACTTCCGGGATCGACAGCAACAAAGTTGATGTCTGCAGCAGCTGGAACTGGCATGGCGGATCAGACAGTGACAATCGCATGGAGTGCTGCAATTCCTGCTTCCAGCTTTGCGGGAAATTACGCATCTACCTGGACACTCACTCTGGTGGCAGGCCCATAATGCGAAATCCGTATGATCGTTGCTGAATGTTGGCCAGCAGCGATGGCTAACACAGGCGAGCAATGGTATGCTTGCCCGTTCCAAGTGTTCCACCGTAATTGCGGGGCTGCAATGTAGCCAGGAGTGTTCTGGTTGTACTGTTAGGGATCCAATACTGGGAGCATTCCCGCAGTGCCACTATCTTTGCCCGAAGAGGCACAGTTCCAGAAAGAGGAGCCGTATTTGAATGAATGGATTCAGGATCCTGCCAATGCAGTGATGCACCCTGTAGATGACAGGAATGGAAGCTCATTCACCCAACAGTTCGATGAAGGCGGTCAGAGGCAACGATGGCAATGACTGCCATGCATGCACTTGCCACAATGAGGCCATTGAAAAGGAAGAGGTGGGCAGCAATGCCTCCGATGAGTGCACCAAGGGCAGAGCCTCCTGCAAGGGTAATGGTATAGAGGGCCATGAGAGATGCACGGTCATTCGCGAAGAGATCTGAGTGTTCAGCAAGATATGAGACAGCTGATGGACCAAAGCCTGATTCGATGAGGATCCCAATGGCAAGAAATGGGAGGAGTGCAATGCTTCGGTGCAGGGTGATGTGATTGACGACAAACAGGATGATGGGGACAATGATGGCTCCATACATTGCACGCTTCATACAGAGTGTTGCTCCCCACTTCATGACAAGTGGTATCCAGCACAGCATGCCAATGATGAAGAGAAGAATCCAGCTGCCTGAGATGATTGAGATAAGGTGCGGGGAAAAATGGTGTACAAGCGTTTGCGCATGAACAGCCCTTCTGTGGAAGAGAGCTGCAAAGTTTGCATAGTACATGCCTACTATGCTGTTTGCAGCAATCCATGCTGGAAGAAACAATCGCACAGATGGTGCATTCCAGAAGTCACGGATGAGACTTCCAATTGGAGTGACATGTGATGCAGGAAGCTGTGGAACAGCAGTCGTGCAGAGAATGAAGGAGACAAGGTAAAAGAGGGCAAGGATGAGAAATGCTCCTGTTCCAAACCAAGTCCAGATGAATGGACCAAAAATGAACCCTCCTGCATAGCCAATAAGGACAGCACCCTCGAAGATACTGCTCGATGTCACACGCCTTGAGTCATGCCCATGTGTGCCAGTGGCAAGTGAACTGAGCGATGCTGGAACGAATGCAGCCGAAGTGAGCCCTGCAAGCATGAGTGGAACTGCGAAAACAAGGGGGACTTTCGTTATCCAGAAGAGGATATTCGCAATGATTCCAATGACAGGTGCAGCGATCAGCATCCGGGTCGTTCCAATGCGGTCAGCGAACCGTGCTAGGAATGGTGCACTCACCATTTCCGTGAATCCCTGAATTGCACCAGCTCCTCCCACAAGTACAAGGTTCGGGACACCGTGACCAAGGGCAATGAAATCAAACTGGAGAGCAATGGCAGTCCCAACTGATCCAATGCGGAGAATGCCCACTGCTGAAAGAAGACCAACGAGGCCAAGAGTGGACATCGAACGGGCAGGAGGCGAAGGAGCAGTTATATCAGGCATGCAGTTCAAGTATTACAGAGAGCCTGAACTGGAGGAATGGAGATACACACGATGAATGCAGGACCAGTGGTGAAAATAGTCCGTGCCTCGGGCAAAAGCGTACAATATGGTTGTTGTTCCGGGTGTCACGTTGCACGACCGCCTAGCGCAGATACCTCCGATACTCGGATGCGCAGCCGGCAATGCGAGGACGACGGACGACCAGATCGAGAGACCTGTCTGTGTACTTCTTTCACCGTGTGTCAAAAGGGAACGCACCATTAACGGCGCCGCATTACTCATCGTTGTCCTCATCATTGCAGTCCTCTTTTTTGCTGGTTCAGTGCTGTTCTGGCAGACTAGGAAGACAGCTCAACAGGAACAGGAAGTTCGTGTTGTTGAAGCAGATCGTTCTGATGAGGAGTCCAAGCAGATTCTGCTCCAGGCGAAGGAAGAAGCTCTCCGTATGCAGACTGCTGCAGAACAGGAAGTACGTGAACGACGTGCTGAACTTGTACGACGGGAGCAGCGTCTCACTCAACGTGAAGAGACGCTCGATAGAAGACGTCGTGAACTCGAAGCGAATGAGGCGAAACTCAAGATCAAGGAAGAACGCCTCGATGCTCTTGAAGAACAGCTGAAAACACAGGATCTCCAACTCCAGGCTGAGCTGGAACGGGTGTCATCTCTTTCCGTGGAGGATGCACGGGATGAACTCTTCCACAAGCTTGAAGGAGAACTGTCAGCTGAAATAGCTGAACGGATTCATGCAGCAGATGTCCGTGTACGTGAGGAAGTGCAGGAGCGCAGTCGCGAGATCCTAGTGACGGCCATGCAGCGGTATGCATCAGACCAGGCTGGTGAGGCTTCTGTGACAGTTGTGCATCTTCCAAGCGATGAGATGAAGGGTCGGATCATTGGCAAGGAAGGAAGGAACATTCGTGCTCTTGAGTCTGCAACGGGTGTGGATATCATCGTGGATGAGACTCCTGAGGTAATTGTTCTCAGTGCCTTCGATCCAGTGCGAAGGGAAGTTGCAAAGATGAGTCTTGAACGTCTCTTTTCAGATGGTCGCATTCATCCAGCACGTATTGAGGATGTTGTTGCAAAGAGCCGGAATGAAATTCAACAACGCATTCGTGAGGAAGGTGAACTTGCCTGTCATGAGATTGGCATTGAAAACCTCCATCCTGAACTGGTTAAGCTTCTTGGAACGCTTGCGTTTCGTACTGCATATGGTCAGAATGTCCTGCAACACAGCAAGGAAACTGCTGCAATTGCAGGCATGATCGCAGCAGAGGTTGGCTACGATGAGCAGGAGGCACGTGAGATCGGTCTCTTCCATGACATAGGCATGGCTGCAGAACATGACATAGACGGATCCCATGCAGTCATCGGAAGTGAAATCCTCGCCCGAATCGGTCGTCCCAGTCGTGTGGTTCATGCAGTGCGTGCCCATCACTATGATGAGGAGCCACGAACAATTGGGGCATATATCCTCATGGCAGCTGATGCCATTTCTGCAACACGGAAAGGGGGAAGACGAGAAACTCTCGATACCCTCATAAAGCGGTTCGAGCGCATTGAGTCAATTGCAAACGGATTTGATGGTGTGGAGCAGAGTTTTGCAGTCCAGTCAGGAAGGGAACTTCATGTGATGGTCCGACCAGAAGAAGTAAGTGATGACCAGGCTGTGGCACTTGCCCACAAGATAGCAAAACGGATTCACGGATCTGCAACGTACAATGGGCAGATCAAGGTCGTTGTCCTTCGCGAGACGCGAAGTGTTGAGTACGCAACATAGGAAAATATCGACAAGAGCACCAATTGCTATCTGGTGCGGTACACTGTACGCGCTATGTCCACGCACGATTCTTCGCCAACAGAGATCCTCAAGGTCTCTGCCTCAAGCAAGCCGATCTCTGTTGCAGGAGCAATAGCTGGTGTCATTCGTGGCCAGCACAAGGTGGAAGTCCAGGCAATTGGAGCAGGTGCTCTGAACCAGGCAATCAAGGCAGTTGCAATTGCACGTGGGTATGTTGCTCCTGCAGGTGTTGATCTCGTTTGCATTCCATCCTTCATTGATCTCGCGATTGATGGTGAGGAACGGACAGGCATTCGACTTCTCGTCGAGGAACGGTAACTCCCGCGTACGTGTGAGGGGGTGCATAGCACATGCCCTTCCCGGTAGTGTGATAACTATGACACTTGCGAAACTCAGTACACATGCACGTACATTTGCTGTACTTCCGCTCATTGAGGCACCCCAGCATGAGGAACGGCTTCCCATTGTCCCTCCAAGAGGGAGACCCCCACGAGTGCACTTGTGGCACATCGGGTGCCAGATGAATGATGCAGATCGTGAGATGCTTGCAGAGCGACTGCGTGAAATCGGGTGTGTTCCAGATTGCACCCTTGAAGATGCAGATCTTGTGATCCTCATTACATGCACTGTTCGACAGAATGCAGAACAGAAAGTGTATGGGAAGTTTAGGGAACTCATTCCCTGGAAGAAGGAACGGCCAGGACGTGCAATTGCCATGACAGGGTGCATGGCTGTCGAGCATGGTGAGAACCTTCTGCACCAATTGCACGACCTGGACTACGTTTTTGATGTACGTGATGCAGACGGATTCTTTGAACGTTTGCAGCAGAGTTACCGTGTGGATCTCGATGGTCCACTACCTACTCCACCTTCTGACAGGATCTCTGCATATGTCTCGGTCATGGGAGGGTGCAATGAGATGTGCACGTACTGTATCGTTCCCTTCGTCCGTGGACGGGAGACAAGCAGGCCAGTGCTCGACATCGTCGAGCAGGTCAGAAGACTTGTCGACTCTGGTGTGCGTGAGGTTACACTCCTTGGACAGAACGTTAACTCCTATATCGATCCCAAAGATGGCAAGCGACTCTGGCATCTTCTAGAGGAGCTCGATGGAGTTCCGGGTCTAGCCAGGCTACGGTTTCTTACATCCCATCCGCGAAATGCGACACGTGACCTCTTTGCAGCAATGAGGGACCTTCCCAGCGTATGCGAGGCACTCCATTTGCCAGTACAGGCAGGACATGATGAGCTTCTGAAGCGCATGCGACGGGTGTACACAGTCGCTGAGTATCGGGAACGTATCGCTGAAGCACAGGCGATGATTCCTGGCCTTGCACTCAGCACGGACATCATTGTTGGCTTTTCCGGGGAAACTCGTGAGGAATTTGAGGGCACAAAAGCACTTCTTCAGGAGGTTGCTTTTGATGTTGTCCACCTGCAGGCATACTCCGTTCGACCAGGAACTGCTGCTGCACGACGGCCAGATGACATTCCTGTTGAGGAGAAAAAGCGCCGACTCAATGAGCTTCTTGCCCTGCAGAAGGAGCTGGCAGGAAGGATCAATGCCCGTCTCTGTGGTGAGCAGGTGGAAGTTCTGCTTGAGGGAAGAGGGGATGATGGTCGCATGTATGGCAGATCACGACAGAACAGGATGGTGTGGTGTGATGGAGTGAAGGCAGCTCAAGTTGGTGATATCGTCACGGGAACAGTGACACGTACATCTGCATGGCAGCTCGAAGCACGTGTTGGGGAGTTTGTCCCAGCATGACACGCCACCAGATGGACCATGCTCCCCACCAGGTGCAGGATACGGAGAGCATGCTTCAGGATGCTGTTGAAGGTCCACAATCTACTCCATCCGGGAAGGATACCCCGATAGTGCGGGAATATCGTGATATTCGAAGACAGTATCCGGATGCCATGATCTTTGTACGCCTTGGAGACTTCTTCGAACTCTTCGAAGATGATGCAGTTGAAGGATCACAACTCCTTGGACTGACACTGACAAAGCGGGCATTCGGGCAGGCTGGGACAGTGCCGATGTGTGGTGTTCCATTTCACAGTGTACATAGCCACCTTCGTAAACTCCTTGAGCTGGGAAAAACCATTGTCCTCTGGGACCAGGTTGGACAAGTTGTTCCGGGCAAGCTCGTTGAGCGCAAGGTGACAAGGGTCCTCAGTCCGGGCATGGTCATTGAGGGAGAGTTTCTTGATCCAGCGGAAAGTACGTACTGTGCATGCTGTGTCGAGGAGGGGGATGATGTTGCCTGTGCAGTCTTTGATGCAAGTACAGGTGAGGTGCATGCATTCCATGCTCGTGGCGGGTGTAGTGGAGTGGAGATTCGTGAGGGACTGGCTCGCTATCGCGTACTGGAGATTGTCATACCGCAGGGGATGACACTTCCGCATGAACTCTGTCAAGGGGTACCACGACGAAGCCTTCCCGTGCAGTTCTTCGATGTTGCACAGGCTCGATCCCGCCTCCAACGTGTGTTGGGAGTAGCGTCCCTTGCAGGATATGAACTTGAGGATGACCTCACTCTCATTCGGGCTCTTGGAGGTGTACTCGCATATGGAGAGCGGGCAAGGCTCGAACTCGATGGATTTATTCAGCTTCACATCGAACGTTCTGCAACGACAATGCGCCTTGATGCGCACACAAAGAGAAATCTTGAACTGGATCATGCCCTTGGGGATCATGGCTCGTCACTTGTCCGGCTTCTCGATACCACTGTGACAGCTGGGGGAGCACGACTTCTCCGCACCTGGATCCATGAACCACTCCTTGCAAGGGATGACATCCTTGCACGACAGGAACTTGTTGCATTCTGGGTGCACCATGAACGGGAGCGGTCTGACCTTCAGGGTGCACTGAGAACAGTGAGGGACATTGCACGACTTCTGGGGAGGTGCCAACAACGAAGTGCTTCACCGAAGGATCTTCGTGCACTTGGTGACACTCTCACATCACTTCCTCATGTCCTTGGCATTCTCGATGCTCTTGCTGATCCTCCTGAACAGCTCCGCACCCTTCGGGAAAGCATTGTTCCTCCACTTGATCTTGCTGCAGCACTTGATCAGACACTCGTCATGGATCCACCACTCCTCGCCCGGGAAGGGGGCTCAATCCGGAGTGGTGTCGATGACATTCTTGACCATCTCCATCTGTCCTCCCGCGATGCACGGGAATTCATTGCTGGACTTGAGCAACGTGAACGTGACCGTACAGGGATACGGTCACTAAAGGTCGGCTACAATCGTGTTTTTGGGTACTACATCGAGGTCCCGCAGTCACAGGTGGCAAGTGTTCCTGCAGAGTATGTCAGAAGACAAACCCTTGCTTCAGGTGAACGGTATGTCACTCCGGAACTCAAGGAGCAGGAAAGTATTGTCCTTGGTGCACAGGAGCGTGCAGTAGCCCGCGAGTTGGAGATACTCGAAGTCCTCCGCAATAGTGTCATTGAGGAAGCTCCGATTCTCCTGCGAAATGCAGCAGCCCTTGCGAAGCTGGATGCATCGCTGGCACTCGCTTCCACTGCTGCTGCAGAGGGGTGGAGTGCACCAGAAATTGTCGAGGAGTGTGTGCTTGAGGTTGAGGGTGGACGACATCCCTTGGTTGAATCCATTATTGGCAGGCATGCATTCGTGCCGAACCGATGTCTTCTGGACAACGACCGCACGATCATCATTCTCACTGGTCCGAACATGGCAGGGAAGTCAACGTATTTGCGCCAGAATGCACTCATTGTGCTCCTGGCTCATATCGGATCATTCGTTCCAGCCACACATGCACGGATAGGACTATGTGACCGGATCTTCACGCGGATCGGGGCTCATGATGATCTTGCAGGGGGACTTTCCACATTCATGGTGGAGATGGCAGAAACTGCTGCCATCCTTCGTGCAGCTACATCCCGCAGTTTCGTCATTCTGGATGAAATCGGACGGGGAACTTCGACCCATGATGGACTCAGTCTTGCGCAGGCAATTGTTGAGCATGTTCACGATGCTCCCCATCTTCAGTGCAGAACAATCTTTGCCACTCACTACCATGAACTCACTGCACTAGCGAGCTCACTTCCCCATGTGCAGAATGCACGGGTTGAAGTACTTGAGGAAGGGGATGAGATCCGCTTTCTCCATGCAATTGTTGATGGTGGTGCTGACAGATCCTACGGTATCCATGTAGCAAAGCTTGCAGGCATTCCGCCTTCAGTCATTCTCAGGGCACGACAGCTTCTCCAGGAGCAGGAAGAGCATAGCGCACCTGGTGAAGTGCATCAGGATGGAAGCAAGCAGATGGCACTGACCTTTGATGAGCCACGTGCACATCCTGTTCTTTCCCAGCTCCTCGATCTTGATGTGAATGCCATGACACCACTTGCTGCTCTCACTGCACTGGCTTCACTGCAGGAACAACTTGATGATGGACGTGATGACAGTACAACCTGAAAGAATTCATTTCCTCGATGCAGTTGTTGCAGATGCAATTGCTGCAGGCGAAGTCATTGAACGACCTGCAGCAGTAGTGAAGGAACTCATTGACAATGCACTCGATGCTGGTGCATCGCGTATTGAGATCCGGGTACGTGGAGGTGGCATTGCGTCTATTGAAGTTCATGACAACGGTCAGGGCATGGTACCAGCGGATCTCGCTCTTGCCTTTGCACGACATGCAACGTCAAAAGTGACAAGTCTTGATGACTTGACTGCAATTGCAACACGGGGGTTTCGTGGTGAAGCACTTGCAAGTATTGCTGCTGTGTCAGAGTGCACGATTACGACTCGGACTCACAATGCATCTTTTGCCACATCACAGAGAGCAAGCTTTGGGATACTTCACCCACCAGTGACAACAGGACGGGACAGTGGAACAAGTGTCATTGTGGAGAATCTCTTTGGGAATACTCCTGCCAGACTGCGTTTTCTCAAGGGGGAAAAGGGAGAACATGCAGCGATTCTTCGAAGTGTCATGGATGCAGCAATTGCAGTACCGTCATGCAGCATTCTTTGTGAGATAGGAGGGAAGGTAGCCTTTTCTTCCCAGGGTGGGGAACTCCACGATATCCTTCCCGGTATCTTTGGCCGGGCAGATGCAGCCAACCTCCTTCCCTTTTCCGGGGTTGAGGATGGCATTCACATCCACGGCTATCTCTCCACTCCACTTGCGCATCACGGCAACCGGATGCATATTTTTGTCCTAGTGAACGGTCGTCGCATTTACAATGCAATGCTGCAGCATGCAATTGATGATGCATACCGGGGATATCTTCCTGCAGGCCGGTATCCGTTTGGCGTAGTTGCCATCGACTGTCCGCTGGATGCTGTGGATGTGAATGTCCATCCCACAAAGCGTGATGTGCGCTTTGTGGAACCTGGCATCATCCATCGAGCAGTGCACAGGGCTGTCTGGCAGGTACTTGGAGCTGCTCCAGTTGCAGGACTGCCAGTGCATGGTGCTGTATATGACAGGGAGGAAGAGGGCATAGTACATTCCGCTGTCAGTGATCGTGCTGGTTTTTCACATGCAGGTGCAAACGGTGAGATGCGAGATGTGACTGCAGTGCACGCCCTGCAGCTCGAATTTCCCCGTACAGGACATGAATTTTCTCCACTTCCTGCCATTGCTTCCCTTGGCACACTTCGTGCTGTGGGCCAGGTACGAAATACGTGGATTGTTGCAGAAGGAGATGCTGGGATCGTTCTTCTTGATCCCCATGCTGCCCATGAGAAGATTCTCTATGAGGATATTCGGCTGAAACTGGCAGAAGGTACAATGCCTATGCAGGCACTTCTCGTTCCACTCCTTGTATCAATGGATCCTGCATCTGTTGTGAATTTTCCCGATATTGAACCACTCACTTCCCAGTTTGGTTTTGCACTCGATGTATTTGGAGAAGATACAGTTCGCTGCACTGCTGTTCCTGCACTGGGTCGAGGAACAGTCACAGAAGACACCATTCGTTCTCTCATTCTCGATCTCCTTGGACAGGAGTACTCACGGGATGATCGAGTCCATCGGGCTGCAGCACTCCTGGCTTGTCACACAGCAGTTCGACTAGGGGATTCCCTTGACCTTCAGGAACAGCAGCATCTCCTCGACCTCTTTGTTGTCACTCCTGAGGCACTTACCTGTCCACATGGACGCCCTACATGTCGCATCATCAGTGATGCCGAGATGCGTAGAGCAGTTGGACGACCAGTCCGTGACACAATCTAGCGTGTCATGAGTCGACATCTCATCATCTGTGGACCTACAGCTTCAGGGAAGACTGCTGTTGCTGTCGGTATTGCACGAGCAACTCCTCCTGCTGAACTCATCAATGCAGACTCCCGCCAGACGATGCATACACTCATACGGGCAACCTTCCAGCCAAGCAGTGAAGAACTGGAAGGAATTCCGTGCCACCTCACAGGAGTTCGTGCCCCAAATGAAGAGTGGAGTGCAGCACACTGGTGCGAAGAGGCAGCACAACGGTGTGCGAAGTTTGATGAGCAGCATGTTCGCAGCATTGTCGTTGGCGGGACAGGGCTCTATGTTCGTGCTCTTGCAAACGGATATACATTTCCAGGAAGTGCACCGGACCCCACGGAGCGGAAAGTGCTTGAAGAGCAGTGGATGAGTCCACAGGGGAGAGAGCTTCTTCTTCGTGAAGTGGATCATGCAGATCCACGCATACGTGCAACCATTGATGATGCAAATCCACGTCGGGTTATACGGCTATTGGAACGATTGCGACATGGGCGAGATATGGCATTCTCACAGCCAATGCCCGGAAGATTTGGCATTTACGGCATCTGGGTTCCGAGGGACATCCTTCGTGCACGGATTTTATATCGTGTGGAGTGGATGTTCAGATCCGGTGCAGTTGCACAGGACATTGCAGATGCCAGGGCAGCTGGATATTCCGATGCAGAGATTGCAGGATGCGGGATTGGATACCGTGAGGGACTTTTGCATGAAGCTGGTAGAGCTTCCATCGAGGAGGCCATTTCTCTCGCATTTCAGCGAACTGTCAGATATGCAAAGCAGCAGCGAACATGGTTTCGTCATGAACCCGGTATCGAATGGATTCTCGGCAACCGTCCTGTTGTTGAGATAGTCAGCGAGATACTCTATAGGGAACAGGAGAGAATGCAGCAACACAGCACAACTCAGTAAGTTCGTTCGCGCAATACTGGTGTTGAGAAGCCATATTCCAGGCTCTGACAACTGTCGTGTGAGGAGACATATTGTGGTGAAGGCAGAACGGGATACAACGAAAGCAGCATCCGGGACATTCTCACCTGAAGAGCGGGAAGCCATGCGGGAGTACGTGAAGGAGCGGAAAGCGCAGAAAAAGGGATCCTCTTCTGAGGATGGTGAAAGACAGGTCAGAGAGAAGATCGCCGAGATGGGGGAAGACGATCGCGCGATTGCAGCCCCACTGCATGACCTCATCAGGGTGCTGAAACCGGATCTTGTTCCTCGCACATGGTATGGAATGCCTGCCTATGCAAAAGATGGAAATGTAGTGATATTTTTTCAGCCAGCGCAGAAGTTTCGTTCACGGTATGCAACGCTTGGATTCAGTGACAGGGCTACCCTTGATGATGGTTCCATGTGGCCAAGTGCGTATGCGATTCTTGCATGGACAGCGGACGTTGAAGCACAGGTGAAGGCTCTCATTGCACGTGCAGTGAAGTGATGGAATTGTTCACTGCATGACCACTACACAAAACGGAAGTGGTCGTGTGGGTTTGCCTCATGAATACCATGTGAGACACTGATGGATGTCATTGATGAATTTCAGCTTTGGGGCAGTACCAGCGTAGTAACTCATATGTAGTTTGATGCGAGAGTCACACGCGTCACCATGTGCAGTAGCTGGTTACTGTTCACTCAGCACAATGGGGACAGTGTCACTGTCACTCCCCAGTAGTCGCGCAATGAAGTGGAGTCGTATATGCCTGGAGGTGGATGTTACTGACCAGAAGAAGCTGGAGCAGCTGGTGTGGTTTCTGGTGAAGGTGCAGGAGTAACCACTGGTGGAAGTGAGGCGAAATACGCATCAAGTGAAGCAGAGAGTGCGCCAGAAGCTTCTCCATGGGCTGTAACTCTCGTTGCTGTTGTCTGTGGATCGACAACAGCAGAAATGGCAACCATGGTGGAGGAGTCGAATCTCAGTGGCAGTGCAGGAAGGAGTGCAATGGGGAGGAGGAACAGGAGTGGTGGAGCAAAGGAGGCGACGATGAGGACAAAAAGGAGAATGACAATGCCAAGAGCAATTGCAACATCTGTGGTGTAGCGGTTTCCGCTTCTGCCAGAGAAGATGAGGTAACTCGGCCCTTTCTCTGACACACTGATCCCGGGGATTGGGCGCATTTGCAGCCCTTCGAGCACCTCATTCGGCTCACGGGATGTCATCGTCGAGAATTGAAACGGTTTCGTGCGATGACCGATTCTCATCGTTGCTCCTCCTGGCACGGACGGCTCCGTACCCGGGATGTGATCCACCCCACATCCATTACGTCATTCAAGCATAGCAAAACTGGCGTGTTGTGCCAGGCTTCCTGGGGATATGGTTGGAGGTCAGGTTGGTGTAGTGCACACAGCAATGATGTGTGTCCCGCTATCAGCATTGCCTGCACTCCTGCAGGCAGCATCCTCGTATTCATTGAGAATCTGTGAAGTTCCTGGTGTGAGGAGATCATCAATGGAAGTTCGTGGACCGTGCCGGTGATATGTGGACGGATCATGGGTTGCAAGTTCCTCACTGGCTGTAAGCATGTTCGATGCCTGCATGTGGAGGAGTGAACACCCCTGGGAAGTAATGAGGTTCGTGAGGCGCTCAGAGGTATACATGCGACAGGAATGATGGGTTGCATCAACAATGGGAATGTCGCCAGTTGTGAGAATGTTCCGGAATCGATCGCGAAATTCTGGTGTACGAAGCTGGGTAAGGACATTTGGCAGATACACCCTGAGTGCGCCGTAGAGCGACATGACACTCACGATGAGTATGCCGCCTCGTTTTGTCACACGAATGAGCTCTTGGAGTGCTGTTGGTGCAGCATCGAATACATAGCTCAGTGGACCACCGAGTGCAAGGGAGGCATCGAAGGTGCCATCAGCGAAGGTGCGGAGATCACAGATGTCCATCTGGTATCGACCCTTGATAGCTCCTGGTCCATGGGAACCTTGGGGAACATGTTCCTCATTGAGCTTGAGCTGTTGCTGGGATATATCCGTGACAGTAACATCGACACCATGATCGAGGAGCACAGCAGTGAATCGTCCAGGACCAGCTCCAGCTTCCAGTGCATGCCATCCAGGGGAAAGAAATTCATGGATGAGCTTTGCATGCTGTCGGAAACTGGTGCGGCCAGCTGCAGAATTTGCTAGGCGGTCCCATTCCTGTTCACCATACGTATCAAAATACTGACGGGACCACTCCTGGGGTGTCCAGTGATATGGGCGAGACCGGTGATGTGAGGGCATATGTACGAGTCTACCGTGCAATGTGCATTCACTACAGTGACGATTCAACAACAGCAAGCACACGCTCCTTGCCCTTCAGGCAAATGGCGTGTAGGGTAAGGGTCAGGGAGTGCACGGATGCACTACTGGGTAGTGTCGCTTGGAGTTGATGGGTATGGAATTCGACGTGTCCCATCAGGACACGGTGGACAGTACATCTGTGCATGCCACGCTGTCAGTCAGGGGAATGCATGTCCTGCTGGTTGGATGCTGGATCATTGCACTTGGGGGTGCAGCGATCGTCATTCCATTTGCAGGCATGACTGGATATGCACTTGCAACAGTTATTCTTCAGTGGATACTGCCGCCATGCACTGCACTGGTGGTTGGTAAAATTCAGTTTCCTCTGTTGCACAACAGGACCACTACCCTCATTGCGGGTGCAGCTCTTGTTGCCTGTACAGGATGTGCAGCAACAGTACCTGGAGTAATGCACGCTGTTGCTGTTTTCCCTGCAGGCATGGTGCTGTGGGGAACAGTGCTTGGCAGCTCAGGAATGGTATTGTGGTCTGCTGTTGTTGGCAGGAATGTTGGTGGGGAAAGCACTCAGTGGATGGGCAAGGTTGTTGCACTGGTTCTGGCAGGACTCCCTGTCACATTCGCAGGACTTCTCTACTTTGTTCTTCCCCATGCCATTGCCCATTTCCCGTTCTCCGATCTCACCCCGTCACTCAGACTTCAAGATCAGGAGCGTGCTGGAGTACTTTTTGCCTTCGGAGGAAAAGGTGCAATATTCATTGCGTTTTCCATCTTGTTTGTCCAGTGGTCCAGGTCAGATGCAGTCGTCATGGAATACCGGGATCTTCCAGGTGATGATACTGATGATGGTGCCAGTGATGATGATCCAGGCCCAACAGAACCCCCAGGTTCCACTCTTCCTGCAGTGCTCATCATTGTTACTGGGGAACAGATGGAGGAGCATGAGACAGTGCATTCAGGGTCAAAGGCCCACGTGGAGTGAATATGGACAACGTTTCCCTGCATCCCCGCATTCGTGCTGCTTCATGCATTCTCCGCAAGGGTGCTGAAGTGCTCCTTGTACAACATCAGAAGGATGGCCAGGAGTACTGGCTCTTTCCAGGCGGCGGAGTGAACTACGGTGAACATCTTCGCGATGCAGCAGTCCGTGAGGTACAGGAAGAAGTCGGCTTGCCTGTGAACATCTCTTCTCTCCTGTTCATTGCGGAAACGATCGCACCATCAGGCAGGCATGTCATCCATGTGACATTCAGGGCAGAGCTATTGTCGGATGAAGAGCCTTCAGTTGGAGGGGATGAACGAGTGACTGCTGCAGCATGGCACCCCATTCATGCACTTGGCACGATGATGTTTCTTCCCCATGTTGGTCAGGTACTTGCAGCAGGATGGAACGGCACAGAGTTCTCTGTGCCATCATTCATTCCCTGTCACTGGAAAGAACTCGCGTAGAGTCCCTATTCTTCAGTTGACTTCGGCCACGATGAGCCCATCGTGATGGAGCCGTTCACTGTTGCACCGTCATCAATTTGGAGCTTTGCCACCCGCACATCACCAGTGAGGTTTCCTGATCCGTTCACTACGAGCTTTCCCTTGGCAGTTACATTGCCATGGACAGTTCCCTGAACAGTCACATCTTTCCCTTCCACTGTTGCTGTGACATTTGCTGTACGGGAGATTTCGACATTTCCTGTGGCCTGGAGTTCACCATCGACACTTCCGTGAACTTCAAGGCTACCCTCGATTGTGAGCTTGCCAGTAAGTACATCACGGGGACCAAGGATGACATGGTTTGTTGTGTGGCTAGGTACAACTGTGCCAACAGTCTCAGTCATTGACGTTTCTTGTGTAGTGGTTTCCTGCTCTTGGCGGCCACGTGTCGCTGTTGCCATGGTGTGCTCCTCTTGTCCTGTGCTCCCCGATGCTGTTGCAGCATGTTTTTCCATTGTAGCGTGTTGGAATTTCTGTTGTATTGCAGCATCTTCGCACCAGTGATTGAGTAAGGTGCGGAAAGCAATGGTAGTGAGGCAGACAGTACCGTACACTGGTGTGGAGAACCGCATGAGCACTTCACAGTCAACCCGGTACCGGATCCTCGTCGCAGACTTTTTTGATGCGATGTCCTCGCTCTACGATTCGTGGGCACACGGAGCGAATGCGAAGGAGGCTGCACGCCTTGCAGACGAGGCAAAAGTAGGGGAGGGAGAGCGAGTCCTCGACATTGGCTGCGGGACAGGGGTTGCAACAAGGAGAATGTCAGAGGCGAGTGGTATTCCTGGTGCTGTTGTCGGGATAGACATCGTTCCTGCAATGCTTGCACGTGCACGGGCCTCTGACAACACGGGGACTGTGTACGCGAGGATGGCAGCTGAGTCGCTGGCATTTGCTGACAGTTCCATTGATGTCATTACGTATGGGCAGACACTTCCGTACCTGTATGAGCCAAAGGAGAGCTTGCATGAGGCGTACAGGGTTCTTGCAGAAGGAGGTCGCTGTATTGTGTCGTGCCGGCAGCGAAGTCTTTCCACTCCTGCACAGGAACTCTTCTTTGCCCTTCTTCGTGAGGAAGAGCAGAGGCACCCTGTCATTCCACCACGTCTTTCTGCAGACAGGGCAGCACTTGGAGAGCCACGGGTGCTCACAGCAATTCTTCGGGAAGCAGGCTTCCGCCAGATTGCTACGACACATCTCGTGACAGGTATCACAGCGACAAGTGCCAAGGAATGGTGCGAAATTATGGAATGGCTTGGACCATACCCCCACATTCTTCTTTCCGGTATGGGGAAGGCACGACTGCAGGAGTTGTATGCTCGTCTCGATCGACGGATGGAGGAACTTGGTGATGGAGCCTACACCTTTCATCTCGGCTTCACGTTTGCTACAGCACACAAGACTACCTGATACATGAGGATGCTCCCATGACACGAACTGACTCCCCGCTTCTTCTGGATCTGCCTGTTGGCCCAGTTGGTACTGACCTCACTCAAATTGTTGAGACAGATGGAGGAAACATTGCTGGCATTTGGAGCACAGAAGTTGGACATGATCCGTATCTTGCACTCGTACCAGTTGCAGAGCGTACGAATCGACTTGTCATGGGTACTGCAATTACCGTGACGTTTCCGAGAAGCCCCATGGTGCATGCACAGTCTGCATGGGATCTCCAGCGGGTGAGTAAGGGTCGATTCATTCTCGGACTTGGTGCACAGGTACGTGCACACAATGAGCGCAGGTACAGCGTTGCTGGGGATCATCCAGTTGAGCGGATGCAGGATGCAATCCGTGCGATACGGGCAATCTGGACCTGCTGGCAGGAAGGGGGTGCGCTCTCGTATGAGGGTCCGTACTATCACCACACCCTCATGACACCGTTTTTCAATCCAGGATCGCTTGACCTGCCATCACCATATCCTAAGATCTACCTTGCTGCAGTCTCGGAACGGATGTTGGATCTTGCTGCACGTGAGGTTGAGGGAATTCATCTCCATCCCCTCCACACGAAGGAATACCTCTCGGACATCGTTCAGGTTCGGTGTGATGATGGGCGCTCCGAACGTATGGTCCAGGGGGACATCGAACTCTCAGCAAGTGTGATGATTGCAGCTGGTGAGAGTGATGAGGAAATTTCCCTGCTGCGTGAGCAGTTCCGTGGGCAGATTGCATTTTATGCCTCGACACCTGCGTATCGTCATGTTGTTGAACATGCAGGCTTTGGTGATGTGTGCGATGACCTTCACCGCATGTCAGTTCGTGGGGAGTGGGAGAAAATGCCTGCACTCATTCCCGATGCACTTCTTGATGAAGTGGTGATTTCAGGAAGATGGGATGAGATACCGCGATTGCTTCATGCCCGGTACCAGGGTCTTGTTGACCGGATAACGCCATATATTGCAACTGATATCCCACGGTGGAACAGCGTTGCAGGTGGGCTTGCGGATCTGCACTGACTGAATTCACACTGATGTGATGCATTTTTCCTGGGCGGGAGAATGTGAAGCCCTGTCAAGGCTACCTGGCGGCCCTTCGAGAGGTATTGAGCGCAAGCGTCGACTTGCTTACTGAACGTGGCTACGTCGATGAACGTCACTGCAGTTCCACAACCCTTTTTGCACACTTTTCCGTACACAACCGACGACTTTTACCAAAGTCTTGTTCACCTACCTATACCGATATATTTTGAATCCTGCATCTCCGACGAAAATGAGTTCATTGTTTCCCGTGGTCAACCTCATCCAGATAGTCCTCGAGCTGTGAATATGCAGCTCGTTTTCTTCGGTCCGTAATTTCTGTGTATACCTTGAGCGTTTCGAGTGTTGCATGTCCAAGTACTTCCTGCACGAGGCGGACATCACCACCAGTTGCCTCAAGAAGGGTAGTTGCTGTGGTGTGTCGGGCAGCATGGGGACTTGTGAGGTGATCAAAGAGGGCTGCACGTTCTGGTGTGTTTCCCATCCGTCGCTTCAGTGCCCGTAGAGCATGACGTGCACCATCCGGAGTGAGGCGATTGCCGTGGGCAGCCCGGTGATTCTCTGTTCCACTCCGTGACACGTTGATGAAAAGTGCTGGACTTTTGTCCTGTCCACGGTGGAGGAGATACTCGTTCACTGCCTCAAGTGCATCCTTTGTGCAGAAGACTGTCCGGTACTTTCCTCCTTTTCCGAGAACGCGGAAACCGTCTTCACGGATATCCTGTCGATTCACTCGACATGCCTCACTAATCCGGCATCCCGTTGAAAACAGGAAATACAGTAGTGCACGATCTCTTTCGTCCCGGAGATTGTCTCTGGGCAGTGCATGCAGCAGTTGGGGAACGAGTTCAGTAGGTACAGGATGGGGATCTCCGGAGACGTAACGGGGAATAGTCACCTGGCGACTCATCTCATGGGCAGTCCATTCTTCGTCATGGGAGTATCGAAGATATTGACGCAGTGCAACAAGGGCATGCGCCCGACTGCGTGGATGAGGGATGAGACGTGCAAGTTCGAGTTGGTATTGGTGGAGGAGACTGCGATCAATAGTAGGAGCAACAGGGGAGGTGATATCCCTGTACTGGGATACAAACCCGACGAATTTGGCTAGCTCTGTTCGGTATGAACGCACAGTTGTACTGGGCCTGTTTTTCTCGATGGCAAGCCATGCGAGAAATTGCTCGATGTCCGGTGGTAGGGGATCGCCTGGCGCAGGGATTGCCTCTTTCCATGAAACAGTGGGGGAACGATCGTGGGAACGTACCATGTGGTTCGAGTATATGCGGGGAACCAGTTTATGCATAGAAGCCAAGAACCATATACATCACGCACAACACTGGCACGAATGCCAGGCCGGCGAGAGAGCATTCGTATCAGGAATTCACGTTCTACAGTTTTACGACATGGGTAACTACTGCAGCGACAGCAACAAGGATGATGATGACAACGATTGCAATGATCATCACTGTCACATCGGAAACCTGCTTTGCCCGTATTGGCACAGTTTCTGATTTTGCAAGTGGATCTGGTTCATGAAACTCTTCGCTCGTCGAAAAGGGCTCATTGTCTGGCTTTTCCAGGGGGGGAGGGTCATTGCTCAATGCAGGGTGAGTAAGCACATAGTCACGCTCACTGTTTGAACCCTCATTCCAGGTAGCTTCCTCACTGTCTTGTGTTCTGGGGAAACCAGGCGGAAGTGGAGGATCTTCCTCGGTTGGGGATGAAGCAGGTGTTGGAGGAGTTTCCACCTGTTCGCTATCAGCTACACCTGAAGCCATGTTGTCACGTACACCCCACTGGGCTGGCGCAGGTGAAGAAGGCGAGACTGGATCGGCTAGAGCTTGTACTTCCCCTGTACTTCCAGTTTCACCATCAGCAGTATCCCGGATACCCCATGTTGCGGAAGCACTTGCATATGGTGTTGTGTCATCTTCAGGTTGCAATTCAGGAGGAGCTATGGGGCCCTCAGCAGGAGCGAAGACCTCATTGTCATTTTCATCCTTCGGAGCCAGAAGCATGGAATCCGGGTCAGCTACCCCGTCGGGATCGGGAGTGGAAGCATCTTGTGCAGTGTTGCTGCTTGCTGGTTCTGTCTCCCCTGATGAAGGCTCAATTTCCGTTGCTTCAGATGGCACTGCATCCGAGGAAGGGGCAGGTGTGTCCCCAGTCATGATTGGGGCTGCAGCTGCAGCATCAGCTGTATCAACGGAGGCTTCTTCCTGCTCCATTTCCTTGTCAACTTGCAGTTCATTCGCATCGGGGACTGATGCAGATGCAGGTGTTGACGTGGATGCTGTTGCAGCACTCTCTGGTGAAGGTGCTCCTGCTGGATGTGCATTCTGCTGGGAAGGGACTTCAAACAAATTTGCACCACATTTCGAGCACGTTGTTCCAAGAAGAGGAGCTGGCGTGCTGCACACTGGACATATTGAGAGTCGTGTGTTCATATCTCACACGGTAAATGTGACGGTACGTTTCATACAGCTGTCTTTTCCTGATCGCGGGCAGGATGTTACACTCCTGTCATACTTCTACGGGTTAAATGACAGTTCGTAGCTATATTCCAGTGTGATGACAGCAGTATGAGTTGAGGAGTATAGATGCATTGGGATTTACGAATTGCATTACTTGTCGCAGTACTGGGAGTGCTTGTGTCATGTGCCAGCTCCACACAGCACTCCATGCATGTTTTGTCCATGACTGGTACAGTCGAGGGACATCTCGATACATGTTCAGCCCAGGGCTTTCCCGGTATACCTCCATACAGCACAGGGACAGTGACTGTGTACAGGGCAAGTGTGTACGCGAAGGTGTTCAAGAGTGGTGTAGAGCATGCATTTCAGTCACAGGACAGTCTTGCGAAGGCAACAACCTCCCCAAACCATCCCTTCCGCTTCGTGCTGCCTGAAGGGTCCTATACGTTTGTTGGCACATATGCAATACCTGGATCGAATGCGACCTCAGTCATTGCCATTCGGGTCAAACGAGGTGCTGTACAGCACATTGATCTGCCAAATGAGTGCATCTAGCCCTGCAGGAGCAGCTGAAGTCCAATGATGGCATTGCGTGGTAGGCTGAAAATGGACTTCAGATCAACTGGTGGAGCAGGAAATGGGACGATTCGTTCGAGGTATCGGGGTAGTGGCAGTTTGCGCACTCGTCAGTGCCTGTGGAACTGCAACAACTGGGATCACTACTTCTGCAGCCAAGACAGTAGTTCAGGAATACAATGCAGCGAATACGAAGGCGAACAATACCCTCGATGTCTCACTCCAGAATCTCCATGAAGAAGGTGCTTCAGTACTCATAGACAATGCGTACTACCAACTGTTCAAGCTCATGGGACAGATGAGTGAGGGTGGAACGTATGCAGCTCCAAAGTGGAATACGACTGTGTATCCAGGAAAAACGTCTGGCTGGCCAAAGTATTTCCTTGCGGATGTACGTACGACTTCGAAACCAGTAGCTCCGCCACAACTATTTCTCTTTGCGCAGGATGCCAAGAATGATCCATGGCGAGTACAGTATGAAATTCCCGTGGGATCGCTCGCCAACCCAATAGCAGTGCCACGTGTAGCGAATTCTCAGGGGACGATATCAATCAATGTTCCGAACGATACTTCGATGTTTGCTTCATTTGCACGATATCGCAGTAACTATACAGCAGCTTCATCATCGAAGTTTGCAGGAGGAGAATTCACCTCAGGCTGGAATCTCAAGACACAGTCTCAATTTGCAGGACTCAGTACAAATGGCACCGTTTCCGTTTCATGTTCGTACGATAGTCAGTACCAACCACTTGCACTCCCTCTTGCACAAGGAGGCACGCTTGTCTTTGCAGTTTTCAGGACTGTTGATGCAGTATCGATGCAATCACAGTTCTATCTCCAACAACCACCCACGAGATCTGTTCTTCCTGCATTCCTTGCACCAGGAGCGTATTCCTCGATGAAGATTACGCAACTTGATGAAGTCGCATTTATCATTCCACAGGGTTCAGGCAAAATCCAGGTCATTGGTGATTATGGTGGCATCATCAATGCATCTGGTACGAAGACGTCAACAGGTTCTGGCACTCCCTCGGGAACAACTACACTCAGCTGGAATGATTGAGGGAAAGCGATTCAGTGTATCCGGACGGGTACAGCGTGTAGGGTATCGTGCTTTTGTACTCCATGCTGCACGCAATTTGGGCATTGCAGGTACGGTGTGGAACTCAGTCTCTGGAACTGTGGAGTGTGAGGCGTATGGCAAACCTGAGGCGCTCAGCCGTCTTGAACAGCTCCTTAATGAGGGACCTGCTCTTGCCCATGTCGAATCTGTCACTGTAATGGATATAGTCGTAGCGGACGATGCATCGATTCCCGATGAGATGAAGGTAGGACACGATGGACTTTAGTTTTGCTGAGCGGATGGATCACATTGGAACAGAAGGAGCATTTGTAGTCCTTGCCCGGGCACGAGCCCTGGAAGCACAGGGAAAGGATGTCGTCCATCTCGAAATTGGAGAGCCTGACTTCCCAACACCTGCGAACATCGTGGAACGTGCAGCACGGGCCATGCGCGAAGGTGCTACTCACTACACTCCTGCAAGCGGAATCATGGAGGTTCGTGAGTCGACTGCAGCGTATGTCGAGCGCCGCACAGGAGTCAAGGTCCCTGCATCCCATGTTGTACTTACTCCAGGGAGCAAGAACATCCTGTTCTTTGCACTCCTGTCACTTGTCAATCCTGGAGATGAGGTCATTTACCCTGATCCGGGATATCCGATTTACCATTCCCTCATCAACTTCATAGGGGGAAAGGCAGTAGCGAGCCCAATACGTGAACGAAATGATTTCCGTCTTGATATAGACGAACTCCGTTCCCTTATCACGGACAGGACAAGGGTCATCATTATCAACACGCCAGCCAATCCGACTGGAGGCATCCTCACAAAGGAAGACTGTGCTGCAATCGCAGAACTGGTACATGATCGGAATCTCGTTGTCATCAGTGATGAAATCTACGGGAGACTGACGTATGGAACAGACCATGTGTCGCTTTTCGCACAGGATGGGATGCCTGAACGTACCATCCTCATGGATGGAATGAGCAAGGCGTGGGCAATGTGTGGATGGCGACTCGGATTTGGCGTGATGCCAGAAGAAATTGCAAAAAAGATGGATACACTCATGATCAACACATCGTCGTGTGCTGCTGCTTTCACGCAGTGGGCTGCAACTGAGGCATTTGAGAGTGAGGAGAGTGATGCTGCTGTGACAGCCATGGTGAATGAGTTTCATCGTCGGCGAGATGTCATCGTGGATGGACTCAATGACATACCAGGTTTCCGGTGTCATCGGCCGCAGGGAGCATTCTACGTCTTCCCGAATGTCGAGGAGACAGGGTGGAACGAGAGTGAACTTGCCAGCACACTTCTTGAGGAAAGTGGTGTGGGTGTACTCTCCGGAACTGCATTCGGTGAACATGGGAAAGGCTTCATTCGCCTCAGTTATGCAACTTCCATTGAGAATATCGAGAAGGCTCTTGACCGGATCAAATCCCACGTGACAACGAAGCACCCAGTCCACTCATAGGAGTTGGTATGCCCGCAGAAGAAGCGCACTGGTCGAAAGAGCGTGTATTGTGTGTGAGGCGAACACACTTGTGGGAAGAGGAGGAGCCAACAGGATTCCTCCCGGGGAGTGTGTATCAGATTGCAGCCATACGTACCCATCCTGAGATGGTGGAGCGTGGTCGTGCAGAGACAGACGAGTCACTTCAGCAGATAATTCCCTTCACAACTGCCTTCAGGAACAATCGGACAGAAGTGTTTGCAATGATACGCAGGAACCAGTCAACAGAAACACGTCTCCATGGGCAGTGCACGGTGAGTATCGGTGGACATGTGTCAGATACTGCAGAAGTGGTTGACGAGATGATCCTTTCTGGTCTCATGCGAGAGTGGGAGGAGGAGGTGTATGCAGGCAGTTCATGTATCGCACGGTATGCAGGCATTGTGAACGATACAGCACCAGGCGTATCGAGAGTACATGTGGGCCTTGCTTTTGTGGTGGATCTACCGGAGGAAGCAACACTATCGATACGTGAGGAAGAGAAACTCGAAGGATCGTTTCTTCCTGTCGCAGATGTTCTCGCATTGCCGCATCTTGAATCATGGTCCCGGTTCACTCTTGAATGGGCACAAGGGCATACTGCGATGCCATGCCTTCTTCCGGATGTGGTTCTTCCTGTTTCCGTACCCACGCAATCATGACGATGTCAGTGACCATTTGCCATATGCGAGGATATGCACATGAACACTGCCACGAATTCGCTCATGTCCTGCACTGAAGAGCATCGCTGGGATGAAGGGCTTTCCAACGATGCTGTCGTTGCAGTTGCAATGTCAGGAGGTGTGGATTCGAGTGTTGCAGCACTCCGACTCGTTTCAGCTGGTATCACAACAATTGGCATAACACTTGCCTTGTGGCCAAAGGACCGTGAACAGGTTCGTGACCGTGGTTGCTGCTCCCTGGATGCAGTCGAGGATGCGAGGCGTGTTGCAGCTCTCCTTGGAATTCCTCACTATGCATGGGACCTGGAGGAGGAGTTTCATGCAGCAGTCATCGATTCATTTGCGTCTGCATATGCTGCAGGAAAAACACCAAATCCCTGTATTACGTGTAACGAACAGATCAAATTTGGAGTTCTCCTGGAGCGTGCTCGTTCCGTCGGGGCAACGCATGTTGCAACAGGTCACTATGCCCGAAAAGTCCTGATGGGAAATAGGTATGCCATACACCGGGGGAAAGATGTAGCAAAGGACCAGTCGTATACGCTGTACCGATTGAGTCAGGAGCAGCTGGACCAGGCACTCTTTCCTGTTGGAGACACAGTAACGAAGCGTGCACTGAGGGAGGAAGCTCTGGCACACGGTCTTCCCACTGCGAACAAGGCAGATTCGCAGGAACTGTGCTTTGTGAACGGGACTGTACGGGAGGACCTCCGGAATCGGCTTGCAGGTCGTTACCAGCCAGGCGCAATTGTTCATCTGGATGGACGTGTGGTGGGGGAACATGAGGGTATTCCGTTCTACACAGTTGGTCAGCGAAGTAGAATTCCTTCAAGTCCAGTCTCTCCTTCAACAGAGCCGCTGTACGTTGTGGCAATTGAAGCAAGTACAAATACCGTTACTGTTGGTCCTCGATCCGCACTCGAGCGACAACATCTTGTGCTGGAGTCGTGTTCGTGGATCGATCCTGCATCGTGTACACCACAGCCACGAAACATCATGGTTCAGTTGCGTGCCCATGGCATTCCTGAAGAGGGCGAGCTTGTCAGGTGTGACATCGAGGCAGGTAGTGCAGAAGTTATGACCCGTACACCAGTGGTGCAGGTCGCTCCAGGCCAGTCATGTGTCGTGTATGAGGGAGATCGTGTGCTTGGTGGTGGCATAATCCAGGAGGCATTCTGATGTATACGCCAGGAGCAGCAACTCCGGGAACTGTAATAATCGGCATCTGTTCAGTCATTATTGCTGCCTTGATCTGCACAGGTGCCATTCAACACGCTAGAAGGAGCGGCAATTGGCTCGCATTTGGCATTGCCTTGGGGGCTGCACTTCTTCTTGTTGCCATTGTCTTCCAACAGGTTCCTTCGACACGGAACCTGCATGGACTCCTCACAACCTCATTC
The DNA here is from genome assembly GCA_049964715.1 of Candidatus Dormibacteria bacterium. Classification (GTDB taxonomy): domain Bacteria; phylum Chloroflexota; class Dormibacteria; order Aeolococcales; family Aeolococcaceae; genus JAJZLL01. Next base: position 40,424 of record JBMFXB010000006.1, read on the forward strand.
AATGCAGGTATTGTCAATCTCTCACCTACGGAAATAGCTGGAGGATTCATTGTTCTCCTCTTCGTATTGCTCGTTGCACTCTTTGAGCCTGTACGAAGCGAAAGGGATGCAGAAGATGGGCATGCAGTAGCCGGTCAATCTCGCAGTGAGGGTGACATATCGGACAAGTGAACAACGGGAGACCACTCAAGGGTGTGCTCTTGGGGTATCGTTGAGCAAGTACCGCACAGACATGGGAGCGAAGGAAGAGTTCTGCGTCTATGGAATGGATTGTCCTGGTAGGAACGTGTGCAGTCGCACTCGTAGTGACTGCAGTCGCCATTGAAGCAAGCCATCCCCTTGCTGGAGTGCTCCCTGTGGGAATACTTGTCGTTGGAGTTGCTGTATGGGCATTCGTTGTGGGTGCAACCTGGATGGCAATTGTTGCAGTACTTGCAGGCATTCTGTGGGGTGCACTTCGCCTTCCCTTCACGACAGCTCCACATGACCGCATGTGGTCTGTAGCAAGCATTGGAGGAGCAGGTGCTCTTGTAGCAGTAGCAGTTGCCCTTGCAGAGTCAGCGACAGGAGGATCGTTTCCACATGTCCTCTCCTCGGTGCACGTTGTCTGGGAGCTTGGATTGCTTGGTGCATGCGCCCTTGCCATAACTGGCGTGGTTGGCATTCGATCCGTTCTTCTCGAAACAGAGGAGGAACGACACCGCACACATGCCCAACTAGCACGGCAACGCCGTCGTGAACTGCAGGAACGACAGCGCATTGCCCGAAAGGAAGCAATTGCCCTTCGACGGGAAGAAGTCGCACGAAAGAGGCATCAACAATGAGTGTTGCAGTTGCAATCTGGTGTGCAGGATTTGCAGCGGTTCTTGCCGGAATTGGCTGGGTTGAAGTGACCCGCCATTCAGAGCGACAGGGAGTTGCTTTGGCTGTCATTGGACTTGGTGGTCTGATTGCTCTCCTTGCTGCAGGGGTTGCCTTCCAGCATCATGAGGTTCAACTTTTCTCATTTACTTCGCTTGGCGCAATGGCAGTTGTGTGTTCGACCGGCATGGGCATTGCTTCAACACGTGTAGCGTTACGACGACTGTGGAGTGCAGGCATGCTGCATGAGGACCACCAGAATGATGTGAACCATCAGGAGGAGTCGGAATGAATATCGATGTACTTCTGTGGATCGTGGTTGTACTGCCTCTTGCAATGCTGGCGATTTCCTTTCTCTTTGAGGTGCAGCGTCGGGCAGCATTTACCTGTCTTCTTGGAATGATTTTTACCACCATTGGACTTGCAGTCGAGTCAGTATATTGGCTTTTTCATCTCGGATCACACACGCATGAGCTGCAGGTACCATTCCTCACGCTTTCCATACCACAGACAACCACTGGCACCCTTTTTGCGCCAAGCTTCGATCTTGAGTTTGGTCTCCATGTGAGTGTTTTCTCTGTCATCCTTGCATGTCTTGTTGTTGCCTCGTGCACACTCGTCGCCTGGGTAGGCTATCGCATGCTGCGTGGGGCATATGGTGTGCATCGAGCGTATGCTGCATCCCTTCTTATGACATTTGGTGCCATGTGTGCATGCCTCTCGGGGGGGCTCATAACCACGTACGTTTCATGGATGATCATTGGATTTTCCGGGTGGTACCTCTCGACATTCTTGTGGCAGCAGGCTGAGGGCAGACACAGGGCAAAGCAGTTTTTCCTGGTTGACAGAACGAGTGACCTACTGCTCCTTGCAGGTTGTGTCCTCGTCTTTGTGAAATTTGGCTCGTATATCAGCACAACCTCGATTTCAACTTCAGCAACGTCAACTGTGCATCAGTTCACCTTCATCACACTCCAGCATGCCTTCATAGTGGCTTACCATGGTCATATTCATGATGTGGGAATGACACTTCTCGATACCCGACTTCTTGCAGTGTGCATTGGAGGAGCAGCTCTTCTTCGCATCGGAGCATTCCCCTTCGGATTTGCTCTCGAAGCGACAGCAGAGTCACCACTTCCCCTTGCAGGAATCTCGTACATTGCACGTGTAGTTGCATCAGGTGTACTTCTCTGGAAATTCATGCCACTCTTCATGACTGTGCAGCATGCAATGATGGTCATCTTTGTTCTTGCAGTTGTGGGCGTTGCAGTGAGTGCACTGTACGCTTGGGCAAGTGAGGATCTAGCCCATGTGGTTACTCTCGTGCTTCAGGGGATAGCCCTTATGGGAGTCGTATTCTATGCAGCTGGAGGGTATGTTGCGAGCATCGTGACAGTAGTTACTGATGTAGCACTTGCTGCTGGACTGTATACGATTTCCGCACACCTAATTGTTCAGTTCCGTTCACGGTTCATTGGTGACATCCAGGGAGTTTCAAAGGTCATGCCAGTGACACGGAGTGTCCTGCTCATTTGTACAGCTGGAGTGGTGGGGGTTCTGGGCTGGACACTTGGGGGGAGTGCAGCTGTGCTTTGGAATGCATTCCCGTATGTATCTGGTCACCTCAATGTCGTGCTTGACGTGCTAGGAAGTATCGTTGCATTCGCTGCACTCATTCTTGTGGGTGCACGGATGTCGTTTGTCACTGCACGTGTATTGTCTGGTCCCCTGCCAGACCGTCGGGGATTCGATGCACGGAAAGTCACTGAGATTCATCGTTCAGGGCAGTGGCTGTGGGGAATATTTGCACTCGTACTCGCTGTCTGGCAGGTCATCTCCTTTCCGCCACTTCTTGCTGGTATTGTCCACGATTGGGTGCGTAGCGTATATGCACTGCTTCCCACACTGTCGCTGGAAAGTACAGGTATCAGTGCAATCGTGCTTGTTGCAGGGGTTGGGATGGCTGCACTCTGGGCATCCAGTCTTGGTGGACCGCAACCATCGCTTGTGAACAAAATGGAAGTACTCCGGCAACGATTGGGCACTCTTATTGTCGGTGGCAGTGTGCCAACTGCACGTGCGTGGAATGCATTAACAGAAATTCTCCCGACTGCATGGGGAGAATTCGTTCTACGGTCGGACGACCATGTGTTTGCTCCCCTGGCAGAAGGACATCGTCGAGTACTTCATCGATTGGAAGAGAAGTGGCATGCCTGGGAACAGCCTGAAAGCAGTTTGGGAGGCATCTCCACAGGCGTGATATTTGCAGTATTTCTAGTAGTTGGCATCCTGATGGCAGTGTGGGTGGCACGATGACAGGCATATTTCTCCACGGACTGCTCGCAGCTGGAACATTTGCCTCACCAGTCACAACTGCACCGAGTACATCACTCCCAAGTACATCACTCCCAAGTACGACTGCTGCAACTGGTCAGCTTCCCCATGTCCTGTTGAGTGCACTTGTACTTGGACCGATGCTTACAGCTCTCTTCCTTGCATTCTTTCCTACGCGCACCCAGGAAGATCGGGGACGGATCCGACTCCTTGCAGTCATTGCAGTGCTTATCCTGGCCATTGCAACGCTGTGGATGGTCAATGACGTGAACAGCTTTGGACAGACATCTGCATACGCAGAATCCCACACGTGGTTCAGTTTTCTGGGCATAGCAGTTAGCTATGCACTTTCGTCCAATGGAGTGACGACAACACTTGTTTTCGCTCTTGATTCCATCTTTTTTGGACTCACATTCCTCCGATGGAAGGACCGTGAGTATCCCCGGACTAATGTCACAGTCATGCTCATGGCTCTGGGTGCGCTCAATTTGCTCCTCTTTGCTGATGATGTCGTGATGCTTGTTGCAGGATTTTTTCTCACCCTTGGAGCAGTTGGGTGGAGGTTGAGTATTGGCCAGATGGAAGCTTCACGTCGATGGACAATCACAGGGTTTATGAGCATCATCGTGTTCAGTGCAGTTCTCCTCGTTCTTGCACGAGCTACTGGGGCAGGTAACGCGCTCCTGCTTGCACCTGTCCTTCAGCCTGCGACGTTCACTGCACATGTAGCTCTCCTCTCAGGGCGTGGACTCCTCTATCTGGTAGCAATGGGGGTCCTTGCAATGTGGATGGGGGTTTGGCCATTCCATGGGTGGCTTGGCAATGTGGCCAGACATGGGGATAGCCTGAGTCGTGAAATTGTGGTCGGACTTGTACCCCGTGTGGCAGGCTATCTGGCAATAGTCATGACAGTGGGTGTCTTTCCTGCTGTATCGGGTCAGTTTTCCACGTTGTTTGCTGTACTGGCTGTTGTCAACGCATTGTGGGCTGCAGGAGGCATGGCAGCCACTAAAAGCCTCAAGCGCTTTGTTGGATATCTTTCCATGGCACAGGGTTCAGTCATCCTGTTTGTTATTGCAGTACCCACTCCACTTGCCATCACTGGTGCAATCTATGCACTCGTTGGCAGCATGCTCGTCACGACAGGTGCTGTATGTGCAGCATCGTTCCTGGAGGAACGATGGAAGGATGACCCAGCACTTCAATCTATGGGAGTTCTGCATGTCATGCCACGGTTTGGCATGGTGTGGATGATTCTTGTCATCGCAGCTTCAGGTGCTCCGTTCTTTCCGTTCTTTACCAGTGATCTCACAGTATTCGCAGGAGTCATCCCTGGGCACAGGATCCTTGCATGTGCACTGCTTGCATCATTTGTACTCATTGCCATTGCCCTTTTCAGATCTATCCGTGAGATCCTGTGGGGAACGGAGCCTCATGATCGGCTTCTTCGTGCGAAGGATCTCGGAGCTGGGGAACTGGGAGCCCTGGGAGTCATTTTCGTTCTCATCCTTCTCTATGGCATCTTTCCATCCCATGTGGACACATTACTCAACTCCGGCGTGACAGAACTTGTCACCCATGTGACTGGAGGATGACCATGGAGCAACTCATTCTCACTGCGTATCTTCCTGTCCTCATGCTTCTTGCTGGAGCAGGTGTACTGCAGGTGTATCGCCTACTTCGGCCAGCACTCGAAGCACTGTTTGTACGGATCTTTGGAACACTCCTGCTCGCAGCTGCTGGTGCTGGAGAACTTCTCATTGTTCACGGTCTTACAGCAGCGAAATCACCACATGGAGGTGTCCTGCCTTTCCAGTGGGGAGTGCTGGATGGCGTGGGCTTCTGGCTCACAATGGGTTCACTTGCACTCGGGCTTGTTGTGCTGTGGTGTCGTCCATCCCGGGAACGAAGTGGACGTGAAGAGGCGTATACAGGAGTCCTCGTCCTCCTCACGGCAGGGTGGCTTTCTGCCCTTGCACGAACAAGTGATACGGGTGTGGCCATTGCGCTCCTCACAGTAATCGCGATAACCATGGTCGCATCATTCCTCCATGAGAAATCGTTCGAGGACGTTGCTGCAATGCTTGGAAGAATGGGAAGTGACCTCGCAAGTGCACTGGCATTGCTCATTCTGGGTGTAACGGGTTGTGCCATGTCATCAGGCACAGGTGATCTGGCTGCACTTGGAGGGCTTGCTTCACACCTCACACCACTTGGTGTGGTTTCATGGACTGCACTCCTTGCAGGTCTGAGCTGGTTTTTCCAGCTCTTTCCATTTGGCAGCTGGAGACTCAAGATGTCCTGGCGACCAGAGAGTACAAGTGTTGCGCTTGTGACTGGAAGTGGCATTCTTGCTGGTGCAACTATCCTGTTTCGTCTTCTTGTTCCGCTTGCTGGTACAGTCGGGACTGCAGTTGTGAGCTGTGTTGGGGCGCTGCTTCTCGTCAATGGATGCAGTATCGCCCTTCGCTCACTTCGGCATGACTCACTCCTTCGGCTTGGTGAAGGAGCAAGTGTGATGGCTGCTTCTATCATGGTGGGATCCATTGCCATCACTGGTGCCTCACATGATGCTGCAGGTGAAATATCTGTTGCACTACTTGTAGCTGTGGGAGCAGGGATAGTGCTTCCACTCATGGTTCTCCTTCTCCGCACTGCTGCACGGGAAAGTGGGAGTGATCTTACTGGGGACACTCTCCTTGCGGGGCTTGCAGGGAGCAGGTGGAATGCTGCACTTGTTGGACTACTCCTTGCAGCAAGTGTCGGATTTCCCCCATTTCCTGTATTCTTCCTTGCTGCTGCAGGCATTCTCCAGGGAGTGACAACTCCCTTCGCATGGGTAGTTGGTGCCGTTCTTCTCGTATGGGGAGTAGCGTTGGGGGCTTCGTGGGTTGTACTACATGCACTGTTTCGTGTGGAGGGAGCACGAAAGTCGGGAGTGCATATATCCCGTGTGCCACAGGTTGCAGCAGGCGTGCTTGTCGTGACTGTATTCGGTGTCATGGTGAGTGCGGGACTAGTCGGGAAGATTGTCGATACACTTGTCGTTGTTCTCCGATAGGCATGTCCGCGGTAACTTTTCTGATCGTGCCATAGTGGAACACATGGCACGAGGATCTCACGACCATGAATGAGCGCACGATAGCAGGACTCTTTCGACTTGGAGGAGAGACAGGACGACTCCTAGGTCCATACCGGTATTCCCTCATGGATCTCGCAATGCGTGTATCTGCCATGCGCGATCCCGGGCGTGTTTCCCGAACAACACAGAACTACCTTCTCTCGACATTTGCCACATCAGAACAGGAAGCACGAAGCATGGCTCTCCAGTCAATTCGGGAGTATGGCCGTACACTTGCAGACTTTGCATGGGCATCAGCTGCTCCCCCGCATGAAATTCGGAGGAATGTTCAGCTTGTGGGCATGAAGCATATCGATGCACTTGGGGCTGGTGGTGGCGGTATTGTTGCCATGTGTCATTTTGGCAATTGGGACATGGCTGGAGCTATTGGCCAGACCCTTGGTCTCAAGATCACGACAGTAATGAATCCGATCGGATCTGACACCATGACTGCTGTAGTCCGTTCCCTTCGTGAACGGAATGGCATGGAGATCTACTTTGCAGATGATGCTGCTCGTGGTGTGCTCCGTGCACTTAAACGCGGTCGTCTTGTCGCAATTCTCTGTGATATTCCAGGTAACCACGGACCAATGGTTCCTGTGCAGTACTGTGGAGGCACTGTCAGGTTTTCCTCTGCACCGAGCTGGTTTGCCAGACACACAGGAAAGCCAATCATGCCACTTGCGTGCTGGCGCTCCGGGGATGGGTATATTCTCCGGGCATTTCCTCCCATCCCGGTTCACAAGCATGATGTCGATGCTGATGTGATGGGGCGGATTGCCAGAGAATTTACTGAACTCATAGCAATGTGTCCTGTGCAGTGGTATCCATTCCACGATGTATTCGAACGGGAATTGTCACAAGGAGAGGGGTAGTGTGACAATGCAGTAAATGCTTGGGAGAGAGGCACTCTGCAGTGTGACACTGATACGGTAGCCAGCCCAGCAATGGTGAATATCGTGGATTGGGATGGTCCCAGGCTCGATGAGGAGTACGTAAATGGCAGACATGCCAGACGAGGCAATCGTTCTCGATGACGTGTCAAAGAAGTTCGGTGGGTATCAGGCCGTACAGCACATGTCTCTCTCTGTTCACCGTGGGGAACTTTTTGGTCTCCTCGGAGCGAATGGTGCAGGTAAGACAACGACGATAAAGATGATGGTGGGACTGCTCCGTCCGAGTGAAGGACGTATACGGCTATGGGGTCATGACATCGTTTCTGATTCCCTTCGTGCAAAGTCAGTTATTGGATATGTGCCTGACAATCCGAATCTGTATGGAAAGCTCACAGGAAGGGAGATGCTTTCATTTCTTGCAGATATGTACCATGTCCCCCGAAACAAGCAGCGGGCACGAATCGAGGCACTGCTTGAGACGTTCGGTCTTGACACTCACGGAAATGATCTTGTGCAGTCGTACTCGCGTGGCATGACCCAAAAGCTGGCCCTCTGTGGAGCACTCATTCATGAACCGAAAATCCTCTTTCTTGATGAACCTACTGTAGGACTCGATCCTGTTGGAGCAAGGCAACTCAAGGATGTCATGCTCCATCTGCGGAATGAGGGAAAGACAGTTCTCCTGAGTACCCATGTCTTAGAGGTGGCAGAAGCCCTGTGTGACCGGGTGGGAATTGTTCACAAGGGACAACTCGAGGCAGTGGATTCACCGCAGGGACTGAGAACTTCAACTGGAGACGAACATCTTGAGGATGTGTTTCTCCATCTGACAGGAAAAGAGCGTACTGATACGGCTCTTCAGCTCATCAAAGTGTTCGAGGGTGATGGGAGTTCCACATGACAGGAGGGAGCGTGCAGCTGAAGCTCCTTGAGCGTAGAGGACAGATGGCATGGAACACCATGTTCCGCGGATCTCGCTCGAAGAGAGTTGCTGCATGGTCACTCGTGGTATGTGGCATTCTTGGTGAATTTGCATTCTTCAGTGTTGCAGGGCTTGTCGTTTCCTTTCAGCACCTTCATATCACGTCAGCTTTCGTTGCTGGTTTGCTGACACTTGTGACTATGTTCACTGCAGCAACAGCAATTACCTTTGCTCTCAGTTCCCTGTATTTCTCACGGGATCTGGATCTCCTCAGGAGCATTCCTATGGCGCCCCGCCATATCATCTGGCACAGAGTTTTGGTGCAGTGGTGTGTTGGCATGGGTCTTGGTATCGTGGTGAGTGCTCCATTCGTGCTCAGTGCCATCGCATATCACCATGCATGGAGTGCACTGCCTGTCATGTTCTGTGCCATTGGAGCAGTGGTACTTCTTACCTTCAGCATCATGACAGCATTGACTGTCGTCCTCCTTCGAATAGTGCCTGCAAAGTGGGTGAAGAATGCTGGAGCAATAGTTGTTGTGGGTACAGGCACTGTCGTTGCAGGACTCAATGTTGTCCTTCGAATCTCATCGTATACAGGCGGAGCTGGGCTTGGGACAGTTTCAGTGTCACCCTTTTCCCACACGCCACTCAGTTCGTCGTGGTCACCAATTGGATGGGCATCCCGTGCAATTGCAGATGCCTTTGCAGGAAATATTGGTAGCAGTCTCCTGTGGCTCCTTCCCACTGTTGCAGTTGGCATTGTTGTGACGCTGCTCTGCATCCGGGGTGCAGAACAGGTGTATGTTGAGGGCTATGAGCGCAATGCAAGTGCTGGAAACACAGGGTCCAGGAGACGGATGCAAGACAATGCGTTTGGTGCTCGGCCCCGGATCTGGAAGACGATTGGGATCAAGGACTTTATCGAGATCAGAAGGGATGCATCTCTTCTTGCAATGCTCATTCTTCCTCTCATAATGTTTGGTCTCTATGTAGGTGTGGCAGCTCCACCAATTCCTGTTCTTCACACTACGTGGCTTGCCCCACTCTTTGTTGCATCAAGTACGAGTCTTTTCACTGCAGCAGGTCTTGCACTTCGCGGTATCGGGGGGGAGGGGAGCAGACTGTGGCTCATCAAGGCATCTCCAAACCCCGTACGCAGTGTTATCACAGCAAAGTTTGTCATAGGACTTGTTGTCACTGCGATACTTTCATCCATCCTTCTTTGGGTGGGAATGGCACGCCATGCCCTCACACTTCCTGGTGTTGTGGAGGCGACAGTTCTTCTCATTGGGATCATAAGTGGTCTTGTAGGCATTGCAACAGGCCTTGGGGCCATGTGGCCACGACTTGACTGGACAGATCCGAGGCGAGCTGTCAGTATCTGGCTCACACTTGCATTTCTTGGCATTGCAACCTGCTATCTTGGCATTGCATTCGTTGTCATCGGTCTGCCATTTGTACTCAATATTCCTCTTCCATGGGGGACGTATTTGGCATACATCGGTGTGTACATCTGGGCAGCTGTTGTCGGAGGGGGGTTCATGACTGTTGGTGCTGCACGGTACGCTGCTCGGGAGGTTTGAGGTGGCACTACCAGTTCCTGCACGAGTGCATGATCTTGCTGTGGTTCGTGAGGCAGTTCGACTCCTCACATCAGGCGAAGATGACGTTCACAGTCATGTTGGGTATGCACCAGGAAGGATGACAGTCATTGGAGACCACATTGACTATGTTGGCGGGGACGTTCTCTGTTGTGCCATCAACAGAGGCATTGCAGTTGCGCTTGCTCCGGGATCCTGCAGAGTGTGGAGCATTCGTGATGAGACAAGGACTGAGCTTCTGGAGTCACTCGATACACCTTCAGCGCATTTTGGTCGGGTACTAGCAGCATTGTCGTGGGCAAGACGGAAGTGGGGTGGTGATGAGGTGCTTTCCTGTGCACTATCCTCGGATCTACCACGAAGTGTGGGTCTTTCATCCTCAGCAGCTGTTGTCATTGCAACCCTTCGGGCGTATGCATGCTGGATAGGAAAGAGCATGAGCAGTGATGAGCTTGCTGAGGGTGCGTATCAGGTTGAACATGATGAACTTGGCATACCCTCAGGGCATTTGGATCAGTATGCAATTTGTCGGAGTAGGGAGCAGGCACTTCATGAACTCCACTGCCATACAATGACAAGCACCTTTATCCCATGGGACAGCAACAAGGCAGTTTTCATTGTATGTGACACAGGTATCGAACATGCAGTTGCAGACTCCCCGTATGGAAGTCGTGTGCATTCCATGCAGGATGCACTTCACGATTTGGGAGTCTCGTGGATTGGTGCATGCCCCAGGGAGGAGAAGGCTCCCCGGAAACGGAATGCACAGTGGTTCCATCATTGTCTTACAGAGGAATATCGTGTACGTGATGCAGTCGAAGTTGTGCGCAGGGGAGACGTTACTGAACTTGGGCAGTTGATGACAGCAAGTCATGTCTCTCTCCGGGATGACTATGAAGTGAGTCATGGTGTTTGTGATGCGCTCGTCGATGCACTTACCCGTATGGATGGATGCCTTGGAGCACGAATTACTGGTGCAGGATTTGGTGGATGTGTAGTTGCCCTTGTCGAAGCATCGAGAGCAGATATTGTTCTTAAACAGGTACAGCGTCTCCTACCCACCAACACGGATCACACTGGAGATGCATGGACATGTATTCCAGGAGCTGGGGTGGCTGAGCTGTATGATATGGCTGAATAACAGCGACAGGGAGTGTTGGAATGGATCCCAAGCAGGGTGCAGTTATCCTGGGAGCAGCAGCAGTGAGTTACTGCCTGGGTTCACTTCCGTTTGGTCTCTGGCTGACGAGACTACGTCATGGTATCGATGTTCGGGCTGAAGGAAGCAGGAGTACAGGAGCGACAAATGTCCTTCGTGTTGCAGGACCTGCAACTGCTGCAGCGACTTTTGCGTGCGATGCAGCAAAGGGGTATGGTGCAGTGGAACTTGCACGTTCTCTTGGCCTTTCACCGCTCGGACAGGCTGTGTGTGGTGTGAGTGCAATCGCTGGACACTGCTGGCCAGTGTTCGCTGGATTTCGTGGAGGGAAGGGAGTTGCAACAGGCATTGGAGCCTCAGTTGCTGTCGATCCACGAATGTTCGTGACTGGTACAGTGCTCGGTGTCCCGGCTCTTGCTGCAACAAAGATGGTTTCCGTTGGGTCCCTTACAGGTGCAGCTGGATATGTCGTCTTTGCTGCTGTGAATGGAACACGGACACATCGGTATGCTCCCCTGTTCTATGCAGCAGCTGCATTTGGCATAACGACATTTCGCCATCGGGATAACATAGGCCGTATATTCCGTGGAGAGGAACGAAGACTCTCATTCGGGAGGAAGTCTCCCGAAAGTAGCAGAGATCAGAACACAAGCCACACATGCGGACATGCAACTGATGTTCATGCGCCAGTCCATCACAAGGAGAATCACTGATGCGGCAAACACGGGCATCCCGATTTCATGCATTCATCGTTATTGGTGTCGTTCTGGTGCTGGGGTATGCTCTCAGTCTTCCCCGGGGTGTGAGTCATGCAGCAACACTCTCATGGTCTCCTCAACATGTGAGTGTGCTTGCAAATGCACAGAGCAGTACGCTCAATGCAATCGGCGCATGGTCAGAGCACGATATCTGGGCAGTGGGGTGGATTGAGAACTCCAGCAGCAAGGAAACGCTTGTTCTCCATTACGACGGCAGGAGCTGGCAGCGTGTTTCTTCACCCAATCTTCCTGGGCAACAGGACAATGCACTCATTGGGCTCACAGTCATCAATCCGGCTGATATCTGGGCTGTGGGATATGCAGTAGCAGTGACAAATGCAGAACAGCCCCTCGTGGAACATTACAATGGGCACAGCTGGAGCATTGTCCCGACACCATCCACGAATGCACAACAGAATAGCCGACTACTTGGAGTGACATCCATTGCTGCGAACAACATTTGGGCTGTAGGGTATTACACGAATGACCAAAGTGTGTATCAGACTCTCATTGAGCACTACGACGGAAGCGTATGGTCGATTGTCCCAAGTCCAGATACAGGCGCAAATGTGTCCAATGAGCTCACCAGTATCAGTGCAGTAAGTGCATCCAACATCTGGGCAGTTGGGTACGAGAACAACATCAATACTGGTGAAAATGACCCCATATCGCTTTCGTGGAATGGCTCTGTGTGGAGCATGATTGCCATTCCGACACCAGACCCAACTCAGCCTGCACAACTCAATGCCGTTGTCGCACTTCATGCAAATGATGTCTGGGCTGTTGGGGTGGCAACAAATGCCCAGAGCCTCGGTAATCAGTCACTCATTGAACATTGGGGTGGCAATGGATGGGGCATAGTCACGAATAACCTCGGTATTGCTGAGCAGGACAATGCAGTGTATGCAGCAACTTCCCTTGGCCAAAGCAACCTTGCCACTTCCCAGGTCCTCAGCCAGCTCAACAAAAATGATGTACCTGCACTCGGCAGTGATACAACAGTCGTTTGCGTGGGGAGCACAGGTGGAAGTGCCCTTGCAGCACAGTGGAATGGAAGCAGCTTTGCATTGTATCCACAGCTCAACAATTCGGGCCTTGCTGGGCTTGTCCTTTCCGGTGTTGATGAGCTGACCCCCACCTCATTCTGGATGGTTGGGAACGGAACGAATGGCCAGTCAAACACAGAAGGTGCAATAGTGCACTATGGCACCCCTGTTGTTCCTCTTGCTGCTCCTGTCGTGAAACACCAAGTTGCAAAACCAAAGCCACAACAAGGTGGAAATACAGGAATACTTATTCTTCTCATTGTTGTCGTAGGCGCCCTCGGTGGAGGTTACTACTACTGGCAGCACATGCAGCAGTAGGACCAGATTGTCCGGTCCAGGGATTGTGTGCTGGTTCTCGCATAGTGTTGTGTCACAAAATGGTGTACCTGACCCAAATACAGTTCTGATGATTAATGCATGGTGAGAAGGGTGTAGTGCGAATATTTCGTCATATTGCCATCAATTTGTGTCGTGACATGCGGGAATGTAGTGCATATGATATGAGCACGTTCTACCAACTGCGTTAGCGTCCGGGTATTCTTTCTTCTCCATCTTTCCAATCGTTTTGCACACTCTTTCTCCCTGCACACGTTTTGTCATAAGTCATGCCGTAGGGTGGAGTCTCGCTGGTTTCCTCGCACTACTTATAGCCTTTTTTCCCTGGCGGGCCAGAGTCTCTACTGGATACAGAGCTGGTGCAGTCATTTTCGTCCAAGCAGGGCAGTTGGTAGAACACTCTCAGCAGTGCATTCTCCGTGATGGAGGAATGACAGATTTCTTGTAGTGAGGAGTACGAACTGCACACACAACATGGGGTTTTCCTTGGTAACGGTTGCTGCAGTTCCTGTTGCATTGCTTTATGTGGGTTCACTTGATGTACATGTCATTGCTTCACAACCACCAATATTGCAATCAGTAGTATCGTGCCAGCTAAGCGAATTGTTGCCTTGGCACGCTGAAGTTCACGTGAGCATGCGCACAGGAACTGATACAGCATTATTGCTGCAATTATCCGGATATGTGCATTCCAGAAAAATGCGTATTTCAGGTATATGTACGTTTCGCACTGGGACAATACTCTAGCAATGTGTTACTGAATGCAGCTTTGCTGTGCTTTCATGATGTGGATTGTGAGTGACAATGCAGTGAGCACATCAGTATCTGGTAAATGCATGGGTAAAACCTGTGGAAATGACAAGAAATTGTTGCGAATTTGGTAGTTTAATGCTTTTTGCGTATTATGCTGGTACGAATGCAGCACAGGTAACCAGGAGCACATACATATGAACTCGTTTCCTTCAAGTGGGAGTGGGAATCAGGCTGGCTTTGGGATGCAGGGCGGTCCGTACATGAATCGACAGGTATCATCCGGATGCGCAGTGGCAATGGGAATTCTCTTTGCGTTGATTGGACTTGCTGTACTTGTATTTGGAGTTACCATGTTTGCCAAGACCCAGCAGTTGCATGCATCACATGAGATTACGACTGGAACTCTTGGCAATTGCTCCACAACAAGAACATCAAACCGCAATGGAACTTCCACGTCGACAACGTGTTCGGTCGTGTACTCGGTGAACGGGGCACAATACACGATTTCCACGAGTTCAGATACTATTCCAGGTCAGGTTACGGTGTATTATGATCCGTCCAATCCAGGAAATGCTGAAATCGCCCAGGATTACAACGGCATCAATCCGGGAGTATGGGTGATTCTCTTTGGGATAGCCTTTGTGGTCATTGGCGGAGGTACTGCAGTAGCTGCTGCAGTAAGACGCTTACCCAGATCTCCGATGCAGTTTTGACGTTGTGCATGGATGTTCACCGGAAGGGATACATTCCATGTGCAACACAGTTGCTGACACAGTCTTTTCCAGATATGAGGACACTATCCATAGGACGCGAAATGCGCAGTGCTCCCTGCATCGCGTACGAACTGGCATGACTGCAGAACACATTGTGGAGCGGATGACACACACAATGTTCATCTGCAGGAGAGAAGGCTGTATTCCCTGGAATTGGATTGGAATATGTGATTTTTCTGAGTGCCAGGTGGAGGGCTGCACTTCCTGCAGGGCATCTACTGCAAGATCGTTGGTCCGAACATGGAGCAGTCAAGGTTGACACATGCGATTGTGATAGCCTTGAATTCATCAATCACCGTTGTGCTCAGGTGGAACTGATTGCTTCAGGCAGGATATCGGTGATGTGACTTCCTTGCTATTTGAGGTTCAAGCTATGTCGCATAACTCCGTTCCACCGCACAGATCACTACTTGCAGAGAAGAGACATCAACGTCAACTACGACGAAGACAGCGATTGCAGGTAGGCATTGCGGGAATATGCATTATCCTCATAGTCAGCATTCTTGTCGTGCGACTCCATGTGCATGGACCCGAACACACAGTTCATAAAGCTGCTGTTGTCGCTACCCCGACTCCCACACAAGCTGTTGCTCTAACGTATGCAGCAGCTGAATCCGGTGAACTTCCCTGGTCTCTCCGGTATCCAGGAAGCCGATTTACAGTTCTTCCTGAAGGGACAGGACAATCCCTCTATGTTATTGGAGGACGTACTGCTTCAGGACAGGCATCCCCAGGCATATTTTTGCTCAATACGGCTACAGGTTCACTCGCACAGATTGGCTCCCTTCCACAGGGAGTCGAGAGTGCCTCTGGAAGTACAGGAAATGGAGTGGTGACCATTGCTGGTGGAATATCAGGTGGAAATCTTTTCAGCAGTGTCGAGTCGTTTTCAAATGACACGACTTCAGCGGGTTCCCTGCATCCCGTGCAGACAGGACACCTGCCAGGATCTCTTTCAGGAGCAGCCACAGTGATGGCAGGCGGGAGCACGTATATCATTGGGGGAACGAACGGCACTGCAGTGATCTCCACCATTCTTGAAGAACGCAGCAATGGATCATATGCAGTTGTTGGTCACCTTCACTTTCCAGTTCAAGAGGCAGCTGCAGCTTCCCTGGGGGGCAAGATATACATTTTTGGTGGCAACTTGTCACCAAGCCGCAGTTCTATGCAATTAGTGAGCAGCATCCAGGAGTTCAATCCCACCACTCATGATGTGACTGTAGTTGGCTCTCTGCCTCTTCCACTTGAAGCTTCTGCCATTGGGCAACTCGGTACGACGATATATCTTGCTGGAGGACTCACTGGGAGTGCTGTTACCTCAAATGCACTTCAGACAGTATGGGCATTCGATCCACAGAAAGGTACCATGCTGGCTGCAGGAAATCTCATGGTTCCTGTTGCCCATGCAGGATTTGCTGTGCAGAATGGAAAGCTGTGGATTGTTGGTGGGGAGACATCGCATGGAACACCAACCTCTGCAGTTCAGGTCGTTGAACCAAATGCCTCATTTGGAACTGCTGGGGCTGCAGGTGCAGGAACACCATATTTCGGCTCCCAACTCCTGGTAGCAGATCAGGACAACGGAAGGCTCCTGCTACTGAACGATGCAAGCTCAATTGTGTGGAAATTTCCATCCCCAACAACATCCTCATTTCCAGGTTTTTCGGCTGATGATTCCTTCTTTGCAAACCACGGCAGCCTTATTGTTACGAACCAGGAGTTCAACAACGTTGTCTCGACGATAAGTTTTCCATCGGGCAAGGTCATGTGGTCATACGGTCATTACGGTGTTGCTGGATCTGCTCCTGGATATCTCAACACCCCAGATGATGCATATCTCCTGAAGAATGGGGATGTAGTTACTGCTGACATACAGAACTGCCGGGTTGTATTTATCAATCCCTCGACAAATGCGATCGTGAACCAGATTGGTACAACGAGGGTTTGTCGACACCATATGACACCACCAATTTCTCTTGGTGCACCCAATGGAGATACCCCACTTCCAAATGGTGACATCCTGATTTCTGAAATTGATGGCTCATATGTTGATGAATTCACGCAAACTGGAAAACTTGTGTGGTCAGTTCGCCTTCCAATCTCGTATCCGTCAGATCCACAACAAATAGGACCCAACAGGTATCTCATTGCTGACTACACTTCGCCTGGAGCAATTCTCGAGTTCAATGCCCAGGGACAGGTACTGTACCGGTACCAGCCAACCTCTGGTCAAGGCATGCTTAATCACCCATCGCTCGTGGAACTGTTGCCAAACGGCATTTTCATGATGAATGATGATGGCAACAATCGAATGGTTGCAATAGATCCTGCAACTGGAGCCAGGGTCTGGCAGTATGGAAAAACTGGTGTGTCCGGAAGTGCTGTTGGTCTCCTTGATGATCCTGATGGGTTTGACATTCTTGCACCTGGCGGTGTTACTCCTACGCATCCAGGCACGGCATAGATACGTGAATGGTTCTGATTGCTGTGCACATCAAGTGAATACTGATACTGTGCGGCAGGAAAGACGTGGTGGTTGGTGCATGTGACTGAAGCAGGAACAGGGGTGCTCGCAGGTTGAATGGAGGTCAGGCGATCCTTCAGTCCCTCCAATGGGTACAATGATGGTGTCGCGCTAGATGGGGAAGTAGCGGTGCCCTGTACCCGCAAGCCGCTATAGCGGGGTTGAATGCCTCATTTCGGGGTTCAAGCTCCAGGTCTGCTCCGCCTATCTGATGGTGACGATCAGGTCCTATGCAGTTCAGCCTTGTGAACCCCGTCAGGTCCGGAAGGAAGCAGCGGTAAACGATGTGTCTGAAGGTGACGTAGACCACCTGGTCCGAGTCAGGTAGACGGGTGAGCGCTGGGGAGTGGACAACAACATGGGGGCGCGACGCTTTCATTTTAACCGTGCAGGAGCCACAAGGTGACGCAATCCCTTTACAGACGACACCGGTCCCCAACATTTGCAGCACTCATCGGACAGGATCATGTCACGACAACGCTCCGCAATCAGGTGATAGGAGGCGCTGTCTCGCATGGGTATCTCTTCACTGGCATTCGTGGCACAGGGAAGACATCAGCAGCACGGATTCTTGCACGGGCAGTGAACTGCCTCGATCCACATGAAGGAGAACCCTGCAACACGTGTGAATCATGTACGGCCATCCTTGAGGGGAGGTCAATGGATGTCATCGAAATCGATGCAGCAAGCAATCGGGGAATCGATGAGATGCGTAGTCTTCGGGAACGTGTGCATTTCCTTCCTGCAATGCTCAGAACAAAGGTGTACATCATTGATGAGGCACACATGCTTACAACAGAAGCATGGAATGCCTTTCTGAAGACACTTGAGGAGCCTCCGGATCATGTCGTATTTGTTCTTGCAACGACTGAGCCACAGCGTGTACCGGAGACTGTACGATCCCGAGTGCAGCGATTTGACTTCCGGAGACTGTCACTTTCTGAGTTGACTGCTCATGTGGAGCACATTGGGAAAGAGGAAGGAAGGATTCTCGAGACTGAAGCTGCAGACGTTATTGCTCGGGCAGCACACGGTAGTGCACGGGATGCACTGTCTCTCCTTGAATACGTTGTCGCATTTGTACCGGAAGTCGATGGACATGTGACGTCTGAGGCTGTACGAGCAGCCCTTGGCCTTGCAGATCCAGCACGGATAGCTGCACTTGTGGAGTACCTTGCAACCCAGGATGCTCATGGACTTTTCAGTGCACTTGATGATCTCTTCGACCTGGGTGTCGACCCGCGTCAAATTGTCCGGCAGGTAGGAGAGCTTGTCATGGCATGTGCCAGGGCATCACTCCTTCCAAAGGGAGGTGAAGTGCAGGGTGTGGATCCTGCACGTCTTCCAGCGTCAGCATGGGTGGAGATACTCGATACAGTTCTCAAGCATGAGGGTACACTTCGCTATGCACCAGATCCAAGAAGTGAGGTGGAGTTTCTCTTTCTCACTGCTCTTGTTTCACGCAATTCGCAGGAGACAGTCCCTGGAACGCTTCCTGCTCCATCACGAAGTGCAGATACCCCCATGGTGAAGTTGCCCGACTCCCCAAGTGCAACTGCTGGGAGCAGTACTGCAGTCGAGAAGCCACGTGATTCCCTAGAGACTGAACCAGACAAGGAACCTGGTCCACAGGCAGCTGGGGCTACGTTGGGAAAGGATCTCTGGAAACAGGCTGTTGAACGTGTGCAACGTATGGATGCAATGCTTGCAGGAATCATGAGGGACTGCACAATTGATGGATTTTCCCAGGGAACTCTCACAATTCGGCCATCATATGCTTTTCACTACCAGCGGTTGAATGTGCCAGAGAAGCGGAATGCACTCCTTGCAGTGCTCTCGGAGATGAATCCCGATGTGACAACAATTGAGATCGTGTTCAATGCTGATGAAGCCAAAGGTCCAACGTCATCCGCTCCCTTGGCAGATGAGGTTGCCCGTCAGGTTACGGATCTTTTTCCTGGAAGCCAGATTACGAAATCCCGGTTGCGGGATCCCTCGCTCGAATCATCGAACCAAAGTGCAGACCGTTCTCCATCCCCTGCAGAATAGTGGTGGATATCAATTCTAAGGAGCAATTCCATGAGTCAACAGGCGAAAATGATGAAGCAGCTGCAGCAGGTGCAGGCTCAACTGGCGAAGATGCAGGAGGATCTTGGTAACCTTACTGCAACTGGAGCTGCAGGCGGTGGTGCAGTGAAGGTCACGGTAAATGGACATCAGCAGGTGACTGCAGTGGACATTTCAGCAGAAGCACTCGAAGAAGGTGCAGAGATGCTTGCAGATCTCGTGATGCTTGCTTGCAACGATGCTCTCAATCAGTCACGGGATGCTGCATCCCAGCAAGCACAGTCCATGCAGCAGGCTCTTGGACTTCCACCTGGATTGTTCTAGCGGGGGATCCCCTTTCGTGCCTCTCATACCTCCGTCCGTCGATCGTCTGACACGTGAGTTCGCCAAATTTCCCGGGATTGGTGCAAAGACAGCACAACGGCTTGCATTCTACTGTCTTAAGGACATTGATACCCTTCCAGGTGAACTGGCTGAAGCCCTCCTCCAAGTGAAGGAGGCGATTGGTCACTGTCATGTTTGTGGCTTTGTAGCAGAGGGGGAGAAGTGCGAGATTTGCAGTAACCCTGGCAGGGACCACCATATTCTGTGCGTTGTGGAACACCCTCTCGATGTTCTTGCCATTGAACGGAGCGGTGAGTTTCACGGAGTCTACCATGTGCTCTGGGGTGCCCTCTCTCCCATTGATGGCATAGGTCCAGAGCAGCTTGGGCTTGACCAACTGGCCAAACGTGTAGATGACGAGGGCATTACGGAAGTCATGCTTGCAACAGATCCGGATGTTGAGGGAGAGACAACAGCACAGTTCATTGCTGAAGTCCTTGCAACGAGACCTTCAGTCCGAGTGAGCAGACTTGCATATGGACTACCCGTTGGTGCTGATGTCGAGTATGCCGATGCAGTGACTGTAGCCCGTGCAATTGCTGGCAGGAGAGATCTGGCGCAGTAGCTGCGGGAAGTGGAGAATGTGTTCCCTCTTGACATCATATCCATGATTCCTGAATTGTTGGAGATGCACGTTCCACTACAATGAGGGAACGTGTGACCAGAGAGGAGCGAACTTCGTATGATTTCGTATTTCCAGGAGCCGTTCACTAAAGATGAACAGGCAACGCTCCTGCAGTATGTGAGCAATGTGGATGAGCCAGTCTTTGTGCTTACCCACCTTCCACAAGCAACTGCTGCTGCACTTTTTGCCCGGTACAGCAGAAGTCCAAAGAGTCTCAGGAGACTTCTCCTCGATGAGTTTCTCACGGATGCAGACCGTATTCAGGACAGCGATGCAAGTGATGCTGTCGGTATGGAACGTGCGACGGATCTCTTCAAGCGCGTTCTTTCCGACTATGGCGATGACTCTGTTGCACAGCTTGCCATGGTGCAGATTGCCTGTGAGCAGGTTTCACAGCTCCTTGCGAAGCAACTGGAGTGGGGCAGACTTGCTGCATATCTTGAGCAGTCAACACGATACATCCCATACACAGACAAGCCGAACGGTTTTTTCCGATATGTCCGGGATGAGGCAGTCATATCAAGTCCAGTTGGTGCACAGTATGTAGCAGCCATGGATGGACTCTTCGATACGTACTGTGCGATACTTCCTGAACTCCGCTCCCATCTGGAGCAGGTCATACCGCTGCAGGGTGATGGCAAGGCAATGTCAATTGCAATCCGTGCACTTGCTCTCGACATTGCACGTGCACTGCTCCCTGCAGGTACAGTGAGCAATGTCGGAATCTGTGCTACACCACAGGCATTGGAACAGATGGTGTACCGACTCCGTGCACATACCCTTCCTGAGGCGAAATTCTATGGAGAGCGCATTGCAGCATCTCTCACATCAACCATTCCTTCCTTTGTTTCACGGATCAACAGACCAGAGCGAGGTGGAGTGTGGCAAGAGTATCTTGCAGATCGGGATGCTGCTGTTCGTGAAGTAGCCCGTACATTCGATGTCCCGCAAGAACGAAGTACTGAAGGCCCCTCAATCAGGCTTGTGGAGTGGGACCAGGACGGTGAGGCTCGGGTGCTTGCAGGAGCGCTGTACAGTGCAACAACCAGGAGTTTTGGTGATCTTCTCGAAGAATTGAAGACTCTGGATTCCGGAAAGATAAGTGAACTATTCCGGACAGTCACTGGCGAACGACTTAATAGACGACATCGTCCAGGAAGGGGATTTGAATACACTGCATATACATTTGACTGCATTTCGGATTTTGGTGCATTCCGTGATCTCCAGCGTCACAGGATGCTTACGATACAGTGGCAGGCACTCACTCCGATGTACGGATACGACGTACCGCATGAAGTCAAGGAAATCGGGAAAGAAGATGTGTGGAGGTCTGCAGTAGGAAGAGCAGAAGAAGCCTTTGAGGCACTTGTCAGACATGGACTTCCAGAGCAGGCACAGTACTGTGTGACTCTTGGCCACAAGATGCGCTATTCAATCAAGCTCAATGCACGAGAGGCTCTTCACATGATTGAGCTTCGAACCTCTCCACAGGGTCATGCCTCGTACCGAAGAATCTGTCAGGCAATGTATGAAGAAATTGAACACACGGCACACCACAAGAACATTGCACAGGCAATGAAATTCGTTGGCATGGATGATGTCTACCTTCCCCGGTATCACGAGGCAATGAGGGGTGGACATGATGATGCCGCTGTTCCAGTAGGAGAGAAGGAGTAGAAATGGAAACACCCGCAAGAAACGGTATGGAGCTCCACCGTGTGGAAGCATCAGTTCAGCAGTATCGTACAGTTGCAGATTGGCTTCTCTCTGATGCAGAGCGGCAAAGCAGGTATGAACTCGCTGACCGTCTTCTCAGAATGTTTTCCTCCCTGTCAGCAGGGAAGATCATTGAAGCGAATCTCAATGAACGGCATACGCATACATTTGCTGTGCCACTTGCACTTGGTGCACATGTCACTTTCGAATCACGCTTCTTCTCCAGAAGATTCTTCGGAAAGCGTATTGGCGAGGGAAAGGATCCAGTCTTCTCTTTTGTCATAACGGATGGAGATGGCAATAGAGTCATGGAAATCGGGGTTGTCCACAAGGATCAATATGTCCGTGCAGCAAAGTTGTACAGGGAACTATTTGCACTTGCATGTGAAAGGGAACGGACTCGACCGTTGCCTCACGATGCTCCTGAGTCAAAGGCAAAAGCCCTTCTTGATGAATCAGGGATTGGCTGAATCCAGCTCTTTGTGAATTACGATCCCAAACGGTTCCACTGAATGTACGTGTTGTGAAGTGCGTCGAAATGTTGATTCCGACTTGCCGGAATTTCATGACTCATGTCTTCGAGAAGGCGGAAAATATTTGGGCTGTGTGTGCTATTCAAGTGAGTCGATGAGAAGTTTTGCAATCTGCGGCAGGATTGTTCGCACGTTGTGTACTGACTGTCGCTGACCAGGGTCCTGTGTGCAGGGAGAAGTCCTATTTCGTACTCGAGTGATTCCAGTATTGTTCGTGCTGATGAGACAAGCCTTGAGTTCAGGAGTGATGCGATCTGAACTGTAGATGTAGGCATCTTGTGGAAGTATGGCATTTTGTTTGTAGTGGTATGAAGCATGTTTCGTTCCGCCAATGGGAAATACACTGAATGTGGTGCCTGTATTCTTGAGGTGGTCATGAATACGTTTTATGACATTTCCAGCACGCATCTCACCAGAAACAACCAGAAGTTGGCTATCCTTTGGCATGGTAGCGACCATGCGGTCGAGTGGAGCAAGGATGTCAGCGAGATTTGACGGTGCATCCTTACCTGCAGGGAGGGGCAGGAAAATGAGAGGAATTGGTGGAAGTCCTTTTTCTCTTCGCCATGTATTGATGACATGTCGTAGGACAAGACCTGGAATACGGCCAATTGGATCTTCAACAACGATTCCACTAAATGGTTGAGTTGTGCGGCAAGCATAGGTGTAGGGCATTATTGAATCATGTTTAAGTTGATCGAGAACAGGAAGCAGCACGTCAACGAGTTCGTCAAATGCAGGATCAAGCTGAACTGCCTGTGGAACGAGTACGGGTACGAGGGCAGAGATGATGTGACGAATATCCTGCCTGATGCCTGTCATTACGTACCGTGTATACAGATCTTCAGTAACAAGTCCACGTGAGAATTTCGGACGACGTTGGGTGAGTCCACTGAGTTCAACCTTGTCAATGACCAGGTCTGGATTGCCCTCTCCCGAATACCCAATTGTGCCAGCTTCCCAGCGGCCATCCTGACTGAAGGTGCGCAGGCTTCGTGTTGTAATACCGCCGAACGTTGCAACAATGGAAGTGAATCCGTGATCGTGCGCCCGTTCAATGAGGCTCCTGCAGCTTGCTCCACTTCCAATATTGTCGGTTACAATGAGTGCACGCTTTGTCGTATCAAGCTGGGCAATGCGATGTGCTATGGGTTCGAACGTACGGATCTGGTCTGCATTGCGAGATTCGCGAGTTCCCTCACAAAAATACACAGGAAGTTTGGGAAGTCCCTGTTTGACGCGATACGCATTGATAGCAGATGCAATGAGGAGTGTTGGCACTCTTCCACTCGTGTCATCACCAAGAATGAAGGCAATCTCGTCACGCTGGACATGGCCACGCATCTGACGAAGGAGTTTTTCCAGTGCTGGCTGCATTCTTGGAATTGCAGTATCGCTGAATTCCAGGTACGTTGATAGGTCCGTGGCGAGATTCGTGATATCCTCACGTGCGTTCTTTATTGAAGTACGAATTGCTGGATCATTGCGGATGACAAGTGAATCCGGGAATTTTTCAGTCTTCAAGCCTGTGAGATCTTGCCTGTCCCGTAGTTGACCTGCCCATTTCTTGCCAAGGAACAACCTTGTTGAAATGGGCCAGCCAACATTGTCAACTGCGTCTACGAGGACATTGCTTCTCATGGGATCTGCTGGCTGTAGTTGTACTCGCTGGTGCTTCTGAACTGTGGGAGATGCAGTTGAAGTAGTCGTGAGTGGAACGATAGGCATGAGTGAGCCAGAAAGCGTAGAGAGTGCATGCCCAAGGGATGGGGTTGGTGCATGAAGGGTATGTGCGTTGTGCTGGGAATTTCCAGCAAATACATTATTTACAGAGTATGTCAGGCCACTGGGATTTGTTGCAGGTGTTCCTGGTTGCAAGGCAGAGCGTTGCGGAATGGTAATCCTCGAGGAATCACGGGTAAAGTGCTGTCCATCGAGGACAGCGAGATCGAAAGACATCCCATCACGTTGCAGGAGCCTACCAAGACGGGAGATGGAGGAGCCTGAAGTGAGTCCCTCAGTCACCACAAGAATGCGCTTGTCAGCAGTAGCTGCACGGAGGGATTGTTGTCGAAGAGCATATTGCTTTTCGAGAGCAGGTATCTCGTCATCAGCTGAGGCCCCCTGAAGGAAATACACGGGAAGCTTTGGAAGACCTTTCCGGGTACGATAGAGGTTGATTGTGCGGGCAAGGACAAGTGTCGGGATGCGTCCACTCGTATCGTCACCGAGAATGCAGCCATATTCATCATTGAGGAGGAAAGGACGGATTTCCTTGATGATCGAGATCATGCCAACCTTTACATCCTCGATTTCCCTGAAGTGATACTTGTAGTGCAATTTGCTCATCGCTCATTCCTGTCCATGGGTCTGGCGTGCTGCTGTGTGTTCACAGTGAACGACCTTCTGTCTCATGTGTGGGAGGAACGAGATTGCGGGGTGAGTAGTGTGGATTAAGAGCTATGCGAGTTGGTTTGAAAAAGTTGGTGCGGAGGTGAACATGTGTTCGGGTGACATCTGGCAATGGGCCTTCAAGGATGGCAGGATGGAGTCCAAGACGTGCCTCTTGTGTGGCCTTGACGAGAGCGAGAGCAGCGAGGTGAGAAGGCAAGTGGGAAGTCTCTTTTGGCAACGCCTGAAATGCTGTGTTGAGGTACCGTGCAAGCACATGTTCTGCCAGTACTGATAGTGAGGGATCAGGCTGTTGGATGCCATGCTGTGACCATGAGATGAGGAGATTGGCAGCATGGAAAGCTGTGGGTGAGGGGGGAGAAAAATGGTCTGGAGTGGAACTGAAATACCTCAACGTATTGCCATCCAACCTGCACGTGAGTGTTCCATCGAGAATACGGTGTGCAAGAAGGTTTCGAAGATCTGATTCCATTGGGGAAAGAGTGAGCAGGTCTTCTGGTGTTGCACCATGGGTTTTGCTCTGCAGGATGGCTTCGAGGCGGGCTTCGATTTCCTGTTCATTGGGTGTGACTGGAAGGATGTGCCCATTGAGCACTACATGCACAGCACCGGGATTTACGATCAGTCCGATTGGAGCAAATGAATACGTATGTGGCCTGTTCTTGTCTTCCAGCGTCGATAGACGGCCACCACGGAGCCTGTCATTACGAAGCATGTCCGGAGTTATTCCAATAGTTTGCAGACGCTGTATCTTTTCTGGGGAGATCTGTGGCGAGTAGACTGTCCCGTTCCTTTCGAGCTCGTGGACATCGTGTGGTGTAAGCGGATCACTTGGTGCAACATATTCGACAAAGCACTTTGGCATGCCAAGAGCTACCAGTGCACCATAGGGGATGAACGACTGGCCGTATGCATCCTGAATGACAGTCGTGTCGTTGCGCAAGGTTGAAAGGTTTGGACTTGCAGGAATGTGAGACTGTGTTTTCAGTTGTATCGCTTGTGCGGAGGAGGCTTTTGGGGAAGGGATGCGTTGCATTCTCGTGAGCAGGTCAACGAGATTCGCTTTAAACGACGTGAGTGCTGTTTTATGTTGATCATCGGGAGGTACTGGTGGAGGTGTGTCCGAAGCCTTCTGGGGTGAGGAAGTTGATGCACTGGTCGAGTCAGGCGGAAGCTGGTTGTGTTGCGCGTCCTTTAATAAGTTCGTGCGAACCGAAGCCCAAACGTACTGTGCGTCATCAAATGCAGGATGGTCGCTTTTGGGAGCATTGAATTGCTGAGCTAATTGATCCAGATCGAGATGGTCAAGGACCCATTGCACAATCGCCTGCGCAGATGGCTCTGGCTGGAGTTCTGCTGTATTGAATGGTTTCCTGTTTGCTGAGCTCATGCGAATGCGTGCACCTGTGATCAGATCTGCTTTGTAGGCATGGTTGCACTGGATCTGTTTGCACTATCGTACCGTGATGACCAAGACACGACGCGGACAGTTGAGACGGAGTGAAAGGTATATACCTTCAGTGTTATTTGGCATTGTCTGTCCCATGTCCGCTTGTTCTTTGCAGACTGCATGCAGGAGGTGATTCACATGCAACACCATCAATTACTTGGAACAGACGGGAAGGTATTCACAGTAAATACCTTTGACCGAGCTCTGAGCGTGGCAGATGGGCAGTGGGGCGATGCTCCACAGGTCATCTCTTGGGCACAGGGCACACCATTTATAGGCATTGCAGGACGACAGGAACTCGATGCGACTGGAACACTGAGGGTATTTGTCATCGGCCCTGCCAGTGATGCAACAGGAGCATACATCCGTGTGACACGTGTTCCTGTGGAGCATGTTACAGACCATCCCTGTCCCGTGCAGGTCGCCAAAGTGTTCGGGCTCTGGCTCGATCATTACGGCAGGGAGCGGAGCGAAGATGCGTGGAATGGGACCAATGATGCGCTTCGTGCATGGTCCAATGAGGTCGTGACAATGCTCATGGAAGCTCCCCACATCCTCCGGCAGGCGCCAAAGTCCAGGAAGTGGGAGCAGTCATTTGTTGCTGCTGAAGTTCGTGGTACTGCATATAAGCAAACCCAGGTAGCCTGAATCCCTGACCCCCACAAAACGCTCACTGGCATTACTCGAGACTGCTTGATGGCCGTGAAGGGGCTGTACGTTTTGGATTCCTGAGATATGTACGCTTTGGGCGTTCGTTGAGAGGGTGTCGTTCCGGTCGGGGGAGGATTCTTCGTACTGGCAGGCGTCGCAGTAACGGCGTGGAATGCCTGTCATGCGTTTGCTGATTAATGGGAGTATTTGGCTTGGTTATTGCTGGTGAAGAGTGGACTTCTGTCCTGTCCTTTCCGGGCAACGTATCAGGTGTAGGCATGGATGGAGTTGGTGACTCTACGGTATCGTAGCCGAGAACCCGACGTGCAACATCGGTTGGCCGCTGCCGGAGGCCTGGGCGAGTGATGCGGTAGGGGTCACCTGTCTGCCATGAAAGGAATGCTGCAAGGGTGAGTGGTATCCAGCCAACAACTGCATTGAGCGCGAAGTTGAGGATTGTTGAGATGCCAACCATGCTGCCAATTGCAAGCTGTCCCATACCGATAACAAATGATGGTGTCCGTGCCCGTTGATTGAGCCAGTCATCTATCTGACCTGCAACAAATCGTTTCACACCTCGTTGATTGCTTTCTGCAGCAAGGATGAGACGGCACTCGTAGGTGAGAATCTTTCGGGCAAGCCACGGATGCCGCTCCAGGACAAATGGGCCGACCTTCGGAATTGATGCCAGCCACGGAGCATGTCTTGCAAGGAAGGTTGGCTTCGGATTGACAAAAGTTGCAGGATCAAATTGAAGTTCAAGTGCAACTTCAGGCGTTGCTGCAACAGCAGCCTTCTGGTGGGATTGTGGACGAGTCCACCAAGACCAATCCCATTTGATAGGATTGTAGATTCCGTTTTTTTTGTTTTCATTGATCATCCTGATGAACTGGGCTACACATGGCCCTTGGCTGATGATCCAGTTGATTGCAAGCATCGTTCCAAGGGGTATGCCGAGTCCTGTAGCAATGATGGTCGCACCACCCATGACCCATCCCATGATGAGGCCTGGAATGTCATTTCTTGCGAGGAGCCAGTCGAGCGGAGCTTCCTTGAGATGCGTAAGGAAACCACGGCGTTCACGTTGAATCCGACCAGGAGGCTTCGGTATGGCTGGAAGGTCAGCTCTCTTCCGAAGTTGCTCGAGAGCATCTGCTACAGGTGTATCAGGTGAATCCACGGACTCTTCCTTACGTGGTAGGTGGCTGCGGCAGGATGCTTCATTGTCTTCACAAAGCAGCAATCGCATATCGTTCGCAGCCTACATTGGTCCGATCCTAGAGGATTTCCTGAAGCATCGTCAATATGAGGAAACGCAGCAGGAGCGTGATCCACGTGATAATGAAATGAGCAGAAGCCAAGGAGGGACGGGTAGAGGCATGATTGCCGCACAAGACTTGAGTATCACTGTTGGGGCACGAGTTCTGCTGGAACCAGTGTCGTTCCGCATTGAACGTGGGCAAAAGATTGGTCTTGTTGGTCTCAATGGTGCAGGAAAATCCACACTCGTATCCGTTCTTTCACGGGATCCTGCACCG
The DNA here is from genome assembly GCA_049964715.1 of Candidatus Dormibacteria bacterium. GTDB lineage: Bacteria > Chloroflexota > Dormibacteria > Aeolococcales > Aeolococcaceae > JAJZLL01. The sequence continues at coordinate 68,890 of JBMFXB010000006.1, forward strand.
GGTGTTCAGGTGACTGGGTCTGTGGAAACCCCTATGCAACTTGGTCTTATCCAGCAGACTCCACCAAGGGAGGGGAGTGGGCGATTTCCGACAATCCGGTCACACCTTCTTGCAGCCAGGGGGCTTGATGCACTTGAGGCTGCAATGGAAGATGCTCTCCACACCATGTCAGACGATCCAAGCGAGGAGCATGTCAGTGCGTACTCTGCTGCAGAAGAGACATATCGGCACAGTGATGGATATGAGGCCGAAGCAAGAATCAAGAAGCTCATGGCAGGGGTAGGATTGGGAGACATTCCCGTGGAATCAGAGCTCGCAGCACTGTCAGGTGGGCAGCGAAGACGCGTTGAACTTGTGAGGGCAATTTTTGCGCCAACGGATGCACTCATCCTTGATGAGCCAACAAATCACCTCGACAAATCTTCAAAGGTGTGGCTCATGGATGAGCTAGCCCAGTACGATGGTGCCCTGCTCATTGTGAGTCATGATCTTGCACTTCTTGATCGGGCAATTACACGAATTTTTCATCTCGAACATGGACGGCTTACCCAGTACAAAGGAAACTACACGCAGTACCAGACAGTTCGGGCGCAGGATGAGACCCGCATGGAGAAGACAGCTCGACTCCAACAACGCGAGATGCACCGCCTGAGCCAGCTTGCAGAGGTCATGCGACATCAGAGTGCAAAGCGTGCACGGACAGCACATGCCATTGATGCACGAGTGGAACGGATGAAACAGCAGGGGCCAGAAGCACCTGTGCGGAAACGTACACCACCGGTATACCACCTGCCTGCCCCCCCCCAGAGTGGCATTGAGGTTCTTGCTCTCGATGATGTGTGGAAGGGATATGGCGATCTCATTGTGATTTCAGAACTCAGTCTGAGGCTTGCACGTGGGGAGCGCCTTGTCATCATTGGTGTCAACGGAGCAGGTAAATCGACTCTCGTTCGACTTATCACGGGAGCAGATGTTCCTGATGTTGGGGAAGTTCGTCTTGATCGTATGGCGAGGGTTGGATGGTATGCACAGGAACAGGAAAATCTGCGAATGGAGATTCCTGCGTATGAAAATGTAGGGGGTTCAGCTCTATCCGTACAGGAGCGACGTCGGCTCATGGGAGCGTTTGGCATTACTGGCGATACCGGTGTGCAGAGGACATCCACACTCTCCGGAGGGGAACGGACGAAACTCTCCTTTGCACAGCTTACGAGTGGGGAGTTCAATCTACTCGTACTTGATGAGCCTACGAACAACCTGGACCCAGCTTCACGAGATGCAGCTGGTGCAGCATTTGGGAAGTGGAAGGGAACACTCATTGTTGTTAGTCATGATCGCGAGTTTGTAAAGGCAATTCATCCCACGCATGCACTTATCCTTCCTGAGGGGACAATGGCGTACTGGAAAGATGATTTTCTCGATCTTGTTGAGGAACGTCACACCGTGAAACGGGGCAAGGGTCAAAAAGGGTAGTTTTATACGTTCTCGTGCCTGTCTTGTTCATGGAGAAAGTCAAAGTTATGTGTAAAAACAGGATCTTGCCCGAGGCCTATGTCACGACCCGGAAGGTGATTGCGAACTCTATCTGTCCTGCTAACTATCAAGGAGCCATTATCGCCTCATTCTGTAATAGGGCATAGGTATCCTTATAAACTGCCATTTGCGAGACGGTCAGCCCTCCGAGGACCGATGTAACAACCTGTGGCCTCAAGCAGGCGGCAAGGGCGTATTGGCTGGGTCAGTCACGCACAGAGCGTACTCTTTAAGTTCAAGTTCCATTTCGTGGTGTAAATCGAACGAACTTTCTTCCACGATGAGGTGAGCTGCTGTGGTACGCGGCGATGGTCTTTGTGAGTAGGTTGATTGCGGTGTTGTCGACGTCACATGACTCATCATCCGGAGCTTCCTGGCAGTTGTATTCTGGAGACCGGTAGATGCTTAACTAAGGGTTGGTTGTGAACGCGGATACTAACTTGTCAAAGGTGGCAGACGCTGTCCTCACAGGACACGGATTTGTACCTAAGGCTTCCTGCCTGTACAAGGTGTGACGCAGTTTGTCCGTCGTCTGTCTATGTGGAATACGTATGCTTGGATCATGGAAACAGTCCATTCCCCCACGAAAGTCGTGACCTTTGAGCTACATGGTGGTGTTGTCGACACTGCACAGCACACAACTGAGGTTGTGCAGCATCTCTTTGCTGCATATCAGCTGACTGTGCCGTATCCTTCAAGTGTTCTTCGTATGCTCAAAAAGGCAAATATGGAGTGGGAGGCGATCTTCAGGGCTGCAGGGATAGTGCCGGATCTCAAATCTCTTGACGAAGTTCGCAACGATTTTAGACAGGTCTCACGGGAGCTCGGTGGAGCTCGTGGAATTCCTGGCATCCGTGAGACACTTTCAGCTTTGCGACAAAATGGTGTGGAATGTGTTGTCGTATCGAGCCTGCCTGCGCAGAGCATGGAACGCGAGCTTGATCGTGCTGGATTGACACGGGAAGATTTCGATGAAGTGGTGTCAGGCAAACGGTCCCGGAGGACTGCACTGCAACACATAGAGAGAACCCGGAACGTTGCCCCAACAGATATCTTGTGGATTGGGGGAATGGGAAGTGACCTCACACCTGTCGAAGCCTGTGGATCCAGGACAGTTCGGATTGATCCCACAGCTACCCGTCAGGGCAAGGAAGCCAGTACTCGGGAAATTCGCAATCTTGCAGCCTTGGCTCATCGTAGAGAGAACGTGCAGTTTCGTACGATTGAGTAACGGATGACTGCCTTTGGTGCTGTCCGACCTGGAACATCTAGGCGGGTAGTTGCAATAGGGTGTGCTATTGGGGCACAGTATCTCATTGCCACTGCAGTGTCGCTTGTCCTTGTACATGATGCAATTGGAGTGAGTCCTGGCATAGGGACACTGGTAGTCATTGCAGGGCAGATACCATCTCTCCTCATACCGACACTTGCTGGGTGGATCAGTGACCGCTCTGGAAGGAGAACGACACTTGCTGCAGGAACTGCTATCGCAGTCGTGAGTGTATTGGGATGGGGAGTAGGAAGGTCGTACCCGTTTCTCCTTCCGTGGATTTCCTTTGGCATTGGATGCAGCACGAGCATTTGGGGCTCAGCTGGCATAGCTGCCCTCATTGATGTCACAGCAGACCTTGGAGAGCAGGGGCAGGAACATGCTGCAGTAGTCCTGGGTTGGGTCATTGATATTGGCAAGCTCATTGGTGCAGGTGTTATCGCACTTCTTGCAGTGCTTCATGGGCTTGGTGCCTACGTAGTCATCATTGCTGCATGTATTGCTGAGTACGTTGGACTTCGAGCAACTGGGAAGCGACTACAGGGACACTCTTCCCTCGCTGTTCATGACACCCCCAAGACAAGACCGAATCCGCGAATTGGAAAGGCGGAAATGGCCATTCTCGCTGGTTTTGGGGTAATTGGACTTGCAGGCAGTCAGCAGAGTTCAATTACAGTGTTTGCAGCAACATCTTCACATGACGGACTTGCAGCAGCTGGAGTGTCATGGGCAATAGGAGCACTGCTTGGTACTGGTGGTCTCCTTCTTGCCACGCGCCTCAGACCGTGGCATGTATGGTGTACACCAGTGATATTCATGACCGGAATGGTGGGTATTGGCATAGGAAGGAGTGCTGCACTGTTCGGCATTGGCATTATTGGTCTTGGTGCTGCTGTACTGTGGCAAGCATATCGGGGAATGGTACTCACGAAGGTTCCTGCATCACTGCGAGGGACGTATGGCGGTATGGTCCTTACTGTCGCGACACTTGCTCAGAGTATTGGAGCTGCTGTTCTCATTGGGTGCATTCCACTCTTTGGCATCCGGAGTGTCTGTGATGTTCTTGGCATCGTGTGCCTATTGGGAATGCTACCGCTCGGATATGGTGCTCGCATCATAGTGGGTAGGGGAAGAGTGGAGGGAAATGCAATGGACACAGAAGAGGTACATGCTGTAACAGAAGCCGGCATTGTGATACCTGTGGACGAGGGATGAGTGGAGCGGGAGACGAGGCTCGAACTCGCGACATCCAGCTTGGAAGGCTAGCGCTCTACCAACTGAGCTACTCCCGCACATGCACTGCCGTAAAGCAGTGTGACATCCAGTATTGTACAGGATTGATCTCCAATGCTCGCAGTGCACAGTGTGTGGGATGGCGAACCATTGTCGTTTCCGTCGATGCTTCTGTACGATGCACGTATGACAGCACGAGTTGAGAACATTCCGGAGCTTACGGGCCGCATTCAGGGACAGGGGCCACCTCTGGTACTCCTTGACAGTCCGGATAGCGATGCAGGGTGGTACCGGACACTGCTCCCTGCCTTGGCTGCACGGTACACATGCATCGTTGTGGAACTGCCAGCTGCCACTCGGCAGTGGAGCGTGGAACAGGTCGCGCTCGGTCTTCGGAACTTCATTGCTTCTTCCACATGGGGGAGTGTGAACATCATGACATTTGGTGCAGGGAGTCCCGTTGCAGAAGTGTTCGCCAGTCACTGCAGGGATCGTGTGAGATCTCTTGTTGTGGTCAATGGAGCTCTGCAGTCACCACGTGAAGTGGCATCAGAATCTTCCTTCGAGAAGGGAGCACGGGAACTGGCAGCAATGTTGGGTCCTGTCATCCCCTCACGTGGGAGTGATGCCATGGAATCCCCTCGGGGAATCCACCTCATTCGAAGTGTTCTTCAGATGCCTGGCATGCACACACTCCGGGGTGTTGCATGTCCAGCGCTCATCATCCATGGTGCCAACAACAAGCGCATTCCACCAAGTGTTGCCTGGGGAATGAAACATGCACTCAGCATGGGTGCACTCCAGTTCATAGATGGTGGAACCCACACTTCACTTCTATCAGGGAATGAAGCACGGGATGTTCTCCAGTTTACGAATGCATTCTTGAATGTCCATGCATTCAATGAACCTGCAGTCGGACGACGTTCTTTACCGATTTTCAGTCGTGAGGAGCGGTGGGTCCGGCATGTTCTCCGACAGCTCACGAGTGCATCAGCACGGACACCTGGAATTTCTCTTGAGGGCTGAGTACGTGGGGCTTCGTTTCGTTAGTCGGATACGGGAACGTACAATGAGTAGACGCAGTAGAGGCAATTGGGGGGCTGACAATGAGCGACGAGAGTACATGCGTCTTCTGTGACATGGTAGCAGGACGTGTTCCATGCCACAGGATCTGGGAGGATGAACATCATCTTGCATTTCTTTCCAGCTTTCCAAACACTATTGGTGTTTCTGTGGTAATACCTAAGAGCCATCATGAGAGTTACGTCTTTCGTGTACCGGAGGAAGTGGTTACTCGCCTTATGCATGCTGTGCGCCAAGTGGCATTGATTCTCGATGCAACATTTGAAGATACAGGACGATGCGCAATGGCATTTGAAGGATTTGGCGTCAATCATTTGCATGCAAAGGTGTTTCCCCTACATGGAACGAACATTGGAGCCTGGAGAAAGCTGAGCAGGCCCCAGGAGCGTTTTTTTGATGAATACGAAGGATTCGTTTCCACACATGACGGTCCACCGTGGTCTACCGAGGAACTTGAAGGACTTGCCAAACAGATTCGCTCTGTTGCAGCAGCTCGTGGAGAGTAAATACCTGCACATTCATGACGTGAATGGGACGAGCAAATACATGGTCATGGCGCCCACATCGCAGGATGCATTACGACCGCTGAAGTCCTGCAAGGTGTGGTATTCGGTGGTAGAGGAGAGAGATCGTGACTGAGGAGCTCGAACGGGAAGCACGTGTCTGGCAGGACGAAGCGACTGTATTCTTGGCCTCAACGGATCTTGCTGGGTGCCTCGCTCCCTTTGGCCGACTTCAATATACGGGAAGCTTTGCATATGGCTGCATGTTGGCACCAGACATAGACTGCTATGTCGTTTCAGATGATCCATCATCACAGGAACGAGCCATTGCAGCAATGAACACCCTTGTTGCACAGAATCTGTGGAACGGCATCCAACTCTTTGACTGGGAACATTTCCCCTCCCCCCGGGAAAAGGGATTTCCCAAAGCGTTTTATGTTGGTCTGAAACAGCCGTATGGAACGTTTCGCTGGACAGTGGACTGCTGGTTTCTCACGGAGCAACAGAGCACTGCCTTCACGCATCAATGGATTATTGAAGGGATGACAGGAGAGGCTCGTGGAGCTGTTCTCCACCTCAAGGATGCCAGGCGCAGTGGCCTCATTCCAGGATCTGGTTTTTCCATCTACACAGCAGTCATCCGTGATGGTGTCTCGGCAGTCGACGAGTATCAGACGTGGTGGAACAGTGTCTGGCAGGAATACGTACGGACAGGTAGTGAACAGTGAGTATCACGAGTCCTGCAGTAGAGAAGTTCCTGAGTTCTTCACTCCGTTCAGACAGTACTGGATGTACATATCTGTGTTCTGGAGCAGAGTCAGATGTGTATCGACTGTCTGGAACTCCAGCACGTATCCTTCGCACAGGGGCAAAGAGTGAGGCATATGCACGGGATGCTGTCGTGAAGGCAATCGTACCGCAGGATATTCCAGTGCCAGCAGTGTTCGAAGTTGGCCAGATACAGGGAATACCATACTGCATCTCGGAAGAACTTCCAGGAATTCCCTTTGCTGCAGCTTCGACCGCTGAACAAGTGTCGACATATGGAGCAGTCCTGGCTCTTCTCGAGCGCATTCATGATGCAGGTGAAGGACACAGGGGATTTGGCCCACTGGATGAAGCTGGAAACGGCAGTGTAGCGACATGGGATGCATGGATGGCTTCCCTGGAACTGCACAGTGGAGAGGGACTTGGAGACAGCCTGCGTCAGGAAATCATTGAGAAGATTTCCATTTCAGCACCCCGTAATCTGCAGATGCACGCCCTGGTGCACGGTGACTATGGGTGGAGTAACACGCTTGTGAATGAGGGGAGAGTGACAGGTATTGTGGACTGGTCTACTGCCATGTATGGAGATCCACTCTATGATGGGGGACGTATGTATTTTTGGAGTACATGGGTTCTTCCGTGCATCCAAGGATTGTGGGATGCGTATTGTCAGATGCACGGACATGAGGACCGATTCTGGGACCGTATCTACGCGAATGCACTTCGGTCTGCACTGAGGGATGATGCGAACACACAACGCGAACATGCCAGGGGACTTCTGCCTTGGGTGCGTACACGTGCGGAAATTGTTTTTGAGGAGTGGACTCTCGGACAGTCATACTCAAGTCCTCGCTATTAGCCGGAATCCATATCACAGATAGATAGTTGTCGTGTATTGTGGAAGTAATGGTGCACGGAACAGCCCAGTATGCAGCAGGAGGTATGAGTATGCATCGTCGTCTTGAACTACTTGAAGAGAAGGGTTTTTGCATCCTTCAGGACTATCAGGGAACAATGCCGGACCCAAGCGAATGGGAAGGGTTGGAGTACATGGACTGGAAGAGTGGTGGGGACACGAATTTTGCGCCTCTTGCAAGTGCACTCGGTGAGATGGAGTGCCATGGTTTCTGGGAACATGGCAAGTCAGACAAGGACGGTATCTGGACAAAGAACATAGAATCGTGCCCGACTATCAAGTCATATGTTGAGAGTGTCCACGGTCGATACGGACGGGTTCGCATCATCAAGCTCAATCCGAGTACGGAAGAAGAGGCGAGAAAGCAAATCCACCTCGATGACAACAACCGTTTGAATCCTGAGGATGAGGGATGGGTTGTTCGCTCATGGCTCGAGCTCACTGATGTACCAGGGACTAAATTTATCCTTCGCGGCGAGAAGGACGATCCATCAACCGAGACACAGATTCCGCTTCACAAGGGCATGCAGTTCGTGATTGATTCCGAACGGATGTGGCATGTTGTCCACAATGTTGGTCCCCAGCCACGCTACTCCCTCATTACCTCGTGGGAGAGCAATGATGCACTCGAAGCCTGGATGCGAAGCCAGCTTCCTGTTACTGCTGGAGTCCGCTAACACAGGGATTCGACAGTTCAATCGTAATGTAGTGGCCTGGAATGCAATTGAAAGCATTCCAGGCCATGTACCTTTCTGGCATTCCGTATTTTCACGGTATGCATTGGAGGTAGTACTGCGGTAGTCAGATAGTATCCCCAGGTACCATGCTGGAAGGTGAATACAACCAAGCATGGGAGGCACTACGCCATGCTAGATACACTGCAAACACCGCTGCAAGAAGCCACTGTCCTGCGTTCAATGGTAGCTGTCTGCGACAGCACAATACTACGGGTCAATCGCGTTTGCACTGGACCCGATTGGTTGTGTGTGGAATTGTGTGCAAATTGGGTTCTGGAATGAAGAGTGAACATGATGATTATGCCACCTGCTGCATATTCGCATCGAAAGTAACCGACAGTTCTCACGCAAAGTAACCGGTAGTTC